>NZ_AWQQ01000080.1 GCF_002607855.1 Desulforamulus profundi
TCCGGGAGTCAGACTGCGAGTGCTAAGATCCGTAGTCAAAAGGGAAACAGCCCAGACCAACAGCTAAGGTCCCAAAGACAGGCTAAGTGGAAAAGGATGTGGGGTTGCACAGACAACCAGGATGTTGCTTAGAAGCAGCCACCATTTAAAGAGTGCGTAATAGCTCACTGGTCAAGTGGCCCTGCGCCGAAAATGAAACGGGGCTAAGCCTGGCACCGAAGCTTTGGATTGACGTAAGTCAGTGGTAGGGGAGCGTTCCTGTTGCGTAGAAGCAGTACCGAAAGGAGCTGTGGAGTGGCAGGAAGTGAGAATGCCGGTATGAGTAAGCGAAAAGGCAGGTGAGAATCCTGCCCGCCGAAAACCTAAGGATTTCTGGGGAAGGTTCGTCCGCCCAGAGTAAGCCGGGACCTAAGCCGAGGCCGYAAGGCGTAGGYGATGGACAATCGGTTGARAATCCGATGCCACCAACGACCGTTTGAGGATGGAGTGACGCAGGAGGGTACGTTTAGCCAGCGGCTGGAAAAGCTGGTCCAAGCCCGTAGGGTGTGTGGTAGGCAAATCCGCCACACAAAAAGCCTGAGAGGTGAAGGGGAGCGAAAACAAGTAGCGAAGAAACGGATCCCAAACTGCCAAGAAAAACTTCTAACGAGGTTAGTTGGTGCCCGTACCGCAAACCGACACAGGTAGGTGGGGTGAAAATCCYAAGGCGCGCGAGAGAACCCTCGTTAAGGAACTCGGCAAAATGACCCCGTAACTTCGGGAGAAGGGGTGCCTCGGTATTGTGAAAGATGAACATCTGGAGCAAGAAGAGGCCGCAGAGAAAAGGCCCAAGCGACTGTTTACCAAAAACACAGGTCCCTGCTAAAGCGAAAGCTGACGTATAGGGCTGACGCCTGCCCGGTGCTGGAAGGTTAAGGGGAAGAGTTAGCGCAAGCGAAGCTTTAAACCGAAGCCCCAGTAAACGGCGGCCGTAACTATAACGGTCCTAAGGTAGCGAAATTCCTTGTCAGGTAAGTTCTGACCCGCACGAAAGGCGTAACGATTTGGCACTGTCTCAACGAGGGGCTCGGTGAAATTGTAATGACGGTGAAGATGCCGTCTACCTGCGACAGGACAGAAAGACCCCGTGGAGCTTTACTGTAGCTTGACATTGGGTTTTGGTATTTGATGTACAGGATAGGTGGGAGACTGAGAAGTYCATACGCCAGTATGGATGGAGTCGCCGTTGGGATACCACCCTTTAGATATTGAAATTCTAACTTTAGACCATGAAGCTGGTCTGAGGACAGTGTCAGGTGGGCAGTTTGACTGGGGCGGTCGCCTCCCAAAAAGTAACGGAGGCGCCCAAAGGTTCCCTCAGCGCGGGCGGAAATCGCGCGTAAGAGTGTAAAGGCAGAAGGGAGCTTGACAGCGAGACCAACAAGTCGAGCTGGTACGAAAGTAGGGCTTAGTGATCCGGCGGTTCCGAGTGGAAGGGCCGTCGCTCAACGGATAAAAGCTACCCCGGGATAACAGGCTTATCTCCCCAAGAGTCCACATCGACGGGGAGGTTTGGCACCTCGATGTCGGCTCATCGCATCCTGGGGCTGAAGTAGGTCCCAAGGGTTGGGCTGTTCGCCCATTAAAGCGGTACGTGAGCTGGGTTCAGAACGTCGTGAGACAGTTCGGTCCCTATCCGTCGCAGGYGCAGGAAACTTGAGAAGAGCTGTCCCTAGTACGAGAGGACCGGGATGGACGGACCGCTGGTGTACCAGCTATCGTGCCAACGGTAGTGCTGGGTAACTAAGTCCGGCAGGGATAAGTGCTGAAAGCATCTAAGCACGAAGCCCCCTTCAAGATGAGGTTTCCCACTACGCAAGTAGGTAAGATCCCATGMAGACTACATGTAGATAGGCCGGGGGTGTAAGCGCAGYAATGTGTTCAGCCGACCGGTACTAATAGATCGAGGTCTTGACCTAATTTGAGATGTGAGAAGTGAGAGGTAGGAAGTGAGAGCTAAACACCATCATTTCTCCTTAAGATACGACCTTACTTAAGAGCTGTTCAGTTTTSARGGAATSACAAACKCTTTGMTAAAGGGRRRAGCCYAAAAAGCTGAAGGCGATKGCTGAAGGCTGACGGCCTGACCCYAAAGAATTACCCAATAGCATAAGATTTTCTGGTGGCGATACCGGAGGGGGTACACCTGTTCCCATCCCGAACACAGCAGTTAAGCCTCCAGGGCCGATGGTACTCGGGGCGCAAGCCCCCGGGAGAGTAGGTCGCCGCCAGAGTAATTTTAAACACCTTATCTAATGAATAAGGTGTTTTTTATTCGTTATACCACCAATTAAGTACATTAGTTAACATTAGTTAATTTAAGTTCTACAACAAATCAGTTAGTCTTATAACAAATATGACGCCTAAATATATTGCTTCAGAACGGCATAAGGCTGCCCTGAGAGAAAAGGGCAGCCTTTGTCTGTAACAACCCTATGATTGTTTTTTCTCAATTTGCTCAATGGCCTTTTTTAAATTCGCAAGGTAACTTTCTAGATGTAATGCTTGATTCTTGAGACTGGTCAAATCATCTTTATTAGTATCGGTTGGAATAAAAGCGGTGTCTGTAACTTTTAAGCCACCCGCTTCCGCTACTGGTGGTACATTATTTGACCAACACAAATGACGGCGCCTTCTCATACCACTCTGGTAATTTGCCACACTGGCTACATTACCTTCACCTACATAACCAATACAATAACCGCGTCCACGTCCTGTCATTGGCCCTTTTCCAGCCGGACCCGTTCCTCTAAACCCTGGCATTTAGAACCCCCCTTTTTCATTATAATTGACATATGTTCATAACTATTGTATACCGAATCCTTTAGTTAGTCAATATCTTTGAGAGTATTTACTATCAACAACGTCCTTCCTCAAGGATGTCTTTGAAGATATTCTTGAGAGGGTATGCTTGTTCTTGATAAAAAGCTCTTCCTGCCTGAACAGGTGGCAGCCGATTCCGGGTATTTTCTATTAGAAGAGCAGTGGTTTCCCAGCAGTTTTAAAAGCTAGAATAATTTTCAGGTTTTGATAAGAATTCTGTAAGAATTTCCTGTTATAGTAAATTCTAATAGATCCATCATAATACCTGGAAATCAAAAAACAAAGATTTGATAAGTTTAATCAACCGGGGAATGCTAATACTGGATTTTTGGACCAAGAAAAATGTGAGGTGAGAAAAATGTTTGAGATCAAGGACAAAATTTACTGGGTGGGTTACAAAGACTGGGAATTAAAGAGATTCCACGGAGATGAATATTCAACCCACCGGGGCTCTTCATATAACTCTTATCTGATTAAGGATGAGAAGCTGGCACTGGTTGACACTGTCTGGACCCCCTATCATGAGGGTTTTGTAGAAGACCTGGACCGGTTATTCGGCCTGGATAAAATTGATTTAATTGTTATCAACCACTGTGAAGTGGACCATGCAGGAAGTCTTTCCTATTTACTGGAGAAGATCCCCGATACCCCCATTTACTGTACCAAAAAGGGATCCGAAATGATGAAAAAACATTTTCACAAAGACTGGAACTTTCAGGTGGTAAAAACCGGGGACAGTGTAAATTTGGGTCAATACAAACTGGTCTTTGTGGAGGCCCCCATGCTGCACTGGCCGGATACCATGATGACCTATGTGCAGGGCGCCAACCTGTTGCTCTCCAATGACCCCTTCGGCCAGCACTATGTTTCGCCCCGCTATTTTAACGATCAGGTAGACCAGGGCGAATTATATTATGAAGCGTTAAAGTATTATGCCAATATCATTACACCCTTTAATAAACTGGTGCTGGCCAAGATTAAAGAAGTGAAGTCTCTAAACTTACCCATCGACATGATTGCCCCCAGCCACGGCATTATCTGGCGGGATAACCCCTTGCAGATCATCGAGAAGTATGAACAATGGGCCAGCAACTATCACGAAGGTTCGGTCACCATTTTATACGACACCATGTGGGGGGCCACCAAGAAAATGGCCCTGGCCATGGCCAGAGGGCTGGAGAATAAAGGGGTCCCGGCGAAGGTCATCAACACTGCCAAGTATGACAAGAACGATATTATAACGGAAGTCTTCAGGTCAAAGGGAATTATCGCCGGCAGTTCCACCATTAACAACGGAGTTCTTTCCTCCATGGCCGCTGTTTTAGAAATAATTAAAGGACTTAAGTTTAAACAAAAGGTGGCAGCCTCCTTTGGCTCCTATGGCTGGAGCGGCGAGTCACCCAAAATCATTGAAGAATGGCTCAGGGAATCCGGTTTTGAAATTATTCAGGAAAGCAAGAAGATTAACTGGGATCCGACGGCTGATGAATTAAGGGAGTGTGTTGCCTATGGCGAAGCATTTGGAGAAAAAATTAAAGCCTTGGTCATACCCGAACAGGCGGTGAAAGCATGACCGGCAAGTGCCTTAATCTTTCAACCGTCGTAGAATTAGCAGCAGCCAACAGCGAAAAGGGTGTCCAGTACTATAGAAAGATGAAGGAAATGGCCGAGGATACCGTGGCCGGGGAGATTTTTCATCGCCTCGCAGAAGAAGAAGATGAGGAAAGGCGTGCCCTTCATAAGGTGGCGAAAGCGGAGGCGGAAAAGGCACAAATCAACATGGATGAGCAGACCTACTGCTACTTGTGTGCCCTGGGGGACGAATTGAATTTTCCCCATGATGAAACCCGGTTGTTTAAGGCGGTAAGTCCCAGGGAAGCCTTTGAAATCGGCATTGAAGCAAAAAAGGACGGTATTTTGCTGTACCATGAGTTCATGAAACGGTGTGTCTCCGATGAAGCCAAAAATATTCTGAGTCATTTAATTGAGAGCGAGCAAAGGCACCTGCTGGAACTCCGGGACTACATGTATGAAATATGCCCTACGGGGTGTAAATACTATCATAAAAATGGAAATAATGGTGAGGGTAACAAATAAGTACCCAGCCAGAACTTGTTTCCAAATATAAGGGAGGAGAGATTCTATGTCCAAGTATGAATGTGTATGCGGCTATATCTATGACCCCGCCAAGGGAGAAGGGGACATTCCCCCCGGAACCGCCTTTGAGGACCTGCCGGAGGATTGGGTTTGTCCGGAGTGTGGTTTAGGCAAAGATGCCTTTACCAAGATGGAATAGGTAAAAAAGAGGCTTTAGCCACAGGGGCTAAAGCCTCTTTTTATAACGAAGGTGAGGGTAACTACTTGTCATATTTGTTTTATTCGCCCAGCATTTTAGCCAGGTCGGCTTTGGCATCTCCGCTGATCAGCTGCAGGTTGAAGGTTTTTTGCAGTACCTCAACCACACCGGGGGTGAGGAATTCCGGAGCCTTGGGACCAACGTACATATTCTTGACGCCCAGGCTGAAGAGACCCAGCAGAATGGCAACCGCCTTTTGTTCAAACCAGGACAGTACGATGCTCAGGGGCAGCTCATTAACGCCGCAGTTAAAGGCTTCGGCCAGCGCCAGGGCGATTTTCACCGCAGAACCGGAGTTGTTGCACTGACCCAGGTCAATGAAACGGGGGATATCGGTGCCTTCAATGGTACCGAAGTCGATGTCATTAAATCTGAACTTACCGCAGGAAGTGGTAAGAATGATGCAGTCCTTTGGAACGGCCAGGGCCAGTTCGCGGTAGTAGTCTCTGCCTTTGGTGGGAGAGTCACAACCGGCAATCACAAAGAAGCGTCTGATTTTACCGGCCTTCACGGCTTCAATAATCTGGGGAGCCAGAGGCAGCACGTTCAGGTGGTGGAAACCGGTGGTAAAGGTGTTCACCTCTTCGGAAGAACCGTTCAGCTTGTTAACGATTTTCTTCCACAGACCGTCGGCAGGAGCGCCGGGTAGAGACAGGGCCTTCTCAATAAGTGGAGTGAAGTCCATACCCTCGATTTTCTTAACACCTTCCAGACCGGTTACACCGAAGGAGAACATCCGGTCAGCGTAGGTGGCATCCTTCCGGATGGGCATGACACAGTTGGTGGTGGCCAGGATGGCGCCGGGGAAGGCTTCAAAGACTTGCCTTTGGTCGAACCAGGCTTTGCCGACGTTGCCCTTCAGGTGCTTGTATTTGTTTAATTCAGGATAACCGTGGGCAGGCAGCATTTCGGAGTGGGTGTAGACATTGATGCCTTTGCCTTCGGTTTGCTTTAACAATTCTTTTAAAGCCAGCAGGTTGTGGCCGGTCACCAGGATGCACTTGCCTTCTACTTTATCGGAGGTTACGGAAACAGGGGTGGGAACACCCAGGTTGTCCAGGTGAGCTTTATCCAGCAGGTCCATGATTTTAACGGTGGCAGTCCCCACTTTGAGGGCCATATTGATGGTTTCTTCCAGGTTAAAGTTTACGTTGGTCAGGGTAGAGTAAAGGGCTTCCTGGGTAATGGCATCCACTTCAGGGTCGGAGTAACCCAGTTCTCTGGCGTGAGTGGCGTAAGCAGCCACACCCTTGAGACCGAAGATAATGGTATCCTGCAAGCTGGCAATGTTTTCGTCCTTACCGCAAACACCGATTTTGGTGCAGCCGCCTTTGGGGGTTTGTTCACACTGGTAGCAAAACATGTTTTCAATTCCTCCTTTTATGAATTCCCGGCTGATTTTGCCGTTTTTTGTTTTCTGATGGTATCATACCGGAAGAAAAGGAGGCAGGATGTGACTGTTGTCATGAGGGGCCTGTGATATTAGTCACAGTAGCGATTCTTCCGCCTTTTTCGGCCTGGGAGGACGGGGGCCGGGGTACTGGTAGTAGTTGCACTCCACCCGGCCGTTGTACAGCTTGCGTTTTTTCTCTGCTTTTTTACCGAAGTGTTTTTCAAATTCCTCAAAGGAGGAAATGACATAACAAGACCAGGCGTCCAGGGCTGCGAAGGTATCTCCCAGCTCTCTG
The DNA here is from genome assembly GCF_002607855.1 of Desulforamulus profundi. Next base: position 6,907 of record NZ_AWQQ01000080.1, read on the forward strand.
TACAACTTTTTCACTTCCTGCAGCTCACCCAGGCGCCGGCCATAGGGCGGGTTGGTGATAATAAAGCCATACTTCTGTTTGCTGCGGACCTTGGCCACGGGGACCCGCTGGAAGTGAATGGAATCCTCCACACTGGCCTGTTTGGCGTGGTAGCGGGCCAGGCTCAGGACCTGATCATCAATGTCCGTGCCATATATTCTAAGTTTGATATCCCGGTTTTCCTGCTCCAGCGCCTCTTTTCTGGCTTTGACCCATAAATCCCTGGGAATGGCGGGCCAGGCCTCAGCGGCAAAATTTCTCCCAATGCCCGGGGCGATGTTGTACCCGATCAAAGCGGCTTCAATAGGAATGGTGCCGGAACCGCAAAAGGGGTCCAATAACGGGCGGTCCGGATACCAGCGGGCGATGGAAAGCAGCCCGGCAGCCAGAGTTTCCTTGAGGGGCGCCTGGCTGGCCAACTTGCGATAGCCTCTTTTGTGCAGCCCGACCCCGCTGGTATCAATGGTCAAGGTAGCGACGTCCTTCAGCAAAGCCACCTCGATGGTGTAACGGGGACCGCTCTCTTCAAACCATTCCTTTTTATAGGCCTGCTTCATTTTCTCCACAATGGCCTTTTTGACAATGGACTGGCAGTCGGGTACGCTGTGTAGTTTGGATTTAATGGACTTTCCTTCCACCGGAAAGCTGGCGTCTGCCGGCAGCCAGTCCGGCCAGGGCAGGGCTTTGGTCTGCTGAAACAACTCTTCAAAGCTGGTGGCTTTAAACTCACCCATTTTCACCAGCACCCGGTCCGCCGAGCGAAGCCAGAGGTTTGTTTTGCAGATGGCCATTTCGTCGCCGAAGAAAGTGACTTTAGCGTTGTCGACGGTGACATCGTACCCCAGTTTCTTTACTTCATAGGCCAACACCGATTCCAAACCGAAGGTGGCAGTAGCGATAAGCTCAATGTGATTTCCCATAGCGACTCCTTACACGATATTTCCACTAATGGATATTACCACGTTTAATTATATAATATCAAGCATGCAAAAAGGAGGTGGCGGGACCACCTCCGTCCTTTATTTGGTTTCGCCTGACATCCTGGCCAGGTCTGCCCTGGGGTCGCCGCTGATCAGGTTTAAGCCGAAGTTCTTTTGCAGCACTTCTACCACCGTGGGATGTAGGAACTCGGGGAACTTCGGCCTGATGGTAATATTTTGCACGCCCAGGCTGAGCAGGCCCAGTAAAATGGCCACATTCGAAGGCCTCCGCCAGGGCCTGGGCGATATGGACAGAAGAGACGGAGTTGTTGCACTGGCCCAGGTCGATGTAGCGGGGGATATCCGTACCTTCAATGGTTCCGTATTCAATATCATTAAAGCTGAATTTGCCGCAGGAGGCTGTAATAATGACACAGTCCTTGGCTTCGGTTTCTCTTTGCCCGTCAGTCTATCGAAAAAACTTACCAATCTTTATCACCTCAATTCTTTTTTTATTATTCTCTATAGTATTTGAAGTATACTTAAGAAAAACAGCGGGAAAGGGATGTTAATTCCTTTAAAAAAAAATAATTTTTGTATTGAAACTGGTCTGAGGTTCAAGCATAATAAAATTAACCCAACTGGTTGTCTAACTGGGTATCAAAAAATTAAAAGGAGGAACTGAACTTATGTACGTAGTAGCTATCGACAGAGATAAGTGCGACGGCTGTGGCGCCTGTGCGGATGCTTGCCCTGCTGGTATCCTTGGTATGCTCGATGACGGTAAAGCTGATGTTACCGGCGAACCCGAAGAGTGCATGGGCTGTGAAACCTGTGTAGCCGTTTGTCCCAACGAATGCTACACTGTCACCGAAATGTAATTATACTTATTTAAAATAAAAACCGCCGTTAGGGCGGTTTTTATTTTAAAATAACCCCGGCAGAAACGGGTGAAAATCTTTTTATCTCGCATGGTGGCATCCCGTTGGAGTTATTGTCGGAATAAAATGCTACAACTGCTAATATTTTACTGGTATAATTTAACAAGACAAAACATAAAAAGGGGTGCCTGTAGTGGGAAAAAAGGTCACATTTTCCGAAGGAGCTGAACTGTTAGGGGTGCCAATCAGTACAATCAGTAAGTGGTTTAGCCAGGGCCTGTTTAAAAATGTGGAATTGGACAGAAGAGGACCCGGCGGCCCCACCTATTTGCTTAAAGTAGAAGAATTATTAGCCATTAAGAACGCCCTGGAAGCCGAACGCAGGGGAAAGGAAATGGCCCAACATGAAATAGCGGTTGCCAAGGAAAAGAAGAACATGGAATCTGTTGAGGAAAACCATAGCAAGAGAAGGCTCAGCCTGGTTAAATCAACCGCTCAAAATCAAGCAAAGGAGACCACCGGCAGCGATCCCGGTAAGGAAATTGTGTTGAGGATTCAGGAAGATACGGCAGCGGGACTGGTGAATACACTGATTAATACCTTAAATAATTTTGAACAAAAGTTTCTCCGGCATATGGAAGAGCAAGCAGACAGAAACGCACTTAAATATAATGCCATGGCCATTGAGCACCTGGAGACATTAAAAGATATGTCCTCCAAAATGGAGAAGGTGGTGGACGCGCTGCTCTCCATGCCTAAAGTAAATGAGGATACCGCAAGGGTTGTCAATGAAATTAAGGAAATGCTGCCGGATATCAGCCATATTGCTGAATCAAACAAAGGCACCAATGAAAAATTAGAAGCTGTGGGTAAGAAATTGGAAAGATTGAGCGAAGAGATCAAGGACACCAAGTGGGCCGTGGTTAAAATGGCCCGGGACAACAGTAAGATCAGTAAAAGAGGGAAAAACGACAAGAAAAAACTAGGCTTTGGTTTCGTAAGCGGGATTGGTAAAATTTTTGGTCTGGGAAAATAAAAGAGATCGAATTTTAGGTCTGTACTTTGTACAGGCCTTTTTAATTATAATGGAGAGTTAAGAGAAATGAAAAATATATAACTAAATAGAATAATTAAAATAACCTATAGCATGATAAAATGTTACCGGGAGGGTTGGAACTGGGGTTCCCCGCGGGCTGCAAACCCGTTGGCCGGTTGGCAGAACCAGCCGGAGTCGGGTTCAATTCCCACACCCTCCCTCCAGAAAAGTAAGACTGGGCAGTTCCCAGTTTAACATGAAGCATAATTGCCTTCACGGCGGGGTTATGCTTTTGTTTTTCCGGCAGTCATGTCACTGCAATTTCCTGCCCAAGGAAATGCCTTATCCAGGCTCCACCTAACAATGTACAAGAAACAACAGGTGTTGGAAAATGGACAAATAAGTTTATGCCGGCTGCCTGCCACTCCCTCTCTTTCGGGCGGGGGAACATCTCGTAGATATTTTGAATAATCCCCTCTTTATCATTTCTACGTGCTGGGAAACCGGCAACATTGTCCTGCAGGGGCCAGGCAATGAACTTGCTGCCAACAATGATGTGAAAAGGGCATGCCTCGGTAAGGCTTAACAGGATAAAAAGCGACCGGGAACCTTTACTGAGGTACCCGGTCGCTTTTCATTATTTATTTAATCAATTGATCAATGTATTTGGGGAGTACAAAGGCAGCCCGGTGAATCTCCGGGGTATAGTAGCGGGTATCGGCAGTCAATACCCTGCCCGCATTTATGTGATCAAATTTGTATTCCTTTGAACCGATGGTAAAAGTCCAGAAACCGGCCATGTAGGCAGGCTCAGAGGTCAGGTAAGGTTTGCTGTGGGGGAAAACCTGCCGGATGTTTTCAACGGCCTGTTTGAAGTGAGGGCTGAAGGTAGGCGAACCGGTTTGGGAAACCATAATGCCGTCATCTTTTAGTGCCTGAAAAACATCCTGGTAAAAACCTCGGCTGAATAATTCCAGTGACGGGCCGCCGGGATCGGTGCAGTCCACGATGATGACATCATACCTGGAGGAATATCGTTTCACATATTTTAACCCGTCCTCGATAAGGATGTTCACTTTATGGGAACCCAGGGCAAAGCTGATTTCCGGCAGCCATTCTTTGCTGATTTCGATAACCCTTTCATCTATTTCAACCAATTCGACGGCTTCCACCGCGGGGTGTTTTAACACTTCGCGTACCGTCCCGCCATCTCCGCCGCCGATGATTATCACCCGCTTGGGCCGGGGGTGCATCATTAACGGCACGTGGGCGATCATTTCATGGTAGATAAATTCAAAGCGGGTGGTGGTCTGCACCATATTGTTCAGCAGCAGCGCCCGTCCCAGATCCGGGGATTCAATGACGGCAATTTCCTGGAAAGGGGACTTTTCGGTATAGAGGATTTTATCCACACGCCAGGACACCCTGTACCCCTCTGTATGGTTTTCGGTGAACCAAATGTCTAACACACATATCCCTCCCTTAATGCATTTCTGTTCATTCGTCACCTCACCAAAGGAAATAGTAGTAAATACTTGGTAATTATTATAACATGTATATTTAATTTTCCAAAGCACATGCCCTGTTGCTCTATATTTCAAAGGCACAAAAAACGGGTTCCCTTGTTAGGAACCCAGAACAGAGGAGGGTGGTTGTCTTACTTTACTCTAAAACACAGACCTCACAACAGTGTTACAAGGACCTTACAAATCAATTAAATAGTGCCGGATCACCAAAAGCATGCATGATCTTTTCTACGGGTGAGAAAATAAAAATAAGCCAAAAGAAAAGGAGGGTTTCCATGTGGCTAAAACAAGAGGCACCATCAACCGGCCCGAGGCAGAAAAGATTGCCCGCCAAATAACCCGGGAGACCAGGGAAGAACGGTTCTTCGGTTATGAACCGGAAGATGACTATGCACAGGGGATCCCGGGATGGCTTAGTTTTTTTAAAACAGAGGAGCGAACCTCCTTTGTTATTATTTTGTAAGCCGATGGTAAGGCCATTTTTATAAATGAACACCCGTTCCATGGTACAATGAACTCATCCCGAAATCGTTAGCAGGGGTGAAAAGGATGTCTTTACGAAAAGAAATGAACCTTTTACTGAGTGAGAACCGGTATGAAGAGCTGGTTGAGCGGGCATTGCAAAACCCTGCAATCATAAAATACTTGTTCCGGCCTCTGTACCATCCCTACGGTGCCCAGAGGTGGCAGGCCATTGAGGCCCTCGGCCGGGTTACCGAAGCCATGGCCCAACGGGACCCTGAGGCAGTGAGAGAGATCATCCGCCGGCTTCTCTGGTCCATGAACGACGAATCCGGCAGCGCCAGCTGGAGCGCCCCGGAGGCCATTGGTGAGATTATCTACCGCAATCCCGATTTATTTAAAGACTATGTTGCCATCGTGATCAATGCCTCCGAAGAAGAGATTTTCCACCGGGGTATTGCCTGGGCCCTGGGCAGGATTGGCCGGCAACGGCCCGACCTGGTGCAGGAATTTCTGCCTTTGCTGGTGGAATTCCTTCGTCATCCCAGGGCAGAGGTGCGGGGTTACGCTGCCCGGGCCCTGGGGCAGATCGGCCCACCGGCCGGGGAAGCCCTGTCAAAGCTTGAGGAACTGGTGGAGGACCGCACGGTGGTGGAAGTGTATGAGGGAAACAAAATTGTATCCTATCAGGTTAATGAACTTGCCAAGGAAGCAATTGCAAAAATAAACGGAAAACCTCGATAAAACGGATAAGCCGCAGCCCGGACTATAAAAGAGAAAGGGTTTTTGTCTGCGGGCAGGGTTTGCTGAACCTGTAAAGAAAGTGAGGTTCCCAGTCTCCTGCAGTTGGTAGGAGGCTGCATCATCCTTACCGGGCTGTATATATTATTACCTCCCAGCGGAAGCCGGAAGCGCAATCGTTGGGTCATTCTATACAGGAGGCGGGGAGATCCTAACATGAACCTTCAGCTTATCCATACCACCTGGGGCTGTTCGGCTGCAGCCTGGGAAAACGGGCTGCTGGCAGGGGTTACTTTACCCCATGACAATGAGAAAGAAGCTATTGATACCCTGGCAGGTTATCTTAAGACCAGTCCGGCAAGCCTGTCCCAGAAGCGTTCGGGTATAGTCGATGACCTGCAGCAGCGCCTGGCAGAAAAACTAACTGGCTATTTTGCCGGAAAGCAGGGTGCCTTTGACCTCCCTCTCCGTTGGCCCGGGCTGACTCCCTTTCAACAAAGGGTATTAAAGGTGGTCAAAGAGATTCCTTACGGCCAGACCCTCAGTTACGGCGAGATCGCCCGGCAAATCGGCTGCCCCAGGGGGGCCAGGGCGGTGGGAGGCGCCGTGGGTGCCAACCCCTGGCTGCTGGTGGTGCCCTGTCACCGAGTGCTGGCCGGCAACCGGCAGATAGGGGGATTCGGCTGCGGCTTGGACTGGAAGGTAAAACTCTTGCAGTTGGAAAAAATCCATTATAAAACCAGCCACCTTGACTAAAGGGTGACTGGTTTTAGATACCAATAAATACATAATCCTACAATTAAAATGGTAATAAATGGTATATAATATGCATAAAATCATACCCAGAACATAAAATAAGGGGTGATTTTGTGCTTAAAAAAGTCCTGTTACTGCTGACAATGATGCTGATGGCGGTTCCTTTGCTGCCGGTCCATGCAGGCACTGCCCTGGGACTGGACGGCAGGTTATTGGACGCCGGAGGCTCAGTTACCATTGAAGGCAAAGTTATGGTGCCCGTCAGACCGGTGTTTGAAGAGATGGGATATACCCTGTCCGTCGATATGGAGGAAGGAGCTGTTCTGGCCCAAAAAAAGGGGAGCAAAATTGAAATTCACCTGTGGGAGCCCAAACTGCTGGTAAACGGCAAGGAAGCAGTTCTAACAGCGGCTCCTCAGTTGATTATGGGTAAGACCCTGTTGTCCGAACAGGATGTTTGCAACCTGCTGGATTTACAAAGTATCCGGGAAACAGGTCCGGAGCAAGTATCCTTTTTTAGCAAGCCTGAGATGACCAGGGAGGGTGTTATTCGTCACCTGCTGGCCGCCGACAGGCAACTGATGCGGGCGGAGTATTACAACAACCAGGGATTTCTGGCCCGGCATCAGATTGCACCCTCTCCTAAAATCGTTACTAAAGATGATTTAGTAAAACTGCTGGGACGGCACTGGTCCGCCGATTCCATTGCAAGCCTCTGGCAGGCCGGTTCCAGGGACGGCCGTTATGCAGGGTTTTTCAGTGAGGGTTCCATGCCGTTGCTCTATAGCAAAGAAATGGCTGTGACCGGGTTAACGGAAACAGAAGCAAAGGTAGAAGTAAAATTACCCCAGTGGGACGATGAAAGCCTGACCCATTTTGAGGAACGAATCTATACCTTATCCAGGGACAAGGAAGGGAAACTTTTAATAACCCGTGTTGAATGTAAATAGTTCTTATAAGTCGTAAAGGCCCTCGCGGGCCTTTACTTTTTTATTGTTTCTTGGAACCGCTTTTTTGTTGTTCGCAAACGGAGAATGCTTTGCCTACCTGACGTCCCATGGGAGCTCCCATAAAGGTCGCCAAAGCAACGCCAAAGGCAATGGCTGTGGGGAAAACCCACCAGGCATGATGCTGCTTTTCAGAAGCAAAGATCATGTCGATCCCTCCCAAGGTTATTTTGCCTTGGGAAAGAAGGTTTCATCCACGGACATTTTGGCTGTATTTCTAGTCATCCCACTTACTGCGCATGGACCATCTGGATAAAACAACGATGCCAATCACCAGTAGAATGAGCAATAGTTTCCCCATTTTAATCACCCCATTACCTCTTCTTTAAGCAATGCTAAAATCCTTGTGAAAAATACAAATAATCTTTTCTCCTGTATTTTATAAAGGAAATATTTCTTATAAAAACTTTATTTATTTTTAACCAAGCTATGATATAATCATCTGCGGAAGGGGGATAACCATGCGTAAAATCAAGCGGAACTTTGATCGCAAGACCATGGAACAGGCAAGGCAGGAGAGCTTTATGGAGGCCTACCAGGGCTTTAAAAAATTTTACTTGCCCTCAGCGGCGGCTTGTTATTGATAACAGGAATTATTTTTTACACCCAGATGTAAATAAAGCCCGGCTGTCCGGGCTTTTTCTAATGGAAAAAAGATGCCGCCCCGGAGGCAGAGGCGGCTGCCAGAGGAGGAGGCATGTTATTACTTGTTAATAGTAAATGATGTGCCGGTACAACGGGATTTAGAACAAAAAAATTGGTATAAAAAATAACAGAACCAATGCCAAGGCATTGGTTCTGCATAAGTGGCGGAGCTGACGGGAGTCGAACCCGCGATCTCCTGCGTGACAGGCAGGCATGTTAGGCCACTACACCACAGCTCCAAAAAAATGGTGGGCGATGACGGGATCGAACCGCCGACATCCTGCTTGTAAGGCAGGCGCTCTCCCAGCTGAGCTAATCGCCCTTACGCAACTGACAAGTTTTATAATAACAAAAGAATACCCTTTAGTCAACAATGTTTTAAAATTTTATTGTTTTTTCTCAACTCGATAAAAAATTTCACCACAACGGCAGCCATAGGTGACCCTATCTTCAAACCCTTCCCTAATGCTCAGAATCCTTACCGGGCTGTCAATCCGGTAGATATCAGAGCCGCATGCCGAGCAACGCCGGCCCTCTGCCCGGCGTTTACCCTGAATAAAGGACAAACCCGGTTCAACTGTCCTGTGTACCGAAAAAGTATCAAAGTTATAAGTAGAAATACCATATTTATCAAGGACGCTGCGGATGTCTAACAACATCTTATCTCGGTATAGACTGTTTTGATTACTGAGAAAACATGTTATTGAATGTTTGATAATCTTTATATCCTCTTGTGAAGGAAAATACCTGATTTGCGCCGGCACCTGAACTCCTCCTGAACATTGTCCGTATACCGGGAAGTATGGTCAAGAAGAAGATGAAGTAAACAAACGAGGCAGGGTTTTTCAATTGACACGCATTTTAATTTTTGTTAACATGTTTTTTGTCACGGGCGATTAGCTCAGCTGGGAGAGCGCCTGCCTTACAAGCAGGATGTCGGCGGTTCGATCCCGTCATCGCCCACCATAGCAAGCTGCTATAGCTCAGTAGGTAGAGCGTATCCTTGGTAAGGATAAGGTCACCGGTTCAATCCCGGTTAGCAGCTCCATTTAAAAGGGTTTTGCCATCTGGCAAAACCTTTTCGTATTCCTACCGGTGATGGATGACCTCATTGGCCCTGTGAATGTCTTCCTTTTTAACTAAAATGTTATAAGTGATGAACCTGCTCTGGCTACCGAAAGGATCATGACCGCCCCTTCCGAAGGAGCTGCGGTTGGGATTGATGATCTCGGTCTTCACCGGAATATTATGGTTCATAAGCTTGCCTTTCGCCGAGGCATATTTTTGTGGATCCTGGGTGGAATATAAACTAAAATTTACTTTGGACATTAACCCGGACTGAGTAACAATAACGGATAATTCCTAATTATAAAGTACAGATTAAAACACCTCGCAGGCTTGCAATATGGAATAGGTTTTGGTACTATAACAAATGACATTTTCCTGTTAGCATTTAGCAAGCCGACGTAGCTCAGCCGGTAGAGCAGCTGATTCGTAATCAGCAGGTCGAGGGTTCAAGTCCCTTCGTCGGCTCCAGTAAAATCAAGGCTTCGCAGGTTTGGCCTGTGAAGCCTTGACAATCTCCTGACAATCCTTGGGGTTCGGCTGGAGCAGGGGCAATTACTTTAATTTGTTTATCTTCCATTGCAGCCCGTACTTGTCCGGTACCGTAGGCAGTATCACCCATAATAGTTTCCGGTTGCTGTTCTTTAGGTTGTGCATCTATTAACTTGGTCGCAGCTTCGGAATCATGCTGGTTACCAGGGGTTACTTCTACGGCAGTAATAAATTCACTTTCTTCTTCCATKACCGTATGTGTTTTGTATCCGTCAAAAAGACGGGAACTGGATTTGCGCCCATGGCGCATCTCCGGATCACTGGTTGAGATTATTCGGTCTTTAGCAACTCCTTGTTTAATAATAACTGTACCATCATCCTGCCGTTGGATATCCTGCTCAACGATCTTAGAAAGAATTTCTTTTAATTGTTGTTCCTTTGGGCTAAGTTTCTGACTTCCAATGGCAGAAAGCAGCTTTTCTGCATCACTTATCAGGTCATTTAATAATTGGTTGCGTTCTTCTGGGTTGTTCCAGTCAATCTTAGGCTTGCTGTCATCTTGATAGTTAAGCTTCAATGGCTCTTTTACAATTTCAACGATATTGATATGTTTTTGGAGTTCTTGAATGAGTTTGTAAATAGATTTCTAATTAAGGTATAAGTATCTTGAACTGCACCTGCGCCCAGGGTGCAGGTTGAATCAATTATCTGTCTAACCGAATTTTGAGGGATTAGTTTTCTTTCGGTCAGGCTTTCTCCAGTATTTTTTGAAAAACTTCCTGCTCTTTTTTATTTCTGAAGAAGACGGTCACGAAAGTTAGACAGCGTGCTATGGTCAAAGCCGGACTCTCCTATAGGTAAATGAAGTGCAACTTTCCAACGCAGATCGTATAAAGCTCGCTCTTCTGCCTGCCGRTCTGACACATTTTCATAAAACTGGAGTAATAAAACTTTGGTTAGCATGGCCGGAGAGGTAGCAGGACGCCCTTATGGGAGTATGCAGAAGAAAAAAGTTCGTCAGAAAATATGTCATCAGCTTCAGCAAGGGCATAATAGATGCTGTTTTCAGAAACAAGGGGTCTGTTACTCCATTGCTCTAATACATCAATGTCGGTTATGAGGACGTAATTAGTTTTTTTTACGAAAATGTAAAATCAATAAGTTTATCATAAATCGGGGCCAATGAACCTTTATTGAATGTCTTCCTGTTTTAAGGCAATAAAATGCCCGAGGCCATCAATATGGCCGGATAATTAGTTATTTATCTAAATTGTATAAGAGTGTTTTAAGAAGCAATCGTGACTTGGTACCCCTTTGATTTAAGATATTTAATTAACTTTTCTTCTTTTTGCTTTTCCTTATCTGCTAGGTAATCAGAGCCTAGTTCTTTGTAGGGTACTTTGGTACGTAATACATGAAAGGCAATTCTTAGGATTAGATGAGCCAATGCCAGGAGTGCCTTTTTCTTTCCCATTCTCTTAACCAAACGCCAATAATACGAAGATAAACGAGTGTTTTTGGTTTTTGATGCACCCCATGCACATTCACATAATATGGCCTTTAATGATTTGTTTCCCGGGGTTGCTCTACTTCGTTTTTTTTTACCAGCACTCTCATTGTTTCCGGGGCTAACCCCGGCCCAAGAGGAAAGATGGTTATCTGTTGGGAAAACGGACATGTCTGCACCTATCTCCGCAAGTATTATCGGTGCAGCCGTATCATTTACTCCGGGAAGTGAACTCAACAACTCAATCTCTTGACGGTATGGGCTTAGACAATGATTTATTTCGTTTTCAACATCAGAAATAGCTTTTTCTAAATACATCAAATGATTCCACGAAAAACGAATCATATCCCTATGGTGACGCCGAAGGCGGCCATTTAATGCATCTACTAACTGGGGTACTTTTTTCTTAACATGAGTTTTAACCATTTTCTTTAACTCATCCACAGTTATTTTTTCACCATTGAGTAAAGATTCTATAATATTGCGCCCAGAAACTCCAAATATGTCTGAAATATAGGTTGTGATTTTTATGTTGGCATCCTGGAGGATTTTGTGAATACGATTCTTCTCTTGCGTAGCATCTTGAATAAGTTTCTTTCTATACCTAGTAAGATCTCTAAGATCACGTATTTCCACTGGTGGAACAAAGCTTCCTTCAACTAAACTACATCTAAGGAGTTGGGCTATCCATTCAGCATCTTTGACGTCGGTCTTTCGACCAGGGGTATTCTTAATGCGATGGGCATTTGCAAGAATCAAATTAAAAGAGCAACCTTCAAGAATATTCCAAACAGGTTTCCAGTAGACTCCGGTACTCTCCATAGCAACATGAGTACATTGATGTTGTTCTAACCAGTCCGCTAAGGCTAGCAATTCAACCGTAGTTGTGGAAAATGTCTTTACTTCTTTCTTTGGCTTTTGATCCAATGGACCAAATAAAACACAAGCAACAATAGTCTCTTGATGAACATCAAGGCCAGCACAGCGTTCCAAAACAGCATCCATATTAAGCCACCCCCTGTATTAAGAAGGCAGGGGACCCAACAACCTTAGAAAATGAATTTTTTTACACGTGCTCCAGGCACAATACTTTGTACTCGAAGGTTGCTGGAACCAGTTTGTGTACCGGGGTAAAATCCACCACAAAATTATCGGTTAACGGACAACCTGCCTTTGTAAAAGTATCTCAGCAACGGAGAGTTTTGAAAAGAGCAGATTTACCCATTTTCATACTACTTTGCGAACCGCAGGTTCATGAAGGTTTGTGTAATTGGTTATAACTACCAATAAGGAGTTGAATCAATTATGCAAAACGTAAAGAACAGATTGGCTGCAGAATTAGCTAAGGAATGCAAAAGCATGGATGATGTCCATAACATGCTAAAGGATCTTTTTAAGGACACCATTCAAAAAATTCTCGAGGCGGAAATGGATACTCACCTGGGCTATGAAAAACATGACCATGCCGGGGATCTTTCTGGCAACAGTAGAAACGGATACAGTAAAAAGACTGTTCAAACCCAAATGGGCAGAACAGAAATTAAGATTCCCCGTGATCGTAATGGCGAGTTTGAGCCACAGATCATCAAGAAATACGAAACTACAGCCAATGAACTTGAAGAACAAATTATTGCCATGTACGCTAAGGGCATGTCCACCAGGGACATAGAAGACCATATGCGGGATATTTACGGCATTGAAGTCTCTGCAGCTATGGTCAGCAAGGTAACTGATAAAATCCTACCTATGATTGCAGAATGGCAAGCCAGACCGTTGGATCGGGTTTACCCCGTAGTCTTCCTTGATGCTATTCACTTCAAGGTGCGTAAGGATAACCGCATTGTCAATAAAGCAGCCTATAGTGTACTGGCCATTAACATGAACGGCCAAAAAGAGATACTAGGCATCTGGATTGGCGAGCATGAAAGCGCCAGTTTTTGGCTCGGTGTCTGCAATGACCTTAAAAACAGGGGTGTTGAAGACATCTTAATTGCCTGCAAAGACGGTCTCTCCGGTTTCAGTGAAGCCATTAACGCTGTTTTCCCCAGGACAAGGATACAATTATGTGTTATTCACCAAATTCGTAACTCTATGAAATATGTATCCTACAAAGAGCAGAAGGCAGTAATGACTGACCTTAAGAAGGTTTACCAGGCTTTGACCCTTGAAGAGGCTGAATTTGCCTTTGAGGAATTTAAAGAGAAGTGGGGCAAGAAACACCCTATCATAATCAAGTCTTGGGAAAACAACTGGCTGGAACTAACGGCATATTTTGAATATCCTTATGAGATCAGGAAGATGATCTACACGACCAACATTATCGAAGGTTACCATCGGCAGTTAAGGAAAGTAACCAAAACAAAAACTGCTTACCCAACTGACGATGCTTTAAGAAAGATTATTTATTTGGCAACAGAATCAATCTCAAAGAAGTGGACTATGCCAATCCGGGAATGGAGGAATTGTATCTCCCAACTTGCAATATACTTTGGGGATAGAGTTCAGCCAGGGATTGCCTAAAAACAATGGGTTAGGTAACGGGTTTATCGCTTTAGTTCTCCCGGAGATAGTTATAAAAGGAAGAAAGCTGGGAATAATATCCTCAGCTATCTCCGGCAGAACCCTGCGGGCGCTCGGGTTGCTCCCCAGCATTGCCCTATCCTCCCGACAGGTAAGAGCCACTATAAGCCTACCCAATATCTGACGGAATAATCCAATTACACAAAATTTTGTACACTCCCTCGGTTATAGATAATTGACGTCCTTTTTGCTTTAACATATTAAATTAGCACTCCCTATCTAATGATAGGTATTTATTCCTACAAATATCTCCATTTTCCTTCCTGTTATGCTAAARATATCTAWTTTTGGTTATTATTGTTTGRAGTTTTTCAACAGTCTCCTAGGTGTTAAAAATTATTTATCGAAATTTGTACATTTCTACTTGACGGTCACACGGCCCGCCTCCACCACCATATCCACAGTTTTTTTAAATATAACTTCTCACTAGCGTTGCATAAATAAATTTCCAAAATGTCAATATCTAAAATTCTAGAAAAAAACCAATAAATCATTGTTTTTCCAGCAATATCCTGTAAAAATGATTAAAATCTCCTTATAATTGAGGTATAACAGGTAGTCCTGTCCATAATCTCAAAAATAAGGAGACATCGCATGGACAAGGATACCAATAAATCCAC
>NZ_AWQQ01000081.1 GCF_002607855.1 Desulforamulus profundi
ATTCCCTGGCGGCCGCAAGCCCATGACTGGAACGGGTGCGTGAAATATCGGTACATTAGTGGTGGAAGGAAAAGTTATCAACATTTATGGTCAACTTTCTTTTGCAGTAGTATTGCATGGGAAAAATTTACTTAATTACCAGTTAATAAATGGTTTTAATGGTAATATTTTTCTTATAAAATACACAAAGGAGGGAGAAAAACCACCTTAAACAAGTTCAAAAAAATGTCTTGACATCTTTAGCCACCATAAAACCAACAACAGAAGGCGATTAAGGATGTATGTGCCATGTGGTTTCAATTCCTCATAGGTAGGCTAAAAACCGCACCTGATCATGTCGAATTAACTTTGATTGACCTGTTTCAATTCCTCATAGGTAGGCTAAAAACGAATAGATCAGAAAATCCAATAGGGAGACCGGTCTTGTTTCAATTCCTCATAGGTAGGCTAAAAACTGGTTATGTATTGATTTATATGAGTGAAGTGTTTATGTTTCAATTCCTCATAGGTAGGCTAAAAACACATTGGCGCACGCGGTGTTGCTTTGTAGCCATCCGGTTTCAATTCCTCATAGGTAGGCTAAAAACCTTCGGATGCGTCTTTTGATTTTGGCAAGGGCAGAGGTTTCAATTCCTCATAGGTAGGCTAAAAACGGCTTTGGCTGCCGTCTCCATGTTGGCTGCTATGTCGGTTTCAATTCCTCATAGGTAGGCTAAAAACGCCGCTTGTCCAGGCCCCGGTAGTCCCGCTCCGGTAGGTTTCAATTCCTCATAGGTAGGCTAAAAACGCTTAAGCTGAGTATCATAGTGCCCTTCCTCCATCCAGGTTTCAATTCCTCATAGGTAGGCTAAAAACCCTTTGGGTATACCTTTGCGAAGCTCACCAGTTTTGTTTCAATTCCTCATAGGTAGGCTAAAAACCGGAAGTTTAGAACCATTACCTGGGATGAACTAATGGGTTTCAATTCCTCATAGGTAGGCTAAAAACTTTTAGGTAAGGCAAGATCGAAACTGAAGGCCCGGCGGAGTTTCAATTCCTCATAGGTAGGCTAAAAACGTCTCAACACATTCATGCACGTTTCACCCTCACCGGAGTTTCAATTCCTCATAGGTAGGCTAAAAACACCAAATTCAAGGCCGAGGGAACTCCCCGGCCTTTCTTGTTTCAATTCCTCATAGGTAGGCTAAAAACTATCTTCTGTGCACTCCACAGCAAGATATCCAACTGGGTTTCAATTCCTCATAGGTAGGCTAAAAACCGGGAATAATCAAAACCCTACGTCAAGTTGTAGAAGTTTCAATTCCTCATAGGTAGGCTAAAAACATAGAAGTCGAACTGGCCACTGCTTATTTCGTCAGTGTTTCAATTCCTCATAGGTAGGCTAAAAACTACCGAAAGCGAACAGGCGACATGGCTTAAGAGTGGGTTTCAATTCCTCATAGGTAGGCTAAAAACCAGCGGCCACCGACAGCAAGCTGGTGGCTGAGGGGAGTTTCAATTCCTCATAGGTAGGCTAAAAACGTTGGCTTATTGAATTTTGTAGAGTCATCTTTCCAAGTTTCAATTCCTCATAGGTAGGCTAAAAACTAACAGCCTGTTCTCTACTCTCAGCCACGACAGTGGTTTCAATTCCTCATAGGTAGGCTAAAAACCGAATTATGTTTTTAGTATTGTAGGCCATTCAGTCGTTTCAATTCCTCATAGGTAGGCTAAAAACAACTCGCGAAGTGATGATGAGTTCTTCGAGCATTTGTTTCAATTCCTCATAGGTAGGCTAAAAACTTTGATGTAACCAGTGAGGTTGCCATGTATAGATGTTTCAATTCCTCATAGGTAGGCTAAAAACCGGCGGCAGCACTCATTACTGCCGGCAGCATAGCGGGTTTCAATTCCTCATAGGTAGGCTAAAAACTTCTTCGACATAGACAACCTGACCCTCAAGCTTGAAAGTTTCAATTCCTCATAGGTAGGCTAAAAACGAATTATGTTTTTAGTATTGTAGGCCATTCAGTCGTTTCAATTCCTCATAGGTAGGCTAAAAACTAGTGTAACCCTATGTCGGAGATCGCCCACTCTCATCGTTTCAATTCCTCATAGGTAGGCTAAAAACAGGTCGCACCAGATTATCCACGGTTCATCAGACTGGTGTTTCAATTCCTCATAGGTAGGCTAAAAACGCAGCTGCCACCGGTCCGGCATATTTCAGGGAGTATTGGTTTCAATTCCTCATAGGTAGGCTAAAAACTAAGCAACTCCAATCTACGAAAAATCCCTACCCAAGTTTCAATTCCTCATAGGTAGGCTAAAAACCGCTTCATTTTCGTCTTTTTCCACGGTCTCAATGGGTTTCAATTCCTCATAGGTAGGCTAAAAACGGAATTAACATATCTATAAATTTTACTACTAATTCCAAGTTTCAATTCCTCATAGGTAGGCTAAAAACACATATCATAAGTCATTTGTATTGTCATGTTTCCATAGTTTCAATTCCTCATAGGTAGGCTAAAAACTGATAAAGGGTTCTGTCTATAACCAGGTGCTTGACCGAATGTTTCAATTCCTCATAGGTAGGCTAAAAACGGCGTGGGAAGCCAAACGAGAGCTGCTTAATATAAGTTTCAATTCCTCATAGGTAGGCTAAAAACTACAACAAGGCATTGGTTTTCCTGCTTTTTCTCTAGTTTCAATTCCTCATAGGTAGGCTAAAAACGTCAGCACCGATGCGGTGACGAATGCTGTACCAGTATTGTTTCAATTCCTCATAGGTAGGCTAAAAACGGAAAGAACTTGATTGTCAGTCTCTCTGATAAAATGTTTCAATTCCTCATAGGTAGGCTAAAAACTCGCATCCAGCCCTAGACGCTTTACCTCCTGACCGAGTTTCAATTCCTCATAGGTAGGCTAAAAACGCACAATCCGAGATATGCGATATAGAAACTAACACGTTTCAATTCCTCATAGGTAGGCTAAAAACTACCTGCCTACCCTTGCTCATGTGGCAGCAGGTTCTGGCGTTTCAATTCCTCATAGGTAGGCTAAAAACAAATTTACAACCAAGCACGGTCAGTTCCAAAGGAAGCCCGTTTCAATTCCTCATAGGTAGGCTAAAAACGTAGCAGTTTCCACGACGTCTATTCCAGCCGCCCGGTTTCAATTCCTCATAGGTAGGCTAAAAACAAAAAACACTTTTCACCTGCCAACCTGTCATCCCCGTTTCAATTCCTCATAGGTAGGCTAAAAACGAAGTAGATTATTGGTAGCATTGTACATATTTAGTAGTTTCAATTCCTCATAGGTAGGCTAAAAACTAAAGTCTCAAAAGTTAATTAAAGTGACACAATAGACTGTTTCAATTCCTCATAGGTAGGCTAAAAACGACGCAGGGCATGGAAATTATGATTCGGGAGCCGTTGGGTTTCAATTCCTCATAGGTAGGCTAAAAACGTATGGAAACTACGTAACAAGGGGGTGTTCAGGAATGGAGTTTCAATTCCTCATAGGTAGGCTAAAAACTCGATACCTCTTCATCTATATTTCTAAGCTTTTCCAAGTTTCAATTCCTCATAGGTAGGCTAAAAACAAGAGAACGAACCAAAGAATCATAATTCGCCCAATCAATGTTTCAATTCCTCATAGGTAGGCTAAAAACTACACTAACATTACATTATTCGACAGAATATGTCAAGTTTCAATTCCTCATAGGTAGGCTAAAAACCAATATATAATAATAGATAATAAAAATATTATCTGTTTCAATTCCTCATAGGTAGGCTAAAAACTAATATCAGCATCATATTTTTTTATTTTTCTTATACGAGTTTCAATTCCTCATAGGTAGGCTAAAAACCCAGTCAGGACACCCGCCGAGTATGTGAAAAAGGTTGGTTTCAATTCCTCATAGGTAGGCTAAAAACGAATATCCAATTCGCACATCGGCAGAAATTTCAGAGGTTTCAATTCCTCATAGGTAGGCTAAAAACTAATTCTACATACATAATGTTAAACCTCCTCCTGCGTTTCAATTCCTCATAGGTAGGCTAAAAACCTGTCACGGCAGCCAGCACCCCGGGATAGTTTACATATCGTTTCAATTCCTCATAGGTAGGCTAAAAACAATTAAAACAGAAAATAGAAGTAAATAATAGTTTAAGGTTTCAATTCCTCATAGGTAGGCTAAAAACATATTCAACTCATGCGTTATGAGACTAATCGACGGGGTTTCAATTCCTCATAGGTAGGCTAAAAACGACAGTGGCCAGACCGCGCATGATGTTCTGGTCCAGTTTCAATTCCTCATAGGTAGGCTAAAAACTATCTGGCCTGAACGGTGTTTCAGCATGTAAAGATGGTTTCAATTCCTCATAGG
>NZ_AWQQ01000082.1 GCF_002607855.1 Desulforamulus profundi
TGACCCCAGAGCAGTTCCGGCAGGTGACGGTGTGGCTGAAGAACGTCATCAAGCGCAAATTGCCGGGACCCCTGCAAGAAGAGGTAGAACGCGTGCTGGAGGAAAACGATCCCCGGGAGGTGGAGAAGATGATCACCAACATTGAACGGACGTTAGATGAGATGCAAAGGGCGGCTAGGATCGAAGGCAAAATTGAAGGCAAAGCTGAAGGCAAATCGAGGGCAAAATTGAAGGCAAAGTGGAAGGCAAAGTGGAAGTTGCAAAGGCAGCGTTGAGAAAAGGCTTTTCCGTAGAAGACGTGGCTGAGATAACCGGACTGTCCTGGGAGACCGTCTTGGGGCTGAAGAATGAAATGGAAAACTGATGCTGACCAGCGAAGGGAGCCGGGGCATCCCTAACAAGCAATCCCTGCCAGGCACCTAACTTATTATAGCCTCCCGGTAGGCCATCCCGCAGGAGTACGGCCCGCGCACTCTGGAAACGGAGAGTGAGTGATTGCCCGTTGCCCCAGCAGTAGAGACAAAAAAACGAAACAAACGCCGCCGTGCTCGAGGAAATCCCTGGCAGAAAACCGCTGCCAGGGATTTCCAAAAAGTGCCTGGCACTTCACTAAACTAAAGTGAAGGCGCTTTTTCTTTTCCGGGTCATCCTTTCGGGTCTGGTGGTTTCAATGAAAGGCTACCTAGCGGTGCCAGGTACCGTCTCGCATGAAAGTTGTATACGAGCACAAAAAGTTACCGCCGGACGGAACCAGGCACCGCCCCCGGTAAATYGGGAAAATTGCACCAAAAACACTTGCATTTTACYAMARTTAAAGTGCAAGTTCTTTTCTTTTTTGGGTTATTTTTGGAGTTCGACAGTTTCAATGAATAGCACAAATCGACACCACCGCCGGCAAATTTTAAATTTATTCTGTATATCACATGGTATAAAATAGTAAGAAAGACACAGGGGGTKAAACCATGGGCAGGAGRMCTCSGGTTTGGTACCCAGGAGCCATATACYWTGCTCGAGGAAATCYCTGGCAGAAAACCGCTGCCAGAGATTTCCRAGATTKCCAAAAAGTGCCTGGCACTTCRCTAARCTAAAGTGACGGTACTTTTKCTTTTCCGGGTCATCCTTYCGGGTCTGGTGGTTTCAATGAAAGGCCACCCAGSCGGTGCCAGGTACCGTCTCGCATGAAAGTTGTATACGAGCACAAAAAGTTACCGACGGACGGAACCAGGCACAGCCCCMGGCAAATCGGGGAAATTGCACCAAAAAACACTTGCATTTTACTAAATTAAAGTGCAAGTTCTTTTCTTTTTTGGGTTATTTTTTGGAGTTCGACAGTTTCAATGAATAGCACAACTCGACACCACCGCCGACAAATTTTAAATTTATTCTATTATCACATGATGTAAAATAGTAAGAAAGACATTGGGGGTTAAACCATGGGCAGGAGACCTCGGGTTTGGTACCCAGGAGCCATATACCATGTGGTCACACACCGGCGGGGGCATTTTCTTTTCACCAACCGCGCGATTCAGTTTCCACCTCAGCCCGCCCATGTCAATTCCCGTCCGATATGGTATAATACAGCCACAGGAGGATTGTGCCGGTGCCAGAAAAAGACAGCCCCACCACACCCACGACAGAGGATACAGAGAGCTTCTCTCCAGCAAGCGGGCCTTTCTGGAGCTGCTCAAGACCTTTGTCCGGAAGAATGGACAAAAGACATAGACGAAGACAGCTTGGTGCGGGTGGAAAAGTCCTACGTCCTGCAGGACTTC
>NZ_AWQQ01000083.1 GCF_002607855.1 Desulforamulus profundi
CTTTCGGTAAGAGTTCAATGAGAATCATTGACTACTTGCTTTGGAAAATCCCATGATAAGGATTTTCGATTTTTGTTCCTCTTCTTCACTCATCTATGCTGCATAAAGTGGACGATATCCGTCTTGCCCTGGACGGAATGATTACACCGGAACAGCGGCAAAAAATGAATATTATTCTTCAGCATTATGACGGATTGGAAAAGTGCAAGTCCAACCTTGAATCTTTAATTCTGTCGCTCTCAGAGCCTTATGCCAAGGAACGTACTTTAGTGTTCGCTGTACCAGGTATCAAAAATCCTTTTTCTGCTATCGCTATAATCTCGGAAATCGGTGTTGATATGTCTGTGTTCCCTACAGCCAAACACTTGTGTTCCTGGGCAGGAGTGACTCCTCAAAACAACGAGAGTGCTGGCAAGAAACATTCTGTTCGCATATCCCGTGCCGGTGTTTATATCAAGCCACTTTTGGTACAGTGCGCCAACGCTGTTGTTAAAAGTGATAAACACCCTGAAATCAAGGGTCGCTATTTATCTATCAAAAAGCGACGTGGCCATAAGCGTGCTATTATAGCTATTGCACGAATGTTGCTTACTGCCATTTATCACATCCTTAAGAAAGGTGAACCCTATAATCCCGAGCTTTATAAGAAAGCTGAACCTATTCCYGCATCTCGTGAAATCACAGTAGAACAGGCTATTCTTATAGCACGTAGACACGGGTACTCTGTAGTTAAGGATTGATAGAAATACACAAGTTGTCACTATTCATTTTTTAAAGACTGTCCCATGGATGGTCTGTTTGCTATGCTTTTTTTTAGTTTGTGCCCCCCGTGGAGCTGGTTTCAGACTTTTCCTCCTCGGACTGCTGCTCAATTAACTATACTTGTTTTAGAGGTCTATGACAACTATCCTAACACAGGGGGGTGATGGTATGGCTAAACAGGAAAAAATTACACTTCTTCAATTTCAAAAAATGTTCCAAACTGAAGAAGATTGCCGGACATATCTTTTTAAAATGCTCTGGCCTAACGAGTATAAACAA
>NZ_AWQQ01000084.1 GCF_002607855.1 Desulforamulus profundi
GCAGGATTGGCTGCCTGTTGAACGGAGACGCTTACGGCATACCCACCAGCTTACCCGTCGGCGTTATATATAGGGAAGGAACTCCCGCCTATGCTGCCTACGGGGCACAGCCCCTATTTCCGGCGGAAATCATAGAGGGGGCGGCGGATATTGCCATCTTATTTATCCTGCTGCGAATATTTAGGCGCAAACCCTTTGACGGTGCGGTGGCGTTGACCTACTTTATGCTTTACTCCTTAGTCCGGTTTACCCTGGGGTTCTGGCGGGCCAACAGCTTGACGATCCTTGGCGGTTTGAAGGCAGCCCAGTTGACCACCCTGGGTACGGCGTTGCTGGCACTGGGGCTACTTATCTACAAATGGAAAGAAAAATCAAAACGCCAGATAGGGATGGCCGGGGTTAAAAGTATATAGTAAATCAAGGCGACCATAAAAATGAAGGTCGCATTGATTTTGACGTCTTTTAACTAACTACTCCGAGACCAGCACATACATTTATGAAAAATAAGGAAAATTTGTTTTTGTAATATTCCTTTTCAATCTCTGTATAAATAATTTAAAAACAAAGTTGGAAGGAGGGGAGTACCCTTTGTGTGATGACATCAAGAATAAATCCTTGAGCATTTCAGGCGCAGAACATGTTAACCGTTGGTGTGCGTTGACTGCTCCGTATCCAGAGCCTAGGGTTGTTCGTCCCAATCATTATTATGCCATGCTTATATTGGAGGATTACGCGGGTGCAGTGAGCGAAATGACTGCGATTAACCAATACTTGTATCATTACCTGACATTTGAGGAAAAATATGAAGATTTAGCGGAGTTGGAAGAATGTATTTCTATTATAGAGATGCATCACCTTGAATTGCTTGGCGAAACCATCCGTATGCTGGGGGTTGAGCCCGAGTACCGAACACTAACCCATAACCAACCTGTTTATTGGAATGCATCCTTTGTGTACTACGGGCAGAACATCTGTGACAGGCTGGCCTCCGATATTGCGGCGGAGAAAATGGCGATCCAGAATTACAGGATGCACCAGCAAATGATTGATGACCCCTACATTAAAGAGCTACTGGAAAGAATCATCATGGATGAGCAACACCACCTTCAACTGTTTACCAGCTATGCGCAGAAATATTGTCCAGGAATGAAATAACAGTAAAATTAGTGATCAGCACTCTTAGTAAAGCAAGCAGTAGCTTTTATAAATTCCCTAAAAAGTATCCCGTATCACTATGACAGTGGTACGGGTTTATTCATGTCTTTTGAACTCTTTCTGGAAAATAAGTACGGTTAAATAACTAAGGCGTTTGCCGCTTTTTTATTTTCTTTTTCTTTGAGCCTTATACATTATAGAGGATTTTTGCAATAATTTACGAAATCTTTTTAGATATTGCTGAAGCAAGTTGAAAAAGGGGGAAGGGGCTAAAAAGCCTGCGCCACACCCATGCAAGTTTGCTGCTAAAACAAGGGGAATCCCTGAAACTTATCTGTGAGCGGTTGGGTCATGCAGGGATTGGTATTGCCTCGGACATTTATACACACCTTATGCCGGTATGCCAAAAAAGGCGGTCGATAAATTAGAGAGAAGTGTGCTGTTTGGTGAGGTGTTTGGAGAAATCGGGCACCAATATAAAAAAATAGCCTCTGGCGAAATCGCTAGAAGCCTTGATTTTACTGGCGTCCCAGAAGGGATTCGAACCCCTGACCTACGGATTAGAAGTCCGTTGCTCTATCCAGCTGAGCTACTGGGACATTTCTTGGGCCAACAAGTGACATTGTAACACAGCACTATGCAAAATACAAGAAGATAATTTTACCGCTACCATTTGCACCGGGCAGTAATTATTTTATATGATAAAATAATCAAAGTCAATAAAACAGGTTCTCCTTGTTGTTGTTCTCCTTTGTTATTGTTAAATACTATTTGATTACAAAAAACACATTCCGTTATTATGCCAGAAGAATTGTTATAAACAACACATTAGGGGTGATTGAGTTGGAAAAAAAGCAAATCATAAAAGATATTGTATTTGTGGGCCAAAATTGGGAAAGCAACAGGGAGAAGGCAGAGGAAAAAATGGCCGGGTTACTCTCCGGGTTTTCTTTATGCCAGCAATGCAATAACGACAACGATGGGGATATCTTTTGGGTGATTGAGGAGATAAAAAGCGGTATACTAATAAAGCGATGTGATACCAACCTGTTTTCTGTTTGCAGTTTGAAATGCCTTTTAGACCGGGGGCTGAACAGGAAGGCCTATTATTCGGTGGTGGCAAGAACCGGCAGCGGGAAAGTTTTCTCTACCGGTTTCCACGGGCTCAATGCGACGGCCTTGAATGATTTTGCCCGCTGCATCTGTGGTGGCTAGGTTGTCCACCGAAATAATTTTGTCATACATTTGTCATCAATTAGACAAGCCTAAAACCTTAAATAATATTGAAGTTGCATGTTAAATTTGGGATAATAGACCCAGAGGGTAAAATAATTACCCTAAATTATTATTACTAGGAGGATGTTGGATGGAGCTGGATGTGAATGTGAATAAGGAACGTGACTTGTTCACAGATTTGGTGAGCAAGGTATGCAACAATAACCAGCCCGGAATCATTGCCCTGCAGCCCAGCGAGTTAACTGACGAGGTTTGGGAAGAGATTGTTAAATACAACCTGAACCCGGAAAGCCCCTGTCTTGTATATTTGGAGGACAGCTCAACCGACAACCAAGTGAAAGTAAAAGTAGTTTGTAAAACTGCCTAACTTAATAAGACCATACCTTAACCTCCCTGTTCGGAGGTTTTTCCTTTAGAAAGAAGAAAGACTCTGCCGGTTCGGCAGAGTCTTTAAATGGTTGCGGGAGGAGGACTTGAACCTCCGACTTCGGGTTATGAGCCCGACGAGCTACCAACTGCTCTATCCCGCGGCAACTTGTTTATTATAGTAAATCTTTTGGGAAAAGTCAAATGCCAATTTTTATGAACGTAACTTTAGAAGCCGCAGCGACTGGCCCGGATGCATTCGCACATTTCACGGATCGTTTCTACTTCATCATCGCCGGCCGTAGATAATTTGGTTAGGAAATTGATTAAGCTTTCCTCCATGTTCTTTTGATTTAGCTCAAGTCTTTCCTCATCTGTAAGTGGAGGGCGTTTTCCTTCCCGTATTTCATTCACCAGTTCCGTCATTTTCTTGGCGCTTTCTTCTCCTAACTGCATAGGAATATACATTTTAAGCAGTTCCTGTTCTTCCTTTGATAAGCATGCAGGCGGAATTTGATTTTCTTTTTGTATGTCTTCTTTAACCTTTGCCAGCAGATCTGCCAGGCCTTCTTTGGTGAGGTGGGACATCGATTATTTCCTCCAATCTTAAATCACAGTAAGGATATTTTTATTTTACCAGATTATCAAGTAGAAAACATAAAAAGTTTGGACAAAAGCTACATTCAATAACGGACATGTATACAGACCGATTTTATTGATTTTTTTCTCAAGTGCTTATATGATTGGCTTTATAAGAGCGCAAAAGTTGGTGAAAGCATGTTAACAGATTATCATATTCATGTGGAGCAGGGACCTTACACCGTAGACTGGCTGCGTGAGTTTGCCCGGCAGGCCGGGGCGGCAGGCATCGAAGAGTGGGGGGTTTCGGAGCATGCCTACAGGTTTGTTGAGACCAGGTCGATCTTCTGGAATGGTTGGGTAGAGCCTAGGCAGACCCAAAGAATGGAAGATTACCTTTCGATGATTATGAAGGCCCGGGAAGAAGGGATCAAGGTTAAGTTTGGCATTGAGATGGACTACTTTCCGGGGAAGGAACAGGAAATTGAAGAATTCCTAAACCGCTATCCCTTTGACTATGTCATAGGTTCGGTGCATTGGATAGATGAGTGGGGAATCGACCTGTCGGAAATGAAGCAGGAATGGGACCGGCGAAACGTTGAAGATGTTTGGCGAGCCTATTTTGATCACATTGAACGCCTGGCCCGGAGCAGGCTGTTTGATATCGCCGGTCACCTTGATCTGGCAAAGATCTTTAAATATGTGCCAACCAACATGGATTTTCTTGTTGAACAATACAACCGGGTGACAAAGATCCTGGCCGAAAACGGCACCTGTATCGAGATCAGCACCGCCGGGTTAAGAAAACCGGTAGGAGAAATCTACCCGCACCCGCTGCTTCTGGAGGCCTGCTGTAAACAGGGTGTTCCCATTGTGATCAGCTCAGATGCCCACTGCCCAGGAGATGTAGGGGCGGATTTCCCCAAAGCTCTTGAACTGGCCAGAAAGACAGGGTACAGGGAAATTCAGGTGTTTTCCTGTAGAAAGGCAGAAGCTTATCCCTTGGGCTAACCATTTTTCTTTAAATAATCAACAAGATTCGCTAGAGAACTGGTTGATGGACTAAATGGCGGGTGGTATAATCTAAAAAACGGAATAAAAACAGATTAAGCAAAGGTGCTGAAGATTTTTGATCAGCACCTTTTTTGTTGGACTAATTCTACGGGGGTGGTACAATGAAAGCACTAAAAGCTGACTTCTCTTTACAAAACAAGACATTGTTTGCCGCTAATCTTTTTGGCGACTTTCAAAATCAAAAAGAGATTCAAACGGTTAAAGAGTTGTTACTGGAATTGGATATTGTAGCAGACTATCTCCCGCCTGAACACATGAAATCAGTTGTTTTACAAAGCGTAAACATTAATATCAACCATTTGCCAACCAGTGAGGTTATGATACAAAAAAGGATTCAAAGCCGCTTTGACCGTCCTTTTTAACCGTTTCCTTTATGGGTCCCTCTGAAACCGCGGGGGCATTGAGAGATGTAGGTATGGTGATGAGTTTACGCCAGTCTGAAACCGAACGGGTGATTCGACAGGGACTCGCATTTGTTACCAACGGTATCAACCACTACGGGGCAGAACTTTACAGAAAAAAGGCATACCTGTTGTTAAATGGCTACTACGGTGAAATTATCGGTCGTATACTGGATGACTTGGGAATGGTTGTTGTCAGTCCCCCCGATAAAACACATTATCCTACGCCGGAGGCGTTGCAACATTTAATCAAAGAATGCGGCATTGACTTGATTGTCGGGGATGACAGCCAGGTTTTCACGAATACCGGCAAAACTCCTTATTTATCACTATCCAATGTAAATGAATCATTTCTCTGCTTTAAGGGTTTTATAAACCTTGCCCACTGTATTACGAGGGTTATAAAGGAGAATCATTAAACACCGGATGAATATAAACAGAATCTTTCCCTTTGTGGGGGCAAGAATACTTAAAACGGGAGCAGCCGTGGCTCTGGCAGTGTATATCTGCACCCTGCTGAAATTGGATCCAAAAGTATTTGCAGGTGTAAGCGCCGTCATCAATGTCCAACCTTCCATTTATCGTTCCTTTCGGAACGCTGTGGAACAAGTCCTAACCCATGTCATCTCGGTGATCATCGCCGTCGTTTGTGGTTATGCCTTTGGCACCGGCCCCCTGATTATCGGGCTGGCGACCATCATCATTATTACCACCAATGTCAAATTAAATCTTAAACAGGGTGTATCCATGGGGGTTGTGGCCGGGATATTTGTGTTGGACGCACCGCAGCAAGATTTTTTAAGCCATGCCCTTACCCGGTCCTATGTCATTTTTGTCGGGTTGGGCGCTGCCCTGTTCATCAACAGCTTTTTGCCTCAGCCACGCTACAGCAGCAGTTTTTTATCCCACCTGGGAAAATTTAATGAAGGATCGGCAAAGTTTTTTGTGGAGTTGGTCAAGGGCTTTATAAAACTTGAGCCAATCAGTGCGAAAGACTATGAAGTAAAGCGGACAGAGATCAAAGACCTTCTGAGAACAACAAGAGACCTGTTTGAACTACACAAGGAACAAAATCACTATTTGAAACATGTTCCCGGCGAGAAACAGGATTTATGGGAGAAATACCTGGACTTTAATGTTAAATTGTTTTATAAGAGCCAGGAAATATACAGCGCCACCCTGCAGCGGTTGGAATGGCGAAAAGAGCGGGGAGATCCCCCTATATCCAATGAATTTTACATGGTTCTTGGCATGCTGGAGAGAGGCATCCACTCCTTTGAGAAATTAAACGATGATTTACATCGATATGTTTTGCAGGGAGAACCCCTGGTACCGGTACAATTCAATGAGCAGTTTTGGGAAGAATTAAGCTATTTTATCGACCGGTGGCACACCAGGATGACCGGTGCCGACTTTTTACATGCCTTTATGTACGTGTCTGCGGTAGCCAGCGATATTAAGTGGGCCAACAGGAGTATCAAGGAATTTTCCCCTGTTAAAACACAAGGTGAAGTATAAACCCTGCCGCTTTTTGGCAGGGTTGTTTATATTTAGCTTACCAAGGAAAATCTTTATGAATCACAATTGAATTAGATTTTTCATAGATTGGTAGAAAAAAAGGGGTTGATACGATGCCTTATGCAGAATCCTGCTCCACGACCTACTGGCTGCCTATTATCTGCTGCGTTTTTCTTTTCCTGCTTATAATTGCGATTATCGTACTGCTGATTTGGTTCCTGTAATCCACAGGCAATCATCAATGGAAGCACTGCCCAGGCAGTGCTTTTTTCGTGCATGGATGTATTACCGGTCTCCTAAAAAGCTAAACTAGAAAAGGCAGAATTCAAAGTAAGAAAAGGGTAACGAAAATGTACATAAAAGAACCTTATAAAAAACACAGGTATTACTGGATCTTGCTTGGTCTTTTACTTATTCTTTTACCTCTGGGGATTTATTTAAAGGGAATGGCGGTAAAATCAGAGGCCCAGAACAGAGCGGCCAAGCCCCAACGAAAACCCCTGGAACAGCGTACAATCATTATTGACCCCGGGCACGGCGGCACTGATCCCGGGGCCTGCCGGGCGGGGGTTATGGAAAAGGACATTAACCTGGCCATTGCCAAACGGGTGGCCCGGCATGCTGCAGGCTATGAAGTAAAATTTACCCGGGATAAAGATGTTGATTTTACAAAGCACGGTGTTTATACAAAAGAAGCAGAGCGGCAGGATCTGGACCAAAGGATTGAAATGGCCCGCAGTTTGGGCGGGGAGGTTTTTGTCAGTATCCATGTAAATACCGGACTGGGTCAGGACGGGGGAGCCATTATTTATTATGATCAGAACAATCAAGGCAGTGTCCGACTGGCCAGGATCATTCAAAAAGAAATGAACGAACTATCCGGTATGTCTAAAAGGCCGAGAGCGGATCACTTTTATCTTTTTGAGCATTTAAACATTCCTGTCATCATTATCGAGGCGGGCTGGCTCTGCAACCCGGAGGAAAGAGAAAGGCTGCAGGACCCGGACTACCAGGATCAACTGGCAGGGGCCATCGGCCGGGGGATCTCCGAATTTCTGAAAACAACCCGCTAAAACAATCAGCGGCCCTCTGGGACCGCTGATCCAATTTTCGATTAAGATTGAGGCTGCGCCGGCGGGTTATTCATCCATCGTCCGCCGCCCATGCCTTTACCGCCGCCGGGTCCCATGCCGTAGCAACCCATACCGCCACCGCCGCCGGGGCAGGTATAGCCGTTCTTGGCACGGAATTCCTTCATTTGGTCAAAATGCTGTTTCCAGGCTTGCCCCTGTTCCGGTGTCAGGCGTCCGTCTTTCACCGCCTGATCAACCCAGGCTTTTTTCGCTGCAAACATCTGGTCAAACCATGCTTTGGCCTGCGCGTCGGCGTCACTGGCTGCAAAGGCGGCGGGAACCGCCAGAGCGACAATGGCCAGGATCAGCATTCCTACCAGGATCATGCGCTTGTTCATGTCCTCATCTCCTTTCTTTTGTTTATATCATAACCAGAAAGTTTTACAATCTAGTCTCATAAATGTTACAAAAGTGTCACGATTTTATTATACTTCTGCTCCATCGGGGGTAAAATGTTTAGCAAACCTAAGGGAAGGCACCGCTTGAAGGTTAATGGTATAATAAGATTTGTTACATAAAAACAAGGGAGAAGAGAAAATGAGAAGGTTTATTGTTCTTGCATTAGGATTACTAATCTTCATTACTGGCTGCAGCCAGGCAGCCCGGGATGCCGTAAAGCCGGAGGCGCCTAAAATCCAGCCCGGTATTCTGAAGGTACATTTTATCGACGTGGGGCAGGCCGATGCCATCCTGGTGCAGGCGGGCGAGGAAAATATGTTGATTGATGCCGGTAACAATGAGGACGGGGAAGGGGTGGAGAATTATCTTAAGCAGCAGGGAGTTAAAAAGCTGTCGGTCGTTATGGGGACCCACCCCCACGAGGACCACGTGGGGGGCATGGATCATGTAATAAATGCCTTTACCGTTGACAAAGTTTATTTGCCAAAGGTGAATCACAGTACCCAAACCTACAAAGATGTCTTACTGGCTGTCAAAGAGAAAAACCTGAAAGCCACCGCTGCCCAAGGAGGACAGACCTTCACACTGGGTGAGGCCCGGGTGGACATTTTGGCACCCAATGGCACCGGCTATGAGGAACTGAATGACTACAGCATTGTTTGTAAGGTGACCTTTGGGGACAGCAGCTTTCTTTTAACGGGGGATGCCGAAGGGACATCGGAGCAGGAAATGCTGAAAAAGGGATACAACCTAAAGGCGGAAGTTTTAAAGATCGGTCATCACGGCAGCAGTTCTTCCACCGGAGAGCAGTTTCTGAAGGCGGTATCACCGAAAATGGCGGTTATCTCCGTGGGGCAGAACAATGACTACGGGCACCCGCACCGGGAGACGCTGCAAAAATTGGCGGCGGCCCAAATCAAAGTTTACCGCACTTCCCAGGCGGGAACCATTGTCATGACCTCCGACGGGAAGAAAATTGAAGTGGAAACTGCAAGAGCGACTTCGGCGGCAGGGTCGACCGGCCAGAACAAAGAATATGTTGACAGCCGGGGCCGGGGTCTTATCAAAGGGAATATCAACAAAAAAGGGGATAAAATCTATCACCTGCCGGAACAGGCAAACTATGAAAGAACCAAGCCTGAGGTCTGGTTTACGACTGAAGCAGAGGCAGAGGCTGCGGGTTTCAGGAAGGCTGACCGGTAAGTGCCTATTGACCGCTTCGAAGGGAAATAGGCTGTTAGGAGATAGAAGTTAAATCCTGTGAAACGTCCCCTGCCCCGGCAGGGCGAGAGTAGGGGATAGAGTATTTCTTTAAAATAACGACGGATCCAATGTATAAATAATTGCTCTGGTCAAAAATAGTTGACTGATATCTAATTTTTTGGTTTAAAGTGTATAACAATTAACAAATTGGGTAACAATACTCATCGTAATCATATTTTTTCATCAAGGAGTGATAACGGTGGAATTGTTATCCAGAATTGCCTTGGTGCTGGTCATCGTAGGCGCATTAAACTGGTTGCTGGTTGGCCTTTTCAGCTGGGACCTGGTTGCTGCCCTGCTCGGTGGGGACGCAGTACGGGAAGCCTCTTTGCTAAGCAGAATTATCTACAGCTTAGTAGGTATTTCCGGCATTATTTTAATTCCCACCCTGTTCCGTGACAGAGCACAGGTAGAAAACAAGTAAGACAAAAAGCCCTTCACCTGGTGGAGGGCCTTTTGTTTTTTCATAATTACTTTTTTGGATAGTATACCCCTGGAAGGAAGAAGCTCGCAGAAAATCCAGGGCATCAGCCGCTCCAATTTTTTGCATTAGATATAGAACCTGGCAATCAGACTGCGGGTTGGATATAATTGAACCAGTACAAGTTGCTGAAGGAGTGCAATTTATGGCCACGGTAAAATTTATTCACTGTTCGGATATTCACCTGGGCCGGCAGCGCCTGGGCGGCAAACTGCCGGATTCGGATTTTGCACAGGCCCTTGATTGGATTGTCCGGTATACCATTGAACAAAAAGCGGACGCCCTGCTTATTGCCGGGGACCTTTATGATTCTCCCAGCATCCAGCCCCCTGTTTTGCAGCAGGCCACCGCCTGTCTGAAGCCCCTTCAAGAAGCGGGGGTTCCTGTCTTTGCCATTGAAGGCAACCACGACCGGGCCACCGTTACCGGAGAGTCACACACCTGGTACGGTATTTAAATGATATCGGACTGATCCACCTGTTATCCATTCCCTTCACATCCGAGGGGCCGCTGATTACACCCTGGGATGGTCGGAAAAGAAGCGGTTCCTACATCGACTTCAAAGGAGTCCGCATTGTCGGTGCGGGCTACCTGGGCGCCGGCACCATTAAAAGGGCCCGCCTGATTGCTGAAACCCTCACAGGCTGGCAGCAGGACGGTAAGCCCGGGGCGTCGATCATGCTGCTGCATGCCGGGCCTGACTATGTGGTACAAGAAGGCGGCGGATTCTCCAAAGAAAACCTGGAGTTCCTCCACCAATGCGTGGATTACCTGGCCCTGGGCCACATTCACAAACCCATGAACCACGGGGGATGGGCCGTCAACCCCGGTTCCCCGGAACATGTCCGTCTGGAAGAGTGCCGTTACGACGGACAACCCCGGGGCATGGCGGTGGTGGAAATGGACCCGTCCCGGACATGCCCCCTGCAAAGGGTGGAAATTGTGGCGGTTCCCAGGAGAAAAGTCTTCAGCCTGCGCTATGACTGCTCTCCCCACAGCAATAAAACCAAGCGGGCCATGGATGCCATTCAGGCAGACATTACAGAAAATCTTCGGGTCCTGGGAGCGTCGCCGGAGGATGCTGTGAGGTTGGAACTGACCGGTACGGTCAACCTGGGCCGCATCCGCCTGGATACCGAAGCCCTGGCCCTTTATTTGGAGGAAAACCTGCCGGTGAAGGCTGTGGAGGTAAATTCCGGCGGCCTGCAGCTGGCTGTCGGGGAAAATTCTCCGGAGGGCACCCTTCAAGAAATTCCTTCCAGGGAGGCCCTTGAACTGTCTGCCATCCATGAGGTGGTCATGCATAACCCGCTGCCGGGGTTGGAACACCAGGCAGGCATGCTGACCAGGTTGTTTTACCAACTGAAGGAAGATGTGCGCAGCCGGGCCTCGGCCCAGGAGATCAGGGAAAGGCTTAATGCCTGTGGGCTGCTGGAATTGCTGGTGGCGGAGGCCCTGGAGGAAATGCCGGAGAGGTCCGTGGCCA
>NZ_AWQQ01000085.1 GCF_002607855.1 Desulforamulus profundi
CATGACTGGAACGGGTGCGTGAAATATCGGTACATTAGTGGTGGAAGGAAAAGTTATCAACATTTATGGTCAACTTTCTTTTGCAGTAGTATTGCATGGGAAAAATTTACTTAATTACCAGTTAATAAATGGTTTTAATGGTAATATTTTTCTTATAAAATACACAAAGGAGGGAGAAAAACCACCTTAAACAAGTTCAAAAAAATGTCTTGACATCTTTAGCCACCATAAGCCTTCGGAAAAARTCAAATGGAAATGTAGAAACTATATTTTTGAAAACCGAGTTTTATGCAGGAATAGTTTTTTCACTGAAGATGAGTTAAAAAGCACCTTTATAGAAGCAACCAACCAACTGATCATGCAAAAAAAGAAGCTTGAAAAGATATCACCTCAAGAACAACCGAAAATGAACCTTGAACTCAGACAGACCGAAAATAGAATTAAAGAACTTGAGCAAGGCGGTGAATTTTCAAGTGCCGAACTTGCAGAGCTAATTTTTAAAAGAGCTGAGCTGAATTATGAAGGCTCAAAAGTTGCTGATCATAAGCTTAATACTGAAAAAATAAAAGAGGCTCTGACAAGTACTAGTACCCGGACAGAATTTAATGAGGAACTTTTCGAAACCATTATTAAACAGATCACAGTCTATAAAGAGACATTTGTGAAAGTGGAATTTATAAATGGTATCACTATCAACATAAGCATTGAGTACAAACGAAAGGATGGTAAAAATGGCAGTAGTGAAAAAAACGGTAGCAATCATACCGCCTCAAGTTAAATATGACAAACATATGCGCGTAGAACAAAAAACACTTCGAGTAGCAGCCTACTGCAGGGTCAGTACCTTGCTAGAGCAACAGGAAGGAAGCTATGAAGCGCAGGTTGACTATTATACGGAAAAAATTAGTAGCAATCCCAACTGGAAATGTGCAGGTATATTTGCTGATGATGGCAAGAGCGCCACACAGACGAAAAAACGTGATGATTTTAATGTCATGATCGAAGCGTGCATGGCAGGTAAAGTAGACTTGATCCTGACAAAATCGGTAAGCCGGTTCGCCAGAAATACAGTGGATGCTCTGCAATATATCCGAAAGCTGAAGGAAAAGAACATCCCAGTTATTTTTGAAAAAGAAGGGGTCAACACCATGGAAAGTGGTGGAGAACTTCTGATTACGATCCTAAGTAGCCAAGCACAGGAAGAAAGCCGAAATATCAGTGAAAACACGAGATGGGGCTTAACAAGGCGGTTTGAAAATGGAATCATATCAGTCAATCATAAGAAGTTTTTAGGTTTCACAAAAGATGAAGATGGAAACCTTATAGTAGTGCCTGCTGAAGCCATCATTGTAAAGCGAATCTACCGAGAGTATTTAGAAGGTAAAAGCATTCTTCAGATAGCCAAGGGACTAGAAAAAGACGATATTAGAACTGTAACGGGCCTTGATCACTGGCATCCCGGCACAATCGATAAAATGCTCTCAAACGAGAAGTTTTGCGGCGATGCCTGTATGCAAAAGACCTATACCATCGATTTTCTTACAAAGAAAAAAGTGAAAAATGAGGGATATGCCCCGCAGTATTACATCGAAGATAACCATGAGGCGATTATCCCAAAAGAGTTATATCATCAGGTGCAGGTGGAAAAGGCAAGAAGAGCAAGCTTCATAAATCTGCAGTTACGAGGAAATCAAACAAGGCGAAAAAGGAGAAAAGCAAATACAGCTCGAAGTATGTACTGACAGAACTTTTAGCCTGTGGAGAGTGTGGCCATGCTTATCGAAGGCAGACTTGGTCGAAATACGGCCAGAAGACAGCGGTATGGCGATGTGAGGATAGATTGAAAAATGGAGCAAACTCCAAGTGCCAGAATTCACCCACACTAAAAGAAGAGCAACTCCACGATGCCATTATGAAAGCCATCAACAAGGTGGTCGAAAACAGTGGAGATTTTATAGAGACCTTCAGAGAGAATGTGATACGGGTCATAGGCAATTATAGTACGCAGGGCGTTACAACGGAATATGATGACCAGATCGATGAACTGCAAAAGCAGATGCTGAAACTCATCGAAGATAACGCACGACAAGGGGCTGTGAGCGATGAATTTGACGATGCCTACAAACACTTGTCCGAACGCATCAATGCACTGAAACAGGCGAAATTGAAGCTTGTAAGAGCACAGAAACAAGCAGAGAACTATGCAGAGAGGATTAATGCACTGGACAAAGCTGTGATCACTGTAAACCCACAGGTGAGGGAATTTGATCAAGAGCTAGTCAAGAGGCTGATCTATAGCATAAAGGTGCATAAGGGACTGAAAATAACGATTCAATTTCACTCGGGTATCGTGATGACAGAGGAAGTGGATTGCTACGAGGATTAACGATAAGTAATAGAATATTGGACATCACACCGACCGTAACTGTTAATACAGCTGCGGTTTTTTATTTGCTGAATGAGTCACTCTAATGGATCAAAATATATAAATTACAATGAATGGAGAAGATAAAATGACTACAGAAGAGTTATATGAATTGATGGAAGACGGCAATCTTGGCTATGCCAGTGTTTATAAACAAGGAGACCAAGGGATGCATACTGATTACATGTTTAAAATGACTGCTGAGAACATTGCTAATTTTATTGGTAAAAACGCATATAATGCAGACAAAATCATTATGACGGATATGTGTGACACTTTAATTTGTGAATCTGTTTATGGTGGATTTATTATGAATTGTCCAGATCAGAATCTGTGTCGAGAAATCATCCCTCATTTGGCACCTATACAAATGGGAGAAGTGGAATCGAAAGAATTCCAACTGGCGACCAGAGAAGAGATGCAGGCACTTTGGGATGCAGAAGAGGAAGTTGTTATGCAAGCGGAGTTTAGAATATTGTGAATTAAAAAAAGCCCAGATGTTTAATCTAGGCATGATTTTTATAATAAATGTGTGTTAAGTTGGGTATGGGTTGACAAAATGGAATAGGCTGGGAAATAAATCAACCACCCGGGCTTGCCCCAGATGGTTGAGTATCCACAGTGCTCCCCTTATAATGATAGTTACCACACCAACATAATAAGGGGG
Source organism: Desulforamulus profundi (assembly GCF_002607855.1). The sequence continues at coordinate 3,093 of NZ_AWQQ01000085.1, forward strand.
AACTGCTGTGTATACTCATCCTACCGTATTACGCTGCAGAAGGCAAGCAATGATACTTGATGGCAGGAAAATTTATAGCCGTC
>NZ_AWQQ01000086.1 GCF_002607855.1 Desulforamulus profundi
GAAGAGCCAAAATCTGTTCATATCCTCTTTTGAGGCAGGCCCCGGAACAAACTCTTGGAATAACGGATGGCATGCTATTTCATCCTTATCCATAGCAGACAAATAGGTCAGTTCTTGGGTTTCAAGTAAATTCAAATGTTCACTAGATACCATCCCGCGATCAAACACAAGATGACACTTTTTTAAACCGAATCGTTGTTTAAGATCGTTAACCACACCAGGTAAGGTGGTAACGTCTTGAGTATTTCCTTCAAGCACTTTCCAGTAAAATGGTGAACCTGCGGGGTAATTAAAAGAGCAATAACGATTTGCTCCAAGTCTGGCCGATGATCACGAGAATACCCCAGTTTAGCAATCATGCAATGACTACCTTCCATATAGGTAGAAGTAATGTCATAGAAAAATCCTTCTCCAACGGTAGGATCAAGACGCTTAAGCTGAGTATAGAGATGGGTTTGTAAAGCGTCTTCCTGCCTGTTAAGAAAATCCAATTCCCGGTATACGGCATAATCATCCGGTAAGTTGGGGGAGCCAAACAGTGCCGGTAATATTGTTCCCTGCATCCATTCCACGACGTGGATTTTGCTGAGTGGCTCAATACAGCGGTTGAGCACCATTGCTTCTATTAATAAGCTATCAGGGAAAAAATGGTGTAACTGATAGGTTTCCCAAAGGGAATGCAACAGAATTATGGGTAGAAACAACCAATGCTTTGTGACTACAATATCGGACGCCTTAGCTAACACCAGGTCTGAGTCCTGTTGTGCTTTAAGAATTAATTTCATTCTTTCGGCATCATCTTCAGACATGACACCAAGATTTTGGATAAGTCGATGCTTTGGTTTACCATCTTTATCCCTATAAGAAGCGACGATTTTATAGTAATTGTAAGTTTTATCTTCTTGCTTAATGGTAATTTTTTTAAGAAACATTGTAGCCCTCCGACTGGAAATATTAGGACTACAATATTATACCATATAACGCAATAATTTTACGGTTTCAATAGTTAAATATAACCTTAAATTTAGGACTACATTTTCAGGGGTGGAACCTGCATGCCTTGATATATCTGGGTTTGGAAAAATATGTCGCCAAACTCCGGTTTTAAATAAAAATTTCATACTATATAAACCTCAACCTCTTAAAAACTGTTGAACCGGATTATAATAGAACTGAAGCTACGCATCCTTATATGAATAAAGTAGCTGTCGCTGACGGTGTCAACGTGCTGATGGTCGGCGCCGGACATAGTGGCACTGGTTGGGATTCTATAAAATTAGCCATTAACGGCAAATTTGGCAATCCTGACCTCGCCTATCGCATTGTGCTTGGCGCCGGTCCCGACAGCGACATGGTCAAGGAAGGGCAGATCCGGGACAAAGCCCTTTGCCCGAACGGCATGAAGCGATGGGTGATGGATCCGGAAGCTTGGAAGATCACAAGTGTAACAAGTAACAAATAAACAATAACTTGATTTGGGTTATTAAAACAGGGGAGTGGGGGTAACGCCTGCCCCCTGTTTTAACTTTCCCGCCGGGAAGCCCCCCGCCGAAAGGGTGGTTGGAAAACTTTCATAATCATTGTAAGTATGGAGGTGTGTTTCTTTGTACCGTAAAGGACAGGCTTTGCTCAAAGGATTGGAAAGGGCAAGAAAAATTACAAACAGCATAGATTGTAACAGCATTGATTGGGATAAATTTGATTCTTTCAGGTTTATATCCGAATACACCGACCTGAAGGATGTGCTGCTGCAGTATAAAGATAAGCCCATTGATATAGACAACATCTGGATCTGTGAACTATTTAATGAAGGCCGGCAGATTGAAAAGAGAATCGAAGATGTTCTCAATGCCATTCAAGGGTACTACACCGGCATATTTGGCTGGAAATCCAAGTGGGAAGAAAAACTACAGGAGATAATGGAGATTTCCGGTGACCTTAGGCAATTTGAACAGGAAGTGTTGGAATATCAAAATATCACGATCTTTTCCGATATTACCAACTCGATGAATTCATCCAGTCAAATGCTGCGGATTATTAAGCATAAAGAAAGTCGTGCCTATGATATCATCCATTTAAAATTGTCCAGCATTGAGAACAAGAGGATAAGTTATTTAAGTCTCTTTATTGCCATGAGCGTAACGATTATTTCTGCGCTTAATCTATTATGTGGGTAGATTAAAAAATGACGAAAGAGAAAGGCTATACTTCTGCCATGAAAGTATAGCCTTTCTCTTTCGTTTTTTTCACACCGCCTTAAATTTGAAAGACGGACTCTGCTCTTTTACAGGTCAGATGATCGATTATTTCCTCATCAATGCCAAGATTTCTTAAATGATGAAAGGCTTTTATCACGCCGGTGGGATCATTGGGGAACAGGTTGCTGAAATCACTGTTTAACATGCCGTTGGAAAACCGGTCAATATTGTCGGACAGAACTTCCAGGGTAACGTTTCTCGTACGTACAGTAATAGCCGGCACAGCCCCGAACTGGTTGATCTGCTCAATTATGTCGAGGTTGGCATGGTCGATTACCAGTAAATGCGGGGGGATTGCCACCTGCCCGGCGATGCGCAGGGTCAGGTCCATAATAGGGAGTCTGTTTTCAAAGGGAATATGAACGATGATTGGTACCTGGCAATCCCGGGCTATTTCCAGCTGAGCCTTTAAGACATCCTGCTCCAACTGAGAGCCCTGGTTCATACCCACTTCTCCCATTCCCACCACCCCATCCGTCTTAAGAAAGTCCGGCAGGGCATTGACCACCCTGGTCCAGTCATGGGGAATGCCCGCCGGATGAACACCGATGGCGCTGTACAATTGAATGCCCAGGGCTGCCGCATTTTTTCTGTAGAAACCCGTGATCAGCCGGAAGTGGTCAAAATAGCTTTCGGCATGTTGGGCGGCCAACACAATGGCACAGGTGATGACTTTTTTAACGCCACCCTCTGCCATTGCCTGCAGGCCTTCGTAGGGGAGCATCGTTACGTGGATATGGCTGTCCACCAGATTTTTTCCATAATCAGGACCTCCTTCCAGGAAATAGATGAAGGTTAATTTAACAGACAACCTAATGCGTCTTTTTTTCTTTCATATAATTAATGGCAATCTTTAGATATCGCAATTCCTCTTCGGGCAGCATGCAGCTGCAATGGGGACAGGCGACAGAATCCTTTTCTAAAATATCATCGGGGCCAATGGAAAAGGTTTTATCACAGTCAGGGCAGGTAAATTGTACATCGATTTCGCTCAAGAGAGCACCTCCACAGCTATTTTAACAGGCCCGGCCTTGGAACCTTTATCACTCTTTTTTCCTGGCTGGTTTTAAGCTGCCGGTACCTGCAGTACAAAGGAAGACAAAAAACAAGTACACCCAGCGATAAAACCATGGGTTCCCAGGAAAGAACGGTGGACCCCAGAAACAGACCATCCAGAAAAAGCACCAGTGAAACAATGAAAAGGGACGAAGACCAGGCCATCAATAAAGACGGCAGTGTACTTTTTGGCGGGCGGTATAACTTTATGCCAAGCAAAAAAAACATAGTCACTAAAACCCAAACCCAAGACGCCAGCATGATTATTTCTCCTTACGTCGTACTATGTCTCATTATAGTCCTAACTGGCGTTTTTGAAAACCATAATCACATTTTTTGCCGGAACAAACTATTTTTCTCAGCTTGTGACAGAACCTCTTAATGGTTTAACACAAAATATCATCCCTTATACCCAAATTGGGTTAAAAACTTGTCCCGGTCTGGTAAACTATCTTTAAAAGGTTGCTTGGAGGATATAAAATGGATTTCTTTGATCCTGAGACGGTTTTAACGAATCTAAAAAACAGTAACAGGAGTGCCGGCAACGGGACTCAATCCATAAAAAAAGCGGAATGCAAAAAATGCAACGATCGCGGCATATATATGGAAGGGGAATTTGCAGTTCCCTGCGCTTGTGTAAAACGCAAGTTGTTGGAAATAAAATTTAAGAACTGTCAAATCCCAAAGGCCATGTTTAATCACTCCTTTACTAATTTTAACTTTAAATATTATTCTTCCGTCATTAAGGAACCCTTATCGAAGCGCACATATCTTGAAATTGCCCAAAAAACCTACCAGTATGCCCAGGAGTTTGCCAGGGATTTTGTAAAAGGGGCTGCCAGGGAAGGACTGCTGATCCAGGGGCAGGTTGGGTCCGGCAAAACCTTCCTGGCCTGCTGTATCGCCAATTACGTTTTACAGCATTCCGATCAAGCAGTATTGTTTGTGGTGGTTCCCGATTTATTGGAGAAAATTAAAGCCAGTTACAGCCATGCCAGTCAATATACGGAATACAGCCTGGTGGAGTCGGCCTGTGAGGTGCCGTTGTTAATCATGGATGACCTGGGCGCGCACAGTTATACGGAGTGGACCAGGAATAAAATTTATAACATCATTAATTACCGTTTAAATCACGAACTTCCCACTATCATTACCACAAATCTTTTCTTAGCCGGGGATTTAACAGAGTTAATTGGCGAGAGAACAGTCTCCCGTATTGAGCAAATGTGCCGGCCCCTGTGGTTGGAAAGGGAACGTGATATCCGGGAAGTCCTCCGTGAGGAAAAGGCCGGACAGAACAGCGGCCTGCGGTAGAGCTTTTCGGTACAAAGGGGATGTACGTGCCCGGGCAGTTGCCGGGTGACAGCAGTGTAAAATAACGTATAAAAGCGAGAGAATAGAAGAGCAACGGTAAGTACCTGTGAAAAAAAGAACAATTAGAAAATAATACAAATCTATTGACCTTTGGTTGGTTTACGGTATAATGAATACAACAACGGTGGGGGTTATTAACTGCATATGTTGCGGTTTAACTCTTGCCTACACACAACTTTAAAAAAGTCCACACCTGTGGGCTTTTTTGCACGTTAGGATGCCTTGCACCGTGCTTGGACCAAACCAATATTATGTTGAGAAATATGGTTTTTCCATATATAATAAGTCTCTAGAAAATTTTGTTTTTGGGAGGACGCAGACCGTGACCGAAGAAATGGTAGCAGACGAACTAAAGAGCAGTGACAAAATTATTGCCGGTGAGATTATTTCCACAGAACAACATCCCGATGCCGAAAAGCTGACTGTTTGTACCGTGAATGTGGGTCAAGAGGAACCGCTGCAAATTGTCTGCGGAGCCAAAAACGTCGCCCCCGGACTGAAAGTGCCTGTGGCGCTGCATGGCGCAAAACTTCCCGGCGGCAGAAAAATTAAAAAAGGGAAGTTAAGAGGCGTTTTGAGTAACGGCATGATTTGCGCCCAGGACGAATTGGGTTTTGACAGGGACATAGACGGTATCTGGGTCCTGGACGACCGGGTTGAAATCGGTACCCCGGTCCCCTATAAAGAGACTGCACAGGAAGAGGCTGCGGAATAAAAAGCCCCGCCCCAATGGTTTTTTGGGGCGGGTAAATATTTTCTCCTAATATCTTTGCTTTTAACGGATGACACTGAAAAACCAGACAAGCATCAGGGTCTGAATGACAAGTTTCAGTAAAGCTCCTCCCAGGAAGCCAACCAGCGTACCTACACCGGCCCGCACCGCCTGGTCCATATTGCGCCTGGCCAGAAATTCACCGGTGACGGCACCCAGGAAGGGACCCAACAAAATGCCCAGGGGGCCCATGAGAAACAACCCCAGCAGGCGCCGATGATTGAGCCCCAGACGGCTGATTTTGAGCCGCCGTATCTTTTTACCCCCCAAACACCGGCCAGGTAATCCACACCAAAGACAAAGGACATTAAAATAAGTTGGCCCAGGAAAAACTGCCAGGTTAAGTGAGCAAACTGCTCAAAGAAGCCGTAAATCAGCATGCCGATCAGCAATAAGGGAGCGCCGGGAAGGACGGGTAGAAAGGTTCCCGCCATACCTAAAACAAAAAATATACTGGCAATAAAGAGACCGGGAGTGGACATGTAAATCACCTCATCCTATTATATGCATATTTTGCCATAGGGTTCAACTGTCCGGTAAAAGGAATAATTATTGACGGTTCTATAATTCCGAAGATATAATCTGCAGGGAAGAAAGGCAATCCTTGAACCGTCACAAAGTATTGACGAAAGAAGGGTGAAAAATTCTTACCAGGTGGAGATTTATTCACACAGGAGTCTTAGATGCCTGTATGAACATGGCGGTGGATGAAGCCATTCTTACCTGTCAAAGTCAGGGGAAGGTGCCACCCACCATTCGGTTTTACCAGTGGCAGCCGCCTGCCATTACAATAGGCTATTTTCAAAGGATTAATGAAGAGGTAGACCTGGAAGCTTGCAGAGAATCAGGCATTGATGTTGTACGCAGGCTGACCGGGGGCAGGGCGGTGCTGCACCACAGGGAACTTACCTACAGTCTTGTGGCCTGCGAGAATGACCCGCATGTTCCGGGTGGTATATTGTCTTCGTACCTGGCCATCAGCAAAGGTCTGCTGGCAGGGCTAAAAAAATTGGGCCTGGAGGGGAAAGTGGTGGAAGGAGGGGCGGAACGTTCCAAAGGTACCGCCGCCTGCTTTGATGCGCCCTCCTGGTACGAAATAACCATTGACGGCAAAAAAGTCATTGGCAGTGCTCAGACCAGAAAACATGGCAGCCTGCTGCAGCATGGCTCCGTTCCGGTCATCCTGGAAGCGGCTGAAGTCTGCCGGTGCCTTCGGTTTCCCTCAGATAAAATGAAGGAATATACCCTCCGGCGGTTAAAGGAGAAGGCTGCCGGCTTGGCCCAATTTTTTGGGGGGTACGGGCCCCCGCTGTCAAGCATTGAAAAAGCCTTTTTTGACGGATTTGCAGAGGGTCTGGGAGTCCACCTGGCGGCAGAGGAACTGACCCCGGAGGAAAAAGACCTTGCCCGCCACCTCTGCCGGAACAAATACCGGCAGGACCATTGGAATTTCAAACGCTGAGTTTGTTCGCTTACTGAATGGGGAAGACTAAAAAAGATAGGAAAAAACGGGAGTAACTCATGAACATTCGACTGATGATTGCAGTTTTGGCCGCCAAGTTTGCTTCCTTTATCAGCCAGCGGTTTGGCTGGAAGGGTTCTTCGCTGCCCGGCGTGGTGGCCCGCAGAATTTATCGAGGTACATTAAGGGATTTAGCCGGGCAAGCCCGCCGGGGAATTGTGATGGTGACCGGCACCAACGGCAAGACAACCACCAATAATATGATCGCCAATGTCATTGAGGCCGGGGGCTTCCGGGTGGTCATCAACCAGGAAGGAGCCAATTTAATTACCGGCGTTACCGCGGCCTTTATCAAGCATGCTGATTGGTTAGGACGCATTCAATATGACTATGCCCTGCTGGAAGTGGACGAAGCATCCTTTCCCGGGGTGGTTAAAGAAGTTAAGCCACAGATTGTTGTGGTGAACAATTTCTTTCGGGACCAGTTGGACCGTTACGGGGAGCTGGACAAGACGGTTCATCTGGTAAGGGATGCCCTGAAGACATTGCCGGATGTGCACCTGGTTTTAAATACCGATGACCCCCTGGTGGCACAGATGCAGTCTACCACCGGGCATCCGGCCAGTTTTTTTGGTCTGGCCCCCAACCAGAGACCGGACACCGGCGCCAGGCAGACCCGGGAAGCACGTTTTTGTCCCCACTGCGGCCAGGAACTGCATTATGACACCTACCAGTACAGTCAATTGGGTTCCTACGCCTGCGAAGATTGCGGGTTTAAACGCCAACCCCCCCAGGTGGAGGCCGCGGCTGTTGAGACCGTGGGTACAGGTCTTCGCTGCCGGGTCAAGTATCCGGCAGGGGAAGTACAGTTAGCCATCCATACCCAGGGCTTTTACAACCTGTACAATGCGCTGGCTGCCTTTACCGTGGGCTATTTGACCGGCATTGAGACGCCGCAAATCCTTGCTGGACTTCTCCGTTACAAACCGGCCATTGGCAGGATGGAAACCTTCCGCTATAACGGTAAACCGGCCATTTTGAATTTGGTAAAAAACCCGACCGGGTATAACGAAGGGGTGGCAACTCTGCTGAATATACCCGGCACAAAAAATGTTTTCATGGCAGTAAACGACAATGATGCGGACGGCAGAGATATCTCCTGGCTTTGGGACGTGGATTTTGAACATCTGGCGGACAACCACCGGGATATGATCATATTTGTTTGCTCAGGCCTGAGGGGCGAAGAGATGGCCCTGCGGTTAAAATATGCCGGCGTCCCCCTGGAGAAGATTACTGTAATCAGGGAAATGGAAGCGGCCATTCAAGAGGCGTTGGCTGGCCCCGGAGAAAGCACCTATCTCTTCTCTACCTATACAGCCCTCTGGCCTGCCCAGAAAATATTGTCGGGACTGGCGGTGAAGGAGGACCTCCATGCTGAAGGTTTGTCATCTTTATCCTGATTTATTAAATCTGTACGGTGACCGGGGGAACGTCATTGCCTTTGCCCAGCGCTGCCGCTGGCGCGGCATGCCGGTAGAAGTGCTGGAAGTCAATGTAGGGCAGCAGGTCAATTTTGATGACATCGACTTCCTGTTTCTTGGCGGCGGCTCGGACCGGGAACAAAACCTGATGGCGGAAGATCTGTTAAAGCGCAAGGATGCCCTCAGGCAGGCCATTGAAAAGGGACTTGTGGTGCTGGCCATTTGCGGTGGTTACCAAATGCTGGGCCAGTATTATCTCACCCACGAGGGACAACAAATCCCGGGGTTGGGCATCTTGGGCCTGCACACCCGGGCCGGCCATAAAAGACTGATCGGCAATATCGTCATTGAAGTAAACATTGACGGAGAGCCGGTCAAGGTGGTAGGGTTTGAAAATCACTCCGGGCAAACCTTTATCGGAAATCTAAATCCCCTGGGCAAAGTTCTGGCGGGTTTTGGCAACAACGGTCAGGACGGCTGCGAGGGAGTACGCTATAAAAATGTGTTTTGTTCTTACCTGCACGGCCCCCTGCTGCCCAAAAACAACCAACTGACGGATTTATTGATCGGCCTGGCCCTGGAGCGGCGGAGCGCAAAAACAGAGTTAAAACCGCTGAACGACGAATTGGAAGAAGCCGCCGTAAAGGTCATGGTGAACCGGCTCCTGTAAGACCTGAAGGGAAATTGCTTTAAGCAAAGGGTAAAAGGCGGTAAAAAACCAGATAAAATTTAACAAGAAAGCATTGTCAGCCACCTTGCCGTTTGATACAATAATCACAAGAGGTAATATTGTATACAAGATACGGGGGGTGGTTTCATGCAATACTTAATCACCTGGATAGAAGGCGAAGAGGTATTTTACCGTCTGGTTCCTAAGTTGAATTTCGACCACTCACTGTTGGAGGAAAAAAACTTGATTATCACCAAGATTGGTGAAGAAGAGATCGACCAGGAGAAAAAGCCCCATTAATAAAATTGATTTAACGATTCATTCATTTTTGCTCCCTTGAACAAACAAAATTTCATAATTGTCATGTTAAACATGAAAAAGTTCTAAACACTGCCGCTGGGTGGTGTTTTTGTCTTTTATTTACTCCGGGGTTTGCCCCGGCTTTTTTCTCTTCTGGTATTGATTCAGGGAACCTTTTCTACGGTTGCGAATAGAATAGACAAAACCTGCAAGCACGGTAAACACCGCAAAACACAAGTTGTTACCTTTCGTACAAACCGTCTTTTTATCCGCTTGCGGGCATATAAATCATATAGTTAGTTTTTACCCCGCTGATTTGACTGTAAAGGAGTGATATAAGGGTGGATTTTCTAAAACGTATGGAAGATTATCGTTCAATGGAGAACAGTTTGGCCTGGGAAGGTTCCTTTCAGGATTATCTGAACATAGTAAAGAAAAAACCCTACGTTACCCAGCTGGCCCATGCAAGGATATACAACATGATTAAAGAAGCCGGTGTTGAAGAAACGGAGAGAGGCAGAGATTACAAGTTTTTCTCAAAGGAGATTTTTGGCCTGGCGAAACCCCTGGAAAAACTGGTGGAAGAATATTTCCACCCGGCGGCCCGCCGCCTTGATGTCCGCAAGCGCATCCTCCTATTAATGGGACCGGTCAGTGGAGGAAAATCCACTCTGGTGGCCATGCTGAAACGGGGTCTTGAGCAGTTCAGCAGAACGGAAAAGGGGGCCCTTTACGGCATCAAAGGGTGTCCCATGCATGAAGAGCCCCTGCACCTGGTGCCCAAGGAATTACGAGAAGAATTTATGAAAGAATATGGAGTCTATATTGAAGGGGAAATTTGCCCGTCCTGCCGTATGCGGTTGGAAACAGAATTTAACGGTAAAATTGAAAACTTCAGAGTGGAAAGGATTTTTCTCTCGGAGGATGACCGGGTGGGGATTGGCACCTTTACCCCTTCAGATCCCAAGTCCCAGGATATTGCCGACCTGACCGGCAGCATTGATTTCTCAACCATCGCGGAATACGGTTCCGAGTCCGACCCCCGGGCCTATCGCTTTGACGGTGAGCTGAATATCTCCAACCGGGGGTTGATGGAGTTCCAGGAGATGTTGAAGTGCGATGAAAAGTTTCTCTGGAACCTGCTGTCCCTGTCCCAGGAAGGGAACTTTAAAGCCGGGCGATTCGCTTTAATTTATGCCGATGAAATGATTATCGCCCATACCAACGAAAACGAATACCGGATCTTTATCAGCAACAAGAAAAATGAAGCCCTGCAGTCCCGCATTATCGTTATGAAAATTCCCTACAACCTGCGGGTTTCCGATGAAGTGAAAATCTATGAAAAACTGATCGGGCAAAGTGATTTAAGCTGTATCCATATTGCTCCCCATGCCCTGCGGGTGGCCAGCATTTTCTCGGTCTTGTCCCGCCTCAAGGAATCCAAAAAACAGGGCATGGACATCGTCAAGAAAATGAAACTCTATGACGGGGAAGATGTGGAGGGCTTTAAGCAAAAGGACCTCAAGGAACTGCAAAGCGAAGCTGTGGATGAAGGCATGAGCGGGGTGGACCCGCGTTACGTCATCAACCGCCTGTCCTCGGCTTTAATCCGGACCAATACCCGGTGCATCAATCCGCTGGATGTGCTGCGGGCCATCAAAGACGGCTTGGACCAGCACCCGTCCATTACCCAGGAAGAAAGAGAGCGGTTATTAAACTTCATTTCTATCGCCAGAAAAGAGTATGACGAAATGGCCAAAAAAGAGGTACAGAAAGCCTTTGTTTATTCCTTTGAAGAGTCGGCCAAGGTATTGTTCAACAACTATTTGGATAACGTGGAGGCCTATTGTAACGGCGTTAAGGTAAGGGACCCCATCACCGACGAGGAAATGGATCCGGACGAGAAACTGATGCGGTCCATCGAAGAGCAGATCGGTATTTCGGAAAATGCCAAGAAAGCCTTCAGAGAAGAAATCTTGATTCGTTTATCCAGTTATGCCAGAAAGAATAAAAAGTTTAACTACAACAGCCACGAAAGACTGCGTGAAGCCATTGAGAAGAAATTGTTTGCCGACCTGAAAGATGTGGTGAAAATTACCACTTCCAGCAAGACTCCGGACGGGGAGCAGCTCAAGAGAATCAATGAAGTCAGTGCCCGCCTCATTGCGGAACACGGCTATTGCCCTGTCTGTGCCAATGAACTGTTAAAATACGTAGGTAGTTTGTTGAGTCGCTAGGAGTGATGGTTGTGACGTATAATTTTATTATTTCCCGGGAGGACTGGTCACTTCACCGTAAAGGTGAGGTTGACCAGCACCGTCACCGCGAAAAAGTCCGGGAAGCCATTAAAAAGAATTTGGCGGACATCGTCAGCGAAGAGGGCATTATCTTGTCGGACGGGCGCCGTGTGGTGAAAATACCAATTCGTTCCCTGGAGCAATACCGCTTTCGCTATGACAGCCGCAAACAAAAACACGCGGGACAGGGTGACGGCAAAAGCAAAGTGGGCGATATCATCGGCAGTGATCCCCAGCAGGCTCCGGGCAAGGGTCCCGGGGCAGGAGAAGAACCCGGCCTCGACTATTACGAAGCCGATGTCACTATCGACGAAATTGAACGAATTATCTTTGAAGATTTAAGCCTGCCCAATCTGGAGGAAAAAAAGAATAAAAAATTGGCTTCCGAGTCCGTGGAATTTAAAGATGTCCGGAAGTACGGCATCCAGAGCAACATCGACCGTAAACGGACCATTCTGGAGGTCCTGAAACGAAATGCCTTAAAGGGTGATCCCGGTCTCCACGGCATCACGCCGGAAGATTTGCGCTACAAAACCTGGGAGGTGGTGCCCAAGTATGAGTCCAGCGCTGTGGTACTGGCCATGATGGACACCTCCGGTTCCATGGGCCCCTTTGAAAAGTATATCGCCAGGAGTTTTTTTTTCTGGATGGTCCGGTTTCTGCGCACCAAATATCAAAACGTTGAGATTGTTTTTTAGCCCACCATACCGAGGCCAAAGAAGTGACCGAAGAAGAGTTTTTTACCAAGGGAGAAAGCGGGGGCACCCGGTGTTCCTCGGTCTACCAATTGGCCCTGGACATCATCAATTCACGTTTTCCCAAGGATGATTACAATATTTACGCCTTTCACTTCTCGGACGGCGACAATCTGACCAGCGACAATGAGAAATGCATCCGGTTAATTGATGAGCTTTTGTTAAAGTGCAGTCTGGTGGGTTATGGGGAAATTGAAGGCCCCTATTACTATACCAGTACGTTAAATTCCTACTATAAACGCATCACCCATTCACGTTTTATCAGTGTAACCATCCGGGATAAAACCGGGGTATATCCGGCCTTAAAGACTTTCTTCAAAAAACCCGACCAGGAGGGTGGGTAGTCTGCATGAGCGATTCAATTGCGGAAGAACTGTGGCAGTTGGAAGAAACAATCCCTAAAATGATTGAAATCGCCCGGGATTTTAAACTGGACTTTTACACCATGCGTTTTGAGATCTGCCCGGGGGAAATTATTTATACCTTTGGCGCCTACGGCATGCCGACCCGGTATACACACTGGTCCTTCGGCAAATCATACCACCGGATGAAAACCCAGTACGACTATAACTTGAGCAGGATTTATGAAATGGTGATTAACTCCGACCCCTGTTATGCCTTCCTGTTGGAAGGCAATACCATCATCCAGAACAAAATGGTGGCCGCCCACGTACTGGCCCACTGCGATTTCTTTAAAAACAATGTTTATTTCAGCCATACCAACCCCAGGGATATCATAGAATCCATGGCCGTGGCCGCTGACCGGTTTCGCAGGTATGAAATGTTGTACGGTCAGGAAAAAGTAGAAGCTTTTGTGGATGCGGTGATGTCTGTCCAGGAACACATTGACCCCCATAGAATGATGAAACGGAAGGAGAAAAGCTGCGGCAAGAAAGAAAACTGTTGTGGCGAAAAACCGGCTACACCCTATGATGACCTGTGGGATTTGGATAAACCGGCCCATTCTTGCAGTTGCCGGGGAGGATGTAAAACGAAACATACAAAACTGCCGGAGCAGCCGGAAAAGGATCTCCTGTTGTTTATTATGGAAAATGCCAAAGACCTGGAAGAATGGCACCTGGACATCATTTCTACCTTACGGGACGAAATGTTTTATTTCTGGCCCCAGATGCAGACAAAGATCATGAACGAAGGTTGGGCCACTTACTGGCATTTAAGAATCATGCGGGAAATGGAGTTAACAGAAGCAGAGGCCATTGAGTTTGCCAAAATGCATGCGGGGGTCGTCTTGCCTTCCCGCAACAGTATCAACCCCTATTTTTTGGGTTTAAAAATGTTTGAGGATATCGAGAAACGCTGGGATAAAGAATTTGGTGAAGGGGCCGGTCGGGAAAAAATGTTTGAAGTCAGGGAAATGGATAACGACATTTCTTTCCTGCGCAACTACCTGACAAAGGAATTGGTGGAAGAACTGGATCTATATTTGTACCGTAAAATCGGCCACGACTGGAAAATCGTCGAGAAAAACTGGGAAAAGGTACGGGATCACCTGGTTCACAGCATGACCAACTGCGGTTTCCCGGTAATTATGGTGGAAGACGGGGATTATGGCAAACGGGGGGAACTGTATCTGCGTCACGTCTTTGAGGATAGGGAACTGGACATCAAGTATTTGGAGAAGACGTTGGTCCATGTTTATCAACTATGGAACAGGCCGGTCCATCTGGAAACCAAGATCGATAACAAACCCGCCCTGTTCACCTTTGACGGAGAAAAGGGAAGCAGGAAGTTTCTTTAAATTTCGGGTTCTTTGTGTTGCTGATTCAACTAAAAAGGCCGTCAGGCTCGCGTTTATAACCTTGTTGGGGTTATCGGCGTGAGCTTTTTTGTTGAAAGAAGACAAGCTGGCCTTTTAGCAGGACATTTGTCAAAGGTGGTTGTTCTTTTTGGACACCGGCCGGTAATTGATCAATAAAGAACGGGCATACTACAACAAAAAACACTGGAGTGAAGTCAGCATGAGACCCTTGTGGAAAGGTGCCGTAAGCTTCGGACTGGTATATGTGCCGGTGAAAATGTATGCCGCCACGGAAAAGAAAAATATTAAATTTAATTACCTGCACGAGAAATGCAAGACACCCATTCAATACCGTCGTTACTGCCCCTATTGTGATACAGAGGTGGCCAATGAGAAAATCCTCCAGGACGGCAAACCGTCCTTCAGCGCGCTGCAGACCCGGGGTAAGATTTCTGATGCTCTTAAAGTTAAAAGGCTGTCCCGGCAAATCCCGGCCACATTTATCGCTTTTGATGTGCTGTACAAAGCGGGAGAAAATGTGATGGGTATGACCACCCGGGAAAAAAAACAACTATTGGAGGAGATCGTTGAGCGAGGTCCGGATCTTATCATTTCCCAGTATGTGGTGGGATCCGGCGTTGACTTTTACCGGGCAGTGACTGCCGCCGGCTTGGAAGGCATGGTGCTAAGCGCCTGGACAGCCCTTGTCTGCCGGGCAAAAGATCCCCTGCATGGAAAAGGTCCGGCTGGTGCAGTCCGCGGAGTGGGCTATTTGCGGTTGGGAAAAGGGGGAGGTCAAGAGAAGCCTGGGCGCCCTCATCCTGGCAGGGTATCAGGACGGAAAGTGGATTTGATGTCACTAGCGTTGCATAAATAAATTTCCAAAATGTCAATATCTAAAATTCTAGAAAAAAACCAATAAATCATTGTTTTTCCAGCAATATCCTGTAAAAATGATTAAAATCTCCTTATAATTGAGGTATAACAGGTAGTCCTGTCCATAATCTCAAAAATAAGGAGACATCGCATGGACAAGGATACCAATAAA
>NZ_AWQQ01000087.1 GCF_002607855.1 Desulforamulus profundi
GTTTATTAAACCGTATTCTCAGTGATAATGGTATTAAAATCAGTATCAATAAAATGCTGTCAATGTTATCTAATATAAAACAGGTAATTACAATTTACCCCAAGAAAGGCAAGTCAAAAAAGGATCGAGAATGTTTTTCATTAACCAAATTAACGCCTGAGGAAAAAAGGGTTTTAGAGATTTTAGACATCAAAAAGTATGCCCTCGGGGGGTAATACGTTTCTATCCCCTGAAAGTCTTGTGGTTACTGGCTGAGGGGTTATTGTAATCGTTATTTCGTAAACTCACGCTAGACCTAAGGAGGGAATGAAACTTGAGCAAAAAACTAGTCTTACTGCTGGCACTGGTGATGTCCTTTAGTTTAGTGGCCTTTGGCTGCGGCGGGGGCAAGACTAAGATTGAGGTTAAAACCCCGGAGCAGGCGGCCAAGATGGAAGGAGACCCGGTACAAAACCTGGCTGTTAAAGAGAAGGAATGGCTCGGCCGGTTGGATGCCGTCCGTGGGGACATCAGCAAGTCTTATAGCGAATGGGAGCAGGGTAAAACCACCAAAGAGGACTTTATGAACCAATTGAAAAAGTCCAACGGTACCGTCAGGGGAATGAGCAAAGAATATGATCTACATATGGAGGCCAACCCCTTTCCCGCTGACAGGAAGAACGAAGAATTTTACAAAGACGGGTTAGCCTACGGGAATAAATTAAGGAAAACGGCCAATGATTTTATCTTTATGGCCACCGAAGGTATCTTGGACACCCAGACCAAAAAACTGAAACCCCTTACCGATGAGCAAATAAAGGGTTTATATCAGAACTATATGGTAAACAAATATGACGAATACCGGGCCAAGCTGGTTCCGGCGCTGGACAAGGTAAATAAGAAGTAACGGGCGTGGGTGCCATGGGTGCCAGGCACCTAACTTATTAACTTTCTGTGGGGTATCTACTTACCTGGTGTATAGCCTCCCGGTAGGCCCTCCCGCAGGAGTACGGCCCGCGCACTCTGGAAACGGAGTGCTCGAGGAAATCCCTGGCAAAAAACCGCTGCCATGGCGAACCAAAGGGACGGTCCCTCTGGTTTACCCAACCCTGGCCCTCTGCTCTCAGTTACTACGCTCGGAGTAGAGGGCCTAATTTTCCGTGAACTAAGAAAAAAATAAGGAGGGGGTAATGGGTGTCAGGCACTAAACTTATTAACTTATTGTAAATTGTGCTAAGTTGGGTATGGGTTGACAAAATGGAATAGGCTGGGAAATAAATCAACCACCCGGGCTTGCCCCAGATGGTTGAGTATCCACAGTGCTCCCCTTATAATGGTAATTGCTACATCAACATAATAAGGGGGAACTGCTGTGTATACTCATCCTACCGTAATTACGCTGCAGAAGGCAAGCAATGAAACTCGACCAGAGAAAAGTTTATACGCGCAGAGAAATAGCCGCCAAATGTCAGATGTCTCACACCACCTTTTACAAGTTTTTGGAAAGGTACAAGGAACAAGGCGAGAACGGATTGCACGATAAAGAACGTGTACCAGGTATCCGGCCTAATCAAACGCCGCCGGATATAGAAGAAGCTATCCTGCTATCCTGGCTTTTGTCCAGGAACACCCAGCTTATGGACCCAAAAGGATCAGCGCCGAACTGAGAAAATCAGAAAACGGCGGAATTAAAATCGGCGAAACCGCTGTATACGGGGTACTTAGACGCAATGGCCTCAATACCAGGCGAGAACGCCTTAAATGGATTGATTCCCTGCAACCTCCGCAGGAGAAAACAGCCTGGGAGCTGGACAAAGGGGCCAGCCAACACAGGCAGGGGTAATGGGTGTCAGGCACTAAACTTATTAACTTATTGTAAATTATAACACCTCCTGGTATAATTTGGCCGGGAGGTGTTTTTTGGGTAGAGATTTAAGGGTGGAACATCCCGGCACGGTTTATCATGTAATTCAAAGGGGAAATAACCGGGAATTTATATTTGACAAGTATGATGACAAGGCATTCTTGTTGGACAAGATTCGTTTCTATAAACAAAGGGTAGGGTTCACTTTATTCGGTTATGTGATAATGGGCAACCACTATCATTTGATTATTCAGATGCATCATAGCCCCCTGCAGAAGGTTATGCAAATGTTAAACAACTGCTACAGTAAATACTACAACTCGGTTCGTAAAAGAACAGGGCACGTTTTTGGGGGTAGGTATAAGGCCATCCCGGTTCAGGAAGATAGGTATATGTTAACGCTCCTGAGGTATGTTCACCAGAATCCTATTAGGGCCAATATTTGCAAACATCCTTGGGAATATTACTGGAGCAGTGACAACGCATATCGAAGAAGTATTAACGATCTAGTTGACGTAGATATTATGCTTAATTTTCTATCACCAAACCGTCGAAAGGCGGTAGAAAAATATGTGCAATTTATGAGTCTCGAGGAATCAGACGACTTTGAATCTTTAGACCTAATTGGTGACGAAAGTTATGCTCTGGCAGTTAAACCTAAGCGAGAGGTACTTCAACGAAAGAGGTTGGATGAAATTCTTATTGAAACCGGCCTTACCTTAGAGGAATTTAACCTGGTAAAAAGCGGTTCCAGGAAACGAAGCTTGACCTCATGCAAGGAAACATACGCCAAAGAAGCTTTAAAAAACGGTTATACGTTAAAGGAAATTGCCGGAAATATTTCCCTTACAGATGTGGCAATTCATAAACTGCTGCAGAAGGAAAGACATTCGGTATCGACTGATAATTTTGCTGATTAATTGTGAAGATATGTACAAATCTCTATTGTACTATTCCTGTTAGCCCTTGTTTTTAAAACCAATTCCATGGTTAAGATAGTAAAAATATTTATTGCCATAAATTACTAACCATTACTCGACTGAAAACTATCAATAACATTAACTTATAACATGGGTTAAAATAAAGGTGAAAAACATGAAAGCAATCAGAGACCCTGTACATAACATTATTCTATTCCAGGAGTTATGCACTTGATGGGAATAAATGGAAATTCATAACCCCAAAAAGTTTTTTTTAAAAAGACTCTGATAACTGGCAAAAAGACTTGACATTTCTGGAAGTCCCCCATAATCGCTTTGGATGGTACTTTCTACCATCACTCTGGTGATATGGGTGATACGAATGAAGGAACTATGTAAACCGACTTTCGAGAAAAAGGATCATGGTCAAGGTGCCGGAATACCGGTCCTTAAGTCAATCTGGGATTTGTTTGACCTGTCTCTGCTGTTTTCCCAGTCCGGAATACGCAAACACTCCGGGACTCCAGCCTGGCTTCTAGCTTTTGCCTACATTTGTGGTCTGGTTAATCATGCAAGTTCCGCAAATCAAAATGCTAAGTTTTCAACGGAAACACCATTTTTACAACAGCTACTTTCCGGAGGAATAATCTCCCAAAGTGCCTTTAGCCGGTTTCTTTCTAAACCCTTTCAGTGGCTCCGGTTCTCTTTGGGTAGACTTGCTAGGTTACAGGAAAACAACGATAGCCGATTGACCGACGGAGATATCATTGCCTTAGACGATACCAAAGTTGAACATCCTTACGGTAAAAAAATCCCCTTTCTCTGTTGGCTCTTTGACAGTTCGGATAAGCGCCATGTATGGTGCATTAATCTTGTGTCAACCCTGGCTGTCTTAAAAAATGGCCTCGAATATCCCATGCTGTGGCGCTTCTGGGTTAAAACCGACCAAGAGAATGAAAAACAAACCAAGCTCGATCTTGCTAAACAGATGCTCTCAGAGGTGCGTCAACTGAACAAGGCCAGACTCTGGGTTGCCATGGATCGATGGTTTCTATGTAAGAAGTTCCTGAACTGGCTTATGGATGAGAATTTTGACTGGGTTACCAAGGCCAAACGTAACACGGTGCTATTCAGGAAAATCTACGATCCTGTACTAGGAAAGGAACACTACATCAAGCTCAATCCAAAGCAACTACTGCGAGAAGTTTATCCCAGGGTTCGGGTTCTTGGAAGAGGTTCCGTCCTTAGTATTCCCGACATTTACATCAAAGTGCCTACGAGACCTTGACCCGTAAGGGAAAACCCATCACTAGGCAACGGTTTTTACCCATAGCTGCCATTGCAGCCACTTATGAGAAGCCAGCGGCTGAAAGCAGTGTGATTCTTCCAGAGGAAGAATGTCCGGCAACCTTCAAGGATGCGTACCTCTTGATAAGCAACCGAGTCGATGCACCGGAAGAAGCGGCCAGTGTCTATGCCAAACGGTGGAGAATAGAAGTTTTTTATCGCATGGTGAAACAGAATCTTGGATTAACTTCGTGCTATGCTCATTCTGAAACTGCCCATTTCGCACATGTGGAACTCTTGTTCACGGCGAAGACCCTTCTTTGTTACGCTACTTGGGAGTGCAATAAAGAAGGCGCCGAACAAGCCCCATCCCTCTGCGAAGTGGTAAGGTACTTTTTCAACGCCAGCTGTCGGATCAGCTGTTGCGAGCAGTTGATCCAAGTCTATTTTGACACGGCAACCGAGCGTTTTTCAAGGCTTATTGATAAATTTTGGCCGCAATCTTTAGAACTTAGGTTATGGATCTGGGAATATTATCCTGGAACTGCATAACTACTGTTAATAATTGATTGTATAATTGCTTGGTTTTTTCAACCATCATGCTGACAGTAAACTTTTCCTTAACATGTTTCTGACCGTTCGCTCCCATTCTGATCAAACGGTCCCTTTCCCCGATCAATCCGGCCAAAGCCACCGCGAGGGCTTCGGGATCCCTGGACGGCACCACCAGGCCTGTTTTTCCTTCCGCAATGGCTTCCGGGACGCCGCCAACCCTGGTGGCCACCACCGGTTTCCCCGCAGCCATCGCTTCCAAGATGGTCAACGGCAGACCTTCGGTGACCGAGGGCAGCACATAAATATCCAGAACGGACAGGATCTCCGCAATATTTTCCCGCTGCCCGGCAAAGATCACCCTGTTTTGCAGGCCCAACTCAGTGGCTTCCTGTTCCAGGGTTTCCCTGAGGGGGCCGTCCCCTACCACCAGGAAATTTACCTGGTACTCCTTGAGGAGAGAGGCTGCCTTGAGAAAGTAACTGACACCCTTTTGGGGGGCCAGGCGGGCAATGGTTCCAACCACCGGGCCCAATTCCGGAATGTTGAGGCTGCGTCTGACAGACTTGGCATCGACTTTGGCGGCAAACTTTTCTACCTCAATGCCGTTATAAATGGTGGTTAACTGTTTGGCAGGCAGGCCTTCCCGTTCCATTAATTCCTGTTTTAAGGCATCGGATACGGTAATAATTTTATCGGTGAACCGGGCCAAAAACCGTTCCACCGTTGCGAACAGTTTTTTCTTCCACTCCGGCCATTCTTCATAGAAGATACTGTTATGAGCCGTAAATATGACCACCGGTGTTCTGGCCATCAGGGCAGCCAAACGACCCACCAGGGCTCCTTTGGAACTATGGGCATGTAAAATGGTGGTGCCCGATTGATTGAGGTATTTAACTAAACTGTGTACCGCTGCATAATCCCTGGTTGGTGAAAGTTCTCCCACCAGGGGAATGGGGAACGTCTGAACTCTCAGGGCGGTAAGCTCGTCCCACAAAGCCGTATTGGGAGGACAGGCCACCGTTACGTCAAACCTTTTTTTATCCGTATATCGTACCAAATTAATCAGGTGGTTTTTCATACCCCCTGCGGCGGGTCTTACCACGTGCAATAGTTTTATTCTGGACAAACGGTTTCACCCCTGCAACTGTATATCTTTTCCAAAACTACCCATCTCTATGCATCAACCTTTATTCGCCACTTTCTACCGTTTCACCTGCCCATAAAAAACAAAAAGCAGTGACACCACCGCCATTATATGCAAAGGGCCGCCTAAAAAACTTGGCGGCCGGGTAATCAGCTGATTTTGATTGCTTCGGTGGGGCAGCCTTCGGTAGCTTCTCTGGCCTGGTCTTCCTGCCCGTCCGGCACTTCATCTACAATAGCATGGGCCTTTTCCTCATCGTTCCAATCAAAAACCTCCGGACAAACATCAATACAGGCACCGCAGCTAATGCAAAGGTCCTGGTCTACCACTGCTTTCATGGTGACACCTCCATTCAATTTAAACAACCTTATTTTGGCTGTCAATACCGGAAATTATGCCCGTTTTAGGAGAAAGTTAACCGTGAATTAATGCCGGCGGGCAGCGGGTGCAGGTGCGGTTGGTTGTTCAGAAAAAGCTGCTTGATGGCCGCACAACTCAAATATTTTTCTTGTTGTATGGGAATCTTAATGATTATGAGTTTATTTTTTCTAGCAAAATTTGTTTTTCTAGCAAAAATAGAAGAAGAACGGAAGCTCCGCTCTTCTTCAAGAGTGTTACTATCGGCAGTCAGTGGACATACTGCCGCAGCCGTCGGAAGCGGCGCTGCAGGTTTCAGGACACTCAGCGGCGCAATCGGAAGTTATTTCTTCCAATTTTTCCACAGCCCTGGCAGTCCGTTTTTCTTTCGCCATTGATGTAACACCTCCCGTAACATAGGTTATCCGAAACAGGGTCTTAAAAATCCTGGTATTATTACCCAATATTTCAAAAGATCTCTAAAAGATAAAAAGGACCGGATGATTATCTCCGGTCCTTTTTGCTCCCTTTATTTTTTAGCTTTTTATTATCCCGGCTTCCCGTCATGTATCTTACGATAATAAAGCCGGTTAACAGAGAGATGAAGGTTTTTATGAGCAGGTCCCTGGTCAAAACTGCCTTGGCATATTCAATATACCAAAGTCCGCCCACCTCTTTGGTTAATTCTATCTCTACCGTAAATGCCTGCAGG
The DNA here is from genome assembly GCF_002607855.1 of Desulforamulus profundi. The sequence continues at coordinate 6,819 of NZ_AWQQ01000087.1, forward strand.
GCGGTTATGGTAAGAAAGATACCAAGAGCGTGGATGAAAAATTTCTTTTTATTCATGGCCTACACCCCGCACTCTTTGTCCGGAAAATTCAATTGATTGATAAAGACTTCCCGGTACCGTTCATCATTGGCCAACTCCAGGTGTCTGAAACGCCTGCTTAGGGCTTCCGCCCTTTCTCTGGCGGTAAAGGAAAGCAGCATCATAATGGCTCCCGATCCTGCAGCATTTCCCACCTGGTGGATCTTCGAACAGTCAACCTCCCCTAACAGGCCGATCCGTAAAGCATTGGCCGGGTTAAGATAATTGCCGAAGCCACCGGCCAGCGATAAGGCTTCCAGGGCAGCGGCCCCAAGGCCGGCCTCTGTTAAAACCACCTGAATACCGGCGGCAACCGCCGCCTTGGCCAGCTGAACTTCCCGAATATCCTTTTGGTCAAGGTAAACACCACCGGACAAAATAAACCGGTTATGGCCATGCTTTTGTTGAAGCCTCTGTTTAATTTTAAAAGAAATCACCGGCGGCAGTTCCGAGGACTTTACCAGGCGCCCGCTGCTGTCGATCATGTGCAGCCGGAGCATTTCCGCAATGGCATCCACCAAGCCGGAGCCGCAAATGCCCACCGGTTTACTGTCCCCAATGACCACCGGGTGAACGTCATAATCCATGGTGACTTTACTGATGGCCCCCGTCCCCGCAAGCATGCCGCAATGAATGTTGCCGCCCTCCAGGGCGGGCCCTGCCGGGGCCGAGGCGGCCAGCAGCTGCTCACCGGCCTGTAAGAGAATTTCTCCGTTGGTGCCTATATCCACCAGCAGTTGCGTAGTGGCGGACAGGCCAAACCCCTGGGCTAAAGCGGCAGCCAGGGCATCCGATCCCACGAAGCCGCCGATCAGGGGCGGCAAATAGCACACAGCCCCCTTAAGGGAAGTGAGTCCCAGTTCAGAAGCACTGCTGTAAAAGGGTCCCCTGGCCGCAGGCTGGAAAGGGGCGGCGGCCAGTCCCAGGACCGGCAGGTTTAATAACAGGTGGACCATGGGCGTGTTGCCCACAATAACAATTTCTCTAACCGAGCAGAGATTCACCCCGGCCTGCCGGCAGCAGTCAAGAAAAAGTTTGTCCAGGCTTTCCGCCAGGGCCTGCCACAGTTCCCTGTAATGCGCATCCCCCTTCAGGGCGTAGGCCAGGCGGGAGATCACATCCGCCCCGTAGGAGAGCTGCCCGTTTTCCCTGGAAGCAACCGCCAGGGGTTGCCCGTTGGTAAGGTCATAAAGATAACCCACCAGGGTTGTGGTGCCCAGGTCCACCGCCAGCCCCGGCAGAGGCCCTTCCGTATCAGCAAGGTTTTCCACAGGAATGCCGGCCCGGTGTTTGACCGCTCCGCGATCATCCAGGAAAACCGCCGGGTCCAGGTCAACCGGTTGGACCTGCCCTTTTTCCAGGATCAGCAAAGGGCTTCCCGGCAGTTCAACGGTCAGGGAGTTCGTTACGGTTGTTTGACAGGCCAAAACCCACTGCTGTGAATGGTCCCCCTGTGTGGACATCACTTTAACCAGGCATTTGCCGCAGCGGCCCGTCCCGCCGCAGGGGGCGGCCAGATTCAAGCCCGCCAGCCTGGCTGCCTCGAGAATGGTTATGCCCGGGGGCACTTCGACACTGCGAGGACCCGGGGCGAAGGTTATGGTAACTTTGTCGTAAGCCAATGGATCATCCCCGTACCGCTAGATTAACTCACCAGTTTCTTGGCTACACTTACCGCTTCAACCGCATCAACGGCATAGCCGTCGGCACCGATTTCCCTGGCATACTGGGCGGTGACCGCCGCTCCTCCCACCATGACTTTGCAGTTGAGCCCATGTTCTTTCACCATGTTGATCAATTCCGGCATGTGAACCATGGTGGTGGTCATTAAGGCGCTTAGGCCGATAATCTCCGCCCGGTGTTCCCTGGCTGCCTGAAGGATTGCTTCATTATCCACGTTTTTGCCCAGGTCAATGACTTCAAAACCATGGTTGGCCAGCATGACGGATACAATGTTTTTGCCTATATCATGAATGTCGCCCTTGACGGTGGCCAGCACGACGGTGCCGACCTTTTTCGAGGGTCCCTTGGCCAGTTCCGGGCGCAGCCGTTCAAAACTCCTGCCCATGGTCTCACCGGCCATCATTAACTGGGGTAGGAAATAAATCCCCGCTCCATACCGGCGGCCTACCTCTTCAATCCCCGGAATCAGAGCCTTATCCAGCAATTCCATAGGACTAAGCCCCTCCGCCAGGGCCGTTTCAATATAGGAGACAATATTATCTTTATCTCCGGAAAGCACCGCCTGGTAGAGAATCTCCAAGGGGGTGGCAGCCACCCGCTCCACTGGCCTGGGGGCTACCTGAACTCCCCCGGCTTGCTGCTCCTGGGCAATGTACTTTGCCGCCCGGATATCCCGGCCTGTCAGCACCGCCGAGGCCCGCAGGGTTTCCATCATGCGCTGCTCCTGGGGATTTAAAATAGCGGCATCCAGCCTGCGGCCAGGGCCATGGCAAAAAAGGCGGCATTGATCAGCCCCCGGTTGGGCAGGCCGAAGGATACGTTGCTGACCCCCAGGCTAGTGGTCAGACCAAGTTCCTTTTTCACCAGGCCAATGGCCCTAAGGGTTTCCGGCACCCCTTCGGGCTGGGCGCTGACGGTCAGCACCAGGCAGTCAATCATCAGGTCCTGCCTGGGGATGCCCAGGGCCTCGGCCCTCTCCACCAGCTTGCGGGCCACCGCCAGGCGCTCCTCCGCCGTGGGCGGGATACCCTCATCATCCAGGGTAAGGCCAATTAGGGCCGCCCCGTAGCGTTTGGCCAGGGGTAAGATGGTTTTCAGGCTTTTTTCCTCACCGTTCACCGAGTTGATAATGGCTTTTCCATGATAGAGTTTCAGCGCATGCTCGATAACCTTGGGATCGGTGCTGTCGATGCACAGGGGCGCATCCACCAGGACCTGGACCGCATGGACGGCCCGCTCCATGGCTGCCACCTGGTCGACGCCCCCGACCCCTACATTGACGTCCAAAATGGCTGCTCCGGCTTCCACCTGGGCCAGGGCATCCCGGCGGGTAATTTCCGTCTTGCCTTCTTTGATTTCTGCCTGCAGGGCCTTTTTACCGGTGGGGTTCAGCCGTTCCCCAATGGCCACCGGCATTCCCCGGGGTTCAATGGCAACGGTTTTCACCCGGCTGGCCACCCGGAGGCCGAATTGCTTGGACCGAACCCTGGGCGGCAATCCCTTGACACTTTGATAAATGGCCCCAATATGCTCCGGGGTTGTGCCGCAGCAGCCGCCCAGGATGGAAGCGCCATATTCCACAAAACGTGCGGCGTAGTCTGCCATAGCCGACGGCGTTTCCCGGAAGACCGTGCGGCCGTCCACCATTTCCGGCATGCCGGCATTGGGGGAGACCAAAACGGGCAGGTTGGTGCTTTGGGTGAGGCCTTGTACCACTTGCACCAGCTCACCGGGACCCACCGAGCAGTTGACGCCGATGGCTGTCACGCCCAACCGCTCCGCCACCACTGCCGCGGTTTCAGGATCGGTCCCCGTGAAGGTACGGCCGGTTTCATCAAAGGTAAAGCTGGCCACCACCGGCACATCGCCGGCATCCGCCGCCGCAATAAGGGCCGCCCGCATTTCACCGATATCACCAAAGGTCTCAAAGAGGATGAGATCAACCCCCGCTTCCACCAGGGCGCAGCATTGTTCGAAAAATTGCCCGTAGGCCTCGTCAAAGGTCATGGAACCAAGGGGCTGCAGAAACTTACCCAGCGGCCCCACCGACCCCGCCACCAGTCCTCTGTAGGGACGGGCCGCTTCTTTGGCCAAACGAACCGCCGCCAGGTTGATCTCCCTGACCCGGTCACCCAGGCCGTAATCCGCCAATTTTAATTGAATGGCGCCGAATGTATTGGTGGTAATAATGTCCGCACCGGCCTCCAAGTACAGTTTATGAACTTCTTTCACGGATTCCGGATGGCTCAGATTCCATTCCTCCGGGCACCAGCCCGCAGGCAAGCCCCTCTGCTGCAGCAAAGTTCCCATGGCCCCGTCGATGACCAGTATTTCGTTCTTTACCCTTTCCCTAAAAGACAACTCCATTCTCTCCTTCCGTCCTGACTGCCCGATATGGACAATTCCCTTGCTGGCAAAAGTTACACTTTTCCGTATCCTTCTGCTGTACCGGGCTCCATCCCACTGCAAAACAAAGGGATTTCACCGGGTTCATTTGAAAATACTCGTTGCAGGTAACAGAAATTTGTTCGCTATCTGCCAGCCGCAGGAACAGCGGTAAACAGTCCATTTTTACACCCCGGTAGCCCGGTCCAAGCCTGGGCGTAGGGTAGAGCCCCTTGACTTTTTGCTGCCCGGACAAAAGCTTAATAACCTGGTTGGCTGCCTCCTCCGCGGCCACCGTTCCCACGGCATCAAGGATCACGGCACGGGTGGCCTGGCCCGTTTGAAACAATTGCTCAACCTCTCTGTCAATAGTTTCTCCAACCGTGACCGCTGCCACACTGACAGCGGTACAACCTTTTAATGTTTTGTTCAACTCCGGCAGGTCAAAAGCAACTCCCCCCAGAGACAGGCGTTCACCTTCCAGGACAACCGGCACCTGGGCCAGGGTCGCGGCAGGATGACACAAGGATTTCCCCAGGAGGATCATTTGATTAATTTGATCCTGCAGGTCCGGGTGCACCCTTTGCTTCTCTGTTGTTCCCAGGCTTCTAAGGACCTGCCGGTATGAAATTTCTACAGGAACCCGAGGCAGCAGCATGAATACCTCCCGGTGCTTAAAATAAAAACGCCCAATAAGGGCGTAGGTGGTTAAAAAACTCCGGCGCACCCTTATCTCTCAGGAACTCTTTCCTGCAGGAGTTGGCACCGCCGCCATCACTTGGCCGGTTGCCGGGCTTCATTGGGCCAGTCCCTCCACCACTCTTGATAAGTTATCGCAGCAATTTTATATTAATGGTAATGTACAACAAAGAAGCTCTTTCGTCAAGAGTCTCCCTTGACGAAGGCGGCAGCAGACTCGCCCGCCAGAAATCCAGTGCTGAAAGCCACCTGCATGTTAAACCCGCCGGTGTGCGCATCCACATCCAACACTTCGCCCGCGAAAAAGAGTCCTTTAACAATCTTGGAGCCCATTGTCCGCGGGTCGACCTCCTTGCTGTTGATGCCACCGCCTGTGACCGTGGCTTCTTCAATGGGCCTGGTACCCGTTATTTGAACGGGCAGACCCTTCATCAAAGCAGCCAAATCCTGAAGGGCTTTTTTATTGAGTTGAACCGCAGGCGCCTCCGGACGGATGCCGGCCAGTGTCACCAGCACCCTGGTCATACGTTCCGGCAGCAGGTCGGCCAAAAGGTTTTTCACGGACCGCCGGTCCCCGGCCTGTACCTTTTTAGCAAGGTCGTGTTCCAGGTCCTCCCGGGGTTGCCCGGGGAGCAAGTCAATTGCCCCTTTCAGGGCAGCCGCAGGCACCTTTTGCCGCTCCAGGGCAACCGTGCGCCCCACCCGCAGGACCCCGGGACCCGACAGGCCCCAATGGGTGAAGATGACATCCCCCGCTTCTGCGGCGATCACTTTACCCCTCTGGTTATAAACGCTGACCGTAACGCCGGGCAGAGAGACTCCCTGCACCTCCCGGTTGATAATCCAGGGGTCGTTACAGGTGACGGCCACCGCCGAGGGAAAAAGCCTGGTGATGCTGTGCCCCACTTCTTTGGCCATTTTATACCCCTCACCGGTACTACCGGTCCTGGGGTAAGACATTCCCCCGGTGGCCACCACCACCGCCCCGGCCAGGCATTTTTTATCACCGGCCCTTACGCCGAGGCAGCGGTTGTCCTGCACCAGCAGCGCGTCCACCCGGGTCTGGTACCGGACTGTCACTGCCATTTGCTGCAGGTGTTTTCCCAGCGCCTGTACCACATCGCTCGCCCGGTCACTGGCCGGAAAGACGCGGCCCCTTTCCTCCACCTTGGTCGGAATGCCCAGTTGGTGCAGAAAAGACCGTAAATCCTGCCCGGAAAACCGGTGCAAGGCACCGTAAACAAACTTCCCGTTGCCGGGTATGTTGGCGATCATTTCATGGATACCGGCATCGTTGGTCAGGTTGCAGCGCCCCCCGCCAGTGATTAACATTTTTCTTCCCAGTGCTTCGTTTTTATCCAGCAGCAGAACCTGCACCCCCCGGGCCGCTGCCCTGGCGGCTGCCATCATGCCCGCAGGGCCGCCCCCTATTACTATAACATCATAGCGATTATTCATTTTTATGCATCCCTACTATCATCTGCCAACTACAAACAATCCCTGCTATATTTTCACACCGCCAGGGTGCCGGTTGTGAATTCAACACAGATGTTGAATTCAACAACCGGCACCTGGAAACAACCTTACACGTTAAATCTGAAGTTAATAATGTCGCCGTCCTTCACGATGTATTCCTTGCCTTCCAGGCGGAATAAACCCTTTTCTTTGGCCTTGGCCATGGAACCGGCTGCCACCAGGTCGTCAAAGGCTACCACCTCGGCCCGGATAAAACCGCGTTCGATGTCGGAGTGAATCTTGCCCGCTGCCTTTTTGGCGTCGGTGTTGCGCTTGATGGTCCAGGCCCGGACCTCGTCTTCACCGGCGGTCAGGAAGGAAATCAGGCCCAGGTAATTGTAAACGGCCCTGGCCAGGCGGTCGATCCCCGGCTCGGTAATCCCCAGGTCCTCCATAAACAGTTGCCGGTCCTCTTCCGGCAGCTGGCTGATTTCCATTTCCATACGGCCGCAAATTTCGATAACCGCAATTCCTTTGGCGGCGGCGTACTTTTCAACCTCTTCTTTGCCGGGATAGCTTCCCTCCCGGAACTGGTCTTCGTCGATATTAATCACCAGCATCATGGGTTTTTCGGTTAAAAAGGCATAGTTTCTCAGGGTCAGTTTTTCCTCATCCGAGAGGCCCAGCTGGCTGATAAGAGATTCCTCTTCCAGGGCTGCCAGGCATTTTTTTAATACTTCCAGCTCAAAGGCATTTTCTTTGGTCACTTTTTTGCCGGACTGAATTCTTTCTATCCTTTTTTCTACCAGATCCATATCTGCCAGCAAAACTTCCACGGCAATGGTTTCGATATCCCGCAGGGGGTTAATGTCGTCCTCCACATGGGGGACATCGGGGTTTTTGAAGGCCCTTACCACATGCACCAGCAAGTCAGCATTGCGGATGGCGCTTAAAAATTGGTTGCCGACGCCTTTCCCTTCGCTGGCCCCCCGGACCAGGCCGGGGACTTCACTGAACTGGATTTGCGCGTAGGTGGTTTTACGGGGTTTATACATGTCGGCCAAAAAGTCTATCCTTTTATCCGGTACTTTGGCGGAAGCGGTAATGGTTTCAGTTTTGCCGCTCAAGAAATTGGAGGTTTCTTGATTGGAATTTGTCAATAAATTAAAAATTGTGGTTTTTCCCACCATGGCAGCCCAATAATACCACTTGTCAGGTTTGTTGACACGATTTGATCACCTCTGTTATTTCGTTACGAAAGGATTTTATCATATATGGCTGTGCTTTACCACTCCGCAATAAAAAAGGGTACGGAGGGGAATCTAAACCGGACAAATGATGGTCTAAAAAATGGCGACCGTTTGCATCCTGCCTGCGGGCGTCACAGAGAAAGACAAAACCCTGTACCCGACCTGGTACAGGGTTTGGCAATTTCCTTTAGTAATTCTCACAATGCAGTTCGTAATGGGCTTGGGCGTGGGCACAGGCTGGGCAGATCTCAGGAGCTTCTGTTCCTTTGTGTACATAGCCACAGTTGCGGCACTTCCACTTTACCTCTTCATCCCGTTTAAATACTTTGCCCTCTTCGATGTTCTTGAGCAGGGCCAGGTAGCGCTTTTCATGTTCTTCTTCCACTTCACCGATTTCCCGGAATACGTCGGCAATTTCATTAAAACCTTCTTCCCGGGCTACTTTTTCAAATTCTTTGTACATACTGGTATATTCGTAATTTTCTCCGGCAGCTGCCTCTTTGAGATGGGTCTTGGTATCAGTGATGCCGTTTAAGAATTTAAAGAGTCTTTTGGCATGTTCCTTTTCATTGTCGGCAGTTTCCAGAAAAATAGCGGCAATTTGCTCATACCCTTCTTTCTTGGCTACACTGGCCCAGTAAGTGTATTTATTGCGTGCTTGGCTCTCCCCTGCAAAAGCTGCCTTTAAATTTTCTTCAGTTTTGGTTCCTTTCAAAGTCATGTTAATCCTCCTTTATAACTTTTATACTAGTAATCTTTAGTCCAGAATTCTCTGGTCAATCCTATATTTCCTTTAATTTTATGTGGATTTAAGGATTTGTTAATTGTTTTGTTATGTTTTATCAGGAGGAATTAAAAAAGATGCTGAGTGAATAATAAAATCAGACTCTTCGAAAAGGGGGAATTAAAATGACAGTACGCGAAGGTATGATACCCACTGTTTTAGGTACTGCCGTAACCGCCGCAGGACTTGCGATCCGTGCTGTTAATCCCGTTCTAGGAGCGGGCGTACTCGGCTTTGGCCTGGCCCACATTGTGTTGGGCGCCATCGACCTGGTTGAACATGAACCCCGGAACATGCGAGAAGAGTTCTAGTGTAATGGGAAGAGGAACATCCTCTTCCCATTGCCTCTAGCTGCTTTTAGGGCTGAAATGCGAACCTTTGCTTACGTTATCTTTATTTAAAATGTAATGTTGTATTTGTCAACATAAAAGATACTCGATAAATGTTATTGTTGTATCATTCTCTGGTTGGATCCAGGACATCAGGTCGGGTTTCAGGCCGTTGGAAATCATCTGCGACAAAGGTTTTTCCACAGGGCCTGTAACAAACTGAGTATTGGACAGACCGTTTAACTTGGAATTACCGGAACAATTTGAGAATGGCTACCCTAATTATTCCGTAAAAAAGGTATTCTAATTTGAGAAACCAGCCGATTTAATTTAAGAATTGGCATTATACCTTACCCCCTACTACTGGCTTCCAAATCGCCTTTGCCTCTTTAATTTCTTCTTAAAAATGTCAATAACAGTAGTTATGCACTTAAAGGAAATAGTTGGTAGTAAGAAAATTAAAAACTCTTTGCATAGATACCACCGATCCATTGCGATCCATAAACGGCAAGTAACCGACTTCCTTTGCGATTATGGGGCCAATCTTGATTTATCAAGGGGTTTATGAGATTTTCTGTAATGATAAAAAATAAATAAATTCCTGCAACTAAAGACATTTACCAGTATGCTGGACACAATTCCGTCCTGAAGACTTCGCTTCGTACAGCATATTGTCAGCGCGCATAATGAGGGTATCAGCCGTATCCGACGGGCAGTACCCAGCCACTCCGAAACTGGCAGTCACACTACCTACGCCCGGAATATTCATGCTGCTCAACTGCCCTCGAAGCTCTTCCGCTAAACCGGCGGCCTTATCCACCGGGGTATTTGGTAAAAGTATTACAAATTCTTCTCCGCCCCAGCGGGCCAGGCAATCTATTTTGCGGATCCTCCCGTTGATCAAGTCTACTAAACTTTTAAGAACCAGATCGCCGGCAGCGTGTCCGAAGCGGTCGTTTATGCTCTTAAAGTGGTCCAGGTCCAGCATTATGAGGGAAAAGGGGCTGCCTGTCCGCCGCGCGCGTTCATTCTCCTGCTCCAAAACCTGCTCAAAATAACGGCGGTTATATGCCCCCGTCAGGGCATCAGTAACAGACAAACGGCGCAGCTCCTCCTCCAGCTTTTTGTACCGGGTAACATCGGCAGCATAATGCAGAAAGGTATCCTCCCCCAAGGGAATCCACCAGGTATCCCAGATGCCCCCTGCAAACTCCACTTCGCTGTTTATTGGTTCATTTTTATCCAATGCCTCGTCTCCACGACAGAAATAACATTTCGTGCCGGGTAAAGGGGTGCCGGATTTTTCAATTGCCTCCCGACACTCGTCTGGATGGGATTTCGTACCATGTAAGCTCCCCCAACAATAATTTCCTACTTTTGTTCCCACCATTTCCGCCGCTTTATTCTGCGCCAGAATACGGCGCTCCCTGTTAATCAACCAGGCCGGGCTGGGAATGCCCTCCAGCATCAAACGGAGCTGCCTTTCTTTATTTCGCAATGTCTTCTCAAACCGTTTGCGCTCGCTGATGTCGCGCACAATCCCCACCGCATGCCAGGCGTCCCTAATCCTCAAAGCAGACAGTGAGAGCTTCACATCAAGCTCCCGCCCGTCTTTATGTTTAGCTTTCAACTCAATTGTTTTCCCTATGACATTCCCTTCCCCGGTTAACTGAAAGTGCTTGAAAGCCTCTTGATAGGTCTGGTAAAAACTTTCATCAGGCACCACCAGCCGGTGCAGGTCCTTCCCCAGGATTTCTTCCCGGGAGTAGCCGAAGAGCTGTTCCCCCGCCGGGTTCCAAAAAGTGACGTTCCCCTGCCCGTCAAGCATGACGATGGCCTCCCGGGCCGAGCCCATAATGGCACTTAAAGTCGCCTCCCTTGCCCGCAGCTCTTCTTCCATCTTCCTGCGCTCTGTCAGGTCGATAATCAGTGCCACGCATACTTTTTCTCCGCTGTGTCCAAACAGCTGCAAGTGTATTTCCGCAGGGTAAAGGGAGCCGTCTTTCCGCCGGTGCACCGTGTTAAACAGGAGCTGTTCCTGCATCCCCCCAACCAGAGGTTCAAGCAGTGCCCTGAAGCTCTCAGGATCAAGTTCTGGCTCCAGGTCAAGGGGCGTCATGGTGCTCAGTTCTTCGATTGTATAACCCAGATTTTTTCTGGCGCCGCGGTTCACCGCAATAAATTTTAAGGTCGCAGGGTGAAAAATATAGATCTCATTTAATGAATTTTCAAATATCTGCCGGTACATGTTCGCATGGGCATTGGCTTCATAAAGATGCAGTGCCATTTCAACTGTGGATACCAGCACATGTTCGCCGGCACCTTTCAGCACATACCCGTAGCCCGTAATCGTACGGATTTTCTCCACAATTTCCTTTTCAGTATGGGCGGTAAGAAATACCACAGGTACGTCTCTGAACTGCTGTATTGTCCGGGCAGCCAGCACCCCGTCCATTCCTTTTCCCAGTTCTATATCCATCAGGATGAGGTCGGGGCACCGGCTGCCAGAGACTTTCTCCACAGCTTCTTCCCCCGTCAGGGCAATTTCGGTCATATACCCGTACTTATTCAGGATATTTGCCGTTATTTGTGCCTGAAACCTGCTGTCTTCTACAATAAGAATCCTCTTGCCTTTAAATGCGTTCACCGATAAACCAACCCCTAAGCATTTATTTCTGAAAATTTTCATCACTGTAGCAGCAGCTTTCAATAAAAGCACTTACTACCTCCGGGTCAAACTGCGTCCCCGCATTCCTTTCAAGTTCAGCTAAAGCTTCTTCCCTGCTCATTGCTTTCCGATAGGGCCTGTCATTGGTCATTGCATCAAAGGCGTCAGCAACTGCCAGGATACGGGATAAAAGAGGGATTTCTTCACCTTTTAACCCACTGGGATAACCCCTGCCGTCCCACCGTTCATGGTGGCACAGGATGTATTCAGCAATGAAAGCCAGCTCTGGCGTATTCTGGGCAATGCGGCAGCCGATTTCCGGGTGTTTCTTCATCTCCTCCCATTCTTTCTCTGTCAAAGGGCCGGGTTTTAGCAGAATACTTTCTTTGATGGCCACCTTCCCGATATCGTGGAGCACTGCCAGCAGCTCCAGTTCGTCCATTTGTTTAGCGGAAAGGCCCAGCCCTTTCGCTATTTTCAGGCTCATTTCCTTTAACCTTTCTGCATGCTCTTCCGTTTCCATGCTTTTTTCAAAAAGGGTGGCCTTCAGGGAGGAAATAACGGCATTTCTGTAACTTTTGCTCTGCAAAAGCTTATTACGGTACATCCATTCCTCGGCTTCCTTCAGTACCTGCCAGATATTTTCTTCGGCTTTATTTTTTGTGGCATAGCCAGGGCAATACTCACCTGAACAGGCCCCTCACTGTCCAAAGCACACTTGTTTTTACTCCTCCTGACAATTTCTTCCGCTGCTTTCATATCGGTCCGGGGCAGCAAAACAACAAATTCGTCCCCGCCCCAGCGGGCGATGATATCCTCCCGGCGGCAGCTTTCCTTTATTATCTCTGCCGCTTTCTTTAAAAGAAGATCCGCTGCCCTATGGCCGAAGACGTCATTGGTCAGCTTCAATCCGTTGACATCACCCATGATGACCGATACAGGCAGCTGACGCGGCGTATCCAGCCGCCTTATTTCTTCTTCCATGAACCTGCGGTTGTAAAGCCCTGTCAGCTGGTCATGATAGCACAAAAAGAGGATTTTTTCTTCAAATTTCTTGCGCAGAATATATTCGGAAATAATCCTTGCGGCAAGCTGCAGCAAATTGATGTCAGCTTCAGACCATTCCCTGTTTTTCAGGCAGTCGTCAAAACCGATAAAGCCGTATAAATCACCTTCCACATAGAGGGACAGCACCAGCAGGGACTTGATCTCCTGGGGTCTTAAGATTTCTTTTGTCTTTTCGTCGGGGATGTCTTCAATGTCCCTGTAGTTTATCACTTCCCTGTTTTTCAGCCTGTCCACCCACCAGGTAAATTCAGCCACAGGGATTTCCTGAAGGTTTTCTTTCTGGGGCGTTATACCGGGTGCCGTCCACTCAAAAGTGTTGCTCGCGGTCTCTTTTCCCCAGTCCGCTTCAAAGAGGTAGGCCCGGCTTACCCCCATGCCCTCGCCCATAAGCCGCAGGGATTCTGTCAGAAAAACTTCAATGCTTCCTTCCTGTAAAGCCAGCTGGGAAACACTGCTGATTATTTTTTCGTATTTCAGCCTCTTTTTGAGTTCTTCTTCGGCCTTCTTTTGCAGGGTAATATCCTTGCCGGAGCCAACCAGGTATTTTACCTTCCCCTTTTCCAGCACCGGCGTCAGGGTGGTCAGCCAGGTCCTTTTTCCGGCGGGGAGGATCAGTGTCTCTTCATAGGTCACGGGCTTTTTACTGTCCACGCACCTTTGACAATTGGTGCTGACGGCTTCACCAATTTCTTTTCCGGCCAGCTCAACGGGGGTTTTGTCTTTTATATCCTCCAGGCTGAACCCTGTCAATTTCCGGTGGGCGGCATTGTTCCTCATGTACCGGAATTCTCCGTCTTCCACCCTGACCAGGAACATGGCATCCTGGGTACCGTTGAACACCATTTCCAGTTCTTTGGACAGCTCCTCGATTTTTTCTTTCTGGGCCTCAAGGTTTTCGATCTGCCGGATTTCTTCGGTGATTTCCTTAAACAAGGTGACAAAATACCCTTTTTCAGGAGAAAAGGCGGTTATTTTGTACCAGCGCTGCAGAGGTTCTGCATACTGGCTGAACTCCTGCCTTTTGCCGGTCAGGGCCACCTTGCCGTAGAAGGCCACCCAGTCAAAGCTGCCCTTCCTGATGCCGGGCAGCACTTCCGTCACCCTTTTCCCAAGGACAGCTTCTCTTTTTAACCCGGTCATTTCTTGAAAGGCGGGATTAACTTCCAAAAAGATATAGTCTTCCGGTTCGCCTTCACTCCCCGTCAGTAATTTGTGAAAGGCGTAACCAAAGGGTGATTTCATTAGAATTTCTCGAAAAAGTTTTTCTTTCATCTTCCCCCACCTTTTCGCATAAAACTACAAAGTGCCAAAGCACAGATCGTCACGCCCCAGGATTTTGCTGCAAACGGCTGCCATAGAATTCGTTGCCCCTTGGGCCTTCTTGGGCCCTTGGCTTTGCGCCCCTGCCTTTCGGCAGGTTTGCCACTAATTTTCATAGCATGTTATAGGATTATGGCTTATACTTTTTTAAAACAAGTTGTTTGGATTTTTTCATCTTTCTCGTTTAATCTACACTATATCCTTTCTTACTAAGCTTATCAATAAATTGTTGCCAGTCATCTTCAGTCGCTACATCTTTGGCTTTACGCAAAGCTACTCTCACAACCTCGTTTGACATGATATATTCCGGGAGATCCGGGGAAACTTCACATCTGCCTTTGCCTGCCAGGTCAAACATGAGGTTTTTATCATCTTCTGTAAGTTTCAGTATTGTGGCAATCTTTTCTAATAGAGGCTTATCCGGTGGGTTTCTCCGGCTTTTCTCAATGTCGCTGAGGTAAGCAGGAGTAATCTCAAGCATATCTGCCATACCGCGTAATGTAATGCCCTGATCAATTCTCTTTTTCGCAATAAATTCTCCAAATCTTATTAATTGTTTATTATCCATGATTCACACCTTCCTAAACACACAAGCATGTAAGCATGTTTGCTAATATAATTGTAATATAAGTAATATATCTTTAGAAGAAGCACGAGAGGAGCGGCTTAAAAAGTATGAAGGTGTTGATTGATACAAATGTTGTATTGGACGTTCTCGGCAAGCGCGAGCCTTTTGTCGAACACTCTACGGCAATATTGATGCTTGCCGGAAGTCAGAAAATCTCAGCTTCTATCACTGCCAATACCGTAACGGACATTTATTATCTGCTCAGGAAACATATTTCAAGCAAAGAAGCTGTCAAAGAGGCGATGCTCGGTTTGATGGATGTTCTGGATGTTGTCGATGTTACCAGGAATGACTATATTAAAGCCTTTGACCTGCTGATAGCCGACTATGAAGATGCTCTGCTGGTGCATTGCGCCAAACGCACCAAGGCTGAATACATCATCACGCGCAACACAAAGGACTTTGTTAATTCTCCGGTAGAAGCCATTGCGCCGGAGGATTTTCTCATTCGCTTTTTCAATGAATAGTCTATCACCAGCGCCCATTTTCACGCACAGTCTTTGTATTGATGCGCCAGATTCGACAAACTTTTTATTTCTCCTGTTCATGTAATACATATTTCATGTTTCTTAATAAAGTTTACTAAGCAGTTGTTTCCGGCGCTCACTCTTGCTGCTCTGGTAAAGTTTCCTCGCCTCGCCGGGTACACCACTCTCGTAGCCATACCTGGCCAGTTCGTTTTCGGCGTAGGCAATCTTGCGGCTGCATCCGAGGACGCGGTCTTATTTATTGACTATATGACAAATCCTCCATTCGGGCTTAATACTTGTCCGGTAATAAAATTTGAATCTTCAGATGCCAAAAAAATATACACTTTGCTACTTCTTGTACTGTACCAAACCTTTGTAAAGGTGTATTTTTTTGAAGCTGTTTGATTTCTTCATCGCTAAGAAAGACATTCATGTCTGTATCGATAATACCCGGAGCAACGCAGTTTACTTGTATATTTGAAGGCCCCAGTTCCTTTGCCAGCGCCTTTGTAAACCCAATTACGGCAGCCTTTGCTGCTGAATAATGAACCTCACAGGATGCCCCTGTGATACCCCAAATTGATGAAACATTGATTATTTTCCCTTTTTTATTTTCTATCATATATGGCAGAACGCATTGACAGCAGTTAAAGATCCCTTTCACATTTATATTTATCATGCTGTCCCAGTCATCCTCCGTGATTTCGGTAAACAGCTTTTGCTGTGCAATACCTGCATTGTTAACCAGGACATCAATCCTTCCAAAATCGTTAGTGCTTTGTTCGATAAGCTTTTCAACTTGCCCTCTATCGGAAACATCAGCTCTATATGCTTTGGCGCTATAGCTCTTTCCTTTAGTTCAGTTAATAATGAGATGGCTTCTTTTTCTGAATGGAAATAGTTAATAATTATATTATAATCATTTTGTGCCAATAGTTCTGCCGTAGCTCGCCCTATTCCTCTTGAACTGCCCGTTATAAGCGCTGTTTTTTTCATAACTTAACCTCCCCTTAGAAGCAAGGTACATTGCACAGAATCGGCGACAATTCTATCAGTAAATTAATAAAGGGATTCAAGAATATGTAACCCCATTCATGAATCCCTTTTGTAATTTATACCGGATTATTTCTCAGCTCTTCGACTGCGGCAACCATATTCTTAAGACTTTGCACTGTTTCTTCCATTCCTCTTGTTTTTAGCCCGCAATCCGGATTTATCCACAGCTTATTTTTATCTAATTTACCCACCATTTTAATAATTGCTTGCCGGATTTCTTCTTTGCTTGGCACCCTTGGGGAATGGATATCATAAACACCGGGGCCAACCTCAGTCCTAAAATTATTCCTCTTCAGTACATCAATAATTGAAAGATCCGACCTTGCGGCTTCAAAAGAAATGACATCCGCATCCATATCGTCAATTTCCTTTATTATATCTTCAAATTCGCTATAGCACATATGCGTATGAATCTGCGTATAATGCTTTACGCCCGAATGCACCAATCTGAAGGCTTTTATTGCCCAGTCCAGATAATGGCTGTTCCAATCCTGCCTTCTTAGAGGCAGCTTTTCCCTTAACGCCGCTTCATCGATCTGAATAATTCTTATGCCACGGTTTTCGAGATCGGTCACTTCTTCTTTGATAGCCAGCGCAATCTGAAAGGCCATTTCTCTTAATGAAATATCCTCTCGCGGAAAAGACCAGTTCAAAATGGTGACCGGACCGGTTAACATACCTTTGACCGGTTTACTTGTTAGACTTTGCGCATACGCAATATATTCGACCGTGATTGGTTTTGTTCTTTTTATATCCCCCCATATAATCGGAGGCTTGACGCATCGTGTTCCGTAAGACTGAACCCATGCTTTTTCAGTGAATAAAAAACCTGATAGGTTTTCCCCAAAATACTCTACCATATCGTTTCTTTCAAACTCGCCATGAACAAGAACATCCAGTCCGATTTCTTCTTGAAGCCGTATGATCTGTGCAATTTTTTCCTTTATCTTATCGTTGTATTGTTCAAAGCTTAAGCTCTTATTCTTATACTGCTTTCGGATTTCTTTAATTTCCGCCGTTTGGGGAAATGAGCCTATTGTTGTCGTAGGCAGTACAGGAAGCTTTAATCTTTCTTTTTGAAGCCCGGTTCTTTCCTCAAAGCGATTGCTCCTTGAAAAATCACTTTCCTTAAGATTTGCAATACGCTGGCGGATTTGCAAATCGATATACGCAGTATCTTCAGCTTTTTCCTTTATGAGTGAAACATTTTGGATATATTTTTTGTTTTGCTCGTAGGAAGCATCGTTAAACAGTTCTCCCAATTCCACGAGCTCATCAAGCTTTTCTTCCGCAAAAGCGAAATGCTTCTTGAATTTTTCGTCCATATTTATCTCGTTTTTCACGGTATAAGGGACATGCAAAAGGGAGCACGATGTATTTAAAACAATCCTTTCCTTATCGATAGAAGCGGCAAGGCTGTTCAAAATACCGATTGTTTTTTCATAACTGTTTCTCCAGATGTTTTTGCCATTCACGACGCCCGCAAACAGAATGACGTCCTTCGGAAATCCATATTTCTTAATTAGTTCAAGATTCTTTTCCCCTTCAATAAAATCCAAACCCAAGGCATCAATTCTTAAGGATATAACTTTTTCATATACATCCCTGATATCGCCAAAATAAGTCTGCAATAACACCTTAAGAGCTTCTTTACTGCTTAACAGTTCCTGATATAGAGAGATGAAAAATTCAATATCCTGTTTATCCAGATCCGTTACAAGTGCAGGCTCGTCAATTTGAATCCATTCAACCTGCATAGCATTAAACTTCCCAAGGATTTGCTTATAAACCTTCAAAATATCAGCGCCACAATCAAAATAGGTTTTATTTGAAGCTGTGACCTTTGACAGTTTCAGGAAAGTAAAGGGACCAATTATCACGGGTTTTGTCCTGATACCTAATTCAAGCGCCTCTGAATATTCGTCAAATGGCTTGCTACTATTCAGCTTAAACTCGGTATTATCATCAATCACAGGAACCATGTAATGATAGTTTGTATTGAACCATTTTCTCATTGCAAGGGCTTTTACATCCCGTCTTTCATCCTGATAGCCTCTGGCCATGGCAAAATAAGTGTCCAGCTCATTGAGGTTTAATGTGCGATAGCTGTCAGGAATGACATTCAACAAAAAGGCTGTATCTAAAAAGCCATCATAAAGGGAAAAATCATTAGAGGGAATAAAATCAATACCTTTTTCGGCTTGAAAAGCCCATTGCAGCTTTTTTAGCTCCGCAGATCGTGACAACAGGTCGTCCTTGGTCGTCTTCCTGTTAAAATAGTCCTCGACCCATCGTTTTAATTCTCTTTGCGCTCCAATTCTAGGATAACTTACAATTGACAGACGTTGCATTTTTGTTTCCTCCTTTAATTTTTTGGAGGAAATAGACACAATTACTGAATAAATCGTCTCTATCTCCATTCCCAAAGATTGAGTTTCCTAGCTTTAAGGCAGGTCTCCTGGCTTCTCATCATCCTACTCTCCTAACCTTCCCACCTTTAAACGGCAGTGGCAATCAAAGATTTCGTCCGAGTTACAGTAGTGGGTGCTGCTCGGGATTTTAACCCGATTCCCTATTATCCCTTCTGCTATCAGAGGGCACCTTATAGCATTATCGACAAATAAGTGTATCCTATATTTTTAAGAATGTCAATCAAATCTTCTGTAAACGATACAGTAAACGATGTTCCGTGTTCACTTATTTACTTTTCCATCAAATCCTTAACCTCAACCCCGGTCTTGAACACGAACACCGCCTCAACCAAGGAACACACGCTGACTTTTTCGATAAGCCCGCGTAACAGAATTGCTTTTGAACCTTTGCTTGATATCAAACGATTACTGAATCAGTTCCTGGTTTCTAAATATTCCAAATCACCGGCTCTACATAGCCGAATTCCTCAATACTCCTACGCAACTTTTCGTATTCTGCATCACCTGGCTTGAGGTCTTTACGAGGATTATATTTTGCCGCCTTTAATTTATCTGTGGATATTTTTTGAATGTCCATGCTCTTTCCTCCAATAAAAAAACGCCCGCATAACAGACGTTTGAGAATCGCTGTGGTTGAGTTGATTATATCAGCCAGACATAATCCTGACGGCAATCCACCATGTAGTCGATGTATACTGTATCATCCTTGATTTGATAGATGAGCAAATACCGCTTATCCACAAGCAGTTTTCTGTATTTGCTTGCGGGCAATACCGGATCGGCAAGCCAGGAACCACGCTCCGGAAACTCCTGCAGGGATTTTGCAGCCTCGACTACATCTATCCTGAGCTTGTCAGCCGCCTGGGTACTGACCTGGGCTAAAAAGCGGGCGTGCTGCACGAGCATTTCTCCCGCTCTTTCCGAGATAATGACATGATACCGTTTATCCGCGCTGCTCATCGGCAGCCTCCTTAATTGCTTTTTTCATCATCTCGTCCACTTCACCGATTGAAAAGCCCTTTTTACCCGTCAATCTGTCCTCCTCGACCGCAACAAGCTGTTCCCGCAGCCTCAGCATGCTTTCACGCCGGGAAAACGTGGCGATATCCATGACCACTAAATCGCCCTCGCCGTTTTTCGTTAGAAAAACAGGCTCTTTGGTGGTCTTGCAGAGCGCGGATATTTCGTTGTAGTTTTTGCGTATTGCCGCAGACGGTTTTATATTCATCACAAACACCTCCTGTAGTAGTAAAATATTACGCTTATCATTTGCTTATTTTACTACGACTATTCCCAAAAAGTCAAGATCACTCCTGTCCCATCAGAAGCTTTCAATTCAATTTGACCGCTTTTTGTCCCGTAAACGCCTCCCAGCGTTTCACCGCCAAGTCGCAGTAAACAGGAGACAGTTCCATCGCATGTCCAAAACAATGCTATTGTTATCCGTCCTGTGCGCGAGGGCGGTGGGGAGTTTGATGAACAAATTCTCGCCGATTTAATCTCTCAGGGACTTTCCGGGCAGGAGCTTCTCGCCAAGTTCAAGGAAACACGCCGTCAAATCCGTCCTGCTGTGGAGCGCTTGCTTGATGAAGCTCGTCTTGCCGCAGATGGTAAAGCACTATTTTCCACATACGAGGATGTTTTTGGTACGGAGGACAAATGATGTATAAGCTAATCATTTTACCTCCTGCTGCTCGCTTTCTAAAAAGCTCAAAGAAAAGCCACTCAAGGCAGCATTTCAAAAAGCTGTTGATGAAATACTCGAAAACCCGTATATTGGCTACCTAAAACGGGCGACCTGTCCGGCGTTTACTCTTGTGATATTTTCTACAACAAAACAAACTACGAGCTTGCCTATACCATCATTGAAGAGAACGACGAAACCGTTGTTTTTTTATACCCAGCGGCCATCCTCTTTTAAGGATAACGGAAGCGGCGGTCTTTGGGGGCATTGAATTCGGCCCGGCAATTTTAATGTGTTTAGCTAGCTGTTCCATTTCTTTTCACCAACCAGTCATACCAGGATTCCATCCCCTGACCGGTCAGGGCACTGACCTCTATTACAGGGAGATGTGGTTTTATCTTTTGCAGATCCTGGTAGAATTCTTGCAAATTAAAATTGGTATGGGCCAAAAGATCTATTTTGTTTAATAAACAAAGGGATGCCCTTTCAAAAGTTGTAGGATATTTGGCGGGTTTATCGCTCCCTTCCGTTACGGAGATGATTACCACTTTTTCATCCTCACCCAGGTCAAAAGCGGCGGGACAGACCAGGTTTCCTACGTTTTCGATAACCAGCAATTCCAGAGGAGTCTCAGGGGGAAACTCGTTCCAGGCCTTATTAACCATGTTGGCATCGAGATGACAGCCGCCCCTGGTATTGATCTGCACCACGGGAACTTCCAGGCGGGCGATGCGTTCCGCATCCCGGGCTGTCATCAGGTCTCCCTCTATGACACCGAGGGCGACCTTATCCTTCAAGTTGCGGATGGTTGTTTCCAATAAGGTAGTCTTACCGGCTCCGGGCGAGCTAATCAGGTTGATGACCCGCAGACCCTTATTATTAAAGAGGGTCCGGTTCTTGCTCGCCATATCTTCATTGGCTCTCAGGACATTTGTTACTACTTTTACCTGCATGTCAATCCACCTCTTCACCTTCAAAATAATCAATCAGGAGATGTCTTCCCTGGACTAGCTCCCCTCCGGTAAATCCGCAGGAGGGCAGTTATAGCCATGCTGGGACCAGGCATATTCCTTTGAACAGCGGGGGCACCTGACCAGGGCTTTCACTTCTTCAATCAGGAGGGTGGCACCGTCAGCCTTGGTATCCTGGCTGATTACCCGGAAAGCAAACTCCAGGGCATCCGGTACCACCGCCATCATTTCACCGGCCAGGATTTTGACGAGGGCGATTTTTTTTATCTCATTTTCCTGCGCTGTTTTTAATAAAACATTAAGCATTTGCTGGGCCAGAGCTAATTCATGCATATTACCCACCTCACCGGGAACGTATATCGTTTCTTATGGCCTGAACGGCCCTTGGTACAGCCCCGGCCACCGGGGGACTTAAGGTTTCGCTGAAAGTAAGGGTATCCATGGCTTCGATGGCATAGATGACGATTTTGTCCGGCAGTTGGATACCCATATTTTTACCAAATTCCATAGCTGTAATCAGGTTGATGTCGTGGACGGAAGCCAGGCGCCGGAAAAACTAGATCTTCTTCCCGGGGTATTTTATTTCCAACTCACTCTTAATATAGTTCAGAATAAACATTCATTTTATTTCCTCTAGCAAAACCAATTAACGTCAAGTCCGCTAACCTTCTGAATGGCTTTCATTTGAGCAACTAATGATGGCACATTATTGGGGTCCGTACGTTTCCATGAGGTTCTTCTAGGGTCAGCATGTGTATTATCTTATCTCCCGGTTGTCTTCAAGAGCCGGAAAGTCCAAACTTCCGGCTTGTAATTTTTGATATATAATTTCAACTGCCCGCTTAACTTCAGTTGATAAAGGAAAACCAAATGCAACCACCCGGGGCTGGATACCTATAAAATAAACTGTCGGAACAATTTCTTTAAGAGCACCAATGAAAAATGAGAGCGGTAAATTGTGCGTAGTCAAAATAAACTGCCCGGCAATATCCTTTTCGGAAAGGAGCCGAATGGTACCCGGCTCAAGCCCCATTTCAGCAGCATCCACAACCACTACCACATCTGGCTTGAGTTCGTTAACCACATGCAGGTAATTCTCGGGGACCGACCCACCATTGATGATCTGCCAGCCCTGAAGCGGCGATTGCTCCAGAGTCCGGGCTAATAATGGCCCGGCCCCATCATCCCCCATCATGTCGTTACCCACCGTGATAATAAGTCGCGTCATAATGACCGCACCACCAGATAGATAGCCGGCTCCCTTTGTATGGACCGCAGCAGCTGCAGCAAGCATTCAGCCCATTTCTTCTCTTCCGGAAGAAATGTTGGAGTAGCATCGGTCAAGGCTTTAATTAACGGCCGTACATGTTCTTTAGTTATTTCCACCTCTCCCCATTTAACTACGCCTTCCATCTTACGCCTGGCCTCTGTTTGAGGAAGCTTCGCTATCCATTTTAAATACTCCTCCCGCGCCATATTCATAACGGGAGAAAAGCAGTCTACCACTCCCACATGATGACCGATGGCCAAGGCATAATATTCTAACTGCTTAACTTGGGGAGGGGCTTCCTTTTCGTCAACAAACTTTTTACTCAGCCGGTAAAATTCAACTTTACCCGACATTACCAGTCACCCTCTCCATTCTAGCCGTAAAAATCCGGTGTAACTTCAAATAAACCTCTACCAGTCGCGGATCTTTTTCTTTCTTTAAAAAACCCTTAACCTTCCGGTCAACCGCCTGTAGATCACCTTCTTCAAGGAACTGCAGGTACTTATCCGCTATCTGCTTGCCGTGCAAGTACCCGCTCAAACGGCGAGCTTCCCGCTCAATGTCTTTACGCAAGTCAGGATGGATATCCGGGTGCCCGGGTTGAACCCGGCTAACCTCGTCTTCCACATGGTGCTCACCTTTAATCGTTTGCTGGAGAAGGTCGAGGGCAACTCCCAGCCCGTAGAGCGTCGCAGCGGGTGTTGGGGGACAGCCGGGAATATAAACATCAACCGGAAAAATACTGTCAGTTCCACCCCAGACGGAGTAAGCATCGTGAAAAATACCACCACTACAACCACAGGTTCCGTAAGCGATTACAATTTTGGGATCGGGAGTCGCCTGGTAGGCCCGCAACGCCGGCAGGCGCATAGGCCTGGTCATAGGTCCGGTAAAAAGTAGCACGTCGGCATGCCGCGGTGAAGCAACCACTTTAATACCCAACCTTTCCGGGTCATAGACCGGCGAGATAGAAGCAAAGATCTCGATTTCGCAACCGTTACATCCTCCACAATCGACCCGGTATACATTCACCGACCGCTTGATAACCTTCTTAAGCTTTTCCTTAAGTTCTGCCAGCTTTGTATCCCGATTGTCATTAAAATCTCCTTTAACGGTTATCATTTTATCCCCTCCCCTGCTGTTGGCCAACCGCCCCGGCAGGGATTTAACAGCTGTCTTAATTCCCTGCCGGCGCTTGCACTGAGGGCATACTTCCATAATCTGCCTGGTGATATGGGAAGCTGAACCCGGTTGCCCAGCCTGTTCCAGAGCTGCCAGTATATATTCCAGTTCCTTTGGCGGGGCGAAGAATTCACCGCATGAACGGCATCGAATCAGTTGAAAGTCCGCCTGGCAACAAAGATCTTCCTTGGCCGTAGCCGCCAGTTCAAAATCCGGAGACAGGGTAATGGCGCCAGGCGGGCAAACTTCCTCACAACGGCCGCAGAAAATACAACGACCGTAAAAAATCTTCCAGGATTTAATGCCTTTTTCTAAATTATAATCCATAGTAATAGCGTTGGCGGGACAGGCAATCGCACACGCACCGCAGGCTATACATTGCTGAAAGTTGTAAACGGGTTTACCGCGAAAGCCAGGAGCAACTTCCAGCGGCTTGAAAGGGTATTCAACAGTAGCCTCCCCCACCTGCAGCGCTTTCTTAAGCAGTTTAAACATCCTCTGACCCCCTTTCAGCAATTAAACTAAAGTTTAAGCGGCGAATACTTCCGCTCCCGGCAGTAGTTTTCCAGTTCATTGTAAGAAACGGTTTTTACATTCTTTTTCCGTACATCTACCACGGTAACCCGTTCGGTACAGGAATAGCACGGGTCAAGACTGGCCACAATGAGTGGTGCGTCAGAGATGGCATTGCCTCTAAACATATACCTGAGGGACGGCCAGTTGTTATAAGTAGCAGCCCTGCATCTCCAGCGGTACAGTTTCTGGTTATCCCCGGTCATTACCCAGTGAACATTTTCACCCCGGGGAGCTTCGGTAGCGCCGAGGGCATAAGTGAAGGGTTTATAGGAGAACCCTTCAACCAGGATAGGCCCGGGAGGCATATCCTGGAGACACCTCTCGATGATATTGAAAGCTTGATAGAGTTCCCCTGCCCGAACCAATTCCCGGGAAAGTACATCACAGCCGTCTTTACTAATTACCTCCCAGGGTACCCGGTCATAGGCAGCAAAAGGATGATCCGCCCGGTTATCCCTGGCATATCCGGAACCCCGCATGTTGGGACCCACCGGACTGAAGTCACGGGCTACGTCCCGTTCCAGCTTGCCCACACCACGGGTCCGCATTAAAAAGTTAGGAGTATTTATCAGGATATCCAACAGTTCATCCAACTCTTTACGCAGTTCTGTAATCAATCGTAGAATTTGATCTCTCTCTTCTTTTAAAATATCCCTGCGTACCCCGCCGACCAAGTTCATACCATAGGTTTTCCGGCCGCCTGTAAGGATCTCGGCCATCTTCATTGCTTTTTCCCTCACTCGGAAGAAGTGCATAAAACCGGAATCAAAGCCCACCAGGTGAGCAGCCAACCCGAGATTTAAAAGGTTGCTGTGCAACCTCTCCGATTCCAGCAGGATAGTCCGGATGTACTGTGCCCGCAGCGGAACTTGAATGCCATTTGCATTTTCTACCGCCTCAGCGTACGCTGTACTATGATTAAATCCGCAGATACCGCAAACCCGCTCGGCCAAAAAGTTAACCTGATCGTAATCCATACGGTTCTCCGCTGTCTTTTCCATACCACGGTGAATGTAGAAAAGGCGGTAATCAGCATCCACAATATACTCGCCGTCCACAAAAAGGCGGAAGTGCCCGGGCTCATCAGAGGTAATATGAAGCGGCCCCAGGGGAACCTCCACAATTCCCTCCCCTTCTACCTCGATGAAATCGTACTTTTCTTCCACAGGCTCAGGACGGTAGCGATAATCCATGGCATCCTTACGAAGAGGATACAGGTTATCCGGCCAATCATCAGGCAGCACCAACCTCCGGGCATCAGGGATTCCCTCTGGCTCCAGGCCGAACATATCACGGACTTCCCGTTCGTACCATACGGCAGCCGGAACCCGTGGGGTGACCGATGGAAACTGGGGATCGTTTTCAGGAATTAATGTCTTGACGGTAATCCACAGATTATCCTGGGGATTTTTATTACCCTCCATGGAAAGAATATAGTACAGGGCAAAACACCCGTTAATACTGCGCTCATCATTCCCAACCATGTTGGAAAGCCAGCCATTGTGGCCGTAATAGAGCTCGGCTACTACCTCCGGAAGATTGTTACGGTCAACAGTAATTGTCAGCTGTTCGGGCGTTTGGTGGGTCACTTCCTGAAGTACTCCGGTACTAAATTTCGCTCGTAAAGCGTCCAGGTATTTCTGCCCTCGTTTATTCTGGCTGCTAAACGACATATTCATCAACCTCCCAAGATAATTTCAACAGATCGCTCCAGTAGCTGGTTCAGGAATTCAGGAATACCGATACCCAAGGTTAATACAATTACCAATAGTGCTACCAGAGGCGCCAACATCAGTAAATTAAGATCCCCTTTTTCTTTTCCTTCCAAAGGAGCCCC
This sequence comes from Desulforamulus profundi, assembly GCF_002607855.1. The sequence goes on from NZ_AWQQ01000087.1 coordinate 32,644, forward strand.
AAAAACTGACTTAACAATGAAGTTTAGCATAGCACCAAAAACAACAGCCAGTGCAGCCAGAAAGATGATGGCCACTACCAAATATCCTTCCTTGAGAGCCGCCGCCACTGTCAGGAATTCACTAACGAAAATAGCAAAGGGTGGAGAACCTCCCAGCGATAGAGCACCGGCAATTAGGAGGACACCAGTAACCGGGGCAATCTTCAGCACTCCTTTAATCTTATCCGTATTCCGGGTACCGAACTTATGGACTATGTTTCCTGCCGCACCAAACATAAGAGCCTTGGTAGCGCTGTGATTGACCGTATGGATAAGGGCAGCCATTATGCCCGCCGGGCCGCCTATTCCCAGACCAAATGCAATAATACCCATATTTTCAATACTACTGTAGGCCAGCATCCGCTTGAGGTCCTTCTGCACCAGGATAAAGAAGGCCGCAATCACAACAGAAGCCAGACCCAGGAACAGCAATAAAGTACGCGGGAAATCAAATCCAATAGCCTGCCCGGTCAAAGTATAATACCGGATCACCAGCAAGAGACCGCAATTGAGCAGAACCCCCGAAAGGAGTGCACTGGCAGGGCTCGGCGCTTCGCTGTGAGCATCGGGAAGCCAAGTATGCATAGGTACCAGACCGGCTTTAGTACCAAATCCGATTAAAATAAACACGAAGGCCATCTTTAGAGCGACCGGATCCAGTTCCCCGGCAACCTTGAGTACCTCGGTCCATAAGACGGCTTCGTGCACCTGCCCGGTAAGCTGATACGCATTGGAAAAGATGAGTACCGTACCGAACAGCGCGAAAGCAATTCCGGCACTGCAGATCAAGACATACTTCCAGGCGCCTTCAGCGGACGAACGATGCCGGTAGAAGCCTACCAAAAAAGCAGAAGCAAGGGTAGTAGCTTCTACTGCCGCCCACATTATAAAGATGTTATTGGACAGCACCGTAAGTAACATGGTAAAGATAAACAAATGATATAAACCGTAGTAAAGCCCTAAGTCACCGGGCCTGATCTCGCCCTCCCTGATATCATAACCTAAATAGGCGATAGAGTATGCACCAAGTATAAATCCCAAACCGCCGATAATCATAATCAGGATGGACGAAAGTTCATCCAGGTAAAGGTTTCCTCCCAGGGCGCTAACCGGCCCGCCCACAAGTACCTCTTTGATCAAAAGAGAAGCAACAAGCAGAATCCCGGCAGTAGCGGCAACTTGAATAAACTCCAGGGGACGTCGTAACCGAAAGGTAAAAGAAGCCAACGACGCCACCAGAGGTATAGCTAGAATAATTAGGAGCAATGCTTCCCGGGACATGAAATCACCTACCCTTTCAGCATTTTTAGCTGACCAGCATCCATAGTACCGAAAGCTTTATAAAGTTTTACGGCTATCAGGGACATAATCAGCACAGCAAATACGGCATCGGTAAGAATACCTATTTCCGCAAGTTCGGGCACATTATAGGCCATAATGGCAAGCGTCAGGTGTGAACCGTTCTCCATTAAACAAAATCCCAGCAGCTGTTTCAAGGCATTTCTTCTCGTAATCATGCAGTGAAGTCCCAGTAGAAAATGGGCCAGGGAAACTGCCATAGCCGTTTTGTACTTGAGTATTGCCAGCATATGAAACGGCTGTACCAAAATAAAGGCAAGTCCGACCATTAATGCTGCCAAAATCACCGACCAGGTGGTTCCAACAAGCGGAGGTTCTTCTTCAACTACACCGGTAGTCTTGATTACCCGGAGCAAGATAAACGGCACCAGAAAGGCCTTGGTTATTAGTGTAGTAATACACCAGAGGTAAAGTTGCTCGGCCTCATTTATCACTGCAATTGACAGGAAGATGCTAATTAACACCAGTGATTGTAGACTGTAAAAATAAGCCGAAACCTTCAGCCGGCGGCTTTCTACCACCAAAAGGGAGGTCAGAATAAGCAACACCGCCAGGCTGTTTACAGTTGCTGCAGCAGTCATCTTAAAACACCTCCATCTTTACTCAACTTAACGCCAGATAAAATACAAAGGAAATCAAGGCGATGCCAAATGATAACGATGTAATAACCGTCACATCAGTAATTCGGTACCTGGCTACAGCATTTTCTATCAGCGCAGCCAAAGTATAAAACACCAGCAGCTTACCCAGGAAGATGATGCTCCCCAGTATCAATGAGCCTGAGGTAATATCAACCGCGCCGCCAAACGGCAGGAAAAGGGCTAAAAACAGTGCAACCACAATCACTTGTTTCATTAACAGGGCAAGTTTCATAAGAGCCATGCCGCGCCCTGAATACTCAGTCAGAGGCCCTTCCTGCAGTTCCTGTTCTGCTTCGGCCAAGTCAAAGGGAAGTTTTCCCGTCTCGACAGCAGTAGCAATAAGAAACGCGAGTAAGCCGATGATAAATGCGGGATGCAAAAAGGATATTTGTCCGGAGGCCACCTGAACACTAATTGACCCCAGATTGGTTGACCCGGCTAACAAAGCCAGTGTAAGCAAAACCACTACCATGCAGGCTCAATAAGCACAGCCAGCATCATTTCCCGGCTGCTTCCTGCTGCAGCAAAGGTACTTCCGGAATCCAGCCCCGATAGCGAGAAGAAAAATCGCACTAAAGCCATCAGATATATTACCGCAAATAAGTCGCCAACTAATCCTAGCGGCGACATTAGCGTAATGGATGGAATTATCATAGCCAGCAGCAGAAGAGTTGCGACCAGGATATACGGAGTAGCAGTAAACACCCAACTGGCTTGGGGCGGAACGGTTTCCTCCCGTTTCAAAAATTTAAAAAGGTCGTAATAAGTTTGGAAAATACTGCCCCCTCGACGGCTGTGAATTCTAGCCCGGAGCCGTCGGGATATGCCGTCCAACAGCGGGGCGGCCAGCATAATCAAGGCTGCCTGCAGCAGCCCTACAAGGATTAATTTGCCGTAATCCATATCTGACACCCCTCTTATCTCGTGGCAATGAGCAAGAAGCTCACCAGAATAATGATGATGTAGAGCAAATACAGGTGAATACTGCCAGCCTGAAGCTTCTGGATATAAGTTCCCGTTCTCATGACGGCAGCCACCAGTGGCTTGTAAAGGTAGTCCTCCCATAGCGATGAGGCATGAGACTCGTAATGTACAGGCCCTTCAAAGTAAGACTTAGAAGTAAAACGCGGCCCCTTAACATGAGTTTGAGGCCGGTAAAGAGCCCGGAAAATTACTCTAAGGGGTTGGGCAAAAGATGAAGCGGTATAACCCATACGGGGGTTGTAGGCATAACCGCACGCCCACGGCGCTTCATCCACCCGCCTACCTATGCCAAACCCGCCTCCGAGGGCCACCAGCAGCAAAGGTAAAGTAACTAGACCTACCAGCAGGATGGCCATCAACGGAGTAGAGAGGGTACCTTGAATTAAAAAGCCAGGATACATAATCATCCCTGCAGCGGCCGGTACCGCCGGTTGGTTCAGCAAAGACGCTGCCACGGAAGTAAAAGCAGGAACCAGCCAGGGTGCGCCCACCCCTAAAATAACGATGGCGACCACCAGAACAAACATGCCTGCCACCATGGTTGGCGGAACCTCTCTGGCAGTCTCGGCATGGTGACTGCGGGCCGCACCGGCGAAGGTCACGCCATAAGCCTTAACAAAGCACATGGCAGCCAGAGCGCCTGTAATAGCGAGCATTACGATAACAACAGAAGCAACCAGGGTCACCCACCAGCTGCCTGACTTAGCAGCCAGGAACAGTGAATGATAGGTATACCATTCACTGACAAAGCCGTTAAGCGGAGGCAAAGCTGAAATAGCTGCCGCACCAATAAGAAAAGCAAATGCTGTAAAGGGCATCCTTTTTACCAATCCGCCCAGTTCCTCCATATTTTTGCTATGTGTACGGTAGAGGACCGAACCTGCCCCCAGGAAGAGCAGCCCTTTAAAAGTAGCGTGATTAATCAGGTGGTAAAGACCGGCCATTAATCCGAGCACGGCCAGCATCGGTTGCTCTAAAGCAGCGCCCAACATGCCAACCCCTACCCCCATTAAAATGATGCCGATGTTTTCCACGCTGTGAAAAGCCAGCAACCGTTTTAAGTCATGCTGTGCCAGCGCGTACATTACACCCAAAACAGCCGAGACGGCGCCAGCCAGAAGAACTATCACACCCCACCAGTAGTTGGTAGCGCCCAAAAAGTCCACTCCTACACGGATGATGCCGTAAATTGCCGTTTTGATCATGACACCGGACATCAAAGCGGAAATGTTTGAGGGAGCAGCCGGGTGAGCCTGGGGTAACCAGATATGCAAAGGAATAATACCTGCTTTAGCCCCGAAACCTAAAAATGCCAGAATGAAGGCCGTCGTTTTTAAACCCTCGGAAAGAGGCGCCTCACTGAAGGTTGCAAAGTCAAAACTACCGGTCTTGCTGACGAAAAGGAGAAATGATAGCATAATCAAAGCCGTACCTACGTGGGCCATGATCAGGTAAACCAAACCGGCACCGGTAGATTCCTTTTTCTCCTGCTCAAAACTTACCAGGAAAAACGAAGCAAGAGTCATGAGCTCCCAGAAGATCAGAAAATAAAAGGCATCTCCTACAGTAACTACCAGGATCATAGAACCGATAAAAATATTCATAAAAAATCCCAGCAGGCCCTTACCCTTCCCGCTGTACTCTTCCAGGTAAGACAACGAATAAAGGGCTGTAGCAGCAGTCAGCAGTGAAATGACCAGTGCCATAAAGGCAGACAGCTGATCTACTCGGATAACAAATTGTGTAAAGGGAATAAATCCGGTGAAATTCAGCGTAAAGCCCGCCCCGCCGGCCAATACCGGGATGGCCCACGCCATCCCGGTAACAGCCGCAAGGAAAGCAGTTATAGCAGCAACGTAGTTGGCATGCCTGTCCATTTTACCTAATAGCAGCGAGGCACCGGCCCCAGCCGCATAAAGGAGTATGGACATTATAAAAAGCTGTTCAGCAACCATAGGATTTACCTCCCACTTCTAAGGATGGAAACCGCTCTAATGGTGTTAGCGCCCCTCTTAAGCTTACTGAGCCGCTCTATCTCCTCACCTTTAACCTCTTTCAGCGCTTTGGTCGGGCAGACTTGGACACAAGTGGGGCCACCCTCTGTGAAAGAACAAAGATCGCATTTAGTGGCAATGGTTTTCTGTCCGATTTCCCCGGCTAGCAGAGGAATCAGGTGAGAGTTAACCAGACCGACTTCTTCAACCGAGGGAGCTCGGGTGCCCTGAATCTCAATACAACCGAAGGGGCAGGCCAGAGCACACATCTTACAGCCAATACAGAGACCTTCGTTTATTTGCACCATCTGGTCCTTGATCTCGATGGCTTTAACGGGACAAACTTTTGCACAGGGAGCATCCTCGCAGTGCCGGCACTGAATGGGCATCGTTCCTTCAGAAGTATGGGTAACAAAAAGTCGTGGGAAAGGCTGCAGCCCGTAATTTTTATGGATAAGGCACAGCCGGCCATACAAGTATAGCAGCCCAGGCACCGGTCAGGATCAGCAATTACAAAACGATTAGGCATCTGCTTTTCCTCCCTTCCCCATCGCCGGTCCGGTAATCTCCTTTTCCAAGCCGACCAGGTACTTTTCTTTTTTCTCCTGGCGGATGGCCCGGGCTTCTGTTGGTGATATTTTTTCCACTTTGGCAGCCGCAACTTTTAATTCTGGCGTACCGGCAATATTGTCGGTGGCTGTATTGGTCAGCTCATTACTGCAAGCCTCCCAGTAGTGGAATGTCATAAAGACGGTGTTTTCCGGAACCCGCTCGGTTACCCAGGCCCGGGCCACCACAGAACCCCGTCGTGGATACTTTAATATACTCACCGTCGTTTACGCCCAGCTTCTTAGCATCGCAGGGATTTATCTCTATCATTTCCCCCGGCGCAACCTGGTTAATAGCCCATGATTTACGGGTCATAGTACTGGTATGGTAATGATATACCCGCCTACCGGTGGTAAGGGTAAAGGGATATTCTTGGTCGGGTAGTTCGGCAATACTGCCCACAATTACCTTTGCCGCGCCTTTCACATTATTGGGCTGTTTGGAATCATGCTTACCGGGATCAAACAGCACCGGATGAAGGTTAGCCTTGCCGGACGGTGTCAGGAACTTACCTCCCCGGTACAGGATTGGCGTCCCCGGGTGGTCCTCAGACGGACAGGGCCACACAATCCCCCGTTCCTTTTCCAGACGCGCGTAGCTGATACCGCCAAATTTTTCCGGAACCAGCTTCCGCAATTCATCCCAGATTTCCTGGGGATGGCGGTAATTCATCCCGGTATAACCCATTTTCTGGGCCAGCATCCCGAAAATCTGCCAGTCGGGACGTGCCTCACCCGGCGGGTCAACAGCCTTGCGCACCAGCTGTACCCGGCGTTCGGTGTTGTTAAAAGTACCATCTTTTTCTCCCCAGCAAGCGGCAGGCAATACCACGTCAGCCAAGCKTGCAGTCTCAGTAAGGAAGATATCCTGGACCACCAGCAGATCTAAGTGCTCCAGAGCGTGGCGCAGGTGCTCCGAATCCGGATCACTCATAACAGGGTTTTCTCCGAAGACATACAGGGCACGAACACGATGCTTCAAAATAGCGTCGGGAACCTCTGTCAGCTTGAGTCCGGGGGTTGACGGCAACTTGACCCCCCATACTTTCTCAAACCGAGCACGGTTATCTTCTTTTGTTACATCCAGGTAGCCAGGCAGGACAGTAGGCAGGCCACCCATGTCACAAGCCCCCTGAACGTTATTTTGACCTCTCAGCGGACATAACCCGGCCCCGGCGCGGCCCAGGTTACCGGTAATCACAGCCAGGTTGGACAGGCTTACCACATTGCCTGTACCGTGGCTGAACTGGGTAATTCCCATGCAGTACAAAATAGCCGCTGCCTGCGCCCGGCCGTAAATGCGGGCCGCCTCGACCAAATCTTTTTGGGGAATCCCCGTAAGCTCCTCAACATAGTCCGGAGTATACTCTTCCACCGCTTTAGCCAGTTCATCAAATCCCTCAGTATGCTCCCGGATAAAGTCGGTCTTGGCAAGTCCTTCCTTGATAATTACGTTAATCATCCCGTTAATGAGCGGAATGTTATATCCGGCAGGTACCCTCAGCCAGATATCTGCTTTGTTGGCCATCTCTGTCATCCGCGGATCTGCCACAATCAGCCTGGCGCCGCGTTCCTTGGCCTTCAAAACATGCCGGGCTATCAAAGGATGGCACTCGGCAGTATTAGAGCCAATTATAAAGATAACGTCTGAATGGGCACTAAGTTCAGGAATTGAATTCGTCATTGCCCCGCTGCCCAATGTCATCGCCAGACCGGCGACAGTGGGCGCGTGTCAGAGGCGAGCGCAGTGGTCCACATTATTGGTCCCCATTACCGCTCTGGCAAACTTTTGAGCTATATAGTTGTCTTCACTAATAGACCTGGCTGAAGTAAACAATGCAAAGGCGTCCGGCCCGGACTCCTGCTTGATCGTCTTTAACCGCTCGGCAACGTAGTCCAGCGCCTCATCCCAGGAAACGGAAACAAAACTTCCCTCTTTTTTAACTAAGGGCGAGGTCAAACGGCGGGAATCCTGGACATATTCATATCCGTAGTAGCCCTTGACACACAATTCCCCTTCATTGACAGGGTGAAGCTTGTCCGGCTCGGTACCGGTGATTTTTCCATCCTCGATATTCAGGTAGATGCCGCAACCACCACCGCAGAAAGGACATATTGTCAAAACTTTTTCAGGTTTCTCATGTTTCATAACTAAACCTCCTTAAACTTATTAAGGTTGTAACAACTAGGATCAGGTTGCATCTGCAACGTTTGCGTTCGATTTCACCTTCACTTATAATGGCCCATCTTAGTGAAAATTTTTGAATATCAAAATACAAAACCTTTAAAACTGTTCGACTTACTTAACCGGAGTTACAACTCTAAAGCAACCTTTAGGCAGCACCCCAACTTCATAGAAAACCATACAAAGCTTGAGATGGTAAGGCTAAGAAACTAACTCATCTAGTTGCCTTTCTTGATGATGCTTTGCGTCTTGTGCCTTAGAACCCATACGAGCAGTTTTATCATGTCTATTTTGGATAGTTTTGTCGCTATGAGTATCCCGGCCATGACAAATCCAGTTCAGCCAACCCACAAACAATGCTCCCCCGATAATGTTACCTATAGTTACCGGAATCTCATTTGTTACTAAAAATCCATACCAATTTAGATTCTTTAAAGCCTCTACACTCACATGTGTAAGATGTGCCACTTCCGCCAGTCCCATACCTCCGTCAAGATAATACTGTAAGTGCATTATGCCTGATGGAATAATATACATGTTAGCTATACTATGTTCAAAACCAATAGCAACAAATGCGGCAACTGGCATCATGATACTAAGTACCTTTCCTGCACCATCTTCGGCTGCTACCGCCATATAAACAGCCATACATACCAAAATGTTTGTTCCAATACCACTTAGCAGAGCAGCAAGGAAATCTAAATTTGTCTTTGCGGTACCCGCAGCAATAAAGTGATTTGCTATCCAGGCTTCATTTTTAAATGTTAACCCAGTTTTAATAGTAAACCAGGCGAAAAAAAGTGATCCTGCAAAGTTTGCTATATAGACCAATATCCAGTTAAACATCATATCCTTAAAAGTTAACCTTTTTGCGCCCCACGGAACAGCCGCTAATACATTAGAAGTAAATAACTGAGCCCCATAATAAACCACTAACAGCAATCCGACAGAGAAAGAAATTCCACCTATAAGAGCTGCAACTCCAGGTCCCAAAAACTCTTTCGTACCTACTGCAGTCGTCATCATGAAAAGGTCACCAAGAGAAATAAATATTCCGGCCATAAATCCTAGTATAAGTACATCCTTAATAGGGGATGGACCTTATGCAAAGAAATATCATTTAAAGTTTTAATTGTTTCACTCGCTGATTTAGCCATTTTTTGACTTTTTCCTCCTATTACCTTTTTTATGCGGACGGATTTGGGGTTAATTTAACTCTTATACCCCCAAATCACACGGGTTAGAAATCGTCCCCCCTTTTTTCGAGGATAATCGACATTTATCGCCAAAAACTAACAGCAACCAATATAACATGCAAATCTCATGCCAAATTTCATAGCAATAACTGTGTTCCTGAATATACAATGGTTTTCGCATTTACTTTAGCACCAAACTTCAGTTTATGCGTTCGTATTTTTGAACACATAAAAACAAAAAAGCTACGGCAATCTTATCCGTAGCAGCAATCTTCGATGTTCGTTTTTTGAACACATTCGTTTTTTTGTGCTTCAAGCTTTATACATCTATATTAAGCTTTTTAATTATTTCATTTAACGTGCTTCGCCCTATTCCCAACATCTCGGCAGCCCTCGCCTGTACTCCACCCGCCTGCTTTATAGCTTTTCTTACTAATTTTTTCTTATATTCTTCCACTGCCTGCTTGTAATTTAAATTGTTTAAATTGGTTTCATCTTGAATACTTTCCCCATTACGGTACTCTTTTCTTATATAAGGAGGCAGGTCTTCATTTTTAATCTCTGTCCCTTCACAAAGGATTACAGCCCTCTCAATGGCATTTTCAAGTTCTCGCACGTTCCCGGGCCAGTCAGCTGCAGTCAGGCTCGTCATAGCCTCCTTATCAATTGAAATTATTTTTTTAGAATGTTTCTTGTAAAACTTATCCAGAAAATATTTAGTAAGGACAGGTATGTCCTCTTTTCTATCCCTCAAAGTAGGCAAATTGATGGTCACTACATTTAATCTATAATACAAGTCTTCCCTGAATTTCTTCTTTTCAATAAGTTCCTCAAGGTTCTGGTTAGTTGCAGCAATTATCCTGACATCACACTTACGGGGTACAGTTTCCCCTATTCTTATGAATTCGCCCTGTTGGAGTATGCGCAGTAATTTCGCCTGTAAATTCGGACTAAGGTCCCCTATTTCATCCAAAAAAAGGTGCCTCCGTTTGCTTCTTCAAATAGTCCTTTTTTAGCGCTCACCGCTCCTGTAAAGGCTCCCCTTGCATGTCCAAAGAGTTCACTTTCCAAAAGATTTTCGGGTATCGCTGCACAATTTATGCTTACAAAAGTTTTTTCATTGCGAAGGCTTTTGTGGTGTAAAGCCTGTGCAACCAAATCCTTTCCGGTTCCACTCTCACCCCTTATCAATACAGTACTGTCTGTAGGTGCCACTTTGTCTATTATTTGATAGACCTGCTGCATGGCAGAAGAATTTCCTATCATATTTTCCATTCCAAGGCAATTTTTTAATTGTTTTTTGAGATGTATATTACTGAATTCCAGGCTTGATACCAAAAATGGCAGGCACATTTTGCTCTCTGCCAAACCCCGAAAGATGGCTATTGCTTTTTTACGGCAGCTGTCATACCCGCAAGCGCCGCAATTTAATTCATCTTCAGGGATAAATTTGCCCAGTTCTGCAAGAACAGCCCTGATTTGTGCTTCAGTTGGTTCAGGTAATCTTTTGCTGCGATTTCTGAATCCCCGGGTAAGATCAAGTTCGGCAGGAATTTCAACCGGACATTCCTCCGCAGCTTGTAAATTTTCCCTGGTATATTTAGTTACCAATTGCTGCCTTTCAAACCTGTTCTCTTCAGACTTTAACATGGGACCGTTGATACAGCCTTCGCAAAACAAAATATCAACAAACTTAGCTTGAATTTTACCGCTGGCAAGGCCCTCCAAAACATCAATACAATTCTTCCTTCCCTCAACGGTCATTACCTCCCAATTTAGAGGGTCAATTTTAAAACCGGCAGTCCTCAGAAGCCCTCCTGTCACCGGGAATAATCTTCCCAAACGGGAAGGAGGACTGTCCCAATCTTCAGGAGCCAACTTACCGGGTTCGATATTTGCCTCCTGTAACATCATGTCCAACTCCGGAAATGTTAATACCCCATCTATAGCTCCCTGTACCATGGGATCCTGTGCTTCTGCCTTCTTGGCAATACAGGGGCCGATAAATACAACCCTGCATTCTTTGCCGTAACGCAATTTAAGATATCGCCCGAGGGCAATCATAGGAGAAATTATGGGAACCAGAAACTGAATTAACTCCGGATAGTATTTTTCCACCATGTTTACTACAGCCGGACAGGGAGTAGCAATATAATGTTTTTTCTCTTTGGTAGTCAAAACATTTTTTTCGTACTCCCTGGCAACTAAGAGGGCTCCATATGCTACCTCCCAAACTTCGTCAAAACCCAGCTTTTTTATGGCGCTCACAACCTGGCCCGGGGCAAACCTGTTATACTGAGCTATAAAAGATGGCGCCAGGCACGCAATTGCTTTATCTGATTTTAGCGCATCAATAGTGTTTTCCCTTCCATTTGCAATCTTTTTGGCGTTTTGCGAACAGACTACCACACAGTGCCCGCAACTGATACACAGTTCGTGCACCACCATGGCCTGTTCGTTCTCAACCTTTATTGCCTTTGCAGGACAATTTCTAATACATGAATAACATCTTTTGCATAGCCCGTTAATGGTGGTTACTATGTTCATAGGCACTTTAATCACCTCTGTTTTGAATATTTTTCCAGGAATCTGCTATAATATGTATCATTAATTAGAGATCAATGAGGCAGTCCTATTGGTTCCAGTTCCTGTTGGCATATCCCCATGTCGCCAAAGGCCTCTGGAATTTGTTGTATCTTTTGAATAATGGATGCCAAATTCATGATAGACGTCCCCTTCGCCAAAACAATATACGGCCAAGGGATTCGACAGCAAAAGAAAAAGTCCTTTATACTTATTTTAGTGATAATAGAATAAATTGCCAATTATGCAAAAGTCAGTTTGTTTTCAAGATTTCGTTCACCAACCAGTGCTTTTATTTTTCTTTTAATACAATGTTGGCCCCATTTAAATGAGCGCAAAAAGAAAAAGGACCCAAGGTTGGTCCCCTTTTTTATGAGCGTTGGGTGCCATTTTGGTATCCTTTGATTTGAGCGAATCCACCTAAAGCCTCTTTGAAACGGTTAAAGTCAATCTTACCCTGGTTTCTGAAAGCTAAACATATCTGATTTATACAGGATAATCCAGATTCATTTAGTTTTCTCTCCCGCCGACTAACGAGAGGCAGTRTCACAGGATTCAACTGCTAGGCCATAAGCTCTCGCTTATGTTCCGGGTGGATCACCCCGCAGGTTCCCCGCCGCTGCCTAAAGCAAACGTACTGCCCGGAGAAGGTGTTACCTCCACCTGGATTGATAGTATTCCATGCCCGACTTTCACAGCGTGTCTTTGCGACATGGAAATATTTACATCATTATTCTAGCAGTCTTTATGATTAATTACAACTGTGAAACCGCAAGAAACAGGTTTTTTCACCTCCTGTTTTATTGCTTTTTTAGCAGATTTAAATAGCTATTTAGTAACTGCTTCAAACCTCCGTAAAGACTTCGGGAAACAGTTCTTTAAGTTTTTTAATCCTCTCCCCCAGCACATCCTGGCAGCGCAGGTCCATTTTCAGCGGGTCAGTCAAAACCTTTTCCCCTTTTAATCTCATTGGCGATTACCAAAGAATTTCGTAAAAGAGTGTGGAAAATCCTCTTTTATGCTCATACCATCCGTCAAAGGACAGAAAAAAAAGCGGCTACCGCGCCGCTGCCAAACATCATACTTGTTTCCCATAAAGGCATCCATCACCATATAAATGATACATATAATAAAGATGCTAAGCCAAAGCCATACAGGTCCCCCGATAAGGCTGTGTAAAAGACCTGCCATTAGGTAGGCAAAAATTCCCCCAATGGTCAACCAAAATAGGCCGCTGCCCAGAGAGACAATAAATATCACCAGGCCGTAAACAATTGCACCAAGCAAATATATTAACCCAAACAAGGCTGCAAAGAAATCCTTCATTCACTTCACCCCCGGGGACAGGGCTATTTTTGATTTTTTATTCAATATGTTATTCAAAATACCTCTTGTCAGATACCTTTTTTAGTAAATCTTTAGTAAAAATAAAAAGACCCTTGAGGGTCCGTTGCTAAGGGAGATTATTTGGTGTGGGGTGACAAGTCCCACATCTCTTTACTAAACAAATTTTCATCTAAAAAACAGCACCTGGCCCGGCAAGCAATAAAAGTTGACTTTCAAAAGCAATAGCAATAAATTATCGGATAAACTTTTCAATATTCATTTTTGCATAAAGGATTCTGTGTATTTCTACTTCATGTTCAGCGACTACATAGAACACCAGATAGTTTTTTAAATCGTTTTGTGCCAAAGGCAGGTATTTCACTTTATACATTATCACCATCTACTTTATTAGCAAGCCTTGACCTTAAATTAGAAAACACTTCTTCATGGGAAAAACGTTTATCAGTGGATTTTGCTTCCAACTCTGCTTCCTTAAGCTTGAAATAGATTTCACTTTCAAATAGTTTGCGCTCATAGGTTTCAATACTCATTACAACCATATCACCATAACCATTCTTGGTCAAAAACACTGGTTCTGCTGTTTCATGTACCAGCCTTGAAATATCAGCAAAATTGTTTCGCAAATCTGAAACTGGTCTAATATGTGGCATATAATCACCCCTTTATTATTATAGCATAATATTATCATGATTATGATAATTAATCAAAAATGTTTATTGCATAATAAAAATGGGCAGAGTTGCAAAAGAAAATCCCCACTTTTGCAACTCAAATCCCCTCAGCCTTGCTCACACGCTTTCTTCTATGGTTATTGTTGGGTCATATTACATTACATCCAGCAACTTCTGGTTCTTTTACAACCACTTACGCTGCTTTTCAAAGTCGGGCATTAATAGTCCTACTTTTGCCCAGTATTTTGCCTTTATCCCGCCCGACTGTATACACTCTGCCCAGCACCATAATAACAATCATAAATGTGCTGATACACCAGATCGCACTTTTGGTTGAATATTTCGGGAGTATATGCTCTCGGCAGTTCCCGGTCAAGAGAATCCTGTATTGTAATCAGTACCGCTGCCCTGGTCTGCTGGCGTTTGCGCCAGTCAAGAACCAGCTTCTCCCTCTTGAGCGTATCCAGCAGTTCCCTGATTACTTTCTTTACCTGAGCCTTATCTTTAGCTGTCAATTTCGGTTCAGGTTTGGTAAGGATATCAAACAGGGCAAGCTCTTCCTCAGTAAGCTGTTCCGCCATACTGCGCTTTTCTTCTTCGGTGAGTTCTCTGGCGAAGGCAAGCAATTTGTCAAACATCAGTTCCACATTCAGGGCGCCGCTGTTGTACTCGTCAATCAGTTTCTGGAACCTCTCGGCAAAATCAACCCTGCTTTTGTTAAGGCGCACCATCTTGTTCAGTTTGGCGTTGATTAAACCTTTCAGTTTCTCCACCTCTGTGTGTTTCTTAGATTTGTCAAAGAACTTTCGCAAGGCCTCAAAATCAATCCGGCTCAAATCAACTTTCGCATTGTACCCGGCAGGGGCTTCGTGGATGATATAACCTTCACTGGCAATAGACTGGTCAAGAACTTCTTCAATATCAACCATAATTTCAGAGATGTCGGCCGGGGGTGTCAGCGCCCTGATTTTATCGGAAATACAGGTAAAAAGATTCTTCTGCTTGGCAAATTCAGAAGCTTTTGGGTCAGGCAAAATAGCTTTATAGAGTTTAACTATATTCCCCGCCATGGATTGAAACCGCCGCTTGGTTTCGTCATTGACCACCAGGAACTCCACAGCATCATCCAAAAGGCCGACAAGTTCAAGACCTGATGTGTTAAGAAGCCGGCCTACGTCAATGCCTTTTTCATTACAGAAAGCAGTTGTTTCGGCAATAGCTTTCTTAAGCTCATCAATCAATGCTGCCTTGTCTTTCACCGGTGTATCAACTGAGCCGCCCGCTGCAGGAGTAGCGTATATGGCAAGAGCTTTTTGAAGATTGCGGAATACGCCGATATAGTCGACGATGGTGCCGCAGGTCTTATCCTTGAATACCCGGTTCGCCCTGGCGATAGTCTGCATCAGGGTATGGTTCTTCATCGGCTTGTCCAAATAAATTGTATTAACGGCAGGAGCGTCGAAGCCTGTCAGCCACATGGCACAGACAAACACGATTCTGAAAGGATCATTGGGGTCTTTGAACTTTTTATCCAGGTCTTCGGTTACCATGCTTTTGCGGTGAGGCAGGATATCCAATCCCTTCTTCTGAAAGGCTTCAACCTCGTTCTGACCGGAAGATATGACCACCGCCATATCGGTTTCCTGCATGTAACCCAGTTTCTTTTTTATTTCTGCTGCTTCTTCAGGATGACATTGGGCAAGCTGCCTGCTCAGTTCCTCCATGTACTTTTGCCAATATTTCCGAACCTTGTCATACATCTTGACGGCAGTATACCTGTCGATGCTCACCACCATGGCCTTGCCCATCTCGCCCCGGGTCATGAAATGCTTGACGATGTCCCCGGCAATTGTCTCCAGCCGGTCGTCACGGGTAATCAGGTGATATTCCCGGGCAAATTCCCGTTCCAGCTTCTTCTCCTCTTCTTCGCTTAACTCGGCGTTGTCGATGATGTCCTGAATTTCATCGTTAAGGTTCTCGTTGATGAGCTGGAGTTCAGGAATACGGTTCTCATAATAGAGGGGCACAGTGCTCTATCCTCAACGGACTGGCGGAAGTTATAGATGGAAACATAATCCCCGAACACTTCCCTGGTTTTTTCCTCGCCGGCCATCAGAGGGGTTCCCGTAAAGGCAATGAAAGAGGCATTGGGCATGGCAGAGCGCATGTTGGCAGCAAGGGTATCATACTGGCTGCGGTGGGCTTCATCCACCAATACAATGATATCGTCCCGGTCGGTTATTTTCGGATATCTGCCATCGCTATCACTTTGGAATTTATAGATGAGGGTAAACACCATCCGGTGGTCCTCGGCCAAAAGCTCCTTTAAGTGCTGGCAACTTTCGGCCTGCACCCTTTCCTCGATAACGGCGCCAACCGCCGCAAAGTTTTTGTAGATCTGTTCGTCCAGTTCCGCCCGGTCAGTGACGATAACAAAGGTCCAGTTGCCGGGTATTTTGCGCAGGATCTTCTGGCAGAAGAACACCATGGAATAAGATTTCCCTGAACCTGGGTGTGCCAGAATACGCCGAGGCGTCCTTTGTTTTCCCGTATCTTTTTCACTGCTTCAATGGCGTTGTTGACCCCCAGGTACTGGTGGTTCTTGGCTACCAGCTTTACCAGAGAGCCGCCGGCATCGCTGAACAGGGTAAAGTTCTCTACGATGTCCAAAAGTTTGGCCTTATCACAGGTTCCGCGAATCATGGTTTCGAGAGATACAACGCCTTCTTCACCCTCATTGTTGACCTTCTTCCATTCGGCAAAGTGCTCCCAGGACGCGCTCATACTGCCGATACGGCTCTGACTGCCGTTGGAAAGAATGATGAAGCCGTTGTACCAGAACAGCTGGGGGATGGTATTTTTATAGTCCCGCAGGTTGTCGTAATAGGCGTGTTCCAGCCTGCGGGCGGTGGATTTGAGCTCGATAAACACAAGGGGAATGCCGTTGACAAAGCCGACAAGGTCAGCGCGGCGCTTGTAGATTTCGCCGGATATCCACAGCTGGGACGCCAGCAGGAAGTGGTTGTTCTCCGGACAGTTCCAGTCAATGACCTTCACAACCTCGTCGGTTTCCTCATCATCGGCGTTCTTATATGTAACCTTGACCCCGTCCTTGAGGAGTTTGTAAACCTCCCGATTGGCCTGGACAGGGCTCAAACTGCTGCGGTCTTTAACGATTTCCTCAATGGCCAGGTTGATGGCCTCACTGTCCATACCGGGATTGAGCTTCTCCAGAGCATTACGGAGATACCGGGTCAGCACCACCTCGGCAGTGGTCTCCCGGCCGAGGGTTCCTGCTGTGCCAAGGGTTTCATGGAAGCAGTTGACGGTTTCATATCCGAGTTGGGCAAACAGGTCGATGGCCGGCTGTTCTATCAATGCATCTTCGCTGTAGTCGTTCATTTAATCACCTCCCACGGCAATATCCAGGTCCTCCACATCCAGTTCGCCGGAGATAAGCTTGGGCAGCAATAGGTCGCGGGTGCGGCGGAGGTTACGATTCTTAGCTCC
Source organism: Desulforamulus profundi (assembly GCF_002607855.1). Next base: position 49,761 of record NZ_AWQQ01000087.1, read on the forward strand.
GAGCTTCTGAATCATATCGAATATAGGGATAATATGATCAGCAAAATTCTGCTGAATTTCCCTGTCTGGTACTAATATTTGGTCATTTTTAAGGAAAAACTCATACTTGAAATTAGTTATACCAGTTGACTGAACCTGATACTTTTCAATAACTCCATTTGCATATATCTCAAGAAGGTGAAGATATATAAGTTCAGGAAGTATGGTTTCCTTATCAGGTCTAATGAGTTTACAAAAGCTGGCACATATCACATCGTTGTCGTAAGAGTTAAGTAACGACTGATTTATTAGTAAAGCTCTTCCTACTGGTTGTCCTTTGCTGCCACCAGATACCTCAAATACTATATCCCCAGCTTTAAGCTTACGGGAACGGAAGTTAGATTCTGTATGGTAACGTAACGGGCATGACTCTATGGAACCTTGTCTCACATTAGGTATATCTGTTCCTCGAATAACATAAGCCGGGACAGTATATTTATCACTTCGGGATACTTCTCCCCAACCGCCTCCAATGGTATGTGCCAAAAGAGAACCTATATTTTTAACCTCCCACCCCTCGGGTATCGGCCCCAGCTCCGACTCCACCATCTTGACCTTCTCATGGCCCGAGAACCTGAACTTCACAAACCACTCCCGGTAAATGAGCTGCGCCATTTCCTCCAGTATCTTAATGCGGCGGGTGTTGTTTTCAATCAGGTCATCGTAAGTAGAGAGGATGGCGGCAATTTTGCGTTGGGTGGGGAGAGATGGAAGATTAATCTCAGCTTTTTCGAAAGTCTCAACATCAACGGCTGGATATGCAGCTCCCTTAACTCGTGATACTAAATAATCGGTAAATGCTTGGTTTGTAACAGTATAATATAGGAATCTTGAATCAATGTTTTCTCTGGGTCTTAATACAGCAAATCCAGTTGAGACTACCAAGTTTGGTTTTGGGTTCTTTATGTATAGGAATGAACGTAAATTAGGTCTTACAGTAGCAACTATAGTGTCTCCGTCTTTGACTAGCCTCTTTGCTCTCCCAGGTGCATCTTTAAGTTCATACTGTGTTGTTCCTGATAAAGTACCTGTACCAACAGAAGATATATCAATATACTCGATTTGGTTGTATTGATATCCTTTAGAGATCGATTCAGGATTAACTTTAATAACATCTCCTAATAACACCATTATTACATTCCTCACATTCCAAACAGTAATTAGCTCAATATCTGCTCCACATTCTCCCTTATCCTCTCCTCCAACTCCGCTGCCTCAGCATTAAGCCGTTCCAATTCCTCGTTCAGTTCCTGCAGCCTTTCCATGAAGTCGAAGTCTTCCTCGTCCTTCTGGGCTACTCCCACATACCTGCCTGGATTGAGGCTCCAGCCTGAGCCTCGATTTCATCAATCGTTACCACCTTGCACAGGCCGGGCACATCTACATATTTACCTTCGGGAAAATGCTCTTTCTGCATTTCACCCGTCCCAGTAACGGTTTCCACCGGTTCGCCGCGGTACAGCCGCACGATATTGGCGATAAATTCAATCTGCTCCGGCGTGAATTCCCGGTGGGCCCGGTCCACCTGGCGGTAGATGTTCCGCGCGTCGATGAACAGCACCTTGTTCCCCCGGTCGGTCTGCCGCTTGCCCTTGTCAAAAAACCAGAGGGTGCAGGGCAGGGTAACGGTGTAGAAGAAGTTTGGCCCGATGGCGATCATCACATCGACGACCCTGTCCTGGATGAGCTTCCTTCTTATCTCCAATTCGGAACCCCTGGCATCGCTGGCGGAATTGGCCATGACAAAGCCGGCCCGTCCCTTGTCATTAAGGGCGCTGTAAAACTCCTGTATCCAGATGTAGTTGGCGTTGTCATTGGTAGGCAGTCCGAAGGGATACCTCGGATCGTCTTTGATTTTCTCCTTGTCCACACCGTCCACATTAAAGGGGGGATTGGCCATAACAAAGTCAAAGCGGTTTAAGCAGTTATGCACATTTTCGTAATAGGTGTTAGCCTGCCGGATGTCGCCCGAGAGGCCGTGCGCCGCCAGGTTCATTTTACACAGCCTTACGGTTTCGGCAACTTCTCCTGGCCGTAGATGGATATTTCACTGCCAGGGTTTTTCTTATGGTTATGGACAAACCGGGCCGACTGGACAAACATACCGCCCGACCCGCAGGCCGGGTCCAGGATACGGCCTTGGTACGGCTCGATCACCTGGACAATGAGTTTAACCAGGGATGTGGGCGTATAGAACTCGCCGCCCCGCTGCCCTTCCGAACGGGCAAACTCGCCGAGGAAGTATTCATAGATATTTCCGAAGACATCACCTTCCACATCCATGGGAATTTCAGAAAATATTTTAAGCAGCGCAATCAGTGTATCATTGTCCAGCCGGGTATAAGTTTTGGGGAGTACATCCTTCAGGTCTTCGTTTTCCGCTTCAATGGCTTTCATGGCCTCGTTGACGGCCTTTCCGATATTCTCGCCTTCCGGCAGCTTCAGGAGATAAGAATATCTCGCCTGTTCCGGCAGGTACATAACCCCTCTGGCCTGATAGTCGGCCTTACCGATGGCACGCCTGGAACCTGATGCCCTTGCTTTTTCGGCAAGCTCCTTTGCGGCCACACTGAATCTTTGGTCGGCAAACCTGAGGAAGATAAGCCCGAGGACGGGCACAGAATACTCGGAAGCCTTGAGCTTTGAATTTGCCCTCAATTGGTCTGCGGCAGTCCATAGTTTTTTTCTATTTCATTGTTAATTGACGGCATTGTCTGCACCTCTCTAAGCTTTTAGCTCGTTTACTGTCAGAATTTTTTTATTTTGGTAAATCCTGCATGAATATTTTGTACTTGTAAAATTGGTAGGTGTTTCCTCCCCTCGTCCACGGGAACATATACAATTCTTCCCAAAAGCCCATAAAGCCTTGCACAGCAAGGCTTTATGGGCGCAGAGTAGAAGGGTGGGGCTGCCACCCTCCCCTCATCAAACCGTACGTGCGGTTTTCCCGCATACGGCTTTCCGATACTCTTCTTCCTTCAGCATTCAGCTTCAGGTTGCCAGCTTCATAATTCCCTTTATCTTCAAAATTTCATACATCTGCTTAATCCCGCCGCGGCGGTAGCGCTTCTGCCTTTTCGCATTGCTCCACAGCGCAAAGCGTTTTAAGCCCTTTTATTCTATTTCGTAATTCTTCAATTGTAAGACTAGCTTTATGCAGCATAGCGTGGCAATTTGGGCATACAGGTCTTAAATCATTTACTGGGTCTATTTGATATTCCTTATTTATTTCATGTAGTGGTCTTAAGTGGTGTACTTCTATGTATTGAAATCCAATATCACCATAAACCTTTTCAAAATCAAATTCACATACACAGCATTTATACCCATATTTTTCAAGACATAGTTTTCTTGCTTTTGGGTTACGTTCATACGCATTTACTGTGATCTTTTTCATCGCACCTTCAAAAAGACTTTCTTCTTGCTGTTTATTTATCTCGTACGGCATTTTAACATATTCATCCATAGTGTCTAAAATACTTAACCTTTTTTCAATAATTAGTTCATCTATTGCTTCTTTTAATTCAGGTCTTAAAATCCAAAGAAAATTTTTCCCATTTTTATGTCTCGCACCTAAAAACATTATATGCCAGTAATTAAACTTTGTACTATCATGTTTTTGCCGAGGAGCTTCTATTCCTAAATACTTTGCGATCCTCTTCCCTAATTGCCCAACATTCGAATTATATGATTTTGGCGATTGACCATTTTTTATTGCTATGTCTGTCGCTGTCGCCATATGATTTGGCTCGTTGTAAACCATTAGAATTAAATCTAAATTATATGGTTTAACAAGTCTTTCATCAACGAGTATATTCTTCCATTGTTCTTTCGTAATATCAACTTTATCATTCCATTCAATCTTATTGTAATCCATTTTTTAACTCCTTTTAAGCAATCAACTTTTTTCGTAAAAGTTAACAAGTTTTTCTATATTTATTACTTACCTTATTATCTATTTGGTAACAATCGTGTTTTCTGCCCACGTCCACGGAAACATATCCCATTTCCTCCCAAAAGACATAAAGCCTTGCGCAGCATGGCTTTATCGCCTGTGTTTTCTTTTGATGGAAACTACTCACTCCACGTGCGTTGAGCGGCGAAAAGCAAGCAAAAGAAAACACTGAATATGTTTCCACAATTCATTCCAGTGTATTTGCATCCTTGTTTTTTAATTTTAAGCAGAATTAATAATCATTTCATTGCTAATCCTTTGTTTATTGCTTCCTGAATGATCTTATGGCAGCAAACGCCCATTGGATTATTCTCTTTGCAATTGGAATTTTTCATTGCACCGGTAATAGCATTCACTTGTTGTACCGTTTTCGATCCATGCTTAACCACAGCGTCAATAACTTGTTCTTCTGTAACTTTGCTGCAATAACATGCGTACTTGGGATTCGCATTTTTCTTAAACCAGACAAGAACTTTGATTTGATCCTTCAAGAATTTAACGCCATTATCTAAATTATAGTAGACAACATCACATTCCTCATTTATACAGATTCTATATTGGTCTCCCTCTACTGCGCTTGGAATCTATCAATTCAATTTTTATTTGATAAGCTTTCATAAGCTTCACCTAAATTCCTTTCCAGTTATTCTTTTAATCATTTTGCAGAACTGCTTCCATTCTTCTGGAAACTTATTGTCACCATACTTTCTGACGGTTCTCCCGTCAGTAATTATTTCAACGCTCCATTGAGTCCCGTCACAGACTCCGGGTTACCATTTTACCACAGCCCTGAGACATTAATTTGAAAAGGCCAGCATCCCCCGTACCATATACTTCCTTTATCATAAACCAATGATAGCATTTGAGTATAGCCTATTTCACCAATTTTCAGTGAATTTTTTGGATGCGCTAAGCTTAACGGGAACCAGAAGAAGTGATGGACCAAACCCTTCATGCTCAGTAAAAATATACCACACTTGAGCCTTTAAGAAATCTGGGCCGGATAATGAGGTGGTTTAGGTAAGGCTGTGAACAATATTTTCCTCTATTTAACATGAGTTATGCACTTGTAGTAAATTAATGCCAAAAAATAATTTTGAAAAATATCCAAAAAACGATTGATATTTTCAAAATCGCCCAATAATCGAAATGGATGGTATTATTTGCCATTACATTATCGATACGGGTGATACAAAAGATGAACTTGCAAAAACCGATCTTTGAAAACAAACAACATGGTCCTGGTGGCGGTATTCCACTCCTGAAAAGTCTTTGGGAGAAATTTGACCTCTCACTGCTCTTTTTACAGACGGGGATTGTCAAGCATTCCGGTGTCTCCGGCTGGTTGATGGCTTTTGCTATATTTGTGGCTTGATTGCTCAAAAGCCCTCGATAAACCAGAATGCAGATTTTACCTCGGATTCTCCCATTCTGAAGGTTTTGTTAAAAGGGGAATCCATCAGCCAGTCCGCTTTCAGCCGGTTTTTCTCGAAACCATTTGATTGGCTCCAGTTTGCGGTAGGCCGTATCCAAAGGCTTCAGGAACATCCGGAATCCCGGTTATCCGAAGGGGATGTGATTGCTTTGGATGACACCAAAGTGGCCCACCCGTTTGGGAAAAAACTTCCCTTCCTGTGCTGGCTGTTTGATAGTTCTACCCGGAATCATATCTGGTGTATGAACTTGACCGTTTTGAAAAACGGCTTGGAATATCCCCTCTTCTGGCGATTCTGGCGTAAAAACGAAAGCCAGGATGACAAACAAACCAAGCTGGAATTGGCACGGAAAATGCTCCTGGATCTCCGCAGTACCTGTCGTGAACGGCTATGGGTAGCTATGGACCGCTGGTTCATATGCAAGAATTTCTTCAACTGGGTGACCAAGGCCAAGAAAAACACCGTTTTGTATTGCAAGTACTCTGATCCGGTATCCCGGAAAGAGCAATACAAGAAGGTCAATCCAAAGAAACCTTATTGTGCTATGCAAGATGGGAATGCAATAAAGAAGGCGCTGAAGAAGCCCTCTCCCACTGCGAAATGGTCAGGTACTTATTCAACGCCAGTCATCGAATTTGCTGTTATGAGCAACAAATCTAAGTATATTTTGACACAACTGGCGATAGGTTTTCAAAGTTCATCGAAAAATTTTGGCTCCACATCCATTCTTGTGGCTGTGGAATTGGTACTATTTACCTATAACTGCATAACTCATGAAAGTGATTAGTTCAAAATATTCCTGAATTGTTCTACTACATTCTTACCTGTTTTTTTATCTTGTGGGATTGGAATATCAAATTCACCTTCCCCATCATTATCAAAACCTCCGTATTTTTCCCATACTGCATATAAAGTTCTGTAATCCCCATTCATAAGCTGCTGACGCACTTGAACAAGCAAATTCAGCAATTCATCTTCAGCAACAAAGCCTACGCCTTCTTCCCCATCGCCTTCGTCTTCCTCATTCTCGTCACCGTAATAATCTTCATATTCATCATATGAATCATCAATATATGCCATATCAACCCTGCAATATATGGCTACCACTGCCCGGTTGCCAATGCTTTCTACGGTAATTCCCAAATCATCGTCTCCACTGAATTCATATTTATATAAATCCTCCAACTGTTCTTGCGTGGTGTTAAATGCAAGTGCAAAAGTCCACCAGTCATAGTCTTCCCGGTACATCACGTCATAATATTTTGCCATCAGATTCTCCCATCCGCCGGGTATGTCATACCCGTCAACATGGTAAGTAAAACTGACTCTTCTTGATGTAGGGTCAGCCCTTCTGGAAAGAGAAGCGACCTCTGCTTTCTCTTTCTTACCAAGCGTCTTATCTAAGGCTAAGAATTCATAGGATGTGGAACTATGGTCTGAAGTAAATCCTTTTCTGATGCTTATTATCCTCATTTCAGTTACCTCCAGTTAGTTCGTGTTTATCTATTATTGATCCAAGATGGATAATCCTTATTATTATCCTCCTCAAGCCATTTCTCAATTTCTTCACGGGTTGCATATGGAAATCCTGCGTCAGTACAACCTATAGTATCCTGTATATCAGCTATGACATCATATTCATCATCAGTATAGTTACTCCCACATAAAGGTCCAGGACATCCCGGATCAGAACCGATTGCATCCTCTGCAAAGACTCTGCACCCACCACAAAAGACTTTTGCCTGACATTTTCCACAGCTACTGTTTTTAAAACACTTTTTTTCTCTAAAGCTCCTGTATTTTTTAACTACATTGCTCCTATTCCAAATACATTCAAAATCCTCATTCAGCAAGTTACCTGCCTTAAAAATATCCCCAACAAGCTGCGAACAAGGATAAACAGAACCATCAGGCGCGACAGATATTATCCTATCTCCTGCAACACATCCTCTTATTCCTGAATATAAGGCTGTTTGCGGATTCAATCTCCGTTCCAGAAAAGAGAGGGCACAATCAATCCGGAAAAGTATATCTGTATGCATTTCCTGCATCACCGTCAATCTTTCCTCTAAAAGGTCTAGATCATGCTTATTCGGCTTTTCTTGAAGCCACCGTTTCACATTTTTAGGAGGCTTGTACCTAAGCAGGGTATACCGCTTAAAACCGCTGCTTATAAGCATTTCAATTACTCTATCAAAATTATGTATGGAGGACCTTGTCATAATTAAATTTGCGCCAGCAATTATGCCGCGTTCATTCAACTGTGTTATTAATACTCTAAGCTTTTCTGCAGCACTGATGTCTCCATTTATAAGCTCATCCGTTCTTATTCCGATTTGAAGAGTTTTTATGTGTTTTGCCAATGCATCAAGTCGTTCGCGTTCAATTTCATATTTTCCTGTAGTAATATGAACTGCCAAACCTTTTTCCGATGCTCTATGCACAATGTCCTCCAAGTCATTTCTTATCAAGGGTTCTCCGCCTCCGATGGCAAGCTGGAAAACACCGCTGTCTGCTATTTTACTTATCAAATTATATGCAGCTTGAGTATCAAGCTCGTTTGTAAATAAGCTTTTATGACGTTCAATATAGCAATCAGGACATGCTTCTCCACATTTATAGGTCACTGCCCAATGAACTGTCTCAGGAGCACTCAAATGTTCATATGCAGGCCATCTAAGTTTTATGAGATTTTTTTCTTGAAGCCGCTTTCTATAATCTTCAGACAGGATTCCATTTGGCATTACATCAATAATTCCCATATCCGCAAACCTTGATAATATACCTTTTATGCCTCCACTATTTATCCTTTTTCCCTTATAGGTTATAGGCATATCCAATAAAGCATTCATATCAACTAATTCAATATGCTTTATTATTGAAATGACTGTGAAAGCTTCCCTATCAATATCAATAACATCTCCCGTATCCATATTGAAAAGAACCCCGCCAAAATATTCTTTTCTTATTTTAACTTTGTCGGAAAGTTTAATAAAGTTGGATTTCATATGCTTTCTTATCCTCTTATTTTCCACAGCATGGATTTTGTGGTATCCTTGTCCTGCATTTGGATCTCCTTTATTTTTAGAGATTTGGGCAAGGACTACCCTATATTTCTATTATAAAGGTTTTTTCTTTCTTGTGCAGGATATCTTTAGTTATATCTTGCTATTCAAAATGGTTGACAAGTTGGAATTTTGTTTTTAGGCAACACTGGTGAGTAAGGATATCAGGTGGCAGGGCTTCTTTCAGCCATCGGCTCGGCAGACATGCCTGGCGAACGAGAAAGCCGCCACATCTGTGACGGCTGCAAGTAATTTGATTTTAGGTCTTTGCTCAGCTCATCTGAAAAAAGAATTGACAGGTAATCCCGTACGCCATTCAAAATACGATAAACTGAAACGAATTCTCCCTCAATCTTGTAAAATATAAGATAAACCCCGCAAACAAGGAAGTGGTAATCCGTTTTTATATTAATCTTAGCACCGAGCGAAACTCCCATTTCAGGAAAATCGGCCAGCTTTTCTATCTTGGAATAAATGGCGGTTCCCATCTTTTCAGCTGCTTCCGGATTATCCTCGGTGATGTAGGCTTTTATTTCCTGCATATCGGCAATCGCCACAGGGTTGATTCTAACTTTGAATCTCACGTTCAGACCTCCAATGCTTTCTTGAGGTCATCAAGGGATTTCCATTCCTCTCCTGTTTTAATTGCATCCTCTGCCTCGGAGAGCTTTGACAAAAGCTTAATCACCGCCTGCTGTTTTTCGTATTCCTGAATATCCATAAGAACATAGCGGCCTCTGCCATTTTTAGTCAAAAACACGTTCCTACCAATTACAAGGCAAGAAGCAAACTTATTTTTTCAACTGGTAACCAACCTGTACCAGAACACATCGGTTATTGTGACCTCTAACAAAGGTTTTGACGAGTGGCCGGAATTCTTTGGTGACCCGGTTATCACCGCGGCCATCCTGGACAGGCTTGTCCACAACAGTGAACTGTATAATATGACAGGCGACAGTTATCGTCTGCAGCATAGGAACACCATATTTAATCATTCACAATCTGATTAAGCTTATGGAGCTGTGGTTTGCTGGAGTTATTAACAACCTTCAGCAAACCACAAGAAACGCCCGTGGAGTTATCCACAGGCAAGTAATGTTATGTAACTGGGAAAAAACGTCCAAAATTATTGGCCGTTTTTTATCCAAAAGTATTGACCGCTTACAGTCCTCTTTTGCTTCCGTGTACCTTCCGGGATAATAAATAGAATGCACTCTTTAAAAAGCCGATTGAGACACAATGCAACTCAACCGGCTTTTTTCAATGATTTAATTACCGCATTCGTCGTGGTGCTGATGCTCATGGCAAACAGAACCGGTGGATTTGAGGGCACCTTGCAGATATGATGTTGCCGCTGCCTTAGCGTCGCCACTTGCTCCTGTAATTACTTCTATACCTTTTTCATTGAAGATTTCGATAGCTCCTCCACCCATACCTCCGGAAATAATCACATTCACGCCCATATCGTTCAAGTAATTGGGTAAAAATCCTGGCTTGTGTCCGGGGTTTGGTATAGTTTCATTCTTAATAATTTGGTTGTTTTCTACTTCAAAAATAATGAAGCTCTCACAATGTCCGAAATGTTCCGTAACCATGCCGTTCTCACTTGCTACTGCAATTTTTATCATTTCTTTTTCCTCCATCTTTTCTAATATTTCTGCAACAGGATCAAGCCAATTATAATGGATAAAGAAAACTAGACAAAAAAACAGCTTTATTTAAGGTGGATCGTTGCCGTGAGAAAATCATATTCTGGGGAGTTCAAAGCCAAGGTTGTACTGGAAATTCTCAAGGAAGAGAAAACCATATCCCAGATTGCTTCAGAGTATGGGATTCATCCAAATCAATTGCTTAAATGGAAAAAAGAGGCAATAAGATCTCTGGCAGAAGTTCTTGAAGATGGTCGTAGAAAGAGTGA
>NZ_AWQQ01000088.1 GCF_002607855.1 Desulforamulus profundi
ACCGTGTTCCGGCAGATACCCACCTCCTGGCAATTTGAGAGACGTTCAATCCCATTTCTTTAAGTGATTGAATCTCGTAGTACATCTTCCACCTTTCTCTATTGTTCATAATTTCCTCCCGCCCATGATGAAGTGGTTTGAATAATTTCCAGTTCCATCATAGCCGAAAAGGAGGATTTTGGTATATAGTGTTCATTCTTATTTGTTGAAATTTGTTGATTTTATTTTATCAGTTACACAGGTGTTTTATCTGTACCACGGCCTCGCAAACCGCCTTCTTTAGGGGCACCAAAAAAGGCATCGTCAACCTCCACTATACCACCTAAAATATATTGGGAATCTCGATTAGCCATGGCTTTTCTAATTTTATGAAGCATTAACCAAGCCGTCTTATAGGATATGCCTAGTTCTTGGCTTAATGAAGCTGCAGAGCGGCCACGCTTGTCATGAGCAATCATATATATGGCCCAGAACCAAATCCTCAGCTCGGTACGTGTCTTCTCCATTACAGTTCCAGCAGTTAGGGATGCTTGATAATGGCATACAGTACACTCGAAAAGGTGCCGGGTTTTAATTTCATAGTAGCCCTTATGGCCACACTTGGGACAACAAAACCCGTTAGGCCAGCGCATTTTAAAAAGATATGTCCGGCAATCTTCTTCAGTTTGGAACATTTTTTGAAATTGAAGAAGTGTAATTTTTTCCTGTTTAGCCATACCATCACCCTCAGAACATAAGTTTTATTTATTATAGCAAACATGCGTTCTGGGGACAAGGGGCTACTGAGCTAACGGTATACTCATTTATTATTATTGATAATGTCGATATTTGTAGATATATTACGATTTATTTTTAAAACCAACCCACCCCCTTGTCTGTCTAGTAGGAAAGGGGGTGGGTCCAATGTATAAATAATTGTTTTAAGTAGATTTCTTTAAAAATAATTAAGGGAGGTAGTGAACTTGAAAAAAGTAATTAAAAGTATTGTTTTTGGTTTAATGTTTGTATTAATGTTCAACGGTATTGCTTTTGCAAATAGTAATTCCACAAATAAAGCACAAGAGATAAACTCTAAACTGGATGTATTGTCACAAAAATATGATGTAAAATTTGAACAAGTTGATATTCCTGAAGGTATTACTCCTGTAGAATATTCAAGTGTTGAAGAACTTGAAAAAGACATAGCTAAATTTTATAAAGAACAAAAAGATATAAAACAAAAAAATAAGCAATTTGAAGAAGCACCTGCAGAAAAATTACAAATTTTAGCTACCTCAACAGGTAGCCAGGTAAAATCTTTTTGGGTAGGTTCTGTGCCATATCTGCCACCACAAAAGATAAACATTCAGGTAAATTATAGTTATGACTCTTCAACTAAACGTTTTTTATCTTGTAATAGTGTAAATTCATGGATTACTGGTCTAGATCAACCAGTGGGTTTTAAATGGACTCAAAAAGGTCAAACTACTAGAATTATTGATTCAGGGAGAACATTAACTGCAAGTGTATACGGTACAATGCAATTCTATGTTATAATTAAAGGGATCGGCCAATTAGTGACCTTTAATTATACTAGTCCGACTGCTGAATATTATCTTAAGTAGCAGGTGGTTAAATGGATGGACAAACCTTAGCTAGTGTTATATATATATCTGGTATAGCATTAATGGGCGTAGGAATTTATTTACTGGTAAAATTTCTAAAAAAACGTCGAAAAAAATAATCAAGTAGGAGGGGGTGACTAACCCCCTCCTCTTATCACGAATCTGATAGTAATTGTCGGCGCTAACTTTACCAAGTGTTAAGGCCAAAATTCTGTGTCGGTAAACATGGAATTTTGGCTTAATTATTTGTCGTTAACATCAATAATAAGGTGCGCGCAGGATAAGGAATACCCAATGCAGCCGCCGAAGGTGTGCGGGGCGTGCCGTTGTGGAAAAGCTCTTTTAAGCCACACCCCAGAGGGCTTTTCCACATAAGGCACACGCACTCTTTTTGACTTGCCAAGTAAGGTAATGGATTATCTTCCGTAGAACTTTAACTGGGGTGATTTGTGTTTACAGTTCTTAAGCAAAATAAAATGAGCTTTCGGTACATCCGCCAAGACCCCCGAAAGCTCACAACCCACAGGAACTGTAAAGTCCTGCTATGATTATGGTAACTTTCTTAGGGGCATCTGTCAAAGAGTATTTAGAACGTTACGGTAAAAAATCTCCTGAATTCAACTTCCCATGCCCAATCTGCGGAAACTGTCGACCACATAGACACGGCCATTACGAGCGCTGGGCAGTGGATTCTAACAGCGAGCAGCGAATCCCAATTTACCGTTATGAGTGCCAGTCTCAAGGACATGAGGAGAGGACTATTTCTCTTCTTCCGGATTTTCCATGGCCTTTTCGGAGTTTTATGGCTTCCTTCATAGAAAGAGCTATATGTGTTAGAGTAGAAGATTCTCTTTCATGGGGCGAATTACTTAACATGTTTAACCCGCATTCCCACGTGGTCTCTTTAAAAACACTCAAGCGTTGGATTAGGGTGATATCCAGCAGGGCGCAAAAAGTCACTACCGACCTTTTTAACCTGTTGCTTAACGTCTTCCCCGGGCTAAAACTTCCATCCCAAAAGCTTACTTCTCGTACAGAATTTGCTGTAAGAGTCCTTTTGTCTTTGGTTCGTTTTCTGTGTCGCGCTCTCTCTTTAACCTTGAAGAATACCTATTTCACTTCCCTTCCGGCTTTTTCTCTGATCCATCGGATGTTTGGGGCGAAAGCCTTACTTTAAGCCCACAAAAGTTGTCCTCTCCCTGGGTTTAGGCCTTTTTCGGATAATAGATTTAAAACCATGGAAAGGAGAGAGACACATTATGGATGAAGAAAAGCGCTTGGCCATAGCGAATTTTCGCTATGGGCTCATTGCCCCAATTGTCTGCCGCAAGCTTGAAAAAGGAGAACAGGCGGCACTGCTAAAAGATATTTCAGCTAAAGAGTATATTGATCCTGATGGACATATTGTAAGACCGGGTCTTAGGACTCTGGAACGCTACCTTCAAAACTTGGTTGTCCCCGGTGCATCTTACTATGATGATAACGGTCATGGCACCCATGTGGCCGGCATTATCGCCGCTGCCAATATTGGCAGGGGAATCGTGGGCGTGGCCCCGGAGGCGGAACTCTATGCCGTCAAGGTGCTGGATCAATGGGGTGAGGGTACAATCCTGAACGCCATTAATGCCATCGATTGGTGTCTGAAAAACCGAATTCACGTGGCAAACATGAGCTTTGGCACCGATAAGTACAGCAGTGCGCTGGAGGAAGCGGTCCGCGCAGCCCACAGGCGGGGGCTGTTGATCGTGGCGGCTGCCGGCAATGACGGTGGCCCGAATACCGTGGATTATCCTTCGGTATTTGATGAAACCCTCAGTGTTGCCGTGGTGGACAGCAGGGGCAAATTGGCAAGTTTTAGCAGCAGTGGCCCGGAAGTGGATCTGCTGGCTCCCGGAACCGATATCGTTTCTACCTATCTTTGGGGCAGTTATGTACGGTTAAGCGGCAGTTCCCAGTATTACTATTGTCTAATGCTTCTAATTTTACAAATCTACCTTCCGTCTCTTCCGATGGCTCCTCTCCCAATATGCCAGTAATAATCCCCATTATTTTTAATTCATTTCATCCTTTCTTTGTGTTCATCTACCCATTTTTTAAACCTCTCTTTAATATCTTCAAGACTATTTATCTCATCATTAGATATATTAAAAATAAAATATTCTCCATCTACTCTCAAATACTCCTCAAGAGAACCCTCAATATAATATACATCCCAACTATTGTCTTCTTTCTCGTATGCAATTCCTTCATCCTCTGTTTCCAAGAGTATATTGCTTTTAACATCCTCTTTATATATAGTAATGTGGAAATGGCCGTAATCTCTTATAAATTTTTCTCCAATATTTACTCCTAATTCACCCAAACGATTCTTGATAACCTTAATGATTTCTTCTGTTAAATGAACTTGATACCCAACTATATTACTTTCTTTTGAATCCAAGTTTATTATTTTGCAAGCGTTAATAAAATCATTGTCTGGTTGGCCCAATATATCAATTAGTAGTTCTAATACTTTTGATTCATCAACATCACCCTTGTCAAAATTAATTTTATAAGATGTTAATTCTGGTTTATACACACCTATCAATCCTCCCGATAGCTTTAGCTTCGTTTATAATATAATGAGGTATTAAATTATATACATGATTTAATACCTCATTATTAGTATTGTGTAACTAGAGACATTTGTCCTGACTAATCCTGGAAGTATTTTAATTATCTGTAGCCAGGCGGTTTGTTTTTACCTATATAAACAGTTGCAATATCATGATGCTTACTCATATCTGGTGGCGTATGATAATGCACGTACAAATAGTAGCCATCATACTTCTTTAACAGCGTAGCATCCAATCGAAATACTGCGCCATGTTTTTTGCTTACTATTTCAAACACTTGTTCCCCTTTACTTGGGCCATTTATTGACAAGTCGTTATATTTTGCCATTATATCATCTAACTTACTTTTAACTGCAGGCCACACTTCGTCCTTTACTTTCGGCCCCAATTTTTTAAGTGCAAACTCTGCTGCCTTTTTAAGAAGTTGACCCCAAAATTGTGTTTCTACATTATTCGAATCATTCTGGACGACATTCTGCTGATTATTAATTGAATCTAAAATCTGATTCGCGACTGCTTCTTCTTTATTACTATTTACCTGACTACTTGAATTTCCATTTGATTGCGGTGTGCTAGTTTGCTCTCCCCAATTAGACGTATCCGGAGATATAAGTATCTGTTCGCCGCTACCAGGAACTACAAAATTATTTGTTTCAGCGGCAAACGCACCCATGCCCGGCAACAACATGTTAACCAGTAAGGCAAGCACGAGAACCAAACTCAGTTTTTGTTTAACCGATCTCATTATAAAACCTCCTCATTTTTTGATGAAGCCCTCTGGGGATTGAAGATTTTCAGAATAAATGGTTAAATGGAATTGTAATAGTGGTTCTGGATGGCATACTATGGGAACAAGGTTGTCAGGCTACACCCGGTTTGCCTCCAAATCACTATTACTTTTTTGAGAGGGATCTCGGGGTTGAAAAAGTAACAAAATTCTTCACCTCCTTGCCTGCCTTTTCCGGCAGGCGCATGCTTCAGACGGCGCGGCAAACACATCAGACTCCCTTTGTTCTTCAAGATCCTTCCAGCTTCGACTTCCTGATACTGAACATAACATATCAAAAAAAAAAACACAACGGGTACTTTTTATAGCTTTTTGTCGAACTGGTGACCAGCCAGGGAGTCACCGCCATAAGGCGGGTTATTGAAAAAATGATGGAAAAGAAAAAAGCTCTGGCTGAAAGCATCATCGGCTCCTGTGAAAGCTGGCTGACGGAGCTGGACACAGGGCAACTCCGTGAACTCTTTGCCCTGAGACCCGACGCACTGGACGGCTAAGGGCAGGGATGCCGAAAACAGTCTCGGGCAACAAAGAACTATCAATAATCAATCTACGTAAGCTGCTTGTCGAAAATTATACATTTTTAACTATGTGGAAGGATTATTATATATAGCGCTTGATTAGGAAACAAGTCGCGGGGAATGCGCAAAAAACAGAGACTGACAACCAGGCGCCTTCACTGGTTGATTCCGATATTTCAAAAAAGGTTTTCCGCAGGAACTGGGCCCGTTGCTGCACCTGGATCTGTGGATGCCGGGAAATCATGATCCCCCCAACCTTTATAAGGAGCATCAGTACATCCTGCTTCAAAACCTTCCGGACCGTCTTATGATATAACCCATGATGATTCTGTCCTCCAAATGCCGTATGAGGATGAATATTCCCAGTTGACACCTTATGAGGACTGTATTTAGGGGTCTTATCAAGATAGGTTGACGATTTGGACAGTATAGGGCTATGAGGATTGTTCACGTGTTGTTACATTGAATCTGTCATGGCCTGTTTGATTGTGCGCACATTTTGGCATGAGAGTCTGCATGCCTGTCCTTTTTGGTAAAACAGCCGGGCTATCGTTCATATAAATCCGGTAAAGCAACAGTTTTTGGAAAAACTATCGTTAAATTATGCATAAATCGGCTACAATTTTATGTTTGACGGGCAGTAATATACTGTCTATGAAAAAGCAAATTCCTATCTATAAATTTCTATCTATGGATTCAAAAAAATTGAAAGTGAGCCATAATTAATTTACTCAATACTAATTCATTGATGATTGCTTTACGATTATCAAGTTAAATCGTTATCCGCATTCATAAAGATACTTGATGTTAAAAACTTTTTGTGCAAGTTTTAATATCAAGTAAGATATTATCTGTCATTATTAGAGATTAACTGTAGCAAACCACGCTGAATGGCGGTAACCAGTTCATTGCCAATTTCGGTAAATAACCATGTTTCAAACTATCGCCAATGACGGTAAGAAGGTACTGTTTCTCCTCCGTCATGGGGTAGTGTAGGAAGCTGTTACCACCCGAAGTGAGTGAGAAAAAACTATAAAAAGTTACCCTTACTGTTGAAAAAGACCTGGTTTTTATGAAGGAATACTACATTTAGTTGGAAATTGCCAATAGATCCACAGGATATCTATTAAATAAAAAATTCTTTCAAACCTCCTCAGCAGGGAGTATCTTTTTTTGGGAAATAACAAATTTTTTGAAACCAAAAAGCTACCTTCCGTATCTAGGTATTGAAAAATAATTTAAGGGGGTAGCTTTAATGTTCAAAAGAATCAAGTCGCTTGCAATTCTACTAGGAGGGTGTTGAAAAAACCCCTTTAAAACCCTAATTTTACTTCTTTCAAAAAATAAAATTTACATTAATTAACAGTAGTGACCCACTTTTTTTAGATTTTAAGACGAAAACTAATATTTTTTGAGTATATTACCTCCCATTTTCCAGTATTTGTCATGCAATTGGGCGCACTTATCCTATAATCGCAGGTAATGGCTCTTTGGCAATTTGTTCCATTGTTAGTTTGCACAATCGCTTGAAGTTGACTAATGTTGCTATCAGATATGCTTGAARTTTAACTTTGGCTTGGCCAATGTATCTGGCTTTTCGCAGACCATATCTCACCATTTCTGATTGTTTGCGTTCTATTTTATAGCGACCGGAATAGGCCTCTTTAAATTCTTCAGTCTTTTGAAAAGCCCGGGCAGCTTGTAGTTGTTTTTCGTAAGGGTGTACAGTTACAATTCGTCTGTTCTGCTTACTCTGTGTACATTCTGTTTTTAAAGGGCAATTACCGCATTGTTTTTCACTAAATGCAAAGGCTTTAAGTTTACCTGCTCTACTGTATCGTTTTTCTTCAGCGATTTTTCCTGCGGGACACTGACATGTCTCACTTTCCAGGTCAATATTAAAAGCAGATTTAGGATAACAGCCTGGTCTTTGGGGTTCGGCTGGAGCAGGGGCAATTACTTTAATTTGTTTATCTTCCATTGCAGCCCGTACTTGTCCGGTACCGTAGGCAGTATCACCCATAATAGTTTCCGGTTGCTGTTCTTTAGGTTGTGCATCTATTAACTTGGTCGCAGCTTCGGAATCATGCTGGTTACCAGGGGTTACTTCTACGGCAGTAATAAATTCACTTTCTTCTTCCATGGCCGTATGTGTTTTGTATCCGTCAAAAAGACGGGAACTGGATTTGCGCCCATGACGCATCTCCGGATCACTGGTTGAGATTATTCTGTCTTTGGCAACTCCTTGCTTAATAATAACTGTACCATCTTCCTGCCGTTGGATATCCTGCTCAACGATCTTGGAAAGGATTTCTTTTAATTGCTGTCCCTTTGGGCTAAGTTTATGACTTTCAATGGYAGAAAGYAGCTTTTCTGCATCACTTATCAGGTCATTTAATAATTGGTTGCGTTCTTCTGGGTTGTTCCAGTCAATCTTAGGCTTGCTGTCATCTTGATAGTTAAGCTTCAATGGTTCTTTTACAATTTCAACGATATTGATATGTTTTTGGAGTTCTTGAATGAGTTTGTAAATAGATTTTCTAATTAAGGTATAAGTATCTTGAACTGCACCTGCGCCCAGGGTGCAGGTTGAATCAATTATCTGTCTAACCGAATTTTGAGGGATTAGTTTTCTTTCGGCAGCTTTCTCCAGTATTTTTTGAAAAACTTCCTGCTCTTTTTTATTCTGAAGAAGACGGTCACGAAAGTTAGACAGCGTGCTATGGTCAAAGCCGGACTCTCCTATAGGTAAATGAAGTGCAACTTTCCAACGCAGATCGTATAAAGCTCGCTCTTCTGCCTGCCGGTCTGACACATTTTCATAAAACTGGAGTAATAAAACTTTGGTTAGCATGGCCGGAGAGGYAGCRGGACGCCCCTTATGGGAGTATGCAGAAGAAAAAAGTTCGTCGGAAAATATGTCATCAGCTTCAGCAAGGGCATAATAGATGCTGTTTTCAGAAACAAGGGGTCTGTTACTCCATTGCTCTAATACATCAATGTCGGTTATAGATAATTGACGTCCTTTTTGCTTTAACATATTAAATTAGCACTCCCTATCTGATGATAGGTATTTATTTCTACAAATATCTCTATTTTCCTTCCTRTTATGCTAAAAATATCTATTTTTGGTTATTATTGTTTGGAGTTTTTTAACAGTCTCCTAGGAGGGGTGGAGAATAATCCACTCCCTTTTTTACGAGGGGGTGCCATTATGGAAGAATTTTTCAAAATGGTCAGCAATTACGGTTTTCCTATAGTCGTGTCTGGCCACCTGTTGATACGCTTAGAACCGATAATCAAAGACCTGCAAAGAAGTATAGACATGCAAACCCTGGTCATAGCGAAGTATATGGATGTTGACGTTGACAAACTGCGACAGATAAAGAAGGTGTAAGCATGGGCGCGGTTAAGGCAAGGCCCTGGCTGAAGTTAACGCCACACTTTATAGAAGGTGAATTGGCCTGTCGCTGCTGTGGTAGGTTGCTGGTTCAGACGGAGCTGCTGCAGAAGCTGGAATACTTGCGATGCCTAGCCGGTGCCCCGGTGCTGGTGAACAGCGGCTACCGCTGCCCGGTTCACATCGGGGCGGTGGGCGGTGCGACTAATTCTTACCACCTAAAGGGCATGGCGGCGGACATAAGGGTACCGGGCCTGGCGGTTGAAAGCCTGGCAGCACTGGCGGAACAGGCGGGCTTTGACAATATTGGCCTGTACCAGCAGCATGGTTTTATCCATGTGGATGTGCGTGGTTACCGAGCCAGATGGGATGGTTAATTGTGAGATCTGGCAGAGCCTTGCCCCTTAAATGGAAGTATGTGGTTGGTTTTTGGTGGAGATTAAAAACAGATTTATGGAGGGAGAGGATGTACAGGTGAAACGCGTTTATAAGCTGCAGAAAGACAGCCCCGACCTGCGGGACAATATCTACCAGGCCAAAGCGATTATCCATCCTAAGGATTTGCCCCCGGCGGTTAACCTCAGATCCCGGTGTAGCCCGGTGGTAGACCAGGGCGAGCTTGGTTCCTGCACAGCCAATGCAATTGCCTCCGGCCTGCGTGAATACCTGATGATACAGGCAAAGCAGCCCTTGGTGAGACTGTCCAGGCTGTTCCTGTATTACGAGAGGAACGTATGCTGGAGGGCACGATTGATGAAGACAGCGGCGCCACCATCCGTGACGGCATGAAGGTGCTCAAGAATATCGGTGTTTGCCCGGAATCCGACGACCCCTACAATGTTGACAAGTTTACTCAACCGCCAACCTTACGGGACATTTTGGATGCCCATCACTACAAAATCAGCCAATATCACCGGGTCAGCAATTTAACCATGCTGAAAACGTCACTGGCGGAAGGACTGCCGGTGGTTACTGGTATGCTGGTCTATGAATCTTTTGAAAGCGATGAGGTGGCTAAAACAGGTACTGTGCCAATACCCTATACGGAAACCGAACAACTGCTCGGCGGCCATGCCGTCCTGGTGGTGGGTTATGACGATACCAAGCAGTGGGCAGTTGTCCGCAACAGTTGGGGAGAGAATTGGGGAGACCAGGGGTATTTTTATTTGCCCTATCAATATTGGATCAGGGGCCTGGTTATAGATATGTGGACGGGGAAGTAACTTAAGAAAACGCTTTTAAACCACTGGCTAAGTGCCCTTCTATAATAGATAAATCTGATAAAAATCTGCCAATACAATCGTGTATAGGCAGATTTTTATCGCATGCCGACTTAACAAGTAAAACCTATTGAATTGTAGTAAGAAGATAAAATTGGAAAAGATTATGTAGTTAAAACAAAAGGAAATTTTTACGTATCGATTGAATAGGTATATTGTTATTCCTTTCAGGGTTTGCAAAAAAACTCTTATTTTAATAGCAAATAATTTGGATATGAATTTAAAAATTTCACGCTAATAAATGTCTATTAGTAAGTACGTTAAAAGACATAAAGGCAACCAAAATTAGAGAAAGGGTGGGGAAAAGCCATGAAAGCATCCGAAACAAAATTGCAAGCAATCATTGAAGGTAACAAACAATACATAGTCCCTTTATTTCAAAGAACCTATAGCTGGGAGAAAAAAGATTGGGAAATGCTCTGGAAGGATATCATGGAGCTTCTAGAGGAAGAAAATCCCCGTAGCCACTTTATTGGCTCCATTGTAACCATGCCTGCAGCCTCTGTACCCGAAGGGGTACCCAAGTACCTCTTGATCGATGGCCAACAGCGTCTTACCACCATATTTATACTTTTAGCGGCCCTGCGAGATAAAGCCAAGCAATGTAAACAACCTCTATTAGCTGAAGAGATTAACAATACCTTACTGGTAAATCCCTATAAAGGTGGGCTAGATCACTATAAATTACAACCTACGCAAGTAGACCGAGCATCATTCCATAACATCATAGACGGCAATTCTATAAGCACAGTGGATAAAATTACAGGGGCTTACCAATTTTTCGAGAGGAAGCTAAGGCCCGAACACATTGATGCGGAAAAAATAAAAGATATCATTACCGGGAAGCTGTCCATTGTTAGCATTGTTTTAGACCCAGATGACAACCCCTATCTTGTGTTCGAAAGTCTAAACGCCAAAGGCCAGCCTCTTACGCAATCGGATTTAATTCGCAACTACTTCTTTATGCGAATCCACGTAAATGAGCAAGAAAAAATATACAATCAATATTGGAAACCGATGGATGAAGCCTTGGGCGAAAGCCTCACCGAATTTATCCGGCATTACCTAATGAGAAATGGTGCCAATGTTAAACAAAACGATGTTTATTTCTCCCTCAAAGAAATGATTAACAGGGAAGATGCTCTCACTTACCTGAAAGAATTGTCTCGTTTTGCAGGTTACTATGAAAGACTGTTAAACCCGATGAAAGAAGAAAAACCAATGCTTCGCAAGGCATTGCAACGAATCAATAGAATTGAAGTAAATACCGCTTACCCGTTCCTGTTAAACTGCTATGAGGACTATTTCAACCAAGTAATTACAACAGAAGAGTTCTACGAAGTGCTTAAGACCATCGAAAATTTCACCATTAGAAGATTTATATGTAACGTACCAACTAATTCGCTTAATAAAATATTCCCTTCCCTCTATAACCAGGTACAAGAGATAAAAGCAGAATCCTTTGCCAGCGGAGTAAAAGTCATTCTGCAAACTAAGAAATATCCCAAAGACGTGGAGTTCTTGGCTCGCTTGCAAGATGTTAAGCTCTACGGCAGCGGCGATCGTGCAGTGAAGGCCAAGCTCATTTTAGAAACCTTTGAAGAGTCCTACCAACATAAAGAGCAAGTGCCGTTAGAGGACTTTTCTATCGAACATATTATGCCCCAAACCCTTACGGAAGACTGGCAAAATTACCTGGGTGAAGATTGGGAACTAACGCATGAACTACTGCTGCACACCATAGGAAACCTGACCCTTACAAAATACAATTCCGAGTTGTCCAACCTTGATTTTGACAGTAAGAAACAACTTCTTCAGGAAAGCCACCTGGAAATGAATAAGTTCTTCCAAAACGCTAGCACTTGGAAAAAAGAGGATATCAAAAAACGCTCGGAGCACTTGGCTGAGTTAGCACTGAAAATTTGGCCCTACTTTGGTGAAACGGTAAGTGAACAAACCAATCGGTCCGGTATTACTGGTACTACTCCCACCGGCCTATGGATACTGGGACAGTATTTTACAGTTTCTTCTTGGCGGGATGTTTTGGAGCAGACCATAAATACCATTGCCGAGTTAGAACCGGAAAAAATGGATTTGCTCATGAAACAGTTTCCTCGGTTTATCGGGCGAGATAAAAACAAATTCCGTGCTATTCGTACCCTAAAGAATGGTGCATTTGTTGAAGTGAATTTATCAGCTAAAGATATTGAAAGATTTTGCTTTCAAGCACTGCAGGCCGTGGAGTTATCGAATGATGATTGGAAAGTGGAGATAGTTTAATCCTCATAGCTCAACTAATTGGTTTATAACAATCATTTTGATATGATATCCGGTGGGGGGAGCCTTTATGGAAGTTTTCAATAATATAAACAAAATAGTAAAAGATGATCTAGTCCAGGTCATTACACCAGGAAGCCGTGTTTCTATTGCAGCCGCCTGTTTTTCTATTTATGCCTATAAAGAATTGAAGCGTCAGCTAAGTCAGATTGATTCCCTGCGTTTTATATTTACGTCCCCCACATTTGTCGCCGAAAAATCTCCCAAGGAAAAACGCGAATTTTACATTCCGCGCTTACATAGGGAAAGAAGCCTTTACGGCACCGAATTTGAGGTAAAACTAAGAAATGAACTGACCCAAAAGGCCATCGCCAAAGAATGTGCCGAATGGATTCGCAGGAAGGTCCGCTTTAAATCCAACTCCACCCAAGAAGGTATGGGCGGTTTTCTCAACGTACAAACAGGTGACCAGCAACTCACCTATATGCCTTAAACGGCTTTACCACCGTTGATATCGGCTGCGAGCGGGGTAACAATATTCATAATATGGTAACTAAAATGGAAGCCCCCTTCAGCAATGAATTCGTTTGCCTGTTCGATAGTGTTTGGAACGACGGAAATCGGCTGCAGGATGTGACCGAAGAAGTTATTGAATACATTTCCGCAGTCTACCAGGAAAATTCTGCCGAGCTGATTTATTTCCTCACCCTTTACAACATTTTTAATGAGTTTCTTGAAGATATTTCCGAGGATGTTCTGCCCAACGAAGCCACTGGCTTCAAAAATAGCCTGATTTGGAATAAGCTATATAACTTTCAGAAGGATGCGGCCCTGGCCATCATTAATAAACTGGAACAATACAACGGCTGCATCCTGGCCGACAGTGTTGGTTTAGGTAAAACCTTTACCGCCCTGGCAGTGATTAAATACTACGAAAACCGCAACAAAAGCGTACTGGTGCTGTGCCCTAAAAAACTAAAGGACAACTGGCTGACCTATCGTGGCAACGCAATTAACAACACACTGTATAATGACCGCCTGAGGTACGACGTGCTTTTTCATACCGATTTGTCCCGGGAGCGGGGGGATTCCGTCATTGGCATATCCCTGGACCGCATCAACTGGGGCAACTACGATCTGGTGGTCATTGATGAATCCCATAACTTCCGCAACGGTGGTGCCATCTCCGGTGAGGATGGCGAAAAAGAAAATCGCTATCTGAAACTGCTCAATAAAGTTATCCGCCCGGGTGTCAAAACAAAGGTCTTGATGCTTTCCGCCACCCCGGTGAACAACCGTTTCTATGATCTGCGCAACCAGCTGGCATTGGCCTATGAAGGGCAAGCGGAAATTATTAATGAAAAGCTGAATACCAGGACCGACATCGATACCATTTTCCGTATGGCCCAAAAGGTATATAACTCCTGGTCCAAACAGCTCCCGGAACAGTGCACCACCGCTTCCTTACTGAAACAGCTGGATTTTGACTTCTTCGAGGTGTTGGACAGTGTTACCATTGCCCGCTCCCGCAAGCACATTGAGCGCTACTACGATACCTCGGAAATTGGCAAGTTCCCGGAACGCAACAAACCAATTTCCTTACGAACCAAACTGACAACCCTAAACAATGCCATCAACTATGAGCAGGTCTATGAGCAACTGATGCAGCTGAATCTATCCATTTATACGCCAACTAATTATATCCTGGCCAGCAAGCTAAGCAAATACATTGACCTGGATTCCGAACACAGCCGGCGGCTGTCCCAGAGTGGACGTGAGGAAGGCATACGACGTTTGATGAGCATCAACTTGCTCAAGAGAATGGAAAGCTCCGTGCATTCCTTTAAATTAACTGTCCGGCGCATCTATGAGCAAATCTATGACACCTTAAAATCCATTGAAAACTTCCGGCCCGGTGCAGAGGTTACAGTACGTGAGATGACTGATTTAGGGGACCTGGATCTGGATGACCAGAACATCGATATGTTTAATGTGGGCAAGAAATTTAAAATTGACCTGCGGGATATGGATTACCTGTCCTGGCAGCGGGACTTAGCAGCCGATTTGGAAATCCTGGAGCTTCTTATCCTCATGGTGGGCGACATCACGCCCCAATATGATTCCAAGCTCACTGAGCTGCTCCGTGTGATTGAGCATAAAATTGAGCACCCCATTAACCGGGACAACAAAAAAATTATTATCTTCACGGCCTTCTCGGACACAGCGGAATACCTCTATGAAAATGTCAGCAAATTTGTCAAAATCAAGTTCGGCTTAAACAGTGCCTTAATTACCGGGGATATTGAAGGAAGAACCACCATTGCCAAATTCCGTAACGATATGAATACCATCTTAACCTGCTTTTCACCCCTGTCCAAAGAAAAGGCCCTGGTGATGCCGCAGGATAAAAACGAGATAGACATACTCATCGCCACCGA
Organism: Desulforamulus profundi; assembly: GCF_002607855.1. The sequence continues at coordinate 14,920 of NZ_AWQQ01000088.1, forward strand.
CTGTATTTCCGAGGGACAGAACCTGCAGGACTGCGATTACTGCATCAACTATGATATTCACTGGAACCCGGTCCGCATCATTCAGCGCTTTGGACGGATTGACCGCATTGGCAGCCAAAATGACGTTATCCAACTGGTCAACTTCTGGCCGGATATCACGTTGGACGATTATATCAACCTGAAAAGCCGCGTGGAAGCCAGAATGCGCATTTCCATCATGACTGCCACCGGCGATGACGACTACCTTAACCCCGAAGAAAAGGGAGACTTGATTTACCGCAGGCAACAATTGGAAAAACTACAGAATGAAGTGGTGGACTTGGAGGAAATGACCAGCGGTATTTCCATTATGGATTTGGGCTTAAACGAATTCCGCATGGACCTGCTGGCCTATCTCAAAGCCAATCCCAATTTAGAACGCACACCCACTGGTATTCATGCCGTGGTAAGGGGCGACAAGCCCGGCGTGGTATTTGTGCTGAAGAACGTCAACAACATGATTAACCATGCCAATCAAAACCGCCTGCACCCCTTCTACATGGTGTACATTGGCGACGATGGGGAAGTTATTTGCAACCATCTGGAACCCAAAGCCACCCTGGATATGCTGCGCCATCTCTCCCGGGGCAAAGTAAAACCCGATATGGAGGCTTGCCAAATCTTTAACCGCGAAACTAACGATGGCAAGAAAATGGACCGTGTATCGAGTCTACTCCAGCATGCCATTTCTTCTATTATTACCGTCAAGGAAGAAAGTGACATGGACAGCTTCTTTGGCACTGGGCAAACCACCTTCCTTACTGGTAACATCTCCGGTTTGGATGATTTTGAGCTAATCTGCTTCATGGTGGTGATCTAAGATGTTGTCTTTCCCTAGCACGGCTGTGGTTGGGCGAATTATGCCAAAGGAAGCCTTTTATAAGCGGCTTACGCTAAGCAGCGAAGTCCGGGAGAAATTTGTTTCGGATGTAAAACGTATTGTCCTGGAGTACAAGCTGGCACCGGATACTTTAAACGTGGAAAAGGGTGGGGAGATAGCTGAAATATTGGTGCTATCTATTGAGCTGAAAAAACAGGATCTGGACTACCGCATTATCGAAAACATAGCCAGGCAAAATGCCCATAAGCTGCTCTTTCTCTTGAAATTCCAGGACCAGGGACAACTGGCCCTTTACTATAGCAAACTCTACAAGACCCAGTGGCTTCCACTGGCAGACCTTGAGCTGGCTGTGAAAGGGCTTAATCTTGATAACATATGGGAAGGGTTTATCGAACAGATCGCCCTGCAGGAAGAGATCGTTCCCGCCACGGGTGGTCTAACCATTGAAGAAAAGCTCAAAAAACAAGAAACCATCCTAAAGCTGCAAAAGGAAGTGGATAAACTGGAGCGGCTCTCCCGCAATGAAAAACAACCTAAAAAAAGGTTTGAACTATATACCAAGTTGCAAAGTATGAAGAAGAAATTAGCTCAGGAAAAAGGAGAATAACGGTGGACAAGCTGAAAATGCACTCAATCAATAAAGTGGAGGACAATATTAAAAAAATCGGGGAGTTATTCCCCAATGCCCTCACCGAGGTCATTAAGGGTTACCGGGCAGACGGCTCTGCCATCATTGAGCAGGCCATAGATTTTGATGTCCTACGTCAGGAACTCTCCAGCGTCCTGGTGGAAGGCCCGGCAGAACGCTACCAATTTACCTGGCCGGATAAGAGAAAGTCCATCCTCTTGGCCAACGCTCCTATTGCCAAAACCCTGCGCCTTGCCGGGAGGAAAGTGTGGCTTTTGATACCACCGAAAACCTGTATATTGAGGGGGATAATTTGGATGCTCTCAAGCTGCTACAGGAGACTTATTTGGGTAAGGTGAAGATGATTTACATCGACCGCCTTATAATACGGGGAATGATTTTATTTATGAGGATGATTTTGCTCAGGATATTAGCGAATACATGCCAAATAGCGGGCAGTATGATGATGATGGTAATCGCCTTGTGCAGAACACCGAAAGTAACGGGCGGTTTCATACTGATTGGTTGAATATGTTCTTTCCTCGCATAAAGTTGGCAAAAGATCTCTTAACAGATGACGGAGTTGTTTTTATCAGTATTGACGATAATGAACTCGAAAATGCTCAAAAAATCTGTAATGAGGTCTTTGGGAAAGGTAACCATATAGCAACACTCGCAGTTCAGCTAAACCCACGCGGTAGGCATTTAGACAAATTCGTTGCAAGGACACATGAGGCTATCCTTATTTATGGAAGGAACCTTCAACTTACATCAACTATGGGTGGAGTACAAAAAGAAGGTCGTATGATTGAAGAATATAATCGGGAGGACTCTTTCGGTAAATTTAGAATACTTGGTCTGAGAAACAGAAACCAGTCCTTTAATCCAATTACCAGACCAAATCTATATTATCCATTATATGTTAATCCTAAAAATGGTCAGGTTTCCTTAATTAAAAATAGCAATTTTTCTGATGAAGTGTGGCCTGATGCTCCTGATGGAACAAAAACGTGCTGGACATGGGCAAAGCAAAAAGTAAGCACTGAAAACAAATTGCTTATTGCCGAAAAAACAGGAAATGAATGGAGAATTTACAGAAAAGACTATCTATCAGATAGTGATGGAAATATTGCAACAACTTTGATTAAGTCACTTTGGACAGATAAAGAAATAACTAATGACTATGGCAGGAAGGCAATTAAGGAGTTGTTTGGGGCCAGTATAATGGATTTTCCTAAAGCAGTTGATTTAATAAAAAAACTCATTGTAACTGGGACGGAAAAAGACTCAATTGTAATGGATTTCTTCTCGGGTTCTGCTACTACTGCTCACGCCGTCATGCAGTTAAATGCCGAAGACGGAGGCAACCGCAAATTCATTATGGTCCAACTGCCCGAGGAAACAGATGAAAAATCCGAAGCCTATAAGGCAGGTTACAAGAATATATGTGAAATCGGTAAAGAACGCATCCGTCGGGCCGGTAAAAAGATTCTGGAGGAGCATCCCGAACTGGCAGGCAAGCTGGATACCGGCTTTCGGGTCCTCAAGGTGGACTCCACCAATATGCAGGACGTTTACTACCATCCCGCGGAGTATGCACAAACCGAACTCTTTGCCCTGGCCGACAACATCAAGCCCGACCGTACCCCGGAAGATTTGCTGTTCCAGGTGATGCTGGATTTAGGCATACTGCTCTCCAGTAAAATTGAAGAAACCACCATCGGCGGTAAAAGGGTCTTTAACGTGGCCGAGGGCTATCTGCTGGCCTGCTTCGACAGCAATGTCACCGGCGAGGTCATTACCGAAATCGCCAAGCAAAAGCCCTATTATGCGGTGTTCCGGGATAGCTCCCTGGCCAGCGACAGTGTGGCGGCCAACTTTGAGCAGATTTTTGCCACCTACAGCCCCTCCACGGAAAGAAAGGTTCTATAGGAGGTGTTCCGGTGAAGTTTCAATTTAAAATACAGCAATACCAAACCGATGCCGTCAACAGTGTGGTTAATATATTTGCCGGACAACCCTATATCGACCGTGTCAGCTATGTGCGAGACTTAGGCCTAAAACAACTCAGGCAAGAACAAACCCGCATATTTATAGAACAACAGCAGACCCTGCTGCTGGAAGATGAGGTTGCAGCAGGCTTTAAAAACGCAGACATTGCCCTGCAGAGTGACCAACTGCTGCTCAACATTCGCAACATGCAAGCCCGCAACAATATCAAACAGTCCGACAGCTTAGTCAATCATTTAGGCAAATGCAGCTTAGATGTGGAAATGGAAACCGGTACCGGCAAAACCTATGTCTACATCAAGACCATCTTTGAATTAAATAAGCGGTACGGTTGGAGCAAATTTATCGTAGTAGTTCCCTCCATTGCTATCCGTGAAGGCGTAAAAAATCCTTTGAAATCACTCGGGATCACTTCATGGAGCATTATGGTAAGAAGGCCCGCTTCTTTGTCTATAACAGCAAAAACCTAACCGAGCTTGATAATTTCAGCTCCAGTGCCGGTATTAACGTGATGATTATCAACATACAGGCCTTCAATACTTCCCTGAAAGAAGATGCCCGAAGTAAAGAAGCCCGCCGTATCTATGATATACTGGATGATTTCGGCAGCCGCCGGCCCATTGATGTCATCAAAGCCAACCGCCCTATCCTCATTCTGGACGAGCCGCAAAAGATGGGTGGCGATAAGACCCAAAAGGCTTTAGCCAATTTCAATCCTTTGTTCTGCCTCAATTACTCGGCCACCCACGCCCAGCATCACAACTTGGTCTATGTATTGGATGCGGTGGATGCCTACAACAAGCGCCTGGTCAAAAAGATTGAGGTCAAAGGCTTTGAAGTTAAGAACCTGCGGGGGACAACCAAATACCTGTACCTGGAAAATATCCTTATCTCCCCCAAGAAGCCGCCTATGGCCAAAATTGAATTGGAGATTAAACAAAAATCCGGGATCAAGCGGGACACCCGCATTGTAGGGGTTGATGATAATCTTTATGCCGTATCCAATCAGTTGGAACAGTACAAAGGCTATCATATCAATGAGATTGACCCATCCGGGGTACTGTCACCTTTACCAACGGTCATGTTTTGGCCCGGGGGGAAGTGGTGGGGGATGTGTCCGAACAGGATATGCGCCGCATTCAAATCCGTGAAACCATTATCTCTCACTTTGAAAAGGAAAAGCGGCTCTTTGAAATGGGCATCAAGACCCTGTCCCTGTTCTTTATCGATGAGGTGGCTAAGTATCGGGCATATAACGAGGCCGGGGAAGAGGTCAACTCCGAGTACGGTGAGATGTTTGAGCAAGAGTATATCAATATTTTAAATGAGTATATCACCCTGGAAGATACCCCCTACATTCGCTACCTTAAAGGCATTGAACCCAGCGCCACCCATACCGGCTATTTCAGTATAGATAAACAGGGGCGCAAGGTGGACAGTGCCATCAAACGGGGCAGCGATGAAAGCGATGACATCAGTGCTTACGACCTGATTCTTAAAAACAAAGAACGGCTCCTCAGCTTTGAGGAACCGGTCCGTTTTATCTTCTCCCACTCCGCCCTGCGGGAGCTGGGACAATCCCAACGTATTTCAAATTTGCACCCTCAAGCACGGCGGCAGTAGCCCCACCCAAAAGCGCCAGGAAGTGGGACGCGGCCTGCGCCTCTGTGTCAATCAGCAAGGGGTGCGCATGGATGCCGAGCGCATCGGCGAGACGGTCCATAATATCAATATGCTGACGGTCATTGCCAGCGAGGGATACCGGACCTTTGTGGCTGATTTACAAACCGGCATTAAAGAAGCCTTGTATGACCGTCCGGCCAAAGCCAGTCTGGAATACTTTATGGGTAAGACCATTACGGTGGGAGATCAGACCGTTATTCTGGATGTCAAACTGGCTAAGGACATTTACCGTTACCTGCTGAAAAATGACTATATCGATGACAACGATAACGTAACAAGGGAATACCGGACAGATTTAGCCAACAACCGTCTGGCGTCCCTGCCGGAATCCCTGGCCCCCCTGGCCGCAGGTGTCCATACCTTAATCCAGAGCGTCTTTGATAAGAGTGTCCTGGATGACATGGTGGAAGACGGCAATAAAACAAAGGTTAAAGAAAATGCCCTCAATGATAATTTCTTTAAGAAGGAATTCCAAACCCTCTGGAGCTATATTAACCACCAGTATGCCTATACCGTGGAGTTCGATAGCCAGGAGTTAATTGCTAAGGCCATCAAGCATATGAATGAAAATATGTTTGTCTCCCAGCTGCAATACACCATCGTGACTGGCAAACAAACGTTGAATCTACATGAAGAGGCCATTGCCCGCGGGGAAAGTTTTCAGCAGGAACATACCTCTACCAAAACCCTGCAACACGCCGCCGCCAGTCAAATCAAATACGACTTAATTGGCAAAATTGCCGAGGGTACCACCCTTACCCGCCGCACCGTGGCGGCTATTCTGGCTGGTATAGGTAACCATATCTTTGCCCTATTTAAACACAATCCGGAAGAGTTTATTAGCAAAGCCATCCGTTTGATTAAGGAACAAAAGGCCACTATGATCGTGGAGCATATCACCTATAATCAAATTGAAGAAAAGTATGATAGCAGCATTTTTACGATGGAAAAAGATGAGGGTGATTTTGCCAAAGCCTTCCGGGCCAAGAAACACATTCAAGACTATGTCTTTACCGACGGCACCGCCGAAAAGAGCGTCGAACGGAGGTTTGCCGAGGAAATGGATTTGGCAGATGAGGTTTGTGTCTATGCCAAACTGCCAAAGGACTTTGCTATTCCCACTCCCGTTGGCAATTACTCACCGGACTGGGCCATTGCCTTTTATGAAGGGACAGTCAAGCATATTTACTTCATTGCCGAGACAAAAGGTTCAATGGAAAGCATGAAGTTACGGGAAATTGAAAAGGCAAAAATAGACTGTGCCAAGAAGTTGTTTAACCAGATATCCACCAGTAAGGTCAAATACCACGATGTGGACAGTTACCAAAGCCTGCTCAATATTATGGGTAAGCTATAAGGTGGCAAACATTTAGTAAAGATGTTTTCTAGAATTTATTCAGATGGAGGATTGCTTGTGGCAGAATTCAAATATGAAATCATCAAAACAATTGGTGTACTATCCGAGGGTTCCAAAGGATGGCGCAAAGAATTAAACCTTATTAGCTGGAACGATAAACCACCGAAATATGATATTCGAGAATGGTCCCCGGACAGACAAAAGATGGGTAAGGGGGTAACCCTTTCTGAGGAAGAACTAAAAGAACTGAAGAAGCTGCTAGATGAACTGAATTAAAGTAAAATACTGCACTGGATGATAGCCCAAGTAAACATTTCTTGGGCTATTATTTATTCTCTGCAATGAGCAAGGTAAATAGGAGTGTAAAAATTGTATAAAAATAACAACCCCTCAAACTTAAAGTGTTGGGGGATTGTTACTATTATATTAATATTTTATTTACTACTCCTACTCAGATTACACCACACGATCAGTGATGGTAACTAAGTAGGAGTAGTTCGTTTCGGCAGTTTACCAAATTAGGTAGGCAACCAACAAAAGTGTAATATTAAATAGATACAAGCAATCAGTTTTAAAATATCAACTGTAATGGTTCTTTCCATGTGAGTATTCAGACAAATGGTTAATGATATTTTTATTTCCAAATGAATTCCCCCGGCATTTTATAGTTAATAACCGAAAGGAAACTACTCCTACGATAAGATTTAATTTTATACACTTTAGTGTTTTTTATACACGAAAAAGAATTCGGTAGTATTGTTATGATCTATATCAGAATATTGTCGTTTTATGAAGATATTTGTATAAAGGATAATACTTACTTTTTACCGAAATTTAACTATAGAGAGGGGGCAAACAAAGTATGGAAATTATTAAGATTATAAAATCTGCAAGAAGAATAGGCTGTGCGCATTTTGAGGAGTTTGCTTCTAAAACAAACACTAATGTTGGAAAAAAGGTAGAGGTAGTAGTGTTAGTCCAAGAATGACATGGGTTGACTTATGTACGAAAGAGGCTGTGTAACAAAGCTATTGGACAAAAATGTGCAAAAAAAGATAGTTTTTAGCATAATTTGGATTTTTTAAGTGGCATTTTAAAGCATTGTGAGTTGCTTTTCACGATCATCCTGCTGGAATAGATGGTAGAGGCGATGAGTTCGATTTAAATAATTCATAATTTAAGTAAAGAGCTTTTTAAAAAGCTAAATGCTTAAATAATGTAATAAAATACACTTAATCTGGATAAAATACTTATTAAAGTTATCATAGTTTTCTGACTAATTCATTGGGAACCTTGACGTATTTATGTAGCAATGTTACAATTGACACAGATGACACAATGACACAGGAAGAACCATATTGTGAAACCCTGCAGTTGTGCTAGCGACTGCAGTTTAACTCATCTGCCATGTGTAGAAGGAGTACTAAAGCCGTCCTGAGGGGCGGCTTTAGCCTTTTAATGATCGCTCGTATTCTTTCTTTAGTTTTGCACGTTTACTTTTATTTGTAACACAGTAGGCAGTAATTAAAAGATAGTAGTTTCTTTTATTCGAAAGAATAACGACATAGTCTAACGGTTCGAACCAGATAGTAGTACGCTTGTCCCTTCCTCTGACAGTCTCCCAGATTTTTATATGCTTATCACTAAAATTATCTAAGATAGCTTTTGGCCAACGGATACGTTCACAACGTCGGAGGTCAGGATACCTGCATTTATTTTCATCCTCGCAAGTAACAATATGCCAAAATGTTTCCTCTTTGCCATTAAGCATTGGTTCTCTTTGAATGGCAACTCTAAGGGATTGAAAAAATGCTGTATTATCTACAAAATCTGTACGAAAGCATTGATATATACTTTCAATAAATCTTCCCCAATCTCCGCCATAATCTTCTAATTTAATAATTTCTGGTAACCAAGAAGGTGACTCAGGCATTGATTACATCACCTCCGAGGCTTGCCAGATAAAAATATTAAATTTATTTTCTCTGAGCAACGTAGATCTGGTCAGATTATAGCCAGAACGCCTTTTAATCTCTTCTATTAAAGCTAGTTTAGCAGAACTATCTCCTAAACCACGATTAACATAACTAACAGCTCCAATTAATAGATCAGATAGCTGCAGTAATTCTGATTCATGTGAGCGTACAGTCTGAATACGTTGTATTATTTGGCGGTGGAAATCATAGATGCTATTGCAGACTACTTCATGCAGTTTATCAATTTTTGGGCACTCCGGGTGTCTTTTATATCAACATAAATGCGATAACGTTCATGGGGATCGAAAATTGCTTTTAAAAGCATGAAATAACATTTGTAGTACCAGGTATCGTGGTCTTGGTTAAAGGAGCTATGATTTAGTTTAGATTTATCAGGAATTACAAGTGCTCGGAAGTGTAAATCCTCTTCAGAAAAGAATAAGCTAACTAACTCGATATAAAAATCTAATTGACCAGGTGATACCTTGGTCCATTTTATTTCAAATTCCCGTTTTAGCCCATAATTTTCTTTCATTTGCCTAATAGTACGAACAATTTGCTGCACTTTTTCTGTTGGGCACCATAATGCTCCCAAAACCATAGCAGGCTGTTTATCGTTTTCAAGATGGCAACTCTCATCACAATATATGTTGTAAGTCTTCAAACCCATCCACCCCAATATTCTATCTATCAATTTATTATATCTGGTTAGCTAGAATAAAGCTACCTTTCAGATTCCCGGGTTTTGTATGTATCAATGGAGGCTACCGGTAGAAGCCCAATTTTGGACAGGTCAACCTGGTCCCGCCAGACGAGGAGGCTGCTGCCCTGGGTGGTGCTATAAATCCTTGCCGGCCTCCAACTGCAGCAGGATCTTTGGGACGTAAGCTTATTCACTAGGGTTGGCTACGGGCGGGGTCCTTTTGCTGTGCTTTAGGGTCTGGGATATCCTCCTCAATGTTATCGGTTGGCTGTAGCTTCGGCTGAGACCTTGCTGGCAGGGGGTAGTGCTATGAAAATACCACTCCCGGGGGAGTGGTGTAGTGAAATTTTTCTAGTGTTTCAGTAGTTACTTGACAATCCATTTGACAATCCATCATGCTAATATGACCCATTTTAAGGCAATACAAAGAACACCCTAAAATACAGCTCAGATATTGATTTTACTGGGTTTCTACGCATTTAGAAAAATATCAAAAAACTACCCATCACTGATTCGTAATCAGCAGGTCGAGGGTTCAAGTCCCTTCGTCGGCTCCAATATTTGTAGGAACTGCAAAGAGATGCGGTTTTTTTTCTTTCAAGCGAAAGTAGGTAAACCAAGTTGAATAGGGATAACTTGGCAGTGTACAACACCCTGCGTTATTTTATGCCCCGGCAAGCTTGCTTGGGTTAAGAATGCTAAATCAAAGTATAGAGGGTAATAATATGCGACATAATTGTACAGGGGTATCGCATGAAAAAACTTGTTATATTATTCTTATATTATTCTTATATTATTCTTATATTATTCTTATATTATTCTTATATTATTCTCTTTAAAATATTTATTGATGCTGGCAATAGTTCTTTTATGCATAGTTGGATTTAAGCTTAGATATGAATCCAGTTAAGGAAACACACAGGTTGGATACGGGAGTCAGTCATCCTGCTAGCAAAAATTCCTTACAATACCCTTAAATCACACTCCGACAAATTGCCGTCCCTACCCTGTTCCAATATAATAAAGCCAAACCATTAGTAAGGAGGCTGGCGGCAATGAGAATAAACGTTATAGGAAACATCAGTCAAACCGAAGTGGACGGCATCGTTTGGGAAGAGGAGCTGCGTTATGCGGCCAGAGGTAAACAACTGGGTGAGCTTGAGATTGTTGAAATCAGCCCCGAGGAGCTGGAGGTAAGATCCAGGGCGAAAACGGCCATCAAAAGGGTTCGTCGAATAACAGGCTATCTAAGCACCGTTGACCGGTTCAATGATGCAAAGCAGGCAGAGCTGGCGGATCGAGTGGTGCATAACTAATCAACCGGGATAACCGGGTTCACTTTTTATAAGACAGATTCGTTAATCAATACTGTAAGAAATAAGTAACAGAATGTTTCTTAATTTATCATCTTTTGGCATTACAATGAACCCGTTTACGGATTAACGGTCAGTTTCATGCATAGGATTAATATACGGGCGCTAGATCCCTTTGTCCGAGAGGTATTGCATTAATTTCTCATGGTATTCTTCAAGGACCCTGGCAGTGACACGAATATTGCTGTTAATCATCTCATTCAAAGTCTCGTTAGCAAGTTGAGCGAAATCAATTTCTCCTTCATCACTGAGCCTGCGCAATTCTTCTATTCTTTTGTTGGTTATTTCATCCAGCTGCTGGCCGATGCGGTTAAATGCTTCTTTAAAATCATACTGCATGACAGGTCCCCCTCAGGTTAGGTTTATGACTTGGTTCGACATCAGGATGCTGAATTCCTTTTTCCAGAGAAACTCCCTCAACCATCAGGATAAAACAAGGCCTGCAGTGCAAGTCCTGTTTTTGAACACTTCCTGTTTTTTATCCAATGCAAAAGCATTACACAATACCCTCATGCTTTCTGATGATGTCGATAACCTTATTTACTTTATCGTCCGTTGTTTTAAGGGTGAAAAAGAAGCCGTGCTCAAAATCCACCTCGGCCAGTTGGCCTCCTTCGCCCTCGGGATAAAGGGTTGAGGCCCCGAGGAAATCGGCGGCAGCATGGCGGTCTGTGCGGTCCACCAGGGGCAGTTCAAAACCGGCGTCCTGCAGCGCTTCGGCCGCCCCCCTGGCAGCCACACGGCTGTTAAAATAGGCATAGAGTGTTCTTTCGCCGGGAGACAGGGTCATAACGAACACCTCCGCAGTTCTGTTTTTGTTAGTATGACAGTCGTCTCCATTCAAAAGGCCTTTAACAAATAAATTATTTTATGCAATGGCATTCTCCTGGCAGAATGCCTTTTATTTTCCAATTTTGGACAGGAATTCTGATTTTTGTAACGAAATAATAAGAAAAAGAGTCTATATAAAACAGAAGGCAGTTGGCCCAGTCGAATACCTGTGCAGCCCCTATGCAGGCATCCGACTGGTTCAACAAAAGGAGGTTTTTCATGTTGAGAAAAAAATTATGTTTGTTCGTAACGCTGGTTCTTTCCCTTTTGACCATAACATCCGCCTGGGCAGCATCCTCTCACCTGTTCAGGGACACGGCCGGGAAGTGGTGGGAACAGTCGGTGGCCGAATGCAGTGCCGCAGAACTTGTGGGAGGCCGGGGCAACGGGCTGTTTGATCCCAAGGCGCCGGTGACCAGGGTGGAGGCCATCATTTTCCTCAACCGGGCACTGGGCCAGCGAGCGGAAGCGGACAACTACAGCATGTCCCAGGGGGGCTATAATTTTTCGGCGGATTTCCCGGCCTGGGGGAAGAAGAATGTGGCCTTTGCCGCTGACAAAGGATACATTTCCAAAGCCGGCATTCCCAACATGCAGCCAAGGCACCCGGCCAGCAGGGCGGAAATCGCAGTGCTCTTTGCCAATGCCCTGAAGCTGTCTGCGGACGGCTACCAGTTAAATTTTAAGGACAAGGCCAGCATTCCGGCAAGCCTGCAGCCCTTTGTGGCCGCGGCAGTGAAGCACGGCATTATGGCGGGCCGCCCGGACAACACCTTTGACCCCAATGCCAACGTAACTCGGGGAGAAATGGCCGCCATCATTGCCCGCATGGTGGAGAACGGAAAGATAAATCCGAATCCCAATAAATATTTCATTGCCAAGCTCAGTGCAGTGGATGCGGTGGGTAAAAAAATTACCGTGGTGAAGGGTGGACAAACCGTAACCCTTAGCCTGCAAACCGATGCCCTTCTTTACCGTACCGGCAAAAGAGGTTTATTGACTACCTTTAAGGTCAATGAAAATGTCAAAGTAATCCTGGATACAACCGGTAAGGTTGCTTACATTGCCTATACCGCAGCAAGCCCCCTGAGCGGCAGTGTATCCATTACCACCGATTCACCCTCCGGCAATGAACGCAGGGGTTATGTTGTCAACATGTATCTGGATTACTTAACCGTCCGTTATGATGACGGTACCAGTGAGCGGCTTGAGAAATCCACAGTAAGTGCCGGTTTCTACGGACTTTCCCGGGGACAAAGAGTGGCCATAACAAAGGTAGGCGGCATTGTTACCGGCATTACACCATTAAATGAAGCGCGCAAGGTATTCGGCTATATTGTTAACGCCGGATCATCAGGTATTACCTTTGAAGATCTCGACGGCTACGAGCGAACCTTAGCCTATGCATCCGGTTACCGGGTGAAGGACCAGGACGGCGATTCCATCGACAGGGAGGACCTTGAGGACGGCGATTCGGTTGAAATCGAATTGGATTCTCAAGAAAAGGCCGTAACAATTAAACTGCTGTCTGATACAGTGTCAAGTTCTTCCGATTTGGAAGGCGAAGTCACATATGTGAAGCGTTCGGGCAGTTACAGGATAACCATTAAGAAGACAGACGGGTCTGAGAAAACTTACGACGTGGATCAAGATGTTCAAGTTTATAAAGCCAGTGGAAGCAGCAGGAATTTTGATTATATTAATGAGCATGATTATGTAAAACTGAAATTGAATTCCCGGGATGTTGTAGTACGGATTGATATTCTGGATATCGAAGTGGTTGAAGGGGAAGTCAGAAGCATTGATACCTACGACTATGTCATTACCGTTAAAAATTCCAGCGGGCGGGAAGTAGAGTATGATTTAGATAAAGATGTAAAAGTATGGCAGGACTCCAAGAGCCGCACCTTACGAAATGTTACCAGGGGAGACAAGATCAGGTTACTGATTAACGACGATAACGAAGTAACGGTTGTTAACATTTTAGGCGGGTCCTCTTCCAGCGGCACCTATACCGGTGTTATTTATGCCCTGGACATCGACGAGGACAAAATTACCTTTGAGAAAAACAGTCAAAGAACCGTTTATAACCTGGATAGGGATGTTACGGTAAGAAATGATGGCAGCACCCTTGATCTGGAGGATATCATCATTGGGTCCGAGGCAGAGATACGGGTAGAGAACAGCAAGGTTACACGAATCGAAATCACCAATGACCGTGATATCACCATAAAAGGGAAGTTAGACAGGGTATCCGGCGTACGCATCTACATCAAACAGGAAAATGGTACCAGCAGTGGTGCCAGGCATTACTTTATCACGGAAACCAACGTAACCATAAAAGACCCGAATGGCCGTACAATTTCCTTAAGCAGGTTGGCAGAGAATTACATCGGGGAAGATGTAACCATTGAGTTGGATGACGGTGAAATTGAGACCCTGAGGGTGGAAGATTAATCTTTCATGAAAAAACACCGGTGGAGTTTGCCACCGGTGTTTTTTACCTTTTATACCCACCCAAATCCAGTAAAGAATTATAATAATTCAAATCCGACAGCCCCATATCTTCCGCAGCTTCGGGGGGCGAGGTCCTACCGGCGGCAAGGGTGGCCATATCCTTTTTGATAAGCAAGCGGATGTACTGGCTGCGGTTTGTCTCCTCGTAGGAACTGCGGTTGATTTGAGAAATTTTTTTATCCAAATACTCAATTAAATCTTCGGGGATGCTTATGGTGATGGTCTTGTGTCTGCGCATAAAGATTGCCTCCTTTACTGGTTTTGTTATGGTATATCATATGTGATGTTAACAGGGTTAAATAACCTGCGCTGGTAAATTCATCTTAAAAATTGACCCACTGAATGAGACACCCGGGTTTACAAAAAGTTCGGAAAATTTACCACTCATACCAAAACAACTTAAACAAATAATAAGGACAAGGATCTTGAAAGGAGGCATCAGCAAGTGTATAGCCCAAAGGAACTAGGCCTCAAAGTAAAAAGGGCCCGTGAGCACAGGGCCAAGAGAAGCGGACAAAATTTTACCCAGAAAATGCTGGCCTTTAAGATAGGGGAAACATCAAAATGGGTAGAAAAATTGGAGAAGGGGCAGTTTTACCCCGATTGGGACGCTCTTAACCTGATTGCTGACACCTGTGGAGTGTCCATTGAATTTATCACAGGGGAAAAATTCGAAGAGGAAGTGGATTACGAGGAAGCAGTCAGAGGCGGTCAGATTGCCAGAAGGATAAGCCAGCAGGAGCTCTTTTTATAACCCGGTACCTATAACGCCTGAAACAGGCGTTAATTTTTGACCCGGTAAAGCAAAAAACCGAATGCCTTGGCGGCATCCGGTTAAGTCTTACTAACGATATTGTTTCACACGGGTAAAGCAGTCACGGCAGTATACTGGTTTTGTACCGCTGGGCTGGAAAGGAACCTGAGTCGAACAGCCACACTCGTCACACACTGTGTCAAACATTTGCCGCTGGGCGGGACGGTATCCGTCATTGCCTTGCATCCGCTGCTTACGGGAAGCGCGGCAAGCAGGGCAACGGGAAGGATCGTTCTGGAAGCCCTTTTCAGCAAAGAATTCCTGCTCACGTGCGGTAAATACAAATTCTGCTCCACAATCACGGCATGTTAGAGTCCTGTCGGAAAACACCAAACCTATCTCCCCCGAATAATTAAACTCCCTAAAATTTCCCGGTGCCAACAAAGAACTACCGATACCCTGACACCGATAAAATTTTCGGAGGAAGATAGCCATAGTTAGCTCTGTGAAACTTAGAGGTAGCTTAAGTATAACACCGGAAACGGGGAAAAATCAATCCATTCTTTCACCTAGCGTGACTTTACTAAACATTAAGTTTAAAACCACCCTCAGCCCAGTAAACACGGGCACTCAGAGATTTGCAGCATGTATAAACCAAGGGCTATTAACCAATGCATTGTATAGCCCTTGCAGCTCCGGTTCCATCTCTCCCAGTTGCGTTTCCTTAACAGGCTTTCCCTTAACGCTACTAACCGTAATAATTTCTGCCTTTCGTATCCAACGTAACACAGTTTTCTTTTTGTCTTACCTGTCGCTAATTTAGCCTGAAATGCTGTTTGTGCCGGGTGTAAGGCGAATTTTTTAAAAATCAATTCAAAAAGGTATTTCGTCCCCGGTTACCGCAGTTTCAGACAGGGTAAGCAGCTCTTGGTGAGCCTTTTATTGTCTAGGTTAGGTCAAATCAATATACTGAAAAACATAAATAAAAAATATAGTTTTATTAACATTATTGTAAAGGAGAGATGAGTCAATGCGTTACAGTAGTAACTTTGTTGAGTTGGATTACCTTCCTCAGGAGAGCGATTTTGAAAACAGGAGGCAGAACAATGTCATTTCTTTATAATCAATCAAGCCGATATACGAATCTGGACCTCAAGGAAAAGGAACTCCTTGACGGGGGAAAGCATGTTCTGTGCGCCTACATCATGAAACCCAAGCAGGGTTACGGGCACATGGAGGTGGCCGCCCATTTTGCGGCCGAATCGTCCACGGGAACCAACGTGGAGGTCTGCACCACGGACGATTTCACCAAGGGTGTGGACGCCCTGGTTTATGAACTCAGCGAGACCGACAGCGGCGACTATCTTATGAAAATCGCCTACCCCCTGGAGCTTTTCGACCGGAACATCATCGACGGACGGGCTATGCTGGTCTCATTCCTGACCCTGGCCATCGGCAACAACCAGGGCATGGGCGACGTCGAGTACGCCAAGATGCACGATTTCTATTTTCCTCGGGAATACCTGCAGCTCTTCGACGGCCCGGCCCGTAACATCGTGGATTTCTGGCGCATCCTGGGGCGGCCCCTGGAAAACGGAGGCATGATCGTCGGGACAATCATCAAGCCAAAGCTCGGCCTGAGGCCCGCCCCTTTTGCTGAGGCCTGCTACCAATTCTGGCTGGGCGGCGATTTCGTCAAGAACGACGAGCCCCAGGGCAACCAACCCTTTGCTCCGCTCAAGGAAACGATGAAGGCCGTGTCCGATGCCATGAAACGGGCCCAGGACAAAACGGGCGAGGCCAAGATCTTCTCGGCCAACATCACGGCCGACGACCCTGCCGAGATCATCGCCCGCGGTGAGTACATCCTGGAGGTTTTCGGCGAGAACGCCAGCCACGTCGCCTTTCTGATCGACGGCTATGTTGCCGGTCCAACGGCCATCACCACGGCCCGGCGAAACTTCCCGGACCAGTTCCTGCACTACCACCGGGCCGGCCACGGGGCAGTCACTTCGCCCCAGGCCAAACGCGGCTACACCGCCTTTGTCCTGAGCAAGATGGCCCGGTTGCAGGGCGCTTCTGGCATCCACACCGGGACCATGGGTTTCGGCAAGATGGAGGGGGACCCGGCGGACAAAATCATGGCCTACATGCTGGAACGGGAAGAGGCCCAAGGGCCTATTTCAAACAGAAATGGTACGGGTTCAAGGCAACCACGCCCATGATCTCTGGAGGCATGAACGCCCTGAGGCTGCCCGGATTTTTTAACAACCTGGGCCATTCGAACATCTGCCAGACCTCGGGCGGCGGCGCCTTTGGCCATATCGACGGCCCGACCGCCGGCGCGCTTTCCTTGCGACAGGCCCACGAGGCATGGATAAAGGGAATCGATTTGGTGGAATACGCCAAGGAGCACAAGGAACTCGCCCGAGCCTTCGAGTCCTTTCCTCAAGATGCAGACCGGCTGTACCCGGGTTGGCGGGATAAACTCAAAACATCGTAACCTGCGGTTTTCCGGTACAGCACCCTAAGGGAAGCCAATAAGAAACTGGGACTGGTAATTCATGCACACCGGGCAATGTATGCAGCCTTTGCGCACAGCAAACGGCACGGGATCAGCATGCTGACCCTGGCCAAACTGAGCCGCCTGGCAGGAATGGACCAACTGCACATTGGCACCGTTGTAGGTAAGGAGGTATGTAATAATGATGAGACGGAAAACCACACTTATCGGAATAGTAGGGGACAGCGGGGCAGGCAAGAGCACTTTTGTAAACAACCTGGCTCAACTTTTAGGCAAAGAGCGGGTAACGGTGATCGGTTTGGACGACTACCATTCCCTTGACCGGGCCGAGCGGAAAGCAGTTGGCATTACCCCGTTAAACCCGCGGGCAAATAACCTGGGGCTGTTTATGGAACATGTCGAGCGGCTGCGCCGGGGAGAAAAAATTCTCAAGCCCGTTTACGACCACGACACCGGCACCTTTGGGGAGCCGGAATGGGTAAAACCCCGGGAATTCGTGATCTGCGAAGGACTGCATTCCTTTTTATTCGAGAAACTGGGAGAAACATACGACTATAAAATCTACTACGATACCCACCGGGATCTAAAAATACGCTGGAAGATCCAACGGGATGCCGCTCATCGGGGATACACCGTGGAACAAGTTGTGCAAGAAATCAGGCAGCGGCAGCGAGACATCCGCAACTTTGTAGAACCGCAGATGAGGCATGCTGACCTGGTGATATCACTTCTCCCGCACACCGTAAACGGCAGTCTACAGAGGCGATAAAAGTTCGCCTGGCGGAACGGACGGGGGCCAACGACATCGTACACCGGCTGATTACCCTGCACTCCAGGGGTATATTGCCCTGCCGCTGCTTTAAAGAATGGTATTGGGGACGGGAGATGAACGTGGTAGAACTGACAGAAGAAATAACACCGCCGGTGCTGGAAGCAGTGGCAGACGCCCTTGGATGGGGAGAAA
The DNA here is from genome assembly GCF_002607855.1 of Desulforamulus profundi. The sequence continues at coordinate 33,120 of NZ_AWQQ01000088.1, forward strand.
AAGCAGAAGAAAAAGAATTGACACCCTTTGGGTTTATGCTACTGCTGGTGGCCAGACGTGGAAACAAACACAAGTCTAGGTATTGGGAAGAGAGGGGTTATTATGCTGTCAACAGCTAGCTCTGTCGGAAGAGAAACATACCTGGATTTAGAAAAAAGAGCCCAGGCCATTCGCCGGCATATAGTCAACATGATAGCTGAGGTTGGCTCCGGACACCCTGGAGGATCCCTTTCAGCGGTAGAAATACTCACCACCCTCTACTTTGGGGTGATGAAAATAGATCCTAATGTCCCCAACGATCCGGAGCGAGATCGCTTTATTCTTTCCAAAGGGCATGCGGCACCGGTCCTTTACGCCACCTTGGCCGAGCGGGGGTACTTTGCGGTAGAAACACTTTCAAGCTTGCGCCGGCTGGGTTCGCTGTTGCAAGGCCACCCCGACATGCGTAAAGTGCCCGGTGTGGAAATGAGTACGGGTTCTTTGGGTCAGGGTCTGTCGGTGGGAGTGGGCATGGCCCTGGGCGCCCGCCTGGACCACCGTTATTGCCGGGTATACGTTTTGCTGGGCGACGGTGAGTGTCAGGAAGGACAAATATGGGAGGCCGCCATGGCCGCCGGTCACTACCAACTGAACAACCTGGTGGCCATAGTAGACCGCAACGGCCTGCAGATAGACGGATCCACAGAAACAGTGATGACCCTTTCCCCCCTGGCTCAGAAGTGGCGAGCCTTTGGGTGGAACGTTGTGGAAGTAGACGGCCACTCCTTTTCAGAACTTTTCCAGGCCCTGGACAGCGTGGCCTACGCTCACAAACCTACAGCCATCATCGCTCGCACAGTCAAAGGTAAAGGTGTCACCTTTATGGAAGGGGCGGTAGAATGGCACGGAAAAGCGCCGGACCGGAAACAGCGAGAAAAGGCACTGGAAGAACTGGGGGAATAGTGTTATGAGCACCAAACAACCGACCAAAGAAGCTACCCGCGATAGGTACGGGCGGGCCCTGGTGGATTTGGGGCACAGGGACCACCGGGTGGTGGTACTGGACGCCGACCTGTCCAAGTCCACCAAAACAGCCCTGTTTGCCGATGCATATCCGGAACGATTTTTCAACCTTGGGATAGCTGAGGCCAATATGATAGGTGTGGCCGCCGGCCTGGCCTGCACCGGCAAGATCGTTTTTGCCTCCACCTTTGCTATTTTTGCCACTCAGCGGGCGTTAAACCAGATCTTTCAATCCGTTGCCTACACCGGCCTTAACGTAAAAATCTGCGCTACCCACGCTGGGATTACAGTGGGCGAAGACGGAGCCACCCATCAGGCGTTGGACGACATAGCTCTGATGCGGGCGATGCCGGGGATGAAGGTGGTGGTACCTGCAGACGCCGAGGAAGCTTACCAGGCTACCCTTGCCGTGGCCCGGTATGACGGGCCGGTTTACCTCCGGCTGGGCCGCCTGGCAACATCGGTAATTACATCAGACGAAGAGCCCTTCACAATTGGCAGAGCAAAGATCATGCGACCGGGTAGAGATATAACCTGGCGGCCTGCGGGTTCATGGTGGAACAATCCCTGCGGGCAGCGGAGAAACTGGCGGAGGAGGGTATCGACGCCGAAGTTATCAATGTAAGCACCATCAAGCCTCTGGATACAGAGACACTGGTGCAGAGTGCGGCCCGTACGGGCGTTGTAGTCACCGTAGAAGAGCACAGCGTCATCGGCGGTCTTGGCGGTGCGGTGGCCGAAGCACTGGCATCCCATCATCCGGTACCCGTGCACCGGGTTGGTGTTCCCGACCTGTTCGGACAGTCTGGTGATGCGGCCGCCCTGTTGACCCACTACGGCCTCACGCCGGAAAATATTTGCGACACTGTCCGCCAAATATTAACCAATGGAAAGGAGAGAACAAAATAGAGAAAATAGAGAAAAAAATCACGTTAAGCGTTATTAAAGCGGACGTGGGGGGCTTTGTCGGGCACTCCGGAGTTCACCCCGAACTGCTGAAAAAAGCCTGTGAAGAATTGGATGCCAGCCCGCTTCTGATCGACCACCACGTGACCTACGTGGGAGACGATATCAACCTCATCCTTACCCATGAACTGGGGTGCAACAGTGGAGAAATTGGACGGCTGGCGAGGAATACCCTTTCAGCCTGCACAGAAGTCGCCAAAAAATTAAAACTTTGCGGCGCCGGGCAGGACCTACTCTCTGATGCTTTTGCCGGCAACATTAAAGGTCTCGGGCCGGGAGTAGCAGAGATGGAAATAGAAGAGCGCAAGAGTGAGACCGTCATCATCCTAATGGCCGACAAGACAAAGCCTGGTGCATGGAACCTCCCCCTGTACAAGATTTTTGCAGATCCCTTTAACACCACCAGCCTGATTATCGACCCCAGTATGCACTGCGGTTTCAACTTCGAAGTATACGATCTGGCCGAAAACAAGAAGATCAACTTTGCGGCACCCGAAGAAATTTACGACATGCTGGTCTTTATCGGTGCGCCGGGGAGGTTCGTCATTAAGAGCGTCTACCACCGGGGCACCAGCGAGATCGCGGCCGTTTCCAGTGCCCAGCCCCTCTACCGCGTAGCAGGTAGATACGTTGGCAAAGACGACCCGGTGTGCATTGTGCGCTGCCAGACCGGATACCCCTCCCTGGGAGAAGTTCTTGAGGCCTTTTCCCACCCGCACCTGGTGGCCGGCTGGCTGCGCGGGTCCCATACCGGTCCGCTGTTACCGGTGGAGGTGAAAGATGCCCACCCTGTCAGATTCGACGGCCCGCCGCGGGTGATTGCCCTGGGCTTTCAACTGGCCGGCGGTAAACTGGTGGGGCCGCAGGATATGTTTGCAGACCCGGCCTTTGACAACGCCCGGCAGGTGGCCCTTGATATTGCCGATTACATGCGCCGGATGGGTCCCTTTGAACCGCACCGCCTGCACCTGGACGAGATGGAATACACCACTATGCCGCAGGTGATGCGGAAACTAAAAGAACGGTTCATCGACCTGCCGGAAGACAAAGAGACAGGGACATAGTGCCGGGGGTCTGTGACCGACCGCATACATTTGCGACATTGTTCACCAAATGCTAACCGGTGGAAAAGGATAGAGCAAAATAGGCAAAAGAGGGGATTATGTTGGTTAAAATTGCACCTTCCATTTTATCAGCGGATTTTTCCCGCCTGCGCGAACAGGTGGCGGCCGTTGAAGAGGCAGGGGTGGAATACCTGCACATTGACGTTATGGACGGTCATTTCGTTCCTAACATCACCATCGGCCCTCCGGTGGTGGCATCGCTTAGACCGCACTCCCGCCTTGTCTTCGACGTACACCTGATGATAGAAAAACCGGATTATTATATTGAAGAATTTATTGCTGCAGGGGCAGACCTGGTAACGGTACACGTGGAAGCCTGTACCCACCTTCACCGCACCGTTACCCGTATCAAAGAAAAGGGTGCGCTGGCCGGGATAGCGTTAAACCCGGCCACACCTTTAGCCCTGGTGGAACCAATTCTTCCCACAGTGGACCTGGTACTTTTAATGACAGTAAACCCCGGTTTCGGGGGGCAACGCTTCATTGGCGAAATTGTTTCAAAACTGGAGGCACTGTGTGATTTGCGGGCAAAATATGCCCTAAAATTTGAAATAGAAGTTGACGGAGGTATAAACGTAAACACCGCACCGGCGGTTGTCCGGGCCGGTGCGGGAGTACTGGTGACCGGATCAGCCATTTTTACCGCCCCGGATATTGCGACCGCCATACATGACCTCCGGGCGGCGGCACACTCCACCTTAGTCTGCATCAAGACTTGAGGATGAAAGTACAAAATAAGTAAGTTCAAATTGCCGGTGGGTGACACACCCGGCGGGCAGGCAAAATTAACGAAATGGACGGCACATATCTGCAGCGATAACGGTGCGGTCATAGAAAACTTTACTCAATTCGCTTACGTAGGGGGGGAATGAGGTGAGAAAATGTAGGACTCTCATTGTAGATGATGAGTATGCTGCCCGGCAGGAACTGCGTTACCTGCTCAGCCAATTTACTGACATTGAGGTGGTTGGTGAGGCTACCAACGCCCGGGAAGCTTTGGCATTAATCCGATCCATTGACTACCATCTTCTTTTTCTGGATATTATGATGCCGGGAATGAGCGGGTTGGAACTTAGTGCTGCCATCCGTCGCTTACCGCGCAACCCCCACATTATTTTTGTAAGCGCTTACGAAGACTATGCCGCAGAAGCCTTTGACGTGGATGCCGTTGACTACCTATTAAAACCTGTTAAGGAAGAGAGTTTGCGCCGCATCCTGCAAAAGGTACGCCAGCGGGTCGGTGTAAAAGACGTGACTGCGCAGGTCCACGTCCAGGCTTCCGGCATTGACCGGATTCCGGCCCAAACCCCGGCCGGAAAAATGGTTTTAGTGCCAACCCGGGATATTGTATTTTTATATACCGAGCAAAGTCGTATATATATTCAAACGCATAACAAAAAATTTGTCACCCGCTTAACCTTGGATGAACTGGAAAGTCGCCTCAAACCCCTGGGATTCTTTCGTGCTCACCGGTGTTACATTGTTAATTTAAAAGACATCAAAGAGATTGTGCCTTTTGCTAAAGGGACATATAACCTTGTATTAAATGATGTACAGCGCAGTGCGGTTCCACTTTCCCGTCACAGAGCGAAGGTGTTGAGGGAAAGCCTGGGCTTGAGCCGGTTTCGGTAGGCGGAAGAAACCTGGTCCTGGAACTGCCATGTACATGGGAAACAGTTCTCTCTGGAAAAATAATTTTGAAGGGTATGAGATATATGGACCGCGAACTGGCTATGGAGATTGTGCGGGTTACCGAAGTGGCTGCCATAGCTGCTGCCCGCTGGATGGGCCGGGGCAAAAAAGAAGAAGCAGACCAGGCAGCAACCAGCGCCATGCGGGCGATGTTTGATTCAATAGATATGGACGGTACGGTGGTTATCGGTGAAGGTGAAATGGACGAAGCTCCAATGCTGTATATCGGAGAAAAATTGGGACAGGCAGCGTCTCCCAAAGTGGACGTGGCTGTAGATCCCCTGGAGGGAACCAACATGGTGGCCAAAGGTTACAGCAATGCCATGGCAGTGGTGGCCATTGCTGACCGGGGAGGCCTATTGCATGCCCCTGATATGTATATGGAGAAAATTGCTGTGGGGCCCAAAGCGGCAGGGAAAATTCATATCGACGACCCCATTGACCATACTTTAAAAATAGTGGCCGAAGCAACAGTAAAAACATAAGTGACTTAACGGTGATGATACTGGAGCGCCAGCGCCATCAACAGATCATAGAAGCGGTGCGCAGAGCAGGCGCCCGGGTGCGGTTGTTTGGTGACGGAGATGTTGGCGCAGCCATTGCCACAGGGTTGGATGAAACCGGCATTGACTTGTTTGTAGGTACCGGCGGTGCGCCGGAGGGTGTTATCGCTGCTGTTGCACTGAAGTGTCTGGGTGGAGAAATGCAAGCCCGCTTAGTGCCGAAGGATGATGAAGAGTACCGCCGCTGTGTGGAAATGGGTTTGAAAGACCCGAGGCAGATATTGTACATGGAAGATCTGGTAAGAAGTGACGATGCTATCTTTGCAGCAACCGGTGTAACGGATGGTGAACTTCTTAAGGGTGTACGTTTTTTAAGTAACGAGCGTGTTGAAACCAATACCATCGTAATGAGAGCCAAAACCAAAACAATGAGGTTTATTAGGGCAATTCACCACCTGCCAAACAAACCGCACCTGGTGATGGAGTAAACTTCATATTTTATGAATTATTCTCTATGTTATTAAAAATATTCTTAATCTTATAATTTGAAAGGAGTTGCTTGTTGCCAATGGGGTGAAAATCGGTATTAACGGTTTTGGGAGAATAGGTCGCCTTGTACTACGGGCTGCTATAAAAAACGGGGATATTGAAGTAGTTGGGGTTAACCATAAATCACGCCGCATTAAAGCCCCGGAGCAGAAACCCGGACTTGATTATGCGGCAGTAAACGACCGCACATACTCTGAAACTCTTAAGCATCTGTTGAAATATGACTCTGTACACGGAACTCTTGACATGGATGTTGAAGCTATTGAAGACTCTTTGATTATTGGTGGCAAAGAAGTCAAGATATTTGCTGAGGCTGACCCGGAAAAACTTCCCTGGGGGGACCTGGGCGTCGATATTGTTATTGAATCCACCGGACGGTTCACCTCACGGGACGATGCTGCCAGGCACTTGAATGCCGGCGCTAAAAAAGTAGTTATCACTGCTCCGGCTAAGGAACCTGATGCTACTATCGTTATGGGTGTAAACCATGACAAGTACGATCCTGCCAGCCATCATATTATTTCCAATGCTTCATGTACCACCAACTGCCTGGCACCGGTTGTAAAGGTTATCAACGATAACTTTGGCATTGTTAAAGGTTTAATGACTACAGTACATTCGTACACCAACGACCAGAATACCCTTGATCTGCCACACAAGGACTTGCGCCGGGCCCGGGCAGCGGCTTTATCAATTATTCCCACCACTACAGGTGCGGCCAAGGCGGTAGCTTTGGTACTGCCGGAATTAAATGGTAAATTAAACGGTTTCGCTATGCGTGTACCCACACCGAATGTTTCTGTTGTAGATCTGGTTTGTGAACTGAACAAGTCTACCACTGCTGAAGAGTTGAATGCGACCCTGAAAGCAGCTTCTGAGAATGAGTTGAAGGGTATTGTAGCTTATAGTGAACTGCCACTGGTTTCCAGCGACTATAACGGTAACCCGCACTCTTCCATTGTGGACGCGTTATCTACCATGGTAATAGAGGGCAACTTGGCCAAAGTTGTGGCCTGGTATGATAACGAGTGGGGTTACTCCAACCGGGTACTTGACCTTGTTCGTTGTATTGCCTCCAAAGGACTGTAGCTAAAGAATTAGACATTAAGACAAGCATGATGATGCCAAAACTGTATCATCAGGGAATAAAAAAATAACAAGTTTTTTAAGGGTTTGATTTATCAAGCCCTTGTAAAAAACTTGTTTCGAACGGGATGCGGAAGGTGATTTTTGTTGAGGAAGAAAACTGTTAAGGATATTAATGTTAGAGGTAAACGCGTACTGGTTCGAGTGGATTTCAACGTTCCGTTAAAGGATGGCGCCATAACAGACGATACCCGGATAAAAGTCGCACTACCAACCGTTAAGTACCTTGTAGAACGAGGTGCTAAAGTGATTTTGGTCTCTCATCTGGGCGCCCTAAAAGCCAGGTAAAGGATGAACTTCGCCTTGACCCGGTGGCCAGGCGGCTTGCTGAGCTACTGGGCAAAGATGTAACAAAGATTGACGATTGCATTGGTGATAAGCCGAAAAAAGCAATTGCCCAAATGCAGGACGGCGATGTTCTGTTGCTGGAAAATATTCGTTTTTACGACGGAGAAACAAAAAATGACCGGCAGTTTGCCAAACAACTGGCAGAGCTGGCGGACGTATATGTTAATGATGCCTTTGGTACAGCCCACAGGGCCCATGCTTCCACTGCTGGGGTGGCAGAGTACCTGCCGGCGGTGGCCGGCTTTCTAATGGAAAAGGAATTGGAAATGCTGCGGCAAGCTTTGGAAAATCCCCGGCGTCCCTTTGTGGGCATTATCGGAGGGGCTAAGATATCGGATAAAATCGGCGTCATTGAAAACCTGCTGGGCAAAGTTGATACACTAATGATCGGCGGCGGTATGGCCAACACCTTTCTAAAAGCCAGAGGCAACAAAGTTGGTAAATCACTGGTGGAAGATGATAAGATTAACCTGGCCAAAGACCTTTTTAAGAAGGCTGAGGAAAGAAAAGTGGAACTGCTGCTGCCGGTCGATGCGGTGGTGGCTGAATCGCTGGAGTCCCCCACGAATATTTATACGGTGCCGGTGGAAGAGGTGCCGGACGATTACATGATATTGGACATTGGCCCTGAAACTGTGGCTAAGTTCGCTGCAGTTGTAAAAGTTGCAGGGACTGTGGTTTGGAACGGGCCGATGGGTGTGTTTGAACATAACACCTTTGCCAGGGGCACCGAGGCGGTGGCCAGGGAACTGGCCGCTTCCAATGCCATCAGTGTAGTGGGTGGCGGTGATTCTGTAGCAGCGGTGAAGAAAACCAGTGCGTCTGACGGTATCAGCCATATATCCAGCGGTGGCGGTGCTATGCTGGAATTTCTGGAGGGTAAGGAACTGCCGGGACTAACTGCACTGCAGGATAGTTCTCCAGCTTAAGAATTCATAATTTTTGAAATATTTTTCAGGGGGTTAAAAAATGGCATTGGTAACCGTTACTGAACTATTACAAAAAGCAGAGGCCGGCAATTATGCAGTGGGAGCCTTCAACTGCAACAATATGGAGATAGTACAGGCCATCATTGCAGCCGCCGAGGCGGAGAAATCACCGGTGATTATCCAGGCCAGCCAGGGAGCCATTAAATATGCGGGCCTGGAATGGATTGTTGGCATGGTCAAACTGGCAGCCGATAAAGCCTGCATACCGGTTGCTTTGCACCTGGACCACGGCACCAGCTTTGAACAGTGCATGCAGTGCATTAGAGCCGGATTTACTTCCGTGATGCTGGACGGATCAAACTATCGCTGGAAGAAAATATCGAACTGACTAACCGGGTTCTGGCAGCGGCCAGGGCTGCAGGCGTGTCAGTGGAAGCGGAACTGGGAAAAATAGGGGGTACGGAAGACGACATTACTGTGGACGAACGGGAAGCTATGTTAACTGATCCCCGGGAAGCAAAAGTATTTGTGGAACGCACCGGGGTGGACTCCCTGGCAGTGGCCATAGGTACCGCCCACGGCCAGTATAAAGGAGAACCTAAACTTGACTTTCAGAGATTAAAAGAAATTAGAGACTTGGTAAAAATACCCATTGTACTGCACGGTTCATCAGGAGTGCCTGATGAGTCCATCCAGAAGGCAATCTCCCTGGGGGTAAGAAAAGTAAACATAGATACCAACATCCGGGAAGCCTTTACCCATGCCATGCGCCGGGCGCTGGATGAAAAACCTAAAGAAATTGACCCCAGAAAGATACTGGGGCCGGCACGCGAGGCAACCATTGAGTTAATTAGGCAGAAAATCAAAGTTTTTGGTTCAAATGGAAAAGCATAAGCAAAACTATCGGGCATAAAACTATATAGCCCCACCGCCTACCTGAGTTTCTGCTCCAGCCAGCTGCCAGTCAAGAGTAAAGGCCTATAGCCGACGCTAACGCGGCCTCTTGACAGCAACCTGGCTGGAACAGGATAGGCCCTTATTTTACATATCCTGCCGGGCCGGTAAATCACTCACCGCCCAATTTCTTATCTTATCCTCACTGATAACACTGATATGAACATAGGAGATTTCTTTATTTTTTCATTAACCAGATCGGATACCCTGTGATTAATCGGATCACATTCCAGGAGGCAAATCTTTTCATTTGCTTCGATTACCATTTCTAATAAAGCTCCGCCGATAAAAAACATGCCCATGCTGGCTATAAAGCTCCAGAAAGACACCGTTCCTAAACACATATGTCTATGTGTTTAGGAACGGTGTCTTGTCATGTGCTACCGCTCCTTTGCATGGAAAACTAAAAACCGCATCACAACAATTGAAACAATTATCGACCAGTTCCCCCAGCATGAAAAGTGGCTAACATATTCCTATAGTGGGGAAGCTTATCTCCCTCACTCCTATATTGCCAGATGGATAGAAGAATCAGTGAACAAGCATATATATAAAAAAACCACCTTGGTGTTTTTCTGTATATATAATCTAATAAAAACAAAAAATAGCAAGAAAGATACTGATGAAAAGAGGGGCAGAGCATGTTTCGTTGGCTGAGCAGAAAAGTGAAATTTATAACCCATCAAAAGAAAGAGGAGAGTACAACTGATGGGCAGAGGCGGAAACAGCCTGAATCTCAAAAGGTTAGCACTCGTTTAAACAAAAATTTTACATACATGAAAGCTCAATTTGGTGAAAATTATGACATCATATATCGTTCCTTTCGGGTTGGGAAACAGATTCATTACCAGGCCTTTTTAATGGCTGTAGATGGTATGGTGGAGAAGACAACCATTAATTTAAATATCATCAAACCTTTGATGCAGGTGGATCTAGTTGACTCGGGTCATGATTTGATGGGCTATTTAAAGGACTCTGTCATCTCAGTCATTGATATTAAGGAAGAAGAAGACATGACCCGTGTTGTCAATCAGGTGGTTAACGGAAAAGTGGCTTTATTCATTGAGGGAGAACAGAAAGCACTCCTGATAGGGGTTCAAGCCTGGGAAATGAGGGGCATAGAAGAACCAGTGACGGAAACGGTAGTCAGGGGTCCCAGAGATGGATTTATCGAAAACTTGCAAACCAATCTGAGCTTGGTTAGAAGACGTATTCATCATCCCCATTTAAGGATGGAACCGATGACCATCGGTACATCCACGCAAACCAAAGTGGTGGTTTCCTATATTAAAGACATCGCAAATGAAGAGATTGTGAAGGAAGTAAAAAGAAGGTTGGAAGAAATTCAAGTGGATGCCATCTTGGAGACGGGATTCATTGAAGAGTACATTGAAGATGCACCCTTCTCTTTTTTCCCTACGGTATCTAATACGGAAAAACCGGACATTGTGGCAGCGCGACTCCTGGAGGGAAGAGTGGCCATCTTTGTGGATGGGACTCCCGAGGTATTAACCGTACCCAATCTTCTTATCAGTGCTTTTCAAATAGCTGAGGATTATTATTCTCGTCCCTTTTATGTCTCCTTTATCCGTATAATCAGAATATTGGCTTTTCTCAGTTCGATCATACTTCCAGGCTATATATTGCCAGTCAGAATTTTCATACAGAATTAATTCCTACGCCACTGCTTATCACTATGGCCGAGGCGAGGGAGGGGGTTCCCTTTCCTTTACCATTTGAGGTGTTGTTTCTAAACTTGATGTTTGAATGGTTGAAGGAGTCAGGTGTTCGGATGCCCAGGCCCATTGGACAGGCGGTTAGTATCGTAGGAGCCTTATCTTGGGTGAAAGTGCGGTCGCAGCCGGTCTGGTAGGGGCACCCACCGTCATTGTTATTGCGATAGTAGGGATCACTTCTTTCCTGGTGCCTGCACTATCTGACACTATTTCCTTATTGAGATTACTGTTTATACTGATTGCTTCTGTTTTTGGCTTATATGGCATTATTCTTCTTGGCATAGTTATTATTGCCCATCTTGCATCGCTCCGTTCCTTTGGTATTCCTTATTCAGCTCCTATATTTCCCATTACTTTTAAGGACTGGAAGGATGCGATGGTACGACTGCCATTATGGATGCTTGTATCTAGACCTAAGGTTTTGAGGCCAGCCAATTTAATTCGTCAAAAATGGGGAGGGTGGGTTGGTGGAAAAGACCATAGAGAGAAAAAATAACAGAATGGTAAAAGGGCTTTTGATTATTCTTCTTTTTATCGGATTGATTACCTTAGCAGGTTGTTGGAGCAGTAGAGAATTAAATGAACAGGCTTTCGTTATTGGAGCGGGGATAGATTTAGACGAAGACGGGAAAATAAAAGTTACCGTTCAACTGATTCAGCTGAAAAAGGTAAAGAAGAAAGAAGAATTAGCCACTTTGGTACTTGCTTCTAAGGGGGAAACACTTTTTGAGGCAATTCGCAAATTTATCCCTTGACGGGTAGGGAAATGTTATGGTATCACCTACAAATGATCGTGATAGGACCTACTATAGCCCAAAAAGATATTACACCCTTTTTAGACTTTTTTATCAGGAACCATGAAATTAGACCAACTCCTAGTGTGATTTTTTCTCAAGTACCTACTGAAAAAATACTGACCGCCCGTTCTCCATTGGAAAGTATTACTGCCTTAGGTATTACAAAAGGATTAGAAGCCCAGAACAGATCCTTATCTTTTGCTCCCCAGATACAGGTATATCAATTCAACCAGATGATGCTTTCTCCGGGAAAGGTAGGATATGCTCCAATGATCTATCGAATCAAAAAGGGAGTTCATCCTTGGCCTTGGTAGAAGGCATGGCTGTTATTAAAGGGGGGAAATGGGTCGGGGAATTAAATTCTAAGGAAACAAGGGGAGTTCTGTGGGTAAGGGGAGAGGTAGAAGGAGGGATATTGGTTATTCCAATTCCAGGGACAAAGGAGGAAAATAAGGTTACCGGGAAAATATCTTTGGAGATTATGAGAAACAATACATCTATAAAGCCAGTATTGAAGGAAGGAGATTTATCGGTAACGTTGGACATAAAAAGTACGATGAATATTGGAGAAATCTTAGGTCCTTTACAGGTTGACCGGAGGACCCTTGAAGATATCAAACATAACGCTGCCATGGAAATAAAGAGAGAAGTCAACTCCTCCCTGGGAAAAACACAGAAGAAATGGAAAGCGGATACCTACGGGATAAAGGATGCAGTTCACCGAAAATACCCGGATTACTGGAAGAAGAACAAGGAGAAGTGGGAGGATATTTTTTCCGATTTGCCCATTGAGGTGAATGTATCCGTGGATATTCCTGGACAAGGTCTTGCCAAACATTCAGAAGAAAAATAGGTGATATTTTGATGCAAAAAACAGCGATTTCTACAAAACAGGTGTTTTTCCTATTAACGACGATGCTATCCATCATTGGGCATGTCTTGCTTGTTCCAGTTTATTTCGAATGGGCGGGGAAAGATGCCTGGATTGGCATTTTTGTCTCATTTCTCCTTGGTGTTTTGGTATTTGTTGCCATGGGGAAACTAAATGAGATATTATACGGGGAGACCCTTATTCATAGGGTTAATCGGTGGTTGGGTCCCTGGTTTGGACGTATCCTTACTCTTCCGTTGGTTCTTTATTTTTTTCTTCTATCCGTGATTACACTATATGGATTTGTCGATTTCACAGTATCTTTTTTTTTAACTGAAACGCCTCGCTGGGCTGTTGCCCTTTCCTTTGGGTTGGCCGTATTTTATTTGGTTCATCTGGGGATCGAGGTGATTGTTAGGGTATCTGAATGGATTGTTGTTATAGTCCTTTTTACTGGAATTGTTGTATCCGCCGCATTGTTAGAGAAAAAGGATTACACTCAACTGCTTCCTCCCCTTGATATGGGCATTGAGCCCATTTTACCCGTTATTTTCCTCACTTTTGCCGTTTTTGGTGAAATGTTAGTTTTGCTCATGGTTAACGTGAAGAAGGACCATGAAAAATCCATTTCCCATGTCAAAGTATATTTAATTGCATTAGGCGTCAATCTTATAATATTTTTGGGGGCTGTCACTGGTCCGATTGCCATCTTTGGAGAAGAACAGGTGAAAAATTTTATCTATCCCATGGGAAACACCGTTAGATTGATCTCACTGGGATTTACCGATCGACTTGATAGCTACGGAGTTACCCTTTTGACCGCTGGAAGTTTTGTTCGTTTGGGCATTTTCCATTATGCCACCAGCCTTGCCATATCCCAGTGGTTTTCTATTGCTAATTACCGGTGGATTAATTGGATTTTGGGAATGGTATTGATCATCACATCTTTAACGATGTTTAATAACTACAGTGAATATTATTACTTCTTAAAAAACTACTATCCTTACGGAGTGGTTTTTACAGGGGTGATTATTATTCTGTGGATGTTAATTGCTATCATGTCAAAAAGAAAAAAAAGAAGAGGAAATTACTGATTTAAGTCTAATGATAATGAGAGGTCTTTTTAACAGCATAAGAAGTTTTCAATATAATAAGCATCCAAAGTTTGAATCCTTCTAACACTCCCAAAGAATTGGCACTGGCCAAACAATTAATGGAAAATAAGTAGGGGGCATCACGTTGTTTGCTGCTTTGTTTTTTGCTAGATTGGCAGTATTATTGCCGGAGGGAGTTACCAACTAACTATTTCCAAAGATGCCGGACTTGATCCTTTGTTGAAAACAAGATGAGGGTGTAGATTTGCAATTATCGGGCCATATCCATTTATACGAGAGGGGGAAGAATTATGCCAACCAGAATGAGGTTAACAGACATCGACTTGTTGGAAACTCTGAGTTCCCCGGAGTATGCCGAGTTCTTGGAAAAGTTTCAGGAACGTCGGTTTCTTAAAAAGGAAATTCTCTATTTACCGAACGATGAGAAAAATTTGGTATTTTTAGTAAAGCATGGGAGGGCTAGGATTTATCTGGCTTATGAAGATAAGGAATTTACCCTGTCTATTTTGAGTCCAGGTGATGTCTACAGTACACATACTAGAGCATTTATTCAGGCTATGGAAGATACAACTATATTGGTTACCGATGTCCGCAACTTCCAAAAGATTGTTGTTAATTCCCCTGTTTTTGGTTTGAATATGGTTAAAGTATTGGGGGATTTATTGAAAAGCTCATTTACCATAATTAATAGTTTGGTTTTTAAAGAGACTTACTTAAGGCTGGCTGAATTTTTAGTTCAGGCTGCGGAAGACATAGGAATACCGGTACAGCAGGGAATTAAGTTAGAGCTGGGCTTAACTACTGAAGAAATTGCTCTGATAGTGGGAGCTACCCGTCAAACAGTTTCAGTTTTTTTAAATGATCTGCAAAAGTCGGGCATTTTAGAAAAAGTAAACCGACGAACTATTTTGATTAAAGATTTAAAAAAATTGCAGGGGATAGAATCAGGTTTCTAGTTAAGAAGCGAAAATACTTTTTCGCTTCTTTTTTTATGTGCTCCTTTTGTAAAATACTTTCTTGATCGCTATCATTTTTATGAACTGGTCTAAATGAACTTTGCAACTAAACCATGTTATCTTATTTCTAACTTTTAGTATCGCTGATGCAGCTTCTTCCGTAAAGTGAACGTGTTCGAGTCGTCGTGTCCATGCCCACAAAACAGCACCTCTATGGTGAATATTAGAAACACCAATTATCTATATATTTCTGCATATTACTTTGTTTTCCTACAAATTAAGGGGTGCTACAGGAGGTTTATTTTACGGATTCAGGTTCTTGAAAAAACATCGTTTATCCGACAGAAGTTATGTTAACTTTTCGTTAAAGTGAACAAAAGAACAAATTGTTTTTGGTGAAGGAGGTAGGAAATGTGGATTTTGGTTTTCTAATTAATGGGTCATCTATGATAGCTTTGTTTGGTGTAATAGTTCTATTGGTTGGTGAACTAGTTGCACTGAAGCAGATGAAAAACCTAATCCGATTACTGATTATTTCCAGTATTGCTGAAATCGGGTATGTTCTGCTGGGACTTGGTATGGGTACTTATGAAGGTATCTCAGGAGCTCTGCTGCATTTGGAATACCAAATTGTAATGCGGGGGTTGGTCTTTTTTGCTGCAGCGGCATTTATTGCACGAGGGCGCTCTCATAGTATTGAAAAGCTCAAAGGGATAGGTAAGACCATGCCTGTTATAGCAACCTTGTTTGGTTTCGGGTTGTTCTCAGTAATGGCTTATCGCCATTTAAGGGTTCTATTAGTAAATTTTTGATTATTTATGCAGCTATTGAAAGCGGTCATTGGTTTTATGCTGCTATGGCCACGTTAGGCAGTATCATTGAAGCAGTGTATTTCCTTCTGGTAATTCAAAGACTATGTTTCGAGAAACCCGTCCAAGAGGTGGAGGGAGTAGAAAAAGTCAAAGAAACTTCTTCTGTTTTGATGATAGTTTTACTGGTTCTGAGTGGTCTAACTGCTTTTATGGGCTTATTTCCGGAGCCTTTCATTCACAGTGCTGAGCATGCTGCTGCCATATTATTAGGGAGTGCGGGTCTGGAACAATTGCCTGCCTTTGAATCACCTTGGTCCACCTTGGTTCTCGTTCCTTATGTGGGTGGGTTCGTAGTTTATCTTATTGGACGTTTTTCGCCGGACTTACGTAATTTGTTGGCGGTTATCATTACCGGTATAACAGTATACTTGGCTTGGCAAGGTGGCGATTTTGACAGTTTATCAAAACTTTTTGCTCTAATTATGGCCGGTATCGGTTTCTTGATCACTCTTTATTCTGTCGGCTATTTAAAGGGTAAACCGCATACAAACCGTTACTTTTTCTTCTTACTCTTAATGTTAGGTACTTTATTGGGCTTAACGACCAGTAAAGAGTTGGGCAATTTTTACGTCTTCTGGGAATTAATGACCTGGACTTCTTATCTTTTGGTTATTCATGAGCAAACTACAAAAGCCTTACGGGCCGGTTTCAAATATTTTATTATGTGTACTTCCGGAGCTTACATTATGCATTTTGCAATTTTGACTTTGCATGTAAAACTTGGAAGCTTCGATATGGCGGTAATTTCCGCAAATTTACAAGCATTATCTCCAAGTCTTATGTTGGCAGTGTTGGGAATGTTTATAATTGGTCTTGGTGTCAAAACAGGCTTGGCGCCGTTGCATAGCTGGTTGCCTGATGCTCACCCTGTGGCACCTTCATCTATTTCGGCGCCAATGTCAGGTATTTTGACCAAAACCGGTATTTATGGACTTGTACGTATTCTCTTTGTTGTTTTTGGTGCGGGTTTACTGACTGAGTTGGGTACTACCGGTCAGTTTTCTACTATTGGATTTATTATCTCCATGCTTGGGGCACTGACGCTTTTGGTCGGTGAAATCATGGCCCTTAGACAGACTGATATTAAAAGGATGTTGGCTTATTCAACTATGGCCCAGGTAGGAGAGATAGTAATTACTTTGGGAATAGGAACTTATTTGAGTCTTATTGGTTCCCTTTATCATGTTTTGAATCATGCAATCATGAAAAACCTTTTATTCTTGGCTGTGGGAGCTTTAATCTTCCGCTTGAAGAGTCAGGAAATTACTAAGTTTAAAGGTATCGGTCGGGTGATGCCTGTAACGTCTTTATGTTTTAGTATTGGTATTTTAGCCATTATGGGTTTACCGCCTTTTAACGGATTTATCAGTAAATTCTTAATGCTTTATGCCAGTGTACAAGCCGGTCATTTGGCATTAGCAGGTTTAATCCTTTTGGGTAGCATTATTGGTGGTTTTTATTATCTGAAATTGGTTAGGATTATTTTCTTTGAAAAGTATGAGGGTCCTGTGCTTAAGGAAGCTCCGATTACCATGTTGATTCCAATTGGGATCCTAACGGGTTTAACTGTTTTTAACGGTTTATATCCGCAAGCTGGTATGTCATTGGTTAAGCCAGTGGCTGATTTGATTGCAGCTAAAGGACAAATGGCTGTAACTGCTATTCCCAATGTTTCCATCGTTTGGCCCATGGTTGCAGTAATTCCGATGGTAGGGGCTCTGGTTACGTACCTTTTAGGAAGACGTTCGGCCAAGCACAGCGGCTGGTTAGCAGTTGTGACAATGGTCGCAACATTGATAACAGTATTTACTGCATCTTCCCATCTTGATGTTTTTTCCTGGAGTTTTGCTTTACTTATTGCCTTTATTGGAGTTTTAAATTTACTCTACTCACTGGGTTATATGGATCATGGACATGCCCAAAGTCGCTTTTACACGTTTTTTGTTTTGATGATTGGCGGTCTTCTAGGTGTAGCGGTGAGCAAAGATCTCTTCAGTTTCTTTGCTTTTTGGGAAATCATGAGTAGCTGGACCCTATACTTTGTAATTATTCATGAGGAAACCAAAGAGGCATTACGGGAAGGTTTTAAATACTTTATTTTTAATTATGTTGGAGCCAGTCTGATGTTTTTAGGACTAATTGTCTTAACAGCTAACACCGGTACCTTTGAGATGAGTGAGCTGGCCTGGCGGTTAAGTACTTTGCCGACAAACCTTGTGGCCTTTGGCTTGATCTTGATGTTGATCGGCTTTGCAATGAAGGCAGCTATGCTACCTTTCCGCATCGACTATCAGATGCATCCGCCAACTGCACCAACACCGGTCAGTGGTTACATTTCTTCTGTGCTTTTAAAAAGTGCGCCCTTTGGGATGGCTAAATTATTCTATGTTTTTGGAGGAGTTGCTCTTATAGGTAAGTTTGGTCTGGCAGGAGAGATGCCCAGCCTAATGTATTCAGTTGCCTGGGTAAGTGGCTTAACTATTTTAATGGCTGCTGCACTGGCTCTTTTGCAAAGTGGTATGAAGCGCCTGCTTATTTATCATACAGTGAGTCAAATGGGTTATATCATCTTAGGAGTTAGCTTGGGTTCTTCTTTAGGAGTGGCTGGAGGTTTATTGCATTTGGTTAACCATATGCTGTTTAAGAACCTACTTTTTTTAGTTGCCGGTGTCATTATGGTGAAAACCGGTATTGAGAACCTGGATAGGTTAGGAGGAATCGGCAGGAAAATGCCGGTAACTCTCGGGGCCTTTGCGATTGGGGCCTTTTCGATTGCCGGTATCCCGCCGTTTAATGGATTTACCTCTAAATGGATAATCTATCAAGCTGCCATGGAGAAAGGATATGTGTTTTTAGCTTTACTCTCCTTGCTAGCTAGTGTTTTGACCTTAGCTTCGTTTGTTAAGTTTTTACATTCTGCCTTTTTCGGGCAATTACCTAAGGAGTTAGAGAATGTAACTGAAGCTCCTTGGACAATGCAAATCCCTATGATAATTTTGGCTGTTTTGTGTGTGGTTTTTGGTGTGTTCCCGGGGATACCACTAACTACTATTGCTGCCATAGAGAGCTGGTTGGGCCTTACACCGGTTTCAGCTTCATTTTTTGGGGTTGATTCCGGTCTGGGAGCTTGGAATGCCGGGGTTATCACTATACTATTGGCAGTGGCCTTTATTGCAGGTGTCAGTGTCTACTTTATTGGCAATGGGAAAATCAGATATACAAAAATCTATACTTGTGGGGTAACTGATTTAACAGCTGAAGAGGTGCATGTTAATTCCCATAATCTTTATGAATCGCCAAAAGGCTTGGTTAAACAGTGCATTAAAGTTTTATACCGGATTACCGGCTTAGGTAAGGGGGTATAACTATGACGGATATTGTTAAATTAATTTTTGATTTATTAATTTTTCCTGGTGGCTTGTTTGCCGTAGTCTTTGGATTGTTTCTTATGGGAATTGACCGTAAAATTGCTGCTCGATTACAGAGGAGGGTTGGGCCCCCTGTCTACCAGCCCTTTATTGACCTGGTCAAACTAACCAGGAAGGAGACAGTTGTACCGGAGACCGCGCACCTGCAGGCCTTTAGGTTAGCGCCATTGTTGGGGTTTGTAGGGATGATGGCAGCTGTGACTTTGATACCTATTGCTGGCGTATACCAAGGTTTTGAGCATTCGGGAGATTTATTGGTTTTGCTTTACTTGCTGTCATTACCTGCCATTGCTTTGATGATCGGTGGTTCTGCCTCCAGTTCACCCTTTGGGGCTATAGGCTTTTCCAGGGAAATGGTCATGATGATGTCCTATGAGTTGCCGTTACTGATAGTGCTCGTAACCGTTGCTTTGAAGGTTGGACTGGCAACAGGTGGTATAGCTACCTTTTCTTTAAGTGAAATTGTGCAGTTTCAACTGGAAAACGGGGCATTACTTTTTGATTACACCATGTTACCGGCTCTGCTGGCTTTTCTGGTATTCATTCCGGGTAATATGGGGGTGGTTCCCTTTGATATCCCCGAGGCGGAAACTGAAATTGTCGAGGGTCCTATTCTGGAATATTCCGGTACCGGTTTAGCTTTATTTAAACTAATGACCTCCCTAAAAATGGTTGTGGTATTGGGTTTAGCCATAGCACTCTTTTTCCCGACACCACTGGGTGAAAATTTCTTGATTAACCTATTGTGGTTTTTCCTAAAATGTTTAGTTTTAATGGTAATTTCTATTACAGTTGTTCGCACCAGTACAGGACGGGTACGGATGGATCAGGCTTTTAAATTCTATCTTAAGTATCCGACAGTACTGGCTTTGATCAGCTTGGTTTTAACGTTGTTACAAGGATAACAGGGAGGAGTCTGGATGAAAAAGTTGCTGCGAAAAATTGCCAAGAAATCACCGTGGTTGTACCGCATCAATGCGGGATCCTGTAATGGTTGTGATGTGGAATTGGCAACTACGGCATGTATCCCTCGTTATGATGTTGAACGCTTAGGCTGTAAATATTGTGGAAGTCCAAAGCATGCCGACATCGTTTTGATTACCGGTCCTCTTACTGCTCGGGTTAAGGAAAAGGTTTTGCGTCTTTACGATGAAATTCCTAATCCTAAAGTAACGGTAGCCATAGGAGTGTGTCCAATATCGGGAGGGGTGTTTAGAGACAGTTATGCTATTACCGGGCCTATTGACAAATTTATTCCGGTAGATGTAAATGTACCGGGCTGTCCTCCCAGACCACAGGCGATTATCGACGGGATAGTTGAAGCTATCAAAATCTGGGAAACCAGGCTGTAAGGGAGGGGGACCCATGTCTTCATTTTTAAAAATAGCCATTCGTAATTTGCTCAAAGGTCCGTCTACCGACCCTTATCCCTTCGGTGAAACTTTTGTTCCCAAGGGACTGAGAGGTAAAATCAAATATGATGCCAAGGCTTGTGTTGCCTGTAGAATGTGTGAGCACGTTTGCGCCGGTGGAGCAATCCAAATCAGGGAAGTGGCCGACAAAAGTGGCCTGGAGTTTATACTTTGGCATAATACGTGTGCCTTTTGCGGTCTCTGTGAGCATTACTGCCCAACTAAAGCAATTCGCTTAACTGAGGATTATCATACAGCCCACAGGCAAGAGGATAAATACAGATATGTAGAAAAAGGCTTCATTAAATATGTAAATTGTGCCCGGTGTGCTACACCTATGGTGCCGGTAGCTTCTGAATTACTGAACGTAGCTTATGATCAAGTTAACAAGGACATTGAAAAATTAAGGCATTTATGCCCAAAATGCCGCCAAGAACGAGCCCTTTGATGAAGGAGAGGAGGAAACAGGATGGAGCGGAATATTCAGAAGGATTTTAAAGAGAAACTAACTCAGGCAGTGGGCGAAGGATTCTCCTTGCGTTGGGAAACAGATTCGAAAGGAGTGGTTACTGGCTGGTGTAGGCTTAATGACCACAGCCAAATTACTAATGTTGCTTTGATTGTGTCAAGATCGGGCGGCCGGGTAATCACTATTACAGCTTATAAAACTAAAGATGCCCAACAGAGAGATATTCATGAAATAGCTTACCACTTTGATCTGGATGGCTGTACTTGCACAGTTACCATAGAAATACCCCGTGATAGTAGTAAAGTTAATTCCATTACTCCGATTTTAAAAGGTGCTGATTGGACGGAACGCGAGTTGCAAGAATTATATGATATTAAAGTGGTCGGTCATCCCAATCCAAAGAGATTGTTCCTTGATGAAACTATTGATACAGGAATAATGAACAAATTAATTCCTTTATCATTAGCTATGAACGGAGCAACTAGTAAAACGTTGTGGGAGAAGGTATTTGCAGCCACTTCTAAGGAGGTAGATACTAAATGAGCACTTATACCATCCCAGTAGGACCACTACATGTAGCGTTAGAAGAACCAATGTATTTCCGGGTGCAGGTTGAAGGAGAGACTGTTGTTGGTTTGGATATAACGGCAGGGTTTGTACACAGGGGTATGGAATCCTTGGCATTGCAACGCAACATTTACCAAAATATAACTTTAACTGAGCGTCTTTGTTCTTTGTGTTCAAATAACCATCCATTTACTTATTGTATGGCCCTTGAGAAGATTGCCGGAATCAAAGTTCCGGAAAGAGGTGAATATCTAAGGGTTATCGCTGATGAAGTAAAAAGGATAGCATCCAACTTGTTCAATGCTGGTATATTGGCTCATATCATTGGTTTTGATTCCTTATTTATGCATGTGATGGAGATACGGGAGATAGTCCAGGATACCAAAGAGACTATTTATGGTAATCGGATGGACTTGGCCGCTAATACCATTGGCGGCGTAAAATATAACCTATCTAATGAAAAGATTAAATATATGATGAAGCAGATGGACAGCTTGAAAAAGCCATTGGAAGAAATTGTTGATATCTATATGAACAATAAGCTTGTTCGAGCTCGAACTGAAGGTGTAGGGATCTTACCTAAAGAAGAAGCCATCCGGTATGGTGTGGTTGGTCCTGTTGCCAGGGGGTCTGGAGTAAATAATGATGTGCGGGTAAAGAGTCCTTATGCGGCTTATGACAAGATAAAAGTTAATGTTAATGTAGAAACTGGTTGTGATGTTAGAGCGAGAGCCATAGTTAGGTTAAGGGAAATTCAGGAAGCTATCAATATTATTCAACTATGTCTAAAAGAACTACCTGACGGTCCAACTTGTATTGATCATTTGCCGGAAATACCTGCTGGGGAAGCTATAGCCAAGTCAGAGGCTCCACGGGAGAATTGATTTATTATCTACGCACAAACGGTTCTGATCTACCGGAACGCCTTAAGTGGCGAGTGCCCACTTATATGAACTGGGAAGCGCTCAATGTTATGATGCCGGGAAATAAGGTGTCTGATATTCCACTTATTATTAGTAGTATTGATCCCTGCATCTCCTGCACCGAAAGATAATACTAAAATCAGAAAACCAGGTGCCAGGCTTACCGTAAAACTTTGTTGGCTTGGTTCAATTATCCTTAAAGACTTGGCAGTAGTCCTTTTGATTTATGTCGTAGCGAAAGGATGCGATAGCCCTGCATGAGATGGCAATAGTGGATAGTCTATTTAAGATTATCAATGCTAAGGTAAAAGAGCATCAAATCCAAAAGATATTGAAGGTAAAACTAAAAGTTGGCGAGATGACAGCAGTGGAACATATGACTTTAACCGCTTGTTTTGAGGCCTATGCGCAAAATACTGTTGTCGAAGGTGCAGAGCTGGTTATTGAGCGGATTCCGCTGCAGGGAAAGTGTCAGGAATGTACCAATGTGTTCCGGGTTTGCAATTACAATTTTCAATGTCCACAATGTGAGAGCAGATCTGTAGACATCATTGCCGGAAAGGAATTGTACATTGAGAGTTTGGAAGTAGAAGAATAGAAAGGTGGTGAATCCCCAATGGAGAGAGCTAAAGAGAATTTCTTTATTTACGCCGATCCTAAGAGGTGTTTGGGTTGCAAGAATTGCGAGCTGGCCTGTGCTATTGCTCATGCAGATTGTGATTTACAAACTGCCGTAACCAAAGGCTTACAACTACAGCCAAGAAACTCGGTGATCCAAGTTGATGACATGGTTATGCCTATGCAATGCAGACAATGTGAAGATGCACCTTGTGCACGGGCTTGTCCTGTAGGAGCAATATATGAAGAGGATGGCTTTGTTAAAATTAATGAGGGCAATTGTGTTGGCTGTAAAGTTTGTGCTATGGTTTGCCCCTTTGGAGCTATAATTATGTCTGCAGACGTAAACGATGGAGGTAATCACAGAACCAAAAAGGCTAAAGCACGGAAATGCGATCTTTGTTTCGGAAGAGCAAAGGACAATGATGAAATTCCTTATGCCTGTGTTAAGGCATGCCCAACCAAAGCATTAAAGTTAGTAGATTATGAAAGTTATCGTAAGGAAATTCTTAAAGAAAGTGGAAGAAAATTTATCAAGGCTCAGACAAAAGGTAATTTTTAGGTAAGGAATAAGTGAGGGGATATTATGAGTGAGATGAAAAAAACTATTGATCCTGCTGTCGATTATTTGCTTCCCATAGCAAAAAAAGCTGGAATTGATACTGTTTGGGATCGTTTTGAAGCGATGAAACCACAATGTGGTTTTGGAGAAACAGGACTTTGCTGTCGTATTTGCTGGAAAGGGCCTTGCCGTATCGATCCTTTTGGTAATGGCCCACAGAAAGGTGTTTGCGGAGCTGATGCCGATACCATCGTGGCTCGAAATTTAGCTAGAATGATTGCTGCAGGTGCTGCTGCTCACTCTGAACACGGTAGGCATGTAGCTTTAACATTATTGGAAGTTGGTGAAGGACATGCACCTGCATATCGGATTAAAGATGAGCAAAAACTAAGAAGTATAGCAGAAAAATTAAACTTGGCACCGGAAGGTAAAGATATTAAGCAAGTTGCAAAAGAAGTAGCTTTAGCTTCTCTGGATGATTTTTCTCGTCAGAAGCGCAACATACCTTGTAATTGGGCTAAGGAAACTTTGACCGCTAAGCGGGTGGACAAATTGGTGGAACTAGGGGTTATGCCACATAATATTGATGCCGTTGTCACAGAAATCATGGGACGCACTCATGTAGGATGTGATGCCGATGCAGTTAACGTTACGCTTGGAGGAGTAAAGGGTGCATTGTCTGATTATACAGGCATGTATTTGTCAACAGAGTTATCAGATGTTATATTTGGAACCCCTGAGCCTGTAGTTACTACAGCCAACCTTGGTGTGTTGAAGGAAGATGCTGTCAACATTGCGGTTCACGGTCATAACCCGTTACTTAGTGAAATCGTTTGCGATGTAGCGATGAAAATGAATGAAGACGCTAAGAAAGCCGGGGCTAAAGAAGGTATTAATATAGTAGGTATTTGTTGTACGGGTAATGAAGTAATGATGCGGCGTGGAGTTCCACTGGCTACCAATTATCTGTCTCAAGAACTAGCCTTATTACCGGTGCTGTTGATGCCATGGTTGTAGATGTGCAGTGCATTATGCCTTCTATTGTCAAAATAGGTGAATGTTACCACACGGAAATTATTACCACTATGGCTGAAAACAAGATTACAGGTGCTAATCATGTAGAATTCAATGAAGAATCAGCTTTAGACAGTGCTAAAAAGATAGTTGATCTGGCAATCGATGCTTTAGAAGAAGAAATAATCGTAAAGTTAACATTCCTGACTGTAAGCAAACAGCTATTGCAGGCTTCAGTGCCGAGGCAATCATGGCGGCCTTAAGCAAGGTAAATGCGAAAGACCCGTTAAAGCCACTAATTGATAATATTGTTAACGGCAACATTCAAGGTATTGCATTGTTTGCCGGTTGTAATAATCCTCAGACAACTCAAGACCATAATTTTATGACTATTGCTAAAGAGCTGGCTAAAAATAATGTCTTGATGTTAGCTACCGGTTGTGGAGCCGGTGCTTTTGCCAAGAATGGTCTAATGACTCAAGAGGCAACAGAGGCTTATGCCGGTGATTCCTTAAAGGCCGTATTAACTGCCATAGGAAAGGCAGCCGGGCTTAATGGACCTCTACCTCTAGTATTGCACATGGGTTCTTGTGTTGATAATACCAGGGCAGTTAAAGTAGCTGTAGCCGTTGCAAATAAATTAGGAGTAGATTTGGATAAGCTACCAGTTGTAGCTTCTGCACCTGAGGCTATGGCTGAAAAGGCAGTGGCAATTGGAACCTGGGCAGTTGCGTTGGGACTACCTACCCATATAGGAATTGTACCACAAATTATGGGTTCTTCTGTAGTTGCTAAATTTTTAACAGAAAAAGCAAAAGATCTGCTTGGTGGTTACTTTATCGTAGAAACCGATCCGAAAAAGGCTGCCGACCAATTGTTTACTGCGATTAAGGAAAGACGTGAAGGTTTAGGTATTTAAGTTTTGGCTAATGAGGATTGGAGATACTTGAAACCCTAATATATACTGCAGATAGTGCGAAGTTTCGGGTTTTAGTCAGGAGCAGTTTATTCTTTTCAACATTTTCGGGAGGACTTGGAAGTATGGACATTAAAGAAATTAAAATTTTTGGGGGATATGATAAATTTGGAAATCCAGAGAAAGTTAAAGAATTAACTGTAAAAAAGGAGAGATAGTTGGAGTAGTAGGGCCTACAGGAAGTGGCAAATCAAATCTAATAAGTGATATTGAATATTTAGCACAAGGAGATACAATTTCAAAAAGAAGGGTTCTTGTAAACGGAGAAACCCCGAGCATAAAGATAAAAAAAGACCCGAGGAAAAGAAGGATTGCCCAGCTTTCCCAAAACATGAACTTTTTAGCAGACATGACAGTTGAAGAATTTCTTTTAATGCATGCAAAGAGTAGAGGAATAGAAACAGAAAAGGACGGAATTGTTGATAAAGTTATTAAATTAGCTAACGGGCTTACGGGAGAACCTATTGAAAAAGATTGCAATTTGACTGTCTTAAGTGGTGGGCAGTCTAGAAGTTTGATGGTTGCAGATGTGGCAGTTATAAGCGATTCACCAATTGTATTAATTGACGAAGTAGAAAACGCAGGAATAAAGAAACATGAAGCTTTGAAACTTTTAGCAGGCTATGGGAAAATCGTTATGGTAATTACACACGACCCGATTTTTGCTTTAATGACTGGCAGAAGAGTAGTTATGGAAAACGGCGGGATGATTGAGATAGTAGAAAAATCAGAAGAAGAAAAACAGGTTTCAAAGAGATTATGCGAAGTGGATAGATGGATGTTAACTATAAGGGAAAAAATAAGACAAGGAGGAAGATTGTGCTTAAATGATATTGAAGAGTATACTGAAACCCAGTTCTAAGGTGGTGATATAGTGAAGATAATAATCTTTGCCGGAACTCCCGGAGCCGGGAAAACTTCTGTACTGATTCACACAATAAAATTATTGAATAATAAGGGTAATCATCCTGCGGTTGTTAAAATAGACTGTCTTTACACTAATGATGATAAGAGATACGAAAAGCTTGGAATTCCTATACTGGTCGGATTAAGCAGGGACATGTGTCCGGATCACTTTGCCATCTACAATATGGAAGAAATGGTAAAATGGGCAGAAGAACAAGGTGTGAATATACTAATTATTGAAACAGCCGGTTTATGTCATAGATGTGCTCCATACACCGAAAACAGTCTTGGAATCTGTGTGATAGACGCCACTTCTGGTCCAAACACTCCAAGAAAAGTAGGTCCATTTTTAACAAGTGCAGATGTTGTTGCAATAACAAAGGGAGATATTATATCTCAGGCTGAAAGAGAGGTATTTAGGGAAAGAATATTAGAGATGAATTCCAGCTGTCAAGTTTATGAGGTTAATGGTTTAAGTGGTCAGGGATGTGCTGAGATAGCGGATGAAATAGTAGAGACTAAGACAGTTAAAAACTTAGAAGATGAGGAACTCAGACATAGTGCTCCGCTGGCCATTTGCACTCTCTGTGCCGGGGAAATGAAAGTTTCAAAAAAATATCATAGAGGAATTTTAAAAAGGATAGATGGATTCACCGAGTATGTTGGAGAGTAAGGTGAAAAGATGGATTATATTAAAAAGATAGCAGATTTATTGCCGGGATATAATTGCAATGCTTGTAATTATAGAAGATGCGATCTTTTTGCCGAGATGATTTTGAAAGTGAAAACAGAGGAAAAATGTCCCTTCCTTTTAAAAGAGGAATTCAAAGAAAATAATAAGAAGATAAAAGAATTAGTGTCTAATATTGATATTAATCTTTTAAAGACAGAGAGAAGATTTAAAGGACTCGATGATTATGAGGCAGATTTTCTACTAGACCTTTGCCGGGAGAACCTTCAGGTAGAATGACGCTTCTAATAATGGGTAAAATTTCTCTTAAACTTGGAGATTTGGTAAAATTCAGACCGCTTGGATGTCCAATAACACATTTTGCTAAGATAATCGATGAAAATTACGGTGTGTATGTTGTGCATATTGTAGGTCCGTGTCATAGGATTAGAGACGATAAATTTGAATATAAAATGTAGGGATTGCAATACCTGTAGCCATTGAAGGGATGGTTGTAGGAAAGCTTCCGGAAGTTGGACAAACTGTAAAGTTTATACCTGCACATTGTATGAGGCAAAAGGTTCACAGCGGTGTGGTTGTAGAAGCGGAAGGGAAACGGGTTTATATTGAATGTGTTGATTTTAAAATTTGGTAAATTTAAATGGATGCCAGTTTTATAATGTAGACACACATGCTACCTTACGGTAGCACTAGCAAAAGAATGAAAATATTGGTGTAAGGTAACTGTAGGGGCAGACCTGTGTGTCTGCCCGGTGAACTATAAAATTAAAATGGGAGGTAAAATTATTATGTGTGTAAAAGAGAACAGAGAAATAACCAGTCTTTTTGTTAATGCTACATGGTATGGCATGAATAAAGCGATGGAGAATATGACAGATGAAGAAATTAAAAAGTTTAACAAGGCAGCAGGACAGGGGGTTATAGACTATTTAAATAAAAAGGGTCTAATCAAAGAAGGGATGACTCTTGATGATGTGAAGCATGCGGTAGTTGATGTCTTGAAAATTCCCCGGGAGGTAAAAATTGAAGACAAAGGGGATAAGCTTGTCGTTGAATTGAGGGGTTCTGTAGTAACAGATTTTTTAAAGGAAGCATACGAGGAAAACATATCGACAATCTTCTGTCCATGGATAGGAGTTCAAGCAATACTTTATCCCGAGATTACTAAAACCAAGATGGAATGTGTAGATACGAAACCAACGGAAGAGGGTAACTTGATATTGACATTTAAGAAGTATTAGGTAAATAAATAATTGTGTATATTTCTTTAGAATCAGCATAATTCCGTACTTTAGACAGAAGGAAGGTTGATTATGAAAATAGCTGTTACGGGCAAAGGTGGAGTAGGAAAAACTACAATTTCCGGGATTTTAGCTCGGCTTTTTGCTGCTGAAGGCTATCGTGTTTTAGCTGTAGATGCTGACCCGGACGCAAACCTTGCTTCAGTCTAGGTATACCTGAGGCACACTACAAGAAGATAACACCCTTTTCTAAAATGAAAAAATTAGCCGAAGAACGTACCGGAGCAAAGGGGGGTATGGTTCCTTTTTCACTTTAAACCCTAAAGTGGATGACTTACCTGAGAAATATTGTTTGGAACATCAGGGAGTTAAATTGTTGGTTATGGGCACTGTTGAACAGGGTGGCAGCGGTTGTGTTTGTCCGGAGCATACCTTACTTAAAAGATTGATGAAGCACCTTTTAACTGAGAGGGAAGATGTGGTAATTATGGATATGGAAGCAGGAATTGAGCATCTTGGACGAGGAACTGCTGAGTCGGTAGATGCGTTGATGGTGGTGGTAGAACCTGGTCGGAGAAGTATCCAAACCGCTGAGCAGATCAGAAGCTTGGCTAAGGATATTGGAATTAAAAAGGTCTTTGCGGTAGGTAGTAAAGTACATGATAAGGCAGATGTTCAATTCATAAGTGATAGTTTGGTTGATTTTGAATTGTTGGGTTTTGTTTCTTTAAGTGAAGAGGTCAAAAAGGCTGATTTGGAAGGAGTTTCTCCTTTTGATATCGGCGGCACGATAGTTGAGGAAATCAGTTCAATTAAGAATCAGTTACTGGCAAGGTTGACTAGCAGTGGAAGTGTTAATCCGTAGACAAATATGGAGCGGAATACGAGGTGAAGTCAAAACCCTTTCATGTCCTCTGTGCGGCGGCGGGGTAGAACGGATAGTATCAGGTGAGGAACTGTATGTGGATTCCATAGAAGGAGAGTAGGAGGATTTGGCAGTGGAAATTAAGGTGCTGAGAAACATTATGAAGAAAAACGAAGACCTGGCGACAGTAAACCGGGAACTTTTTGACCGGTATGGAATTCTTGCTGTTAACCTGATGAGTTCTCCCGGTGCTGGAAAAACAACGATTTTGGAACGGGCCATTTTAAAATTAAAGGACGAACTAAAAATCGGTGTTATAGAAGGGGATTTGATGACCACCAGGGATGCGGAAAGGATTCACTGCCAAGGGGTGCCGGTGGTGCAGATAAATACTGAAGGCGGCTGCCACCTGGACGCAAATATGGTTAACCGGGCAGTGCAGGAACTGGAAATTGAAAATTTAGATTTAATTATCATTGAGAACGTAGGTAATCTGATATGTCCGAGCGCATTTGACCTGGGTGAGGATTTGAGGGTAGTGGTTATTAGTGTTCCCGAAGGCGATGATAAACCTTCAAAATATCCAGTTATGTTCCGAGAAACCAAAACTTGCATTTTAAATAAAATTGATTTATTACCCTATAGCAATTTTAATGTGGATAACTTTACCGAGGATGTACTGAGTTTGAATCCCAACATTGAAATATTCCAGATGTCTGCATCTTCCGGGGAGGGAATTGATGAGTGGTGCCTGTGGCTAAAGGGAGAGTGGGAAAGGAAGCGACAGCGAAGGAGATAAAGGTTTATGGAATTGTACAAGGGGTGGGATTTCGCCCTTATGTATATAACCTTTCCCAAAAATATCAATTAAAAGGGTGGGTTCTCAATAACAGCCAGGGAGTAACTATTCGCTGGGAAGGGCAGGAGGAAAAGATTTCACAGGCACTAATGGAACTGTTATCTTCCTCACCACCGCTGGCTAAAATAACGGGATATGACTCCTCGCCAGTTGCTTTTCAGGGGTATTCTGGTTTCTTTATTCAAAAAAGTTGTATTCAGGATGATAAACGGGTCTTAATTTCCCCGGACGTGGGAACATGTTCTGACTGTTTGGCTGAATTGCAGGATCCTTCTGACAGAAGGTTTTCTTACCCCTTTATAAACTGTACCAACTGCGGTCCCAGGTTTACGATTATTAGAGATATTCCCTATGACCGGCATCTTACCACCATGAAGGGATTTACCATGTGCCCGCAATGCCGGCAGGAATATGACGATCCCTCAAACAGGCGTTTTCATGCCCAGCCCAATGCCTGCCCGGCATGTGGGCCAAAAATTGAAGTTAGAGATAGCCGGGGTAAATCCTGTAATAAAGATTTTCGGGAACTGTTTAAGGAGGGTGCAATTGTTGCCATAAAAGGATTAGGAGGGTTCCACCTGGCCTGTAATGCTCTTGATGGAAATGCGGTATACCAATTAAGGAAACGTAAATTCAGGGATGCCAAACCTTTTGCTTTAATGGCTTATAACCTTGAGACTGTGAGAAAATACTGCCATTTATCAGCCGAGGAAGAGGAGTATCTGGTAAGTCCTGCCAGGCCAATTATAATTTTAAAACAAAGGGAAGAGACCAAGGGAGAACTTCCTCCAGAAATTAATCCCAATCTGGATACCCTGGGAGTAATGTTACCCTATACGCCCCTTCACTGGTTGTTATTTTCTCCCGAAATTCCTTTGCTGGTAATGACAAGTGCCAATTTATCCGGTGATCCGCTGATTACTAAAAACGAGGAAGCAGCAGAAAAGCTAAAAGGTATTGCCGATTATTTCATTTTTCATAATCGGGAAATAGAAAATCCCTGTGATGATTCTGTAGGAATGGTGGTGGGAAATACCTGGCAACCTGTAAGAAGGGCCCGGGGTTATGTCCCGTTACCCGTGCAATTGCAGAGGAGGGAGCTA
Source organism: Desulforamulus profundi (assembly GCF_002607855.1). The sequence continues at coordinate 64,314 of NZ_AWQQ01000088.1, forward strand.
ACACCGCTTCTTGCCTGTGGCGGGAATCTAAAAAATACCATTGCCCTGGCCAAAGGAGATCGGGTTTTCCTTAGTCAGCATTTAGGGGATTTGGACAATTACTTAAATTTTGAAATATACAAAAAACTATTTCCAAAATGATTTCTCTACTGGGGATAAAACCCGAATTACTTGTTCACGATCTCCACCCCGATTACCAAACCACTCGCTACGCTCGTGAACTGGCGTCCCAATGGGGATTGCCGGCAATAGGAGTACAGCACCATCATTCTCATATGGTCAGTTGTATGGCAGAAAACGGGCTGGCTGAGAGGGTAATGGCAGTGGTCTGTGACGGTACTGGATATGGAACCGATGGTACAATTTGGGGGTTTGAATTTCTCTGCGGTGATTACAGTTCTTTTAAACGTATGGGCCACCTGGCAAAGGTTCCGCTGCTGGGCGGAGAGGCTTCAATAAAAAGGCCTCTGCGAATGGCATACAGCTTTCTCCTTTCCACACTGGGGGAAGCCGGCAGGGTATACGCTTCTAAATGGCTGAGCGGATTAAGCCCCTGCGAAGTTGAGGTTCTGGAAGCGCAGCTTAAAAAGGGTATCAATTCGGTAGCCACCTCAAGCTGTGGCAGGTTATTTGATGCAGCTGCGGCTTTAATGGGAATCTGCCGGGAAGCAAAGTATGAGGGACAGGGCCCAATGGTGATGGAAGCAAGGGCCCGGATGGCCGGACACGAGGAAGGTTTTTATACTATACTGCTGAAAGATAATGAAGATTTAACCTTTGAATTGGACACAGCGCCATTGTGGGAGGAACTCATTTCCGATTTGTCATCCGGATTAGATACTGTACGTATGGCATATAAATTTCATATGGGGGTTGCCGGGCAATTAGGGACGGGGTGCTGCATATGTCCCGCAGTACCGGGTTAAATAAGGTGGTAATATCTGGAGGCGTCTTCCAAAACAGGTTATTAACCGAACTGATAATGGAATTACTGGCTGAAGAGGGGATAGCGGTATACCGCCATAAGGAAGTTCCTCCAATGACGGGGGTATATCGCTGGGACAGGCTGTGGCCGGAAACGAGGTGACGAAGAATGTGCCTGGCAGTACCGCTTAAGGTTATAAAAGTAACGGGAACCATGGCAATTGCTGAACTGGAAGGGATTTCAAAGGAAATTTCAATTGCTTTAACTCCGGAAGTGAATGTAGGCGACTGGGTACTGGTACATGCGGGCTATGCCATCCACCGGATGGATAATGAGGAGGCCCGGGAAACCGTAAGATTTCTGGAGGGGTTACATGAAGCAAACAGCAAATAAAAGGCAACTGGCCAAACTAATACAACAGGTTGAGAGATTAGCTCCTGCGGATAAGCCGCTAAATATTATGGAAGTTTGCGGCGCCCATACCATGGCCATCGGTAAAAGCGGCCTCAGGCAGCTATTGCCTGACAATATCAGATTGCTTTCCGGTCCCGGTTGCCCGGTTTGTGTCACTCATGACTGTGAGATTGAGGTTTATTTAGAGCTGGCCCGGCAAAGGAATGTTATTATCGCTACCTTCGGCGACCTGCTGCGGGTTCCCGGTAAAAAGGGTAGTAGTTTAGCAGATGCCCGGGGGCAGGGGGCAAAGGTAAGTGTAGTCTATTCAACGCTGGATGCATTGAAACTGGCAAAAAAGAATCCCGGTAAAGAAGTGGTATTTTTGGGGGCCGGATTTGAAACTACCGCTCCGACAGTGGCAATGTCTGTAATTCAGGCCCAAGAAGAAGGAATTGAAAACTTTTCCGTTTATTCTCTGCACAAATTAGTTCCTCCGGCGCTGGAGGCACTGCTGTTGGACAAAGAGGTAAAGATTGATGGTTTTATTTTACCGGGACATGTTAGCACCATCATTGGGGTTGAACCCTATTACTTCCTCGCTCGAGAGTATCATAAGGCAAGTGTGATTACAGGATTTGAAACACATGACATTTTACAGGGTCTCGTAATGCTTCTTGAACAAATAAGGGAAGATAACCCCTGCGTTGAGATCCAGTACAGGAGGGGAGTTTTACCCCAGGGGACCCCCCTTGCCAGGCAGGTAATGGCCAGGGTCTTTGAACCGGCGGATGCCTGGTGGAGAGGTCTTGGTTTGATTCCTAAAAGTGGTCTAAGGATAAGGGAAAGCTTTAGAAACTATGATGCTAATAAAAAATTCAATATCCCGGAACCATATCCTAATGAAAAGGAAGAATCCAACAAGAATTGTGCTTGTGGGGACATTCTGAAGGGAATTAAACTGCCTCAGGAATGCAGGCTGTTTGGTAGAGCATGCACACCCCTTAATCCTGTAGGGCCCTGTATGGTATCTTCTGAAGGAGCTTGCGCTGCATATTACCGTTTTACTGAAATTGGAGGAGGATAGAATGAAGAGAGATAAGATTCTACTTGCCCACGGCAGTGGGGGGGAATTGTCACGGGAGCTTATTGAAGAAATTATCTATCCCATTTTTGACAATAACGGCGGACAGGAGCTTTTGGATTCGGCGTTTCTAGCGCTTGAAGGCGGCAGAATTGCAATGACAACAGACAGTTATGTTATCTCTCCCTTGTTTTTTCCTGGCGGAGATATCGGGAAGCTGGCTGCCTGCGGTACCATTAATGACCTGGCGGTTTGCGGGGCGATACCGAAATTTTTAAGCGTTGGCTTGATTATAGAGGAAGGCTTTCCGGTAGAAGACTTAAAAAAAATCCTCCGTTCCCTTTCGGATACTGCAGCAAGTGCCGGTGTTCTTATCGTCACGGGAGACACCAAGGTAGTGGAACGTGGTAGTGCCGATAAAATATTCATAAATACAACTGGTATTGGAATAGTTCCTGAAGGGGTTTCCCTGGGGCCAACGGAAATCTCGGTGGGAGACTTGATAATAATAAGTGGAATGGTTGGCGACCACGGGATGGCCGTTTTATGCCAGCGGGAAGGTTTATCACTTGGCGGGCAGATTGCTAGCGATTGTGCGCCATTAAGTGATTTGGCGGAACTTTTGGTTTCCACGGGAGGAGTATCCTGTATGCGGGACCCTACTCGCGGGGGAGTTGCTTCAGTCCTCTACGAACTTGCGAGGCAATCTAAAATGACCATGGAAATTTTAAATGAAGCAGTTCCTGTACACCATGCAGTGGCTGCCGGGTGTAGCATGCTGGGTTTGGATCCCTTATACCTGGCAAACGAAGGCAAGTTATTAATTTTTGCCAGGCCGGAAAAGGAAAGTGAAATAATGAATGTGTTGAGGAACCACCCGCTGGGCAGAGCCGGACGCGTAATTGGCAGAGTCACTTCCAGGGATGATTCCGGTAAAGTTTTAGTGGAAACTGAATTAGGGGCTAAAAGGATATTACCGGTGCTTGAGGGAGAACACCTGCCGCGGATTTGTTAAAGAGGTCATCATATTACATCTGTAGCGGGATAATGAATGAGGATTCCCTAAAAACCGGAAGTTGAGGGTAGTAGTTGGCATATTTAACTAAATAGCTAGAAAAAATAAAGCAATAATGAGCAATAACCATTTATAGAAAAATCTGACAATCACTGGCAAAATACATTTTGATTTTAGTACTTCCTTATGTTATAAATTATTTTACTCAAGACATATTAGAAAATATTGGATGAATTTTCAATAGACTATAAATATCAAAAAACCGGAGTGGAATGAGGACACAAAGGTCATTAAAGTTCGGGAAAAGTGACCAAAAAGGTCATTTTTCTAAATTACACTTTTAAATTTTATAAAGGGGAAAGGTGAAAAGAGAAATGAAGAGGTTGTTAGCTGTTGCGGTAATGCTTACCTTTGCTGTTATTCTTGTCCTTTCCGGTTGTAGTTCCGGTAACCAGAGCGACACCCAAACCAGTGCAAAAAATGAGGCGCAAACCGGGACGCTGCAATTTTACGCCAACGGTGAGGACTTTATCCGGCAGGGTTTCGTTTCCAAGGACGGTTGGCTCTTACCTTCGACCATGTGTATGTAACCCTTGCAGGTATCACTGCTTATCAGGCTGATCCTCCTTACGATCCTGACAAGGGCGGCGAGATCCAGGCAAAAGCCAGGGTTAACCTCCCGGGGGCGCATACCGTGGACCTGGCGGAGGGCGGTGAAGATGCCCCGCCTATCCTGGTAGGCGAAGTAAAAGATGCACCTGCGGGTCACTACAACGCCATATCCTGGAACATGGTTAAGGCACCCGAAGATCCCGCCAAGGGCTATCCCCTGGTAATTATGGGTAAGGCAGTAAAGGATGGGGAAACCATTAACTTTACCATTAAAATCGAGGAAGAGTATAAATACACCGGCGCGGAATATATTGGAGATGAGCGCAAGGGTATTGTTCAGGAGGGTGGCACCGCTGACCTGGAGATGACCTTCCATTTTGACCACATCTTCGGTGACGCAGGGGTGCCCGCCGATGACGAGCTCAATGTCGGTGCACCGGGATTCGAGCCTTTTGCTGCCCTTGCCGAGAACGGTACGGTGGATGTCGACCTGGCCGGGCTTAAGGAAAAGATCTCCCCGGAGGATTATCAAAAACTGGAGAAGATGCTTCCTACGCTGGGGCACGTGGGTGAGGGCCATTGCCACTGTGAAACTCTTTAAATTTTTGTTTTTGAGCATTTCCTTTCTCTCTCCTCTCCCGAATTTAGCGGGGGAGGAGAGAACTTTGGTATATGGAGGTTGACGATGAAGAGAAAACTTCTTACTATTTTATTAATCTTATTTCTTATTCAGGGCGTGCCGGTAAAGGTCTTCGCCCATGGGGTTGAGATTACCTACCAAACTAAGAGTGCGATTGAAATTACCGCTACCTTCGATACGGGTGAACCTGTGAGTGAGGGCCAGGTAGTGATTTACGCCCCTAATAACCCTTCCACTCCCTGGTCTACCGGAAAGTGCGATGAAAACGGGCGCTTTACTTTCGCACCTGACCCTTCTAAGCCGGGTATCTGGGATGTTCAGGTACGCCGGGCGGGCCACGGGGGAATGGTACATATTCCTGTGGGCGAGGATGCGACAGCGGCTGCGGGAAGTTCCGGCTATACAACTTCACAGATTGTACTTATGGCGGCCTGCGCCATATGGGGATTTGTTGGTACTGCCTTATTCTTTTTAAGGAGGAAGAACTGATGCATATACCGGATGGCGTTCTTCCCACTTCTGTCTGTCTCGGCGGCTACGTGACGGCCGGGGCAGTTACATGGTACTCACTCCGCAAGATCGGCCAGAAAGAAAACCCCCGGGAGAGTATCCCCAGGGCGTCGCTTCTAACTGCCGCATTTTTTGTGGCTTCCTGGATTCATATCCCGGTACCTCCCACCAGTGTCCACCTGGTGCTGAACGGTCTTTTGGGGGCTGTGTTGGGCTATTATGCCTTCCCGGCTATCCTTATCGGTCTTTTTTTTCAGGCAGTGATGTTTCAGCACGGCGGTCTGACAACGCTGGGAGTGAATGCTACTATTATGGGCGTGCCTGCGCTCCTGGCATACCACCTGTTTCGGCTCCGCAGCATCTTAGGTAAAGATAACCGGGTAGGAACAGGACTTTTCGGATTCCTGGCCGGTGCCGGGGGCATCGGGCTGGCGGCCGTTGCCGTGTTCGTTATTCTTGTTACCACAATACCGGCCCATATTGATGCTGAGGCAGAACGGGCGAGCATCTATGCGCTGATCACGGCACACATCCCGTTAATGGTTATCGAAGGTGTCTTTACCGCGCTGTTGGCTCTTTTTCTCCAGCGTGTCAAGCCCGAGTTGCTGGAGGATCAGTAAATGAAGATCCGGCTCGACGAGTATGCACATTTGGATACTCCCTTACACCGCTGGGAGCCGAGGTGTAAGTTTATTGCCCTTATGGTGTTGATATTTGCCTTTTCCTTTGTTTACGAATTGCGCCTTTTACCCGTGATGCTGGCGGTCAGCGGCGTTCTTTATATAGTTTCCCGGCTCCCGTTTTCTTACCTGCTGGGCCGATTGCGCCTGCCCGGCTTATTCTTTCTGATGGTGGCCGTTCTTCTACCCCTTTTTTCAGGCCAGACCGCCCTATTCCACATTGGGCCCCTGATCGTAAGGAAAGAGGGTTGCCTGGAACTGCTCCTGATCACGGTTAAATTTGCCTGCATTCTGACAACGGGGATAATCCTATTCGGCACCACACCTTTTCTGACTACCGTCAAGGCGATGCGGGCTCTCGGTCTTCCTTTCATCCTGGCCGACATGACCCTTTTTTCCTACCGGTATCTATACGAGATCGGCGACGATCTGAAAACGATGGAAACGGCCATGAGATTGCGGGGCTTTCGTGACCGTCACCCGGGAAACCTGGGTATCCTTGCCTCGCTGGTTGGGACGATCCTGGTACGCAGCTACGAACGCTCGGATCGTGTCTTTAAGGCGATGATTTTACGGGGTTACGGTCAACCGGTATCCTTTCGCGATGAGTTTCAAGCTAATTCCCGTGACCTTGCCGGCTTATAATTGTCATTTTGATGGCAGCGGGATTCATCGTTGCCGAAATATTCCTGCATTAATTTGGGGGTTAATTTATGGTGCATTCGGAGCAATCATCCAGGACTTTTTATGCTAATGAACCGGTATTGTCGATTTCCGGACTATCCTACTGTTATCCGGACCGGCACTCGGTATTAAAGTATATAAATCTTAAGGTGTGGTCGGGGGAGCGAGTTGGCGTTATCGGTCCTAATGGGGCGGGTAAAACCACCTTTTTTCTGCTTAGCTGCGGGGTGCTTAAGCCGACTGCCGGGGAAATCCGCCTGTTTGGGAAACCGGTGGTACCAGGGGAGTTCCGTCCTGAAGTGGGGATGGTCTTCCAGAATCCGAACGATCAGCTCTTTTGTCCCTCAGTGAAGGACGATATCGCTTTTGGTCCCCGTAACTTGGGACAGTCGAATGAGGAGGTAGATGCCAGGGTTCGGGAAGCCTTAAGTGTCACCGGTATCCTGAAGCTAGGCGATCGCCCGCCCCACCATCTTTCCGGTGGAGAGAAGCGGCTGGCCGCCATTGCAGGGGTACTGGCGATGCACCCCAGGCTCGTGATTTACGATGAACCGACATCAGGCCTCGACATGCGTTATCGGCGCCGTCTTATCCGCTTTCTTCAGGCCTCTTCGCAAGAGGCTATGCTCATCGCCTCCCACGATCTGGAGTTTATCCTGGAGGTGTGCGATCGTGTCGTTTTAATGGACGGTGGATATATTATTGCTGACGGGAACCCCCGGGATATTTTAGGCAATGTGAGGTTAATGGAAGCGCACGGCCTTGAAAGACCCCATTCCCTCGTTCCCCACGCAGAGCCGCATCATAAGTAAGTTGTGTTACCTTCATATATTTCAGAAAATACCGGGATGAGAAATTCTTTGGTAACCACCTGGGCAAGCCCGAACTGCCTTAAATCAGTCCGCTTTTGTTTTGTTTCTGTCTCTTTGAGCCAACAACCCTTTTAGATTCGATGATTTGCCAGTATGTGTACTTGCCTATTTTTTGTTTTCTAATAGTCGCCATGCTTAGTGTATACAATACTTGTATAATATTGTCAATATACGAGTTGAGAGATGATAAATATTAGTTTATACAGAAAAATGCCATAAATACTGGGAAAATGGGCACTTATCAGATTGCTTTAGTAAAGTCACGCTAGGCATTGCTAAACTCAGTGATGAGTCTGTCAAAAATAACCCTCACCGGTAAAATATCTTTGATGAGGTGCACATTCTGGCCGCAGAAAACCAGGCCGTCTTTGATGTTCCCGTTACGGCTGTTCATCAGCGCATCCATGATGCAAAAGGACTGGGAACAATGCTTAAGGCAGGCCACACAATTTTCCGGTTCCGGCGCGTTGCCGCTGAAAATGCGGGAAACAAAACTGTTTTTCAGGGCTCTGCCGGGTAAACCCACCGGGCTTAATATTTTTACCACATCTTCTGCGGAGGAATTTAAATAATGTTTTTTGAAGGCGTCGGAAACCGCGCATTCCACACTCATGACAAAGCGGGTTGCCATTTGCACGCCGTCGGCGCCCAGACGAATCATTTCCGCGATTCCTTTGCCGTCCACAATACCACCGGCGGCAATCACAGGAATTTTAACCGCTTCCTTAATCTCGGGAAGAATTTCTTTTACCGAACGATCGGTGCCCAGGTGGCCGCCGGCTCGGTACCCTCGGCCACAACAGCGGCAGCGCCCAGCTTTTCAGCCATTTTCGCCACCTTGGCCGATGAAACAATGGACACAATGGCAGTGCCCGATTCTTTGCCCCAGCCAAAGATATCCTTGGAAAAACCGGCTCCCGTAAAAATAATGTCAATCTTTTCTTCAATGGCAGTGAGCACGATTTTGGCAAATTCTCTGGCTGCGTACATGATATTGATACCAATGATACCCGTGGGCGCAATCCTGCGGGCCTCACGAATTTCATTGCGAAGTTCATCCTCTTCCATGCCTGTGGCACCAATTACACCGATTCCTCCGGCATCAGCCACGGCACCGGCCAAGGGGGCAGTGGAAACCCTTACAGCCATGCCGCCTTGAATAATCGGGTACTTGGGGGTAAAACGTCCAATCGTTAGGGTGGGAAATTTCACTTCTCTTACTCCTTCCATATATACCTGTTCAATAAACACCTATTTTATTAAAGCAAAAATTATCGTAATTTGCAAATATTGTTTTTTATTTACGGTTATTCATTAACAATCCAGAATATGTGGCAGATTTATGGGATGTTCTCCGGTATCTGTAGTTTTATACAGTTTTACCAATTACCGCCAAAATTTAACACTGAAAACCAACAAAACAGTGTAGATTTCCAGTCGACCCACCAGCATCAGAAACGTCAGTACCACCTTGCCCAGGTCCGGCAGGGAGGAGTAGTTTGACATGGGGCCAACCAAACCAAGGCCCGGACCCACGTTGCCCAGGTTTGAGGCAGTGGCGGAGGCGGCGGAAATCAGGTCCAGTCCCAGTGCGGTCATGATGGCGGTGCCCAGGGCAAACAGCATCATATACAGGGTGAAAAAGGTGTGGGCGGACTCAACGACCTCCTGGGTTACCACGTCTCGCCCTACACGGACCGGAATCACTGCCTTGGGATGGATTAAACGCATTAATTGGCGGGAAAAAGTTTTCATCAGGATGAGCAACCGCCCCACCTTTAACCCTCCGCCGGTGGATCCTGAGCAACCCCCGACAAACATCAACAGGAGCAGCACAAATTTACTGAAAGAAGGCCACTGTTCAAAATCCGCTGTGGCAAAGCCGGTGGTGGTAATAATCGAAGACACGGTAAAAGCGGCATCCCGCAGGGCTTGCCCCGGGCCGCTGTCCATGGTCATCATCAAGTTTACGGAAATCACGGCGGTGCATAATAGAATGATAACCAGGTAAAGCCTTATCTCGTAATCCTGCCAGAGGGGTTTGTAATCCCCGCGCATCCAATTGTAATGGAGAGAAAAATTAATACCGGAGATTATCATAAAGAAAATAATGATCATTTCCACCGTGATGCTCTGGAAGTGACCCACGCTGGCGTTATAGTTGGAAAAACCCCCGGTGGCCACCGAACCAAAGGTGTGAATAAGGGAGTCAAACCAGGAGAGGCCCGCCAGTTTAAGGGCCAATATCTGCGCCACTGTGATAATCACATACACTTTGTAAAGCTGCCGGGAGGTTTGGGCAATCCTGGGCAGTACCTTGCTTTTGGTGGGTCCCGGCACTTCCGCCCTGAACATTTGCATGCCGGCAATGTTTAAGGAAGGGATTAAGGCCAGCGTTAAAACAATAATACCCATACCCCCCAGCCAGTGAGTGAGCTGCGCCAGAACAAAATGCTTTTGGGGAGAATTTCTACGTTGGGAATCACCGAGGAACCGGTGGTGGTAAAACCGGACATGGTTTCGAAAACCGCATCAATGTAGCTGGGAACCGCCCCGGCCACGGTAAAAGGGATGGCGCCGAAAAGGGCCAGCAGCAGCCAGCCAAAGGTGGCAATGGCAAAACCTTCACGATAGCCTACGTTTTTGTTTTTAATCGGAATCAGGTACAGGACAGAACCAACCAGTCCGGCGGCGCCGATGCCGGCAGCAAAGGGGGTTGAAGTAGTTTCGTGATAAAAAAGGCTTATAAAAAGACTTGGGACCATGGCTGCTGCTTCAAACAACAGAACCAGTCCCATGGTCTTTAATACCAGTTGAATATGCAAGATTTATTTTCCTCCTGCGTCAAACAGCTTTTCAATGGTATTCAGGGTATACCCCAGGGCAAAAACCACAATGCGGTCTTCCGCCAGTATTTTTTCGGTGCCCTCGGGAATAATGGCCTTGCGTCCCGCAGTATGGCTCCCACAATGACATTTCTGGGCAAACCGCATTTAGCCAGGGGCTTTCCAATAATACGGCTGGTGGAGGGCACAATCAGTTCAGCCACCTCCGCCTTGCCGTTCAGGAGCATAAACAGGGACAACAGCCTGCCCCCTTGTATAAAACGAACAATTTCACTGGCGGTAATTAAGCGGGGGCTTACGGCCGCATCCACGCCCAGGCTCTCCACGATGGGCGCATAGCTGGCCCGGCTGACCTTGGCCACCACCATCTTGGCCCCCATTTGCTTGGCCAGCAGGGAAATCAGCAAGTTCTCTTCATCCAGACCGGTAACCGCCACAAAGCCATCGGTCTCCTGAATACCTTCCCGTTTCAGCAGGTCCACATCGGTACCATCTCCGTTTAAAACCAGGGCATTGGGTAAACGTTCGGCCAGTTCCTGGCAGCGGGAGTAATTTTGTTCAATAATTTTAACGGACATGCCCAGGGAACAGAGTTTGTCCGCCAGGTAATAACCCAGGCGTCCGCCCCCCAGGATTATCACCGTGTGCATCTTCTTCTGCCGGCGTTTTTTAACTTTGGACACCAGACTGTCAATACTGCTGGGCAGTCCTAAAATGTACAGGGTATCCCCGGGTAAAATTGTGTCCATGCCGCCAGGCACAATCATATCGCCCCGCCGGGAAATGGCTACAATCAAACAAGAGGGGGGCATGTCTAAATCTTTAATTCTCTTATTGGTAAAGTGAACCATGCCCTCGTCCACCGTAATGTCGGCCATCTGCACCTTGCCCTGGCCAAAGGGCTCAGTGTGAACGGGTAAAGCCATGGTTAACATGCGAACGATTTCCCTGGCAGCGGCAAATTCCGGGTTTACGATCAAATCCAAACCGAGATCCTCCCGGGAAAAGGAGGAGTCCCTGGCATAGTGTGGGTCCCTGACCCGGACAATGGATCTTTTAATGCCCAATTTTTTACCGGTCATGCCGGCAATAATGTTGACCTCATCACTGTCTGTTACAGCCAGCAGCAGGTCGCTGTCAACCACATGGGGGTCCCGCAGCACCTGAGCCGTGGCGCCGTTTCCCCTTAATATCATAACGTCTAGCTGCTCCTCAACCCTGGACAGCTTTGTCTCATCTTTGTCTACCACCAGAATGTCGTGGCCTTCCTCACAAAGACGCCGGGCTGTCTCAAATCCAACTTTGCCCGCACCGATAATTGTTATTTTCATGAACGGCCAACCTCCGGCAGTAAAAAATGAAGTGTCTAATACTGTAATACTGTATTAAACAATAAAAATCAAGATTTATTTTTGGGTTGGGCCAAAATGTTCTTCCAACGATTAATTGAAAAATCCCCTGACCTAAATCAAGGGATTCAAAAAGTTTATTCTTTGGTGGGTGCGGTACGCCGCACGATTTCGTTAAGCTGTTTCGTAAACTCTGAGAGTGGTCTGCCCTGGTTAACGCCTTCGGAAATCTTTCTGATGCGAGTGACGGTATCGGCGTCGGTGGAAATCCTTACATCGCTGATCTGCCGGTCGGCATTTCTCAGCCTTTGCCCCACCTCAGTTTTTATCCGATTCGTTTCTGTGCTCTCGACACCCCTGTTGATATTGAGGCCCACCACAGCCATGTTGCCGGAAACAACAACATAGGCACTTTTCACGCCTTCAACCCGGGTTGCTTCCCTGGCAAGATTTCCAGCCTGCCGATTTTCCTGAGCCACAGGGTTTCGATTGGCATCTGCTTCCGGTTTGCGGGCGGCGGTGCAACCGGCAGCCATAATCACTGCCATAAGAAGGCATAGGGTCAGTAAAAACATCCTGCTTCCTTTCAATTCTTTCACCCCCTTCTGAGTTTTAGTATTTCTGCCGTAAAGGAAGGTTATTCCACAAAATTAAAAACAGCCATCCCGGGCGAATGCCATGGATGGCTGCTTTGAACATAAGTTTTAATAAAACTTCTTTTGACTCATATATTCCTGAATATCCATCAAGGTTTCGCCGAAACGCTGGAAATGGACAACTTCCCGCTCCCGCAGGAAACGCAGCACATCCTTGACACAGGGGTCATCGGTCAGGTGAATAAGATTTTCGTAAACAGCCCGGGCCTTTTGCTCTGCTGCCAGGTTTTCGTGCAGGTCAGCGATGGGGTCACCGGTGGCGGAAACATAGGCGGCGATCCAGGGAACACCCTCGGGATTGACCCAATATAAAGACTTATCATGCTCCGCATAAAAACCACCTAAATCGGCGGCCTTAATTGCTTCCACGGGAACGCCTTCCAGCAGCTTATAAACCAGTGTGGCCACCACTTCCATGTGAGCCAATTCCTCTGTTCCAATGTCGGTAAGCACACCTTTAGCTTTGGATGTAGGCATGGTATAGCGCATATTTAAATAACGCAGGGCAGCGGATAATTCCCCTTCCGGTCCACCGTACTGGGCAATAACATATTTGGCCATGCGGGGGTCGGGTCGAGTTACCTTGACGGGAACTTGTATTTTCTTTTCATAAATCCACATATGCACAGATCCTTTCCTTTAGTATTTTAGCTCCCAGGGCCAGGGGGTTTCGGCCCATCTCCAGGTATTTTGTAAAGCAGGAGAAAAGCCATAGCTCAGTAAAGGGCCGTAGATTTGCTCGTAGCTGCGTACGCACTGCATTAAATCCTGGTGTAATTTATTGAACATGGCCAGAGCCTGCTGGTCATCCGGGTGGGTATCTAAGAAAAGGTTCAGCTCCAGGGTGGCAAACTGTAACTGTTGAATTTGTAAAAGCAATTGGACCTGATGACGGGTATCCATAGCATTGGCCTCCACAGTATTCACCTCCGTAAATTAATAGGGATAGGGCCGATATAATTCAGGGAACAGCGTTCCTTTGTCCAGGGCAGTGGCCAAATCATAAACCGGACCAAAACGCTGGATAGGGATGTAAGCCCGGGCCAATTCCATGCCGGTATAGGGGATGCCGGGGTAGTAACCGGGCTGAGTTCCCGGCATTGTCGGGTAAGGCGGGGTCATCATTCCCGGTTGACCGAGATAAGGCATACCGGTCTGATCGGCCACAGGACCCATAGGCGCAGCCTGAGCTTTTGCCTGCTCGGCTTTCTTTTCATCTCTAAACAAGGTGCATACCTCCATTCCATGGTTTGCATTGGGTTCCTTTAGTTACCACATTATGTTAAGAATCCCTCTGTTGTTACAAAATGGACAACAAAAAAATAAAAATCCCCACGGGAAAGCCCGTGGGGATTTAAAATGTCCTGGCAGGTAAGCAACCTGCTGCAGACTATGTAAAATTTTTCGCCAGTTGGTCCATTTGCAGAGAGATATCGATCAACCGGGCGGAGAGTTCCTCCAGGGAGGCCGTCTGGGATTCGGTTACCGAGGCGTTTTGCACCACGGCGGTGGAAATCTGCTGGAAAATTTAATATTGTAAGACAAAGTAAACTCACCCACTTTCTGGTTGTCATTATATTTTTACATTTTAACACAGGGATAACACATTTGGATATTTAAATTAAAAGTTAGACAATTGCTTTGAGAAAATGGGTAAACTACCTTCGTACTGAGAAGGAAATAACAGGAATAATATGGTATATAATATGAAGCATTTTGCTAAGGAGGTTTATTATGACCAGACACCAGGAACCCCAATGGCAGGAGCAAATGAAAATACAGGTAGATTTTAATAACATGATGGCTGATTTCCTGGGCAACGAAGAGGGCTTTACCCGGGAGCAGATCGAAGCCTGGCGGGTACAATTCAGGGGGCCCATCAAAACATGGTGGAGAAAAGGGCCAACGGGGGCATGGACTGGAGAAACTTGCCCTTTAATCAGCAGGAAATCGTTGAGCAGGTCCAAAAGACTGCCGGGGAACTGCGGAACCGCTGCGAGGCCTTTGTGGTACTGGGGATCGGTGGATCCGCCCTGGGGCCGCTGGCCGTACAGACAGCCCTCAACCACTTGCATTATAACGAACTTCCCCCCGCCCAACGGGGTGGGCCGAAATTCTATGTCCTGGACAATGTTGACCCGGAACGGGTGGCAGCCCTGTTTGACGTCATCGACCCGGCAAAAACCGTATTTAATGTTATCAGTAAATCCGGCAGCACCTCCGAGACCATGGCGCAATTTATGATTGTCTGTCAAATGCTGCGGGAAAAGCTGGGCCACCGGTACGCGGCAAACATCATCGCCACCACCGACGCTGAAAAGGGAAATCTAATTAAAATCGCCAGGGAAGAGGGCTATGTCACCTTTATCATTCCCGCCGGGGTGGGTGGGCGTTACTCGGAACTGTCTCCCGTGGGTCTCTTACCTGCTGCCGTCTGCGGCATTGATATCCGGGAATTGCTGGCCGGGGCCGCCTATATGGATAAAATGTGCGAACAGCCGGACGTGTTTGCCAATCCTGCTTATATGCTGCTGTCCTGCAGGTTTTAGCGATGCGCCGGGGGAAAAATATTTCCGTCATGATGCCCTATACTGATTCTTTAAAGTATTTTGCCGACTGGTACGCCCAATTGTGGGCGGAGAGCCTGGGCAAGCGTCTGATTGTCAGCGGCGAGGAAGTCTTCGTGGGTCAAACCCCGGTGAAAGCCCTGGGCACCACCGACCAGCATTCCCAGGTCCAGTTGTACACCGAGGGGCCCTTTGACAAAGTGGTGACCTTCCTGGGAGTGGGCCGTTACCGCACCGAGGTGGATATTCCCAAAGTCTTTGAAGAAATCCCGGGTATCGCCTTCCTGGGCGGACACACCCTGGGAGAACTGATCAAAGCGGAACAGCTGGCCACCGAATATGCGCTGATGAAGGCCCGCCGCTTGAACTTTACCATTACCCTGCCGGAGGTCAACGCCTTTACGGTGGGGCAGCTGATTCAATTGCTGGAAATACAGACGGCCTTCGCCGGAGAACTT
Organism: Desulforamulus profundi; assembly: GCF_002607855.1. The sequence goes on from NZ_AWQQ01000088.1 coordinate 79,605, forward strand.
CTTACTATTGACGCCTTTGACCAGCCCGGCGTTGAAGAGGGCAAGAATGCCACCTACGCCCTGCTGGGCCGCCCGGGATACGAAGATAAAAAACAAGAACTGCAATCCCGCCCCGCTAAAAAACCGGAATATATGATTTAGCTCAAAGATAAAGCTGTAATATGAAAAAATTTCTGCCCAATACCAAAAGCCATAGCTAACAGCCAATGGCCAAAAACGAATAGCGAACAGCCAATAGCGAAAAGCTAAACCTAAAGCCGATGGCCAACCCAAAGTCATACCACATAGACTGGAGGAGAAAGAATGCAGCGTCTACCGGAGCAGGATATTTACATTTATAAAACCCCGGGCGAGGAAGTGCATCAGATCCTGGTGGGAGATCTGGACGGCAAGCGCCTCAAGGCCTTCTCAAAGGTGGAAACCGCCAGCGGGGAAATTACTTATAAGATTTTTTCTGAAGACACCTATAAAAACACCGAGACTCTGGCTGAAGGGAAAGGGACGGCGGAGGATTTTAAACGGGAGGTAAATCGGGTGGGGCGGCAGTATTTGGAACCCCTGGGCGAATCCTGGCGTGAGGTGCAGCCCAAGCTGCTGAAAAATTTTGATTCCCACAACCCCTGTCCAAAGTATTAAAAACATAGGACCCGCAGTGGATACTGCGGGTTATCTGTTTATGTGTAAATCATAGAGGTGTAATCAATAGTTAATAACAGGGTAATAACTTAAACCATAGAATGTTATATAATAGTAAAAAGCAGCGGAGGGATGACAAATGATACCACTGAAGGACGACATACCCTCGAGAAGATTTCCCATTGTAACGATACTGATCATCCTTTTAAATACGCTGGCATGGCTTTATGAAGTGTCCCTGGGACCGTACATGGAAAATTTGATTTTTGCCTTTGGGGTTACGCCTGTGGAACTGTTCCAGTTGGGACTGGGCGGCCAAGTGACTGTCATGACCACTGCCATGTTTTTGCACGGGGGTTGGATGCACTTTCTGGGTAACATGCTTTACTTGTGGATTTTCGGGGACAATGTTGAGGATCGCATGGGAAGAGTTCGGTTTTTATTGTTTTACTTGATTACCGGGTACATCGCTACCCTGGCCCATGTCTTTTCCGACCCGTCGTCCAATATCCCGTTAATTGGCGCCAGCGGGGCCATTGCCGGCGTGCTGGGCGGGTATTTTATCCTTTACCCCCATGCCAGGGTGCTGACCTTAATCCCTATTTTTATCTTTATCCAGATTATTCATATTCCGGCCCTCTATTTCCTGGGCTTTTGGTTCCTGCTTCAAATTCTCAACCAGACCTTCAGTATCCATGGAGCACAATCGGTGGCATTTCTAGCCATATTGGCGGTTTTGCGGCCGGCGCCCTGCTGGTAAGAATGTTCCAAAAGCATCGTTACTAAAAACGATGAACAGGTGGTCATGGGATGGCCGGGGATTGGCTATAGTCAAAGGCATACAAATCCTCCTTCCTAACTTATGGTATGTTGCGTAATCCTTTCCGGTACATGCCAAACCAAAATTCTTCTCAAAAGGGCCGTAAACTTCCTCATCAAACAAAGGGGAATTTTGTTGAATACAGCAGGTTATCGGGTGGAAGATGGCGAATATAGATTAGCATATATACTTATTCCACTTAAGGAGATGTAACAGTGCTAATAAGAAAGGCAAAAATTTCAGACGTTGAAGAAATACACCAACTAATCAGTCATTATGCTGCGGAGGGCCAAATGCTGGCCCGGGCACGGACAACCCTGTATGAAGGGATTCGGGAATTTTCAGTGGTGGAAGTAGAGGGGAAGGTGGTGGCTGTCGGTTCCCTGCACGTACTCTGGAGTGATTTGGCGGAAATTCGGGCACTGGCCGTTGCCCCTGCGTATATAAGAAAGGGCCTGGGCAAGGCCCTGGTAGAGACCTTCCTTCAGGAAGCAAGAGAATTGGAACTGCCCCGGGTATTTGCTTTAACGTATACACCGGAGTTTTTTGCTAAATGCGGTTTCCGGCTCATTGATAAAGAAGACCTGCCCCAAAAGGTTTGGAAGGAATGTGTGAACTGCCCGCAATTCCCCAACTGCGAGGAAAGTGCGGTGATCCTGGAACTAAAATAAAGGAGGAATTAAGGATGGAATTTATTAAGAACATCAGTGAACGGGCCAAGGACATCGGAGAAAAGGCCAAAGAAATCACAAAACGTTCCGGAGAATTATTGGAAGTCACCAAGATGCGCTACGAAATCAGCAAGCTGGAAAAAATCATGGTAAATAACATTGAAGCCATTGGCGAACTTTACTACCGCAAGTTTAAGGGTGAAGAAGAACTGGCGGCGGAAATTGAACGTTTGTGCCAGGCCACCCAGGGAGTGGAGCAGGATATTCAAAAACTGCGGGAACAAATCGAAAAATTAATGCCCAAACCGGCTGCTTGCCCCAAATGCGGCACCGAACTGCCCGAGGGCGCCAAGTACTGTCCCGATTGCGGTACCAAAGTTGCAGAATAGACATTAATTAACCATTTTTTACATGGGCTGCTATAAAGGAATATAGCCGGCAAATATAGAAAACTATATTTTCATGTAACACTTCTGGTTATAAAACAGGTCTGTTGGTAAGGGGAGTTTTTTGCATGAGACATAGTTTAGCCGTACTGGTATTAAACAAGCCCGGGGTACTGGCCAGAATTTCCGGGCTGATCAGTCGCCGCATGTTCAATATTGAAAGTATTGCAGCGGGGTATACTGAAGATCCCAACATCACCCGTATTACCCTGGTGGTCCAGGGGGATGAAAATATTCTTTACCAGGTGGTTAAACAGCTGAGCAAGCTGGTGGATGTCATTAAAATCCATGAACTGGCTGCTTCGGATTCTATCAGCCGGGAACTGGCCTTAATCAAGGTGAGGGCGGGTGATCCCGGCCGGCGGGCGGATATTGTTAATATCGTTGACATCTTCCGTGCCAATGTGGTGGATGTGAACAATGAAACCATGGTTATTGAACTCACCGGTAACGAAGAAAAAATTGATGCTCTTTGCAGTATGCTGCGGGAACACGGTATCGTGGAAATGGTCCGGACCGGTAAGATTTGCCTGGACCGGGGACCGGGAGCCGCCAAAGATGCCCCGGACAACCATCTGACATAAATTTACCGTTTTTGGGTATATATTAATAATATATAAACGAGTATTGAACAAGGGGGTCCGGTAGGTGTCTCAGGCTCAGATCAAACGAATCATGATTAGCCTACCCGACAGTCTGCTGGCGGAAGTGGACAACATTGTCGAGGAAGAAAGGGTCAATCGCAGCGAGTTCATCAGGGAGGCAATGAAACTTTATATTGCCGAGCGCAAACGTCGCATACTGAGGGAACAAATGAAAAAAGGTTATCTGGAAATGGCAAAATTAAATCTGGCTCTGGCCATTGAATACCAGCATATTGAAACTTTTTCCCTTGGTTACGAGCTGGCCATAGCGGAGGGATAATACTTTCATGCACGTCCGGCGTGGAGATGTATTTTTTGCTGACCTCAGTCCGGTGGTCGGCTCAGAACAGGGGGGCATCAGGCCGGTATTAATCCTGCAGAACGATATTGGCAACCAATACAGCCCTACCACCATCATTGCAGCCATTACCTCCCAAATCGCCAAAGCGAAACTGCCTACACATGTTGAAATTCAGGCCAAGGCCAGTGGGTTGGAAAAGGATTCGGTTATCCTTTTGGAACAACTGAGAACCATTGATAAAAGCAGGTTGTTTGAAAAGGTTTCGTCTTTAAACGAGGATTTAATGTACAGGGTTAACCGGGCCGTCGAAATAAGCCTGGGATTGGTGGAAATCTAACATCATCATAAATACACTCCAAAGAGGGGTGTATTTTTATTAGGGAGTGATAGAATGGTTCCGGTGATTGGCATTACCAGTTCCTATGACAGGGAATCGGGCCGAACATTTTTAAGCAGGTATTATATCCAGGCGGTGGAAGCTGCCGGAGGATTGCCGCTGGTGCTGCCCTGTATCCTTTCGGACGGCACAGTGGATAAAATCTTGGGTTCTATCGACGGCTTGCTTCTTTCCGGCGGTGTGGATGTGGACCCCCTGTTGTTTGGGGAGGAACCACAGCCGGCCATGGGAGACATCTGCCCGCAAAGGGACAAATTTGAACTGGCTCTCACCCGGCGGGCCCTGGCCCTAAATATACCTATCCTGGCCATTTGCCGCGGCCTTCAGGTGTTAAATATTGCGGCCGGTGGAAGCGTCTTACAGGATATCGGGTCGACGGTTAATAACCCACTCAAACATGACCAGCAGGCTCCCCGGTGGTATGGCACCCACACCGTCAATATCCTGCCGGACAGCAAACTGGCAGACCTTTGGGGAACCAAATTGGTGGTAAATTCCTTCCACCACCAGGCGGTAGACAGAGTGGCGGAAGGGTTCCGGGCTACGGCCTGGTCCGCTGACGGAGTGGTGGAAGCAATGGAGAGTACTGCCCATCGATTTGTGGTAGGAGTACAGAGTCATCCCGAGTGTATGTACCAGGACCCCCGTATTTTAGAATTGTTTAAGGGTTTAATAAAAGCGACACAAAGAACCTAACTAATTCGTTGACCAGGAGGTACATTCATGTTTGCCATTATCAACGGAACGGTACTTACCATGGCCGGCCCGCCCGTCATCAGAGGGACCGTTTTGGTGGAGGACGGTAAGATTGTGCATGCGGGGCAGAAAATTCCCCTGCCCAAGCATATTGAAGTGATCGATGCTACAAGTAAGATCGTCATGCCGGGCTTGATTGACGCCCATACCCATGTCGGCATTATGGAAGAAATCTACCGTATTGAAGGGGACGACACCAATGAAACCAGCGACCCGGTAACCGCCCACCTGCGGGCCATTGATGCGGTAAACCCGGCGGATCTAGGCTTTCGGGATGCCCTGGCCGGCGGGGTGACCACCGTGGTCACCGGTCCCGGCAGCGCCAACATTGTGGGTGGCGAAATGGTGGCCATGAAAACCCACGGCACTGTGGTGGATGAAATGATTGTCCGCTTTCCGGCCGGGCTCAAGTGCGCCCTGGGAGAAAACCCCAAGCGGGTTTACGGCAGCGGCAATAAAATGCCTGCCACCCGTATGGCCTCGGCGGCCCTGCTCAGGGAAACCCTGGTGGCGGCACAGAATTACCTGGTAAAACAGGAGCGGGCAATGACTGACAACACTACCCCACCGGAACGCAGCCTGAAGATGGAAGCTGTCATCCGGGTTCTCAGGAAGGAGGTTCCCCTGCGGGTGCATGCCCACCGGGCGGATGATATTATGACTGCTGTCCGTATTGCCCGGGAATTTGACGTAGAGCTGGTGGTGGAACACTGCACCGAAGGACACCTGATCGCCCCCTGGCTGGCAGCTGCCGGGGTAAAGGCTGTGGTAGGCCCCATCATCAGTAACCGGGCCAAGGTGGAACTGATGAACCGGAGTCTGGAGACCGCCCTGGCCTTAAGTCAAGCCGGGGTTCCCTTTGCCATTATGACCGACCACCCGGTGGTGCCGATTCATTATCTCAGCCTGTCCGCCGGGCTGGCGGTGAAAGGGGGCCTGCCGGAGGAAGAGGCATTAAAGGCCATCACCATTTATGCAGCCAGGCTGGTGGGTATCGACCACCGTGTGGGCTCCCTGGAACCGGGCAAGGATGCCGATATCATTATCATAGATCGTTCTCTATTTGACCCAAACCACCAGGTTGAGCAAGTTTTTGTACAGGGCCAACAGGTAATTGCAAAGTAGGAAAAATTTCCTAAGAAAATTTATTATAAAGAAGGATTTACTAAACTCCCGTCGAAACAATAGGTAAAATGGCAATATGTGCCTTTTATGGAACTTTGTCACAATATGTCGGGAGGCGTAGAAATATGAAAAAAGCACTCGATGTTTTAATCGTGGATGATCAGGCGGGAGTGCGCTATCTTTTGGAGATTCTGGTGAAAGAATCGGGCCACCGGGTCTATACCGCTCAAAATGGTGTTGAGGCGGTGGATAAAGTACGAACCATAAAACCGGACTTAATCTTTATGGATGTACGCATGCCCATTATGGGGGGACTGGAAGCCCTGGGAAAAATTAAGAAAATTGCTCCGGGAACAGATGTGGTTATGATGACCGCCTACAGTGCGGAAGACACAGCTACCATTGCCATGCAAAAAGGTGCTTTGCTGTGTATGAGCAAGCCCTTTGATGTGGATGAAGTTAAGAACCTGCTGGATAATTTTGCTAGAAATTTCAAAACCTATGAACAGGCTTGTATCGAAAATTATGCTTAATCGGTTCTCATCATCAGTTGGTGATGGAACCTTTCATTTGTGCAGGATTTTTTTATGGCTGTTGAATAGTATTAAAACAACTATATAGGATGTAACCAATGGGGGGGTCCGGTGAGGCGGGCTGAGATAAGCACCCGGTTGATGTGCTTGACCCTTTGAACCTGATCTGGTTAATACCAGCGAAGGGAATGTGGGAAACTTTTTTGACTAATGCCCATCATTCCTATGGGTATTTTTATTTTGCCGACAGGAGGAGAAAACAATGACGCAGATGTTAGCGGCCAGAGCAGGAGAGATCACACCTGCCATGCGCCGGGTGGCTGAAAAGGAAAAAGTAAGCCCCGAATTTGTCCGGCAGGGTGTTGCCGAGGGAACCATTGTCATTCCTGCCAATATCAACCACAAGAGTCTGGACCCTGCTGGCTTTGGCAAAGGTCTCAGGACCAAGGTAAACGCCAATATCGGCACTTCTACCAGTTTTCCCGATATTGAAAAAGAACTGGCAAAGCTCAAGGTTGTCCTGGAGTCCGGGGCAGATGCCGTCATGGACCTGAGCACCGGCGGGGAGATTGACCGGGGGCGCCGTCGCATTATCGAGGAGAGCACCATCGCAGTGGGGACGGTGCCCATCTACCAGGCCTTTTTAGAAAACCGTGAAAAACGCGGCAGCATGATCGCCATGTCCGCCGAGGACCTTTTTGAAGTGATTGAACGGCATTGCGCCGACGGGGTGGATTTTATCACCGTGCACTGCGGCATCACCCTGGAGGTCCTGGAGCGCATCAAGAACCAGTCCCGCATCACGGACATCGTCAGCCGGGGTGGTTCTTTCCTTACCGGATGGATGCTGCACCACGGTAAAGAAAACCCCCTGTACGAGCAGTACGACAGGCTGCTGGAAATCTGCCTCCGCTACGATGTAACCCTGAGCCTGGGGGATGGCCTGCGCCCGGGCTGTTTGGCGGATGCCACGGACAGGGCACAAATACAGGAACTCATTATCTTGGGCGAACTGGTGGACCGGGCCAGGGCCAAAGGCGTTCAGGCCATGGTCGAGGGGCCGGGGCATGTTCCCCTGGATCAAATTGCCGCCAATGTTCAGGTGCAAAAGACCCTTTGCAAAGGCGCACCCTTTTATGTGCTCGGCCCCCTGGTAACCGACATCGCTCCCGGTTACGACCATATTACCTCCGCCATCGGCGGCACGGTTGCCGCCGCTGCAGGTGCCGATTTTCTTTGTTATGTCACCCCGGCGGAACACCTGGGTTTACCCACCCTGGAAGATGTCCGGGAAGGCATTATGGCCTCCCGTATTGCCGCCCACGCAGCGGATATCGTGAAGGGCGTTCCCGGCGCCCTGGACTGGGATAAGCAAATGGCAAGGGCCCGCAAGGCCCTGGACTGGGATCAACAAATCGCCCTGGCCATCGACCCCAAGAAGGCTGCTAAATTCCGCCAGGAGCGAAACCCGGAAGGCCATGAGGCCTGCACCATGTGCGGGGATTTTTGTGCCATGAAAATTGTGGCGCAATACCTGGGCAAAGAACCGGAGAGCTGCTAGAAGATGTTTTCAACCATGTGATAATGGCAATACTACCCGGTAGTAACAACCGGGGGATGCTCTTGACCTTGCAACAGATAATCCAGCAAATCTCCACCCTTGCTGTGGCGGCAGCAGCCTTTGTATTTTGGATGTGGTTGGCCTGTAAGGTCATGAAAACCATACCTGCTATTACCAGCAAATTGGGTTTGGGTGAAACGCCGGGGCTTATTGTGGCAGTCATTGCCCTCTGGCCGCTGTTCGCTTTAACCTATCAACTGTTTCGTTTCTTCCTTCACTCGTAACGTCAAGTCCTCTATCTTTCCCAGATAGGGGACTTTGCTATATAATAACCATAGTTTGGCAGGAGAGGAGCTATCCGTGTTGAATCTTTCACAGGTTGGCGAATTTGGCTTGATAAACCTGTTAAATAAAAAGATGATTCATTCTCCCGCCGGGGTGATTGCCGGCATCGGAGACGATGCGGCAGTTTTGCAGTGCCCCGGGGACTGCTGGCAGCTGTTTACCACCGATATGATGGTGGAGGGTATCCATTTCCGGTTGGACTGGTCCGCTTATTTTGATGTGGGTTACAAGGCCCTGGCAGTGAATATCAGCGATATTGCGGCCATGGGGGGCAGACCCAGCCATGGCGTGGTGTCCATCGCCATCCCCGGACATACCCGGGTGGAAGATGTGGCTGAACTTTACCGGGGACTCAAGGAAATAGCCGGCAAGCATAAAGTGAACCTGGTAGGCGGGGACACGGTAAAATCTCCCGGCCCGTTGGTGGTGAACATTGCCCTGTTGGGGGAAGTGACGGCGGGTAGGGCTGTTTTTCGCTCCGGCGCCAGGCCGGGGGATACTATTTATACCACCGGAAATCTGGGAACCGCCGCGGCGGGCCTTTATTTGCTTTCCCAAAACGGCGTCTGCCCGCCGGAACTGAGGGACAGGGTCATCCGGGCCCACCTGCGTCCGGAACCCCGGGTATCAGAGGGTATCCTCCTGGGCAGCCTGGAGGGGGTTGCCGCCCTGGACGACAACAGCGACGGGCTGGCGGCAGAATTAAGGGAAATCTGCCGGGCCAGTTCGGTGGGCTGCCTGGTTTGGGAGAAGGCTTTGCCGGTTCTGCCCGGGGTAAGGCAGTTGGCCTCGCAGGCCGGCACCGGCGTTCTGGACTGGGTGATGAACGGCGGTGAAGATTATGAACTGCTGTTCACCCTGCGGCCCGACCGGAGGAAGCCTGTGGAAGAAGCCTTGCACGAAGCAGGCATTCCTTTTACCGCCATCGGGGTCGTTGTGCCTGAACCGGAGGGACTTTCGGTGGAACGATGTGACGGAACCAGGGAAATCATTGCAATGCAGGGTTATAATCATTTCGCGGAATAAAGAAAGTATAATAATGCAATAAGTCAACAATAAGTCAACAATAAGTCAAGCCTGACCCCGTTTTGTGTGGTAATACTATGGAAAGGTGATTGGATGAGCGTGGTGATGGTAAAAAGCCATTCTCCGGCGGAGACAAAGCAGCTTGGTGAAAAAATGGCGGCCTTGTTGCAACCCGGGGATGTCATATGCCTGAATGGTGATCTGGGTGCCGGGAAAACAGCGTTTTCCCAGGGGATTGCCAGGGGGTTGGGGGTTGACGGTCCTGTCACCAGCCCCACCTTTACCTTAATTAACGAATATGAAGGAAGACTGCCCCTCTACCATTTTGACGTTTACCGCCTGGCTGGGCCGGCAGAGATGGAAGACCTGGGCTATGAGGAATACTTTTACGGGCAGGGTGTCTGCCTGGTGGAATGGGCCCAGCGGGTAGAGGAAGTTTTACCCCGGGAGCGTTTGGATATATTACTGACCAGGGATGAAGGTCCAGAGGAAATACGGCTGGTCCATTTCATGCCAAAGGGCGGTCACTATCAGCAATTGGTGGAGGAGTTGATGAAGATTGTTCGTTCTGGGCATTGAGGCAGCAACCCCGGTAGCGGGAGTTGCAGTGGTGGAGGACGGTCGCATTTTGGCTGAACGCCTGGTCAATAACCGGCGCACCCACTCCATCAACCTGCTTCCTATGATAAAAGCGGTGATTGAAGAGGCCGGTATCACCCCCAAACAAATCGAGGCGGTGGCCGTATCCTCCGGTCCCGGGTCCTTTACTGGGCTGAGAATCGGTTTAACCACCGCCAAGACCCTGGCCTGGGTCTGGCAGGTGCCGGTAGTGGGCGTATCCACCCTGGAAGCGCTGGCTTTGCCTCTGGCTCCCCAGGGCCAGATGATCTGCCCCATCTTGAATGCACGGAAAAATGAAGTGTACGCCAGTGTGTTCAGAGGAAGCGCCGGTCAACCGGAACTGCTGACAGGTCCTCTGGCCCTGGGCATGCAGGAATTGGTACAAATCCTGGGTCAATGGGAAGGGCCGGTAACCTTTTTAGGCGATGCTGTCTCGGAATATAAACAGGAAATCCTTGACCGGATAGGGGACCGTGCCGTCTTCGCGCCACAGTCTGCCCTGCTGCCCAGAGGAGCAGCGGTGGCGGAGCTGGGTTACCGCAAGATGACCAGGGGAGGAGGCGTGCCGCCCCTGGAACTGCAAGCGGAGTATATCAGGATGTCTGAGGCGGAAGTCAAGTTGGCGGCCAGGTGCGGGAAGTAGGTGAGACAGTGGATTACCAACTGGTTGAGATGAAGGTGGACCACCTGCCGGGAGTGCTGGAAATCGAAAGGGTCTCCTTTCCTACCCCCTGGTCCCAGCAGGCCTTTACCTACGAATTAACGCAAAACAATTTTGCATACTACCTGGTGGCGCTGCAGCAGGACCGGGTGGTGGGGTATGCCGGCATGTGGCTGGTGCTGGACGAGGCCCACATTACCAACGTTGCGGTGCACCCCGGGTACAGGGGGCGCAAGTTGGGGGAAGCGCTGATGGTTGAATTGATGCGCCAGGCGGTGCTGCGGGGGGCTGTGCGAATGACCCTGGAGGTGCGGCCTTCCAGCAGTAACGCCCGACAGTTGTATAAAAGGCTGGGGTTTCAGGAAAAGGGACTGCGGAAGAAGTATTATACCGATACCAACGAGGATGCCATTATTATGTGGCTGGATTTAGTGCCGGTTTCAAATGAAGAAAAATAAGCCTTTCTTAGATAGAGGGGTATGGATTAAATTCGTGGGGAGGTACTATCGTTATCCCCGTTCACTCCTGCTCCGCAAGTCGTTCTCTATGGATAACTAGTACCCTTGCCTGTTGCGATGGGTTTGTTTATTACCTTAACTACTTTGAAAAAGGTTACTGTATAAACCAAGTATTTAGCGAGGAAATATGGAGGTTACCATGAGTATAACAATCCTGGGCATTGAGACGTCCTGTGACGAGACATCGGCAGCGGTGCTGGTGGACGGGGTGGGCCTGCGCTCCAATATCATCTCTTCCCAAATCGAAATTCACAAAAAGTTCGGGGGTGTGGTGCCGGAGGTTGCCTCCAGGAAGCACCTGGAAAATGTCCACCCGGTGATTATGGAAGCACTGGAACAGGCAGGCGTCGGCCTGGGAGACCTCAGTGCGGTGGCGGTTACCTATGGGCCGGGGTTGGTGGGGGCGCTGCTGGTGGGGGTGGCCGCCGCCAAGGCCATGGCTTATGGGTTGGATATTCCTTTGATCGGGGTGAACCACCTGGAGGGGCATATCGCCGCCAATTTTTTAGCCCAACCGGACCTGGAGTTTCCTCTGCTTTGCCTGGTGGTCTCCGGGGGCCATTCGGATTTGGTTTACCTGCCGGCCGTGGAGAATACCGGCTTTTGGGCCGCACCAGGGATGATGCTGCCGGCGAGGCCTTTGATAAGGTGGCCCGGGCCATGGGGCTGGGTTATCCCGGGGGGCCTCTCATCGACCGGCTGGCCCGGGAGGGAAATCCCGAAGCTGTGCAGTTTCCCAGGGCCTTTCTGGAAGAGGGCAGCCTGGACTTCAGCTTCAGCGGGTTAAAGTCTGCCGTACTGAACCATCTCAACCGGGCTGCTATGGCCAAGGAAGAGATCAATAAGGCGGATTTGGCGGCCAGCTTCCAGCGGTCTGTGGTGGAAGTGCTGGTGGAAAAAACCATGCTGGCGGTGCAGCGGACCGGCGTTAAGACCATTCTGATGGCCGGTGGCGTGGCAGCCAACGGCGGTCTCCGGGCTTTGCTGCAGGAAAGGGCCGCAGCCGCAGGCTGCAGGCTCGTCTTGCCGCCGCTTAACCTGTGCACCGACAACGCGGCCATGATCGCCTGCGCCGGGTATTACAAATATCTCCGGGGGGACTTTGCCCCCCTGACATTAAATGCCGTCCCGGCACTGGCCCTGGGGGAAGAAAAATATTAGAAAAAATTAACATAAACAGTTAACTTTCTTTAATAATTCACTGTTCTGTGGAAGAAATCCTGTGGATAATGTGGATAAGTCTGTTAATAACTTAAGAAATAAGGGTTTTTGTTGTGAATAGTAAGAGACGGCAACTCGAACAGTGCAAATCCATAGAGGTGTTCAAATTTTAGGCGGTTTATCTTTATTTTCAATGTCCAATTGTAAAAAAATATTGACTGGGGTTAGGAACTGTGATAACTTAACTTTAAGTTGATAGGAGAAGTCGATGATGGAGAAAAGTAGGTCATTCCTGGCCTTCCCAGGGAGAAGAAGCCTGGACTGGAAGCTTCTTTAAGGACGTTTGACTGAAGTTCCCTCCGGAGTTGCTGTGCTGAAGAGTTCAGTAGGCACAGCCGGAATTCCCGCCGTTAAAAGGGAAAGGTATCGGACAATATCCCGTACCGGTGGAGTGGCTTTTAGCAATTAGGGTGGTACCACGGAAATACCTCCGTCCCTTGGTGGATGGGGTTTTTTTATTCTACCGGTGGTGATTTTATGCCGTGCCTTTTGAGGTGGGTCAATTGGCCAATAAGGGTGGTACTGCGGAGCAATTCTCCGTCCTGCTGGGGACGGGGATTTTTTATTTATTTCAGGAAAGGGGGCAGGCGCCAAATCCTTCCGGTAGGAACGTAAGGTTTTTTTAGAATACATTTAGAATTCTCTGATTTAAAATTTTCTCATTAGAAACTATAATAATATGGAGGTGGACATTTTGTCTCCTTATTGGGATGCTTACCATGAAACAATGTCTCGTGATCAAATGGCCGAGATTCAAATAAAACGGTTGAAGGCGCTGGTGGAAAAGGTTTATACATCTGTCCCCTTTTACCGGCAGGCCTTTCAGGAAAAAGGTCTAACCCCGGGGGATATTAAATCCCTGGAGGACTTAAAGCATTTACCTTTTACCACCAAAAAAGACCTGCGGGATACCTATCCCTTCGGCTTATTTGCCGTTCCCCGCAGCGAAATTGTACGGATGCACGCTTCTTCCGGCACCACCGGCAAACCCATTGTGGTGGGTTACACCAAAAAGGATCTGGACAACTGGTCCGACCTGGTGGCCCGCTGCCTTGCCATGGCCGGCGGCACCAAGGATGACGTGGTGCAAAACGCCTACGGCTACGGCCTTTTCACCGGCGGTCTGGGCATTCACTACGGGGCCGAACGATTGGGCGCCACCATTGTGCCCATTTCCGGCGGCAACACTGCCCGCCAGCTCATGCTGATGCAGGATTTCGGCACCACCATTTTAACTTGTACCCCGTCCTATGCCATGTACCTGGCGGATGAGATCCAGGCGGTGGGTATTGATCTCGGTAGCCTACGCCTGAAGGCCGGTGTCTTTGGCGCGGAACCCTGGTCCAACAACATGAGGGCCCAACTGGAAGAAAAACTGGGCATTAACGCCCATGACATTTATGGCTTGAGTGAAGTCCTGGGTCCGGTGTGGCCATGGAGTGTTCTTACAAAAACGGTCTGCATATCTTTGAGGATCACTTCATCCCGGAAATTATTGATCCGGAGACTGAACAACCCCTGCCCTACGGCCAAAAGGGTGAACTGGTGTTCACCACCTTGACCAAGGAAGGATTCCCGGTGATCCGTTACCGGACAAGAGACATTTCAGCCCTCTATCCTGAAAAATGCGCCTGCGGTCGTACCCACCTGCGGATGGAACGCATTACCGGACGCACGGATGACATGCTGATCATCCGCGGCGTCAACGTCTTCCCCTCCCAAATCGAAAGTGTGCTGTTGGAGTTTGGTGAAACCGAACCTCACTACCTGCTGGTGGTTGACCGTAAGGCGGCCATGGACGACCTGGAGGTTCAGGTGGAACTGTCCGCCAAGATGTTCTCGGATAAGATTGCCGGGCTGGAGGTCTTGGAAAGAAGATTACGGGAACGCATCTTAAGTGTCCTGGGGATTTCAGCTAAAATTAAACTGGTAGAGCCGAAATCTTTGCCCAGAAGTGAGGGTAAAGCGAAAAGGGTCATCGATAAGAGGGAATTATAAATTTAAATACAGGGAGGTTGTGCAAGTGCGCGTACAGCAGATTTCCATCTTTTTGGAGAACAAGAAGGGGCGGCTGGCCAAAGTAACCGAGGTGCTGGGAGAAAACGACATCAACATCCGTGCCCTGTCCATCGCAGACACCACAGATTTTGGTATTCTCCGCTTGATCGTCAACAAGCCCCAGCTGGCCTACCAGGTCTTAAAGGAAGCCGGCTTCACCGTAAGCACCACCGATGTGATTGCCGTGGAAGTCACCGACCAGCCCGGCGGCTTAAGCAGCATCCTGTGTCATTTGGATAAAGTGGGTATCAACATTGAATACCTTTACGCCTTTGTCACCCAAACCACCACTGCAGCTTTAATTGTTTTCCGGGTGGAACAGGTGGACGAAGCCATCAAAGTGCTGCAGGAGAATGGGGTCCGCATTGTGCCGGGAGATGAAGTTTACCAGATATGATTAAAAAATCCTCCCCGTTTTGGGAGGATTTTTGTAAAGGGGAACGATTGTGGACAAAAAGGCAATTCGGAAACAACTATTGGCAGCCCGCACTTCCTTAGGGGAACAGGAAGTCCGGGCAAAAAGCAAACATATCATAGAACAATTACTGAATCTGGAACCCTATCAAAAGGCCAGTACCATCATGACCTATTTGGACTTTAGGAATGAGGTGGCCACAGACCAGTTGGTAAGACATGCCCTTTATTCGGGCAAAAGGCTTACGGTACCGGTGGTGAACCAGAGGGATAAATCCATAATGCCTTCCCTGCTGGAAAACTACCCCGACGACCTCACTGCCGGTTCCTATGGTATATTAGAACCCGGCCCCGGTAAAATCAGACCCGTGGCAGCAGAGGAACTGGACCTGTTGGTTGTACCAGGGGTAGCCTTTGACCCCTGGGGAAACCGCCTGGGTTACGGAGGGGGCTATTATGACAGGTTCATCTGCCGGCTCAGGCCGGATGCGGCAACAGTGGCGCTGGCTTACGAACTGCAAGTGGTGCCTGATTTATTCCCTTACATGGGACCCTATGACCAACCCGTTCAGATCATCATCACCGAGAAGAGGCTTTTCAAATGCCGTTAAGCCCGGGAAGCAGCCTACAATATCTCATTTAATGTGGTGCGGAGATGATTGGGATTGTCTTTTAAGGACGTCACCAACTGTAACATGGTTTTTTCTTTGAGCCAGGAAATTTTGCCCTCGGGGGTTTCGATCATGTAGCTACTGGTGCCGGGCACCGGCCGGACATTAAAACCAATTTGCTTGATTAACTGAATGGCTTCATAGATGGTCATAGATTGATCACATCCTTTCAGTCGTATACCCTATCATATGGGTGGAATGTTAAATAGGTAAGTGTTCTTCTGTTAAAAAGTTATTTTTTTCTTCTTTCTGCAACCAGAGGCTGAATGGCAGCCATAATGTTCTTTGTCAAATCCTCCGGTACCGGTTCGAGAGGCAAGTCCTGTAGCAGCCTATCCAGTCCCCGGTAATGCAATGGCCTTTTGCCTCCTTTTAACTATACGTCTATTTTGACGGGCCCAAGGGGAGGTTTATTTCAACAAGAAGTAAGGTTTTTTTGTTTCCTCCATGGAAATATTCAACAAAAAAGGGCGGTGTGTTCTCCCCGCCCTTACAAGTTATCATCAATGGTTGATAAATGGTTAATATGGTTGACTTTCCGTTCCAGGTATTCGCCCAGCCGTTCCACATACTGGCGGGGTTCTTTGGCATTGTATTCATTGATCAGGTTCCAGGTCCGGGGGTCGACCCACTTGGAACCGGCCCCCACGCCAAGTCCGATGATGGTTTGCCGCTCTTCAATCATCTGGATGTTATAAATGCACGGGTGCCCCGGCAAAGCGTAGCCGATGTTTTCTAGATTCCCCACCATTTGTTTCTGGCGATACATGTAGTAGGGCACCAAACCCAGGTCCTGGCGCCCCGGGCGGTTTCCTCCCACATGGCTGCGGCTTCCCCGGCGTCCGACAGGGGGAATTCTGCCAGCCGCTGCTTCAGATGGGAGGCCCTTTTGAGGGCCAGAGCGTGCACCGTGATGTTCTCCGGTTTTAATTGCAGCAAGCTGTCCACGGTGCGGGTCACGTCCGCCACCGTTTCTCCCGGCAGACCGATGATCACATCCATATTGACAGTGGCAAATCTAAATTTGCGGGCCCCTTCCACCGCCCGGTAGACATCTTCTGCCGTATGGGCCCGGCCTATGGCATCCAGGGTTTTCTGGTTCATGGTCTGGGGATTGATGCTGAGCCTGGTCACGCCGTGAGCCGCCAGAGATGCCAGGACCTCCTCCTTTAACGTGTCCGGCCGGCCCCCTTCTACAGTAACTTCATCGGTGTGTTCATTTCTTAAATAGGTATTGACGGCACTTAGTAAGGTTTCTAATTGTTCTAAATTTAGACTGGTGGGCGTTCCGCCACCCAGGTAGATGGTTTGTACGGTCAGCCCATTGGCCTGCAGGGTTTCTCCCACCACCCGGATTTCCTCCAGCAAGGCGTTGAAAAAGGGTTCCACCATGCTGCGGTGATGTTTTATGGAGTAGGAAGGGAAAGAACAGTACAGGCAGCGGGTGGGGCAAAAGGGTATGCCGATATAAATGCTTACCAGCCGCCCGGCCTGCTTCCTGGAAAGCATAAAGGGGCGCTGGGTTTCAGCGATGCCGGTAATCAAAGCCGCTTTATCCTGCCGCAGGGCATACTTCTCCACCAGGTAAGATAGGATTTCTTTGCTGTGCCAGCCGAGGTCCAACAGCCGGTGCACCACTTTGGTGGGCCGGATGCCGGTCATAATTCCCCAGGGAGTGGGCTGCCGGCCGCTGAAGGACTCCAGGATTCGATAAACGGCCATACGGGCCAATCGTTTCAGTTCATTGGGAGTTTCCCCGGGCAGGATGGGCAGGCCCTCCTCCGGTGGGCCATGGCAGTGCCGTTGCTGTAAAGCTGCGTCTCCGCCCAAAGAAGCTGTCCTTCCTGCCTTAGGGTGAGGTGAAGGAAAAACTCGCCCTTCGGTCCGGCAACCAGTTCGGCGCCGGGGTAAAACAGCCAGATGATGTCCTGAATGGTTCCCCTGTATTCAAAAGCTGTATCGGACAAACCAATGATCAATGCTTTTCTCCCCTTTATCTACGATACATTATAACCAAATCCTCAAAACAGCCCGTTATGCAAAAAAAGACATAACACTCGCTGGAACAGGCAGGATATTTTGACATTGTATTGTAATAATAACACAAATAAAGATTATTCAAAGTAAGAGGGGAGATCACCATGAGCGAGCAAAGGGAAAAAATTATCAAGATCGTCAAGGAAACCGCTAAGGAAGGAAGACTTTCCTGCACCGCTGCACGTAAAATTGCCAGTGACTTTCATGTGCCCCCCAAGGTTGTCGGAGATCTATGCAATGAGTTAAAGATTAAGATTAAGGCCTGTGAATTAGGCTGCTTCTAGCGGAGGGGTCGCTTTGGAATTATTTAATGTACTGACGGTACAGCAAGCCCGCGAGACGTTAACTGCTCATTTGCCTGCCCGGGCAAAGGAAGAGATTGTGCCGCTGCTTGAGGGACTAAACCGCATCCTGGCCCGGGACATCACCGCCCGGGACGACGTGCCGGGGTTTGACCGCTCCACCATGGACGGGTATGCCCTGAGAGCCCGGGATACTTTTGGGGCCACCGAGTCCCTGCCGGCCTATGTAGATGTGACCGGAGAAGTGATGATGGGCCAAGAGGCCGCCGCCGGTGGGTCCGGGACAAGCCTGGGTTATCCCCACCGGAGGCATGCTGCCCCCGGGGCAGATGCGGTGGTAATGGTGGAATACACCGAAGAACTGGATCAGCACACCATCGGCGTAACCAAACCGGTGGCCCCGGGGGATCACCTGGTCCGGCGGGGTGAGGACGTAGCCGCGGGGTCGGTGGTACTGACGGCGGGACACTGTTTACGGCCCCAGGACCTGGGCCTGCTGGCGGCAGTGGGAATTACCCGGGTGCCGGTGCTGGAACCGCTGAAGGTAGGCATCCTTTCCACCGGCAACGAGTTGATTGAACCCGAACACCCCGCCACTCCCGGCAAGGTCCGGGACATTAATTCCTACACCCTTTACGGCCAGGTTTTGGAAGCCGGGGGCTTACCTACCCTGTACGGCATTATCGAGGACCATTTTGAAACCCTGCGCAGCGCCATGGTCAAGGCCCTGGCCGAAAATGACATGGTCCTTATTTCCGGCGGCAGTTCGGTGGGGGCCCGGGATGTCACCGCCAACGTCATTGAAACCCTGGGCAGCCCGGGGGTGTTATTCCATGGCATCGCCATTAAACCGGGTAAACCCTCCATTGGAGCGGTGGTGGAAGGGAAGACCGTTTTCGGCTTACCGGGACACCCTGTTTCCGCCATGGTGGTGTTTGACCTGCTGGCAAGGCCCATCATTGAGTCCGCAGGCCCGGCACAACCCCGCAGGGCATTCCCCTTAAGGGCCGCCATTACCCGCAACATTCACTCCGCCACCGGGCGGGAGGACTTTTTGCGGGTCACCCTGCGCCGCCAGGAGGACGGCACCGTTGTGGCGGACCCGGTTTTAGGCAAATCGGGCCTGATCAGCACCATGGTCAAGGCAGACGGCGTGGCCCATATCCCCCTGACCAAAGAAGGAGTGGAAGCCGGGGAACTGGTGGATGTGTGGTTGTTTTAGGTAAAACAATAAACAAACCCTGCGCAGGTAGACTGGCTTTTCCAAAAGCGAAGCGGGCATATGAGAAGTGAGATGTGAGAAGTCAAAAGTGAGAAGAGCATATAACCCAAGTAGTTCTCTCACCTCTAATCTCTCGCTTCTCACCTCTCAATTGTCAGGCTGCCTTAAGGTATCACCTACATTTTAAAAAAACAATTCTCATATAGAAAAAACTAAAATGTTACTATACATGGTCATACAACTTTTGCCAAATAAATTCTGTGAAATGTTTATAAGGAACAGGAGAAATGCCTATGCGAAATAAACGTGATGTTTACCTGGACGATCGTCCCTGGGAAGAGGCGCTGGAAGGGCTGCTGAAGCACCTGGAGGCCGTAGGCTCCCTGGCTCCCGGCGCACCGGAAGAGATTTCCGTGGAGGAGGCCCTGGGCCGGGTTACGGCAGAACCTGTCTTCGCCCGGAATTCTTCCCCTCACTACAATGCCTCCGCCATGGACGGCATTGCGGTGGACTCCTCCATCACCTTCGGCGCTTCGGACGCTGCACCCAAACAGATCCGGCTGGGCGATAAAGCCCGGGTGGTGGACACCGGAGATCCCATCCCGCCGGGCTGTGATGCGGTTATTATGATTGAAGATGTTCACTTTGTGGAGGACGAGGTCTTTGAAATTACATCGGCGGCGGCACCCTGGCAGCATGTGCGGGCCATCGGGGAAGACGTGGTGGCCACTGAAATGATCCTGCCCGCCAATCACCAAATCCGTCCCATGGATATTGGCGGCATTCTGGCCGGCGGGGTCGCCAAAATCAAAGTGCACCCCCGGCCAAAGGTAGCCCTGCTGCCCACCGGCACCGAACTGGTGCAGCCGGGTGCAGAACTGAAACCGGGAGATATCGTGGAGTACAACACCCGGGTCTTTGGGGCCATGGTTCAGACCTGGGGCGGTGAACCCCTGCGCTGGCCCATCACCGTGGATGACTGGGAACGGTTAAAGGAATCCGCTCTGAATGCCGTTGAACAGGCGGATATCGTGGTCATTAATGCCGGTTCTTCCGCCGGGCGGGAGGATTTTACCGCCGAGTTGATCCGGCAGTTGGGCACCGTCTTAACCCACGGCGCAGCCATCAAACCGGGCAAGCCGGTGATTTTAGGGGAGGTCAAGGGCAAACCGGTCATCGGCGTGCCGGGTTACCCGGTGTCCGCCTTCCTGACTATGGAACTGTTTGTGCGGCCCATTGTGTATAAAAAGCTGGGATCCGTACCGCCTGCTCCTAAGACCACCGAAGCCATCATCTCGCGGAAAATGCCCTCCCCCATGGGTGTGGAAGAGTTTATCCGGGTTAAAATGGGGCAGGTGGGAGAAAAAATTATTGCCACTCCCATTTCCCGGGGCGCCGGGGTTATCATGTCCCTGGTCAGGGCGGACGGCATGCTGCGGGTACCCCGGTTGTCCGAAGGATTTCGGGCCGGCGACACCGTAAAGGTTGAGCTGATGCGCCCCCTGGAAGAAGTCCGTCAAACCACCGTGGTCATCGGCAGCCATGATATGGCACTGGATGTTCTGGCCAATCACCTGCGCCGGAAATTTCCCGAAGCCAGCCTTTCCAGCGCCAATGTGGGGAGCCTGGGGGGTCTTTCCGCCATTAAACGGGGTGAGTGTCACTGTGCCGGTACCCACCTCCTGGACGAAGAAACCGGCGATTATAACGTGAGCTACATTCAAAGATTACTGGGAGACCGCCCGGTTGTCTTGCTGAACCTGGTGTACCGGCAGCAGGGGCTGATGGTGGCCAGGGGCAACCCCTTGCATATTAAGGGACTGGAAGATTTGGCCCGGGAAGGGATCCGCTTCATTAACCGCCAGAGGGGAGCGGGAACCCGCATTTTGCTGGATTTCCGCTTGAAACAGCTGGCCATTGATCCGGACAGCATCTACGGCTATAACCGGGAAGAGTACACCCACATGGCGGTGGCGGCAGCGGTGGCCAGTGGTGCCGCCGATGCGGGTCTGGGCATTCTGGCGGCGGCCAACGCCCTGGATTTGGATTTCGTGCCGGTGGTGGAAGAACGTTATGACCTTTGCATTCCCGGGGAATACTGGGACACCCCTTACGTCACCCGTCTGTTGGAAGTGATCGCCACACCGGAGTTCCGGCAGCAGGTGGAAGCCCTGGGAGGTTATGATTTGCGTGACTGTGGCGGTGTCATGTACCGGCAGGGCATTTAGGAGGCCCGTCATGAAACAGAATAACACCGGGAATGGCAGCCGGCCCCTAGTGGAGCTTTTTCAACCGGGCTGCAAAGTCTGGCTGGAGAGCGGCGGCACAAATTTCGGAGACGGGCTGTACTACCTGCTGATGAATGTAAAGGAACACGGTTCCATCTCCCAGGCGGCCCGGATCATGGGCATGTCTTACCGTGCTGCCTGGGGTAAGATTAAAACCGCTGAAAAAAACTGGGGATTTAGGCTGGTAGAAACCCAGGTGGGTGGCGACGCCGGCGGCGGCGCCACCCTCACCCGGGAAGCAAGCAGGCTGCTGGAGTGTTTCGGGGCCTTTCGAGACGAGATGGATAGGGCGACAGATGAGATTTTTAAAGAATGTTTTGGGGAGAGCTAAGCTAAAACAGCCACGACCGACGATTTATCCCAAAATTCTCTCCGGATACGTATACACATTCATCCGCTCGCCCTTGGCAAAGCCAACCACAGTGATGCCCAGCTTCTGCGCCATCTCCAGGCCCAGGTCGGTGGGGGCGGAGCGGGAGATGATGACCGGCAGGCCCATTTTGCCTACTTTAATGACGATCTCCGAAGAGACCCGGCCGCTGAAGACAAGAATTTTATCCTCCAGGGGGATGTGGTTTAAAAAGGCGCGGCCAAAGATTTTATCCACCGCATTGTGCCGCCCGACGTCTTCGTAAAAGAGGATCACCTCGGTGGCGGCACAAAGGGCAGCGTTATGAACGCCGCCGGTTTCTTTAAATAAAACCGACATTTGTTCCAGACGGTCGGACAAATCCCAGACCTGCCCCGGGGTCACCAGCAGGCTGGCAGAAACTTTGTTCATGCTTTTGGCATCATTTACGAAATAAAACACCGGCCGGCCCCGGCCACAGCAGGACGTAATGTTTCTTTTAAGAATCTTGACTCGGTCTCGCATTCAGGCGCATCAATATAGACAATGCCGTTTTCCTGATCGATCCTGATGTTTTTGATATCCTCCGGGGATTGCAGCAGGCCCTCGGAACAAAGAAAGCCTACGGTTAATTCCTCAAGAGCCTGGGGAGAGCATACCATTGTCACAAATTCTTTACCGTTAAGGAACAGTGTAATCGGTACTTCACGCACGATGACATCCTCTGTACAGAGCGCTTTATCGCCCTTAATGCGGATAATTTTATGTGTTGTTTTATTGACTTGCCAAACCATTTCTCAACCCCCTAAAAGGTACCGTAAACTTTACTTTATTTTAACCCAACCCTTCAGGGTTGTGAAGGTTGGATCAATCAACGAGGAGAGAAACATTATGTACAAAATAGGCATTGTAACCATGAGTGACAAAGGTTCCCAGGGCCTGCGGGAAGATACCGGCGGGGCCACCATCCGGCAAATGGTGGGGGACCTTGGAACGGTGGAACAGTACCGAATCGTTCCGGATGACCCGGAGGTTATCAAGGAAGCATTAGTTGAATTTGCGGATGTTCACCGCCTGGACCTTATTCTTACCACAGGGGGGACCGGGCTGGGACCAAGGGATCATACGCCGAAGCGACCCTGGCTGTCATCGACCGTCAGGTTCCCGGTATTGCTGAAGCGATCCGGGCGGCAAGCCTGCAAAAGACCACCAAGGCCATGTTATCCCGGGCGGTTAGCGGAACCCGGGGGAGGACCCTGATTATCAATTTACCGGGCAGTGTCAAGGGCGTCCGGGAGTGCTTGGAAGTTGTTCTGCCGGTGCTGCCCCATGGACTGGAAATTCTCAGCGGCAAAGGCGGGGAATGCGGCCAACCCTGATTGAGAAGTGAGATGTGAGAGGTTGGAAGTGAGAAATTATAAGCTTTGGCCTCTGACTTTTATTTTCTTTCAGGTATAAGACAGTAATAAAAATGGAAAAAATTTAAAGAGGAATTGCATAAAAAAACCAGGTATATGGTAAAAATATTTTGTAGGTGGTGGATGAATTAACAAACCCAGTAAATGTAATCTAGAAGGAGAAATTAAAAGATAAATACCCGTAATTTGGTTATTACCATCGATAAATTGGATTATTTTGTTGTAGAGGTGGTTGCATTTAATTTTCTTGTTCTATATTATAATTACTGGGTGTTAGCACTCGCGGTTAATGAGTGCTAACAAACCGGACCCGTCAATTAAAAAACCTTAATATTTTAAAGGAGGGTTTTTTGTGATTAAACCATTAGGTGACAGGGTAGTTGTCAAGGCAATACCCCAGGAAGAAAAGACCAAAAGCGGCATCGTTCTGCCGGACACTGCGAAGGAGAAGCCCCAGCAGGGAGAAGTAATTGCTGTGGGACCCGGTCGTCTGCTGGAAAATGGCCAGCGTGCCACCATTGACCTGAAAGTTGGAGACAAAGTATTTTTCTCCAAGTATGCAGGCAATGAAGTTAAGATTGATGAAGAAGAGTATTTAATTCTGCGTGAAATGGATGTACTTGCTGTTATTGAATAATGACCCGTATGTACGTACTTAAAACTTATCATCTCAAGTTTTTGATATCTAAGGAGGTCATGAACCTTGGCTAAAGAAATTATTTTCCGCGAGGATGCTCGCAAAGCGCTGGAAAGAGGTGTTAACGCCCTGGCCGAAGCCGTTAAAGTAACCCTCGGCCCCAAAGGACGTAACGTGGTTATCGACAAGAAATTTGGCGCTCCCACCATCACCAACGACGGTGTAACCATTGCTCGTGAAATTGAACTGCCCGATCACTTTGAAAACATGGGCGCCCAACTGGTAAAAGAAGTTGCCACCAAGACCAACGATGTAGCCGGTGACGGCACCACCACCGCCACTGTGCTGGCCCAGGCTCTGGTGCGTGAAGGTCTGAAAAACGTGGCTGCCGGCGCCAACCCCATGATCATCAAGCGCGGCATTGAGAAGGCTGTAGAAAAGGCTGTTGAAGAAATCAAGGCCATGGCCAAATCCATTGAAAGCAAAGAGGCCATTGCTCAGGTTGCAACCATTTCTGCCAACGACGACTCCATCGGCAACCTGATTGCCGAAGCTATGGAGAAAGTTGGCAAAGACGGCGTTATCACCGTTGAAGAATCCCAGGGTATCGGCACCACCCTGGAAGTGGTGGAAGGGATGAACTTTGACCGTGGCTACATCTCTCCCTACATGATTACCGACACCGACAAAATGGAAGCTTCCCTTTCCGATCCCTATATCTTAATTACCGATAAGAAGGTTTCCTCCGTCCAGGAGCTGCTGCCTGTGCTGGAGAAGGTTGTGCAAACCGGCAACAAGCCTGTGCTGCTGATCTGTGAAGACCTGGAAGGCGAAGCCCTGGCTACTCTGGTACTGAACAAACTGCGCGGCACTCTGAATGTGGTTGCCGTGAAGGCGCCCGGCTTTGGCGATCGCCGCAAGGCCATGCTGGAAGACATCGCCACCCTCACCGGTGGTACTGTGATTACCGAAGAAGTAGGCCTTAAGCTGGATAAAGCCACCCTGGATATGCTGGGTACTGCCCGCCAGGTACGCGTTAAGAAAGAAGAAACCATCATCGTGGGCGGTGCTGGCGACCAGTCCAAGATTGAAGCTCGTATTGCCCAAATCAAGAAACAAATTGAAGAAGCCACTTCTGATTTCGACCGTGAAAAACTCCAGGAGCGTCTGGCCAAGTTGGCTGGCGGCGTAGCCGTAATCCAGGTTGGCGCAGCCACTGAAGTTGAAATGAAAGAAAAGAAACTGCGCATTGACGACGCTCTCAACGCAACCCGTGCCGCCGTTGAAGAAGGCATCGTACCCGGTGGCGGTACCGCCTATGTGGACATCATCGATACCCTGGACACCGTCCAGGCAGAAGGTGATGCCAAGACCGGTGTGGATATTGTGAAGCGCGCTCTGGAAGAACCTCTCCGCCAGATTGCCAACAACGCCGGTCATGAAGGTTCTGTGGTGGTTGAAAAAGTACGCGCTCAGGAAAAGGGCATCGGTTTCAACGCCATGACCGAACAGTATGTTGATATGATTGCCGCCGGTATCGTTGACCCGGCCAAGGTAACCCGTTCTGCTCTGCAAAACGCTGCTTCCATCGCAGCCATGATCCTGACCACCGAAACCCTGGTTTCCGAGAAACCTGAAAAAGAAGCTAACCCCATGGCCGGTATGGGCGGTATGGGCGGTATGGGCGGTATGGGCGGCATGATGTAATTCAGCCAACCTGTCAAAAAACCTCCATCTAACTCAGATGGAGGTTTTTTAGCGTCTTTTTGGTACCTGGTACCTAAGATATTAAGTTATTTTTAAAAAAGTGTAAAAATAAACTTTTGTATTGGACAACAGGAGGGGAGTTGAATAATACGGTTGACCACGCTTATGTAACGGCGAAGACATAGATTTTTATAATTCCAGTTATAATACACCTGTTGGATGTTAAAATTTTCATTTACTACACTGTATAACTCCTTCTACTTGTTCTATTATAAAGAAAACAAAATAAGCGGAGGAATGAACCATGCCTGTTTATAACAGTATCTTGGAGACCATCGGCCGCACGCCCCTGGTACGATTAAATCGCCTGACCGGGGGGATGGCCGCGGAAGTGCTGGCCAAGGTGGAGTCTTTTAATCCCGGCGGCAGCGTTAAGGACAGGATCGCTTACGCCATGGTCACCGATGCTCTGCAGCGGGGCGTTATTACGAAAGAAAGTGTGTTGATCGAACCCACCAGCGGTAACACCGGGGTGGGGCTGGCCATGGTCTGTGCCTCCCTGGGCATACGGCTTATGTTAACCATGCCGGAAACCATGAGTCAGGAACGGCGCAGCCTGTTAAAGGCCTACGGGGCGGAGCTTGTTTTAACACCCGGGGGACTGGGGATGGCAGGGGCCATTGCCAAAGCGGAAGAACTGGCAGCCGGTCTGGAGAACGCTATGATGCTGCAGCAGTTTGCCAATCCGGCCAACCCCAGGGCCCATGTGGAAACCACCGCTGTAGAAATCTGGGAGGATACCGGGGGCAAGGTGGATATCTTTGTGGCCGGCGTGGGCACTGGCGGCACCATCACCGGAGTTACCAAATATATGAAGGAAAGAAAACCTGATTTTCAAGCGGTGGCGGTGGAACCGGCGCTATCTCCGGTCCTTTCCGGCGGCACCCCGGGGCCTCACCCCATCCAGGGCATTGGAGCGGGATTTATTCCGGAGGTTTTGAACCTTGCATTGGTAGACGAAGTTTTTCAGGTGACCGGGGATCAGGCCATGGAGACGGTCAGGCGGTTAGCCCGGGAAGAGGGGATCCTGGTGGGCATATCCGCCGGTGCCGCCCTCTACGCAGCCCTGGAGGTGGCGCGGCGGGCGGCAAATGCCGGGAAACTGGTGGTGGTTTTATTGCCGGATACCGGGGAACGCTATTTGTCCACTGCCCTGTTTAAAGAAGAACCGTTGCAAGAAAGCTTTCAGGCAAACCAGTAAGTGTATTGTATTCATGACAAGAACCTGTTGAAAGGTACCTGTCCAACCTGCTATAATCTAAAAAACTTCATCAATGCAAGGGTGCATCAAAATCAGTCTGGCAAGGGTGCGGCAAAACCGTTGCCCTTTTGTTTTTACTTTAGAGAAAGGGATGTGATAGGATGTCAAAGGAGCTCATTAACAAAATCCTGGAGGACGTTGGATTGGAAAAGATAGATTACAGTGAAAAGAATTCACCGGATCAAAGAAGAAGACAATAAACGAAGAAACCGAAGGCGTCAGGGTTATTCGCCTTCGGTTTCTTACTGTGAGGAGCCTTCTTCGCTGTCCTCGACTTTTTCCAGACCAACATCTGCAAGGATTTGATCAATCAGTTCCTTTGTCATCCTATCACCCCCTTCTTAGCTTAATAAATAATTTTACCATAGGTTTTACTGCCCGTCAACCAAATAATTGGTTAATAGGAAGGGACGCTTCCTAAGAAGAGTCCCTTCCTATCAATGATTTTTACTATTCACTATCCTTAAACCGGATCATGGGGCATTTTTTACAAACGTCCACACCGGGGTATTCCTGGCCGCCGGCCCCCACAAAGGATGCGCCGCCGCTGTAATGATGGCTTCTCTTTAACAGCTGTTTGGCCACCGCTTCAATTTGATCGCCGGGAATAAAAACATTGACTTCACCCTTTTCGGTTTTACCAGAAGTATAGCTGCCGGCGCACATGGTTTTCATGCCGGCGGTGTGGCTCAGGTAACAGTCCACGGAACCGCCACAAACGGCCGAATTGACGGTGTGCGTGGAAGTGACGCTGGAAACCTTGGTGCCCCCGATGTAATCATTCAGGATATGGTAGGCCTGAAAGGGGTTCACAATAAAGAAGACCACGTCGGGGGTTACCGGTGTCTTAAACAGGGGGGCGGTCATGATGCCCTTCAGTTCCCCCAGGGGCAGTTTGGGTTTCAGTTCCAAGCATTTTTGGGCCAACTCCCAGTCGTTGGTATATTTCAGGTGGTCCTTTACCTCCTCCTCGGTGGCGGCACGGAAACCAAAGACGGTCCGTGCATTATCACAGAGAAGTTTATCATCACTGATCTTAACAATATAGTCGTCCATGCGGGAGGCCAGGACCGCCTGGCAAAAGGTCATCTTCGGACCGGGGATTTTTTCAGCCGCCAACCGGTCGAATTCTTCTTGATCAAAGTAAAATTTAACCGCCACGGGGTTGTATTCAAGCTTATACAGGGCTGCAAAGGCCCTGTGCATTTCTTCATAGGTCAGGGACTCTTTACTTGCCAGTTCCGCAACATTGATAAGCAGCATGATGGCGCCTCCTTACAAATGGTGTATGTAATAACTGGTTAATATAATATCAAATATAAGACAAAAAAATTGTGCTGCAGCACACAGTTTTTTTGTCAGCTTGCTAACATTTGCAACAAAAAGACTCCTGGGGGGAGCCTGGACCCGGACCGGGCTGCGTATTACCTTCAAGATTTTCTGCGGTCCCGGACATAAATACTGCCAAATTTGGACTTGGCATATTGCTTGAGTTGGGCGGTGGTTTCCGCCAGGTGTTCCGGCGAGCAGTGGCCGGCACAATCAGCAATGGACATAGAAACCGAGACCAGCGGAAACCAGGTTTCCTGACCCTGCCTGTTTATGCCGTAAAATCCACCGACATTTCTGTCCTCGGTGGAATAAAAGTTTTTCACCAATCGATCAAAGTAGCGAATGTAACGCCGGCAGATTTCTTCTGCCTTGTCCTTGTGGGTGAGGACAATGAAATCGTCCCCGCCAATGTGCCCGACAAAATCCAGGGAACTGCCATATTTACGAACTGTGCCGGTTAACAGTCTGGCTGACAGCAGGATCAAGCGATCGCCGTTTTCAAAACCGTAGCGGTCATTGTAGGATTTAAAGTTGTCCAGGTCAACGCAGATACAGGCAAAGGGGGACTTTTCCGTCAGGCGGTTGTTGATCTCCCTTTCAATGGTCAAATTGCCGGGCAAGCCGGTCAAGGGGTTGGCCCCTTTGGCCACCTCCATACGGATTTTGGTCATGGTATCCAGCAGTGTCTGTACAGACACCACACCGTGCAGCTGATTTTCCCTGGTAACAACGATGTAATCGTAAAGTTTGAGCTTGTCCCGGCTCATTGAAAGCTGGGATACCTGTTCAATGGGTATGGAGGTATCTATAATCAGGGGGTCCGCATCCATGATCATGGACACCGGTCGCTCAAAATAAAGCGCCACCCCGTATTGGGTTCCCAGGTAGCGGTCCAGGTAATGGCGCATAATCAAGCCCACCGGTCGATTGCCGTCCACCACCACCACCCCGTTAACCAACTCGTTGGCGTCCATTAACTCTCTCAGTCTGCGGACCGGTGTATCCGTTGTTATTTGAACCGCCAGTTCGGTGATTTCCCCGATGGGAAAGGCCTTTTGCCATACGCCCGTGGGGTTGCGGGAGGCCAGGGAAAGAATTTTGTTGAGTGCTCGGTACGTACGGAGGGCTTGGGGTACGCCGGGCGGGCCAAAAAGTACCCCTGCCCGTAATGCACCCCGATGGAACGCAGGGTCGTCAACTCTGCCTCCGTCTCAATACCTTCGGCGATAATGGTGCAGCCAATTTTCTGGGCGAAGATAACAAAGGTTTCCAACAGGGCCTGCTTGACCAGGTTGCTATTGATATCCCGGACCAGTGAATGGTCGATCTTTATGTATTCCGGTCTGACCTCGGCAATGGCCTGTAGACTGGAGAAACCTGCTCCGGCATCGTCCACCGCCACACGGTACCCCTGATTGCGATAATGGGCCAGGGTCTTGTTAAATTGATGGAAGTCGTGGATGCCCTGCCGCTCGGTAATTTCAAAGACCAGGTTATGGGGGCTTAAATGACTGTCCTTCAAGAATTTTATGGTCTCGCCTTTGACAAACTGCGGGTCGTTGATGGTATGGGGATGGATATTGAGAAAAAGTTTTTGCATGTTATCCACCAGACCAAGGTTTTTAATGGCTATTTCCCGGCAAACCTTTTCCAGGGGGAACAGCAGTCCCACTTCCGCGGCATAGTTAAAAATGACAGCAGGAGAGAAAAAGTAGCTGTTTTCCGGTCCCCGGGTTAAGGCCTCCCAAGCCAGGATTTCACCGGTTTGTAAAGACACAATGGGTTGGTAAACGATGCGGAATTTTTTGTTCTCCAACAACTCGTTAAATTCCCCTAACAGGTGAACGGTCTGCTGATCCCAGGTGCCTTTGGCCACCTTTTGGGCCTCTTTCAGTGCGGTGTACAGCGCATGTTCGGGGTTTCTATAGCCTCTGGTGATGGTAGAACAGCCTATATGGAGTTTCACTATGTTGCCGGTAACCTTTAAAAGCTCTGTCTTCAATGCTTCTTCCAGGGCAATGCGCATGGCGGTGGTCATTTTATTAAGCTGCTCCGGGGAAAGTGTTTTTTCCTGACGGCAGAGGACCAGGAAGTCGTCCCCCCACAAATTTTCCACCACGATTTCTCCGGAACAATTTATAAATTCTCCTGCTCTTTCCCGCAATGCCGGACGGATTATGTGGAGGATCCTTTTGGCCATGGCTTCGCCATGGAGCTGCACCACCTGGTGAAAATCTGCGATGTCCACATAAAGGAGCAGTACAGAAGAACCCCGGGTCATCATTTGTTTCAGCTTGTCCAGAAAAGAGGTACCCTCAAGCAGATTAAAGAATAGACCTTTGTGTTTTAACAACCCAAACAGTCTTGTTTTTAACTGGCTGGTCAACTTAAGAAACAATTGCCATACCACCTTGGAAGTTCTTGGTTAACTCAGCGTATCACAGGCCCGTTAGATTCACATTAATAAATGGTTAAAGAGCGGTTAACACACTTTAAAGAGTTCTCTTTTTTCGCGCCAAAGGCACAAAAACAGCCTTTAATGGTATATTTTTCACCCCCAATGGTTCAAGCGGGGGTGGAACCCCTTTTAACAATAAGATTGCACCGTTCGGGGGGGAGGATCATCAGAAAAGGCCTGCTTTCTTCCCTTTAACGGGAAAAATATATCTCCCAAGTCCCCAATTCAGTAAGATAAAAGTAAAATAACGGCTTGGGAGGTAGGGTTATGTTTAACCAAAGAAATTTAGCGTTTGCTACGGAGGAGCAGGTCTATTATCCCGATGTCTCTTTCTCCGCCCGGGCCAATGTCCGGGATGCTCGCATCTACGACTGGGCAGGGATGGATTATGAAGGTTTTTGGGCCGAAGAAGCCAAGAAGCTTCACTGGTACAAAACCTGGGATAAGGTGCTGGAATGGCAAAGCCCCTTTGCCCAGTGGTTTGTCGGCGGCAAGTTAAACGCCTGTGTCAATTGTGTTGACCGGCATTTAGACGGTTGGCGTAGAAATAAAGCTGCCATTATTTTTGAAGGGGAACCAGGGGACCAGGTGGTCTTAACCTACCAGGACCTGCACCGGGAAGTCAGCAAGTTTGCCAATGTACTGAAGAACCTGGGGGTTGCCAAGGGCGACGTTGTCACCATCTATATGCCGATGATTCCCGAGGCTGTCATTGCCATGCTGGCCTGTGCCCGCATCGGGGCGCCCCACAGCCTGGTCTTTGGTGGTTTTTCCGCTGAAGCCTTACGCGACAGAATCAATGATGCCGAAGCCAAGGTGGTCGTTACAACGGATGCCTGCTGGCGGCGGGGCAAGGCTATTCCCCTCAAGCAAAATGTGGATGCGGCTTTAACCCAGTGCTCCAGTGTAGAAAAGGTTGTGGTGGTGCAAAGGACCGGCAGTGAAGTTTACATGGAACCGGGCCGGGATGTCTGGTACCAGGAAGAGATGAAAAATGCGCCTGTTGTTTGCCAACCGGAAATCATGGATGCTGAAGATACCCTGTTTATTTTGTATACCAGCGGCACCACCGGCAAACCCAAGGGCATTGTTCATACCACAGGAGGGTATTTGACCGGGGTCACCTCCACCCACCGGAATCTTTTTGATCTGAAAGAGGACGACGTGTACTGGTGCACCGCGGATATCGGCTGGATTACCGGTCACAGTTATCTCGTTTACGGTCCCCTGGCCAACGGCGCCACCGTTTTTGTGTTCGAAGGGGCTCCGGATTACCCCGAACGGGATCGTTTCTGGGAACTCATTGAGAAATACCGGGTTACTCTCTTTTATACCGCCCCCACCGCCATCCGGTTATTCATGAAGTGGGGAGAAAGTTATCCAGCCGGCAGGGACTTATCCTCCCTCAGGCTGCTGGGTTCGGTTGGTGAGCCCATCAATCCGGAAGCCTGGCTGTGGTATCATAAACATATCGGCAGGGAAAGATGTCCCATTGTGGATACCTGGTGGCAAACCGAAACCGGCAGTGTCATGGTTGCCCCGCTGCCGGGCTTAACGCCTACCAAACCAGGCTCCGCCACCATGCCTATGCCCGGTGTGTCGGTGGATGTGGTGGATGAACTGGGCGAACCGGTGAAAGCAGGGGAGAGCGGCTACCTGGTCATTAAGAAACCCTGGCCCTCCATGCTGCGCACCGTTTATAAGGATCCCACGCGCTATGTGGATACCTACTGGAGCCGTTTTGAAGGTATGTATTTTACCGGTGACGGCGCCCGCCGGGATGAAGACGGCTATATCTGGGTACTGGGCCGGGTAGATGATGTCATTAACGTGTCCGGTCATAGAATCGGCACAGCTGAAGTGGAAAGCGCCCTGGTGGAACACCCGGCGGTGGCGGAGGCAGCCGTTATCGGCCGCACCCATGAATTAAAAGGGCAGGCTGTGTCCGCCTTTGTTACCCTGCGGGAAGGCATTGCCTGGGCTCCGGAACTGGAGAAGGATTTGAAGAGCCATGTGGCGAAGAAAATCGGCGGCCTGGCCCGTCCGGAAGAAATTATTTGCGCCTGGGAACTGCCCAAAACCCGCAGCGGTAAGATTATGCGGCGTTTGCTCAAGGACATTGCCGAAGGCAGGGTACTGGGTGACACTTCGACTCTGGCCGACCCCGCCGTACTTAAACAGTTAATGAGCAGGTAGTGTCTCTGTAAATCAAAAATAAATACAATGGCCCCAACTGGTCTACAATAGAATCTTTTTTACTCCTCCCCCGGCAGGTATACAATACCTGCCACTGTTTTTTGAAGGAAGTGACGGCATGAATGTAGAAGTAAAAGATATGGAAAAACTGCGACTATTAAATCAACATCTTAATAAAAAATTCGGCTTCCGTATGCCGGAAGCCACCACCGTTCTTCGTTTGGCAGCGGTGCAGGCGACCCTGGGCCTTCTATTTGCGCTCTGGCGGCCCGATATGGCACTGGAAGTTCTTGCCCTGTGCCTGGCGGGGTTCAGCGGGACTTTTATCGTCCTGGGGTTGCGCCCCTTGAAACGGGTCTTAACCGTACGGGTGGATGAGAAATCCTTTGCCCCAACCCTGCAGATTGCCAACGAAACCCTGCCTTTCCTGCGCCGGGGTTTGAATGAGGAGACAGCCCGGAAAACTGCCGAAATCATTCAAAAGATCAGTGACGTGGAGGCAGTGGCCATTACCGACCGGGAGAAGGTGCTGGCCTTTTTGGGTACTGGCTGTGAAAACCACCCGGTGGGAGGGTCCATTGTCACCCGGGCCACCCGGGAGGTCATTGCCACCGGGGAATTAAAGGTGGTACAGCATAAAGGGGAGTTCAACTGTCCTGTGAAGGACTGCAACTGTCCCCTGGAGTCCGCCGTCATTGCCCCGCTCATCTGCAAGGGGAAGGTGACGGGTACGGTAAAGCTTTACCAGACCCACAAGGGACAAATCCCGGGCAGCGTGGTGAAGCTGGCTGTGGGGGTGGCCCAACTGCTGGGGGTGCAGATGGAATTGGCAGAACTGGACCACCAGGCCCAGCTGGCCACCAAAGCGGAACTGGACGCTCTGCAGGCCCAAATCAACCCCCATTTTCTCTTTAACACCATCAATACCATCAGCATGTTTACCCGCACCAATCCTGAGACCGCCCGCAGGCTGCTCATCCGGCTGGCTTCCTTCTTCCGTCATTCTTTGAAACGTCACGGCCGCTTTATCACTCTGCAGGAGGAACTGGAATATATTAATACTTACCTGGCGCTGGAAAAGGCCCGCTTCCGGGAAAAACTACGGGTTGTAAGGAATATTGACAAATCACTGCTAAACTATCGCATTCCGGTGTTAACGGTCCAGCCCCTGGTGGAAAATGCCGTCCGGCACGGCATTACCCCCAAAGAGGGGCAGGGGTTCGTTCAGATTTCAGCCCAACTCCGGGGGGACGAGATTGAAATTGCCATTACGGATGACGGGGTAGGTATTCAGCCGGAGATTATGCCCAGGATTTTTGAGCCCGGTTTTGGATCCGGCAGCGGTGTAGGGCTTTCCAATGTGCACGAAAGATTAAAATTATTGTTTGGGGAAGACCACGGGCTAAACATTGAAAGTGAACCGGGTTACGGAACCACCGTTTGGCTGCGGGTTCCCCTGATGGTTCATGACGATGATTAAGGAGGGATTAAAGTGACGTTAAAGGCACTGATCGTGGATGATGAATACCCGGCCCGGCAGGAATTGCGTTTTATGCTGGGGCGTTTTAACAACATTGAAATTGTCGGGGAGGCCACCAGCGCCACAGAGGCCCTGGTACTGATCAGAGCCTTGGACTACCAGGTACTGTTTTTGGACATCAACCTCCCCGGCATGAATGGATTGGAGTTGGGGGCAGTGATCCAGGAACTGCCCAGGCCGCCCTTTGTCATTTTTGTTACCGCCTATGATGAACACGCCCTGGAGGCCTTTGACGTCAATGCGGTGGACTACATCTTGAAGCCCATTGACGAAAAACGTTTGAAACGGGCCATTGACCGGGTGATCAAGGCGCAGCAGGAACGTGAAGCCTGTACACCGCTGCCGGTCAGCCCGAGCATAATCCCGGACACGACCAAGAGTCCTTCCGACACAGGAGAAATTAAAATTAACCGTATTCCCGCCGAGAAACAGGGCAAGACCATTCTGGTGGATATCAGTGATGTTTTTTATGCCTTTACCGAAAGTGATTATGTCTATATTAAAACCTTTTCCGATAAATTTTTTACCCGTTTCACCTTGAAGGATTTGGAAGCCCGGTTGGGTGGGGGCATGTTCTTTCGCACCCACCGCTGCTATATCGTAAACCTCCAGAAAGTAAAAGAAATAGTGCCTTTCTTTAACGGCACCTACAACCTGGTGCTGGAGGACAAGGACCGCAGCGAAGTGCCGGTGAGCCGGGCCCAGGCCAAGAAACTGAGAAAAATACTGGGGTTTTAAAAATTTTTACCGTTCTTTGGAAGTCTGCCTGCTAAAAGGCAGACTTTTTAGTGTAAACTTATAGGTAATAATTTCCCCCGGAGGTGGCAGGATGAAGGGGATCGGCACCGATATCATCGAAATAGAAAGAATTGAACTGGCCGTCAGCCGTTCCGGCCAACAGTTTTTGGACCGGGTCTTTACCCCGGCGGAACAGGAGCACTGCAAGGGCAAGGTGCAATGCCTGGCCGGCCGCTTTGCCGCCAAAGAGGCCATTTTGAAGGCGCTGGGTACCGGGCTGCGGGAATTACGCTGGACCAACATTGAGATACTGCCCAATTACCTAGGCAAGCCCGAAGTGAAATTAACGGGAGCGGCCCTGGAACTGGCAGAAAAAATGGATGTTGCCAGGGTGCTGGTGAGCATCTCCCATGACCGGGGCCGGGCGGTGGCCTTTGCGGTGGCCGTAGGGAAGGAAGGTAGAGACAGTGCGCATAGTAACAGCGAGTGAAATGAAAGAAATGGACCGGCGGGCCATGGAGCAGTACGGCATCCCGGGAGTTGTCCTGATGGAAAACGCCGGCCTGCGGGTGGTGGAGGTTATCCAGGATGTCCTGAAAGAGGTTAAGGGAAAAGTCTTTACCATCCTGGTGGGGAAAGGCAACAACGGTGGCGATGGCCTGGTGGTGGCCAGGCATCTCCATAACCGGGGGGCCCAGGTAAAGGTTTTGCTGCTGGCAGACCCGGAGGAGTTCCAGGGAGATGCCCGGGTGAATCTGAACATCTGGCAAAAGATGGGACAGCCCCTCTACCAGGTGAACCAGATCAACGGCATTAATATCGTCAAGGTGGCCCTGCTCAACACCGATCTTATCGTTGATGCCCTTTACGGCACCGGTTTCCACGGCAGCGTCAATGAAAAGGTGGGGCGGGTCATTGACTTGATCAATGCCAGCCGTTTACCGGTGGTGGCGGTGGATATTCCTTCGGGAGTGGAAGCAGACACCGGGCGGGCCTACGGTCCCTGTATCCAGGCGGACCATACCGTTACCTTTGGCCTGCCCAAAATCGGCCTGGTGGTGGAACCCGGCGCCGGCTATGCCGGCAGACTGCATGTGGTGGATATTTCACTGCCCCGGACCCTGACGGACAGCAAGGAAATACCCCGGCAGCTTTTGACCGGGGAAATCATCGCTCCCTGGTTTAAACCCAGACAACCAACTGCACACAAGGCACCTACGGCCGGGTGCTGGTGGTGGCCGGTTCCCAAGGCATGACCGGGGCAGCCCGCATGACAGCCAGGGCAGCCCTCAGGGCCGGAGCCGGGCTGGTCACCCTGGCCCTGCCGCAAAGCTCACAACCGGTGGCAACCGCTGCCATCGATGAAGCCATGACCCGTGGTCTGCCGGAGACCCCGGAGGGGACCCTGGCGGTGGACGCCCTGGAACCCATTCTTGCAGCCAGCCGGTCGGCGGATGTCCTCATCACCGGTCCCGGCATCGGCACCCACCCGGAAACCGTTGAACTGGTGCGGGCGCTGCTGCCAAGGTTGACCATCCCCGTTGTCATCGACGCAGACGCCCTCAATGCCCTGGCCGGCGTCACCGGCCTGCTGGCAAAGCTGACAATACCGGCCGTCATCACCCCGCATCCCGGAGAAATGGGCCGCCTGTTGGACCTTTCGGCGGCCGAAGTACAGGAAGACCGGCTTGACCTGGCCAGGGCGGCGGCCAAAAGGTGGAACCTGGTGACGGTTCTAAAGGGAGCCCGCACGGTAATCACGACGCCGGACGGCAGCCTTTACATCAACCCCACAGGCAACCCGGGCATGGCTACCGCGGGCAGCGGCGATGTACTGGCAGGCCTGATCGCCGGTCTGCTGGCCCAGGGCCTTTCGCCGGAACAAGCCGCAGCCGCTGGCGTCTATCTGCACGGCTCCGCCGGCGACCTGGCCGCCGGCCGTTTGGGTCAGCTCAGCACCCTGGCTGGCGATATTCTGGAGTTTTTACCCGAAGTTATCAAAAACATTGTAGAGGGCAGATCAGACCGGTAGCTTATATCAACCCTACAGTCCTTGGCAAACCTTTTTAGAACCATCTGGGGCTAATAAAGTTATTTAAAGAAAGAGGAACGGTCACCAAGCGGGTATCCATAACGGTTTCCGCACGGCAGTCCTGGGTATTCCGGGGTTCGGCAATCAATCTAGCCACCAACCCCTTTTCAGTGATCAGCCTCCGTTAGATTTACCTGCTTAGGAGAACAAATATGACATGCTCTATATGTACTTCTTTAAATAATAGTAGAAAATGCCGGTCCGGGTCATTATAAACATCCTCTTTTCGGTTAAAGTAGATGACCCGATCATGTTTGATATCTTTTGCTTCTTGGTAAGAAAAAAATATCCTGCCCGGTCGGTGGCAGGAGTTTGAAAAAATATAAGGAGAATATGAAGTTTTGTTGGCCGGAAAAACCATTTTTATTATAATCCCCATGTATTAACGTTATATTGAGAGTACGTAAACTTAAAATTAATTTTCTATTGGCAAGATATATTTCCGGACATGGAAATAT
Source organism: Desulforamulus profundi (assembly GCF_002607855.1). The sequence continues at coordinate 117,125 of NZ_AWQQ01000088.1, forward strand.
ATCTTGCCAATTTACCGGTTAAAGAGAAGTTTGTGGAAATAATATTTTCCAGAAATATAAAAACGACAGAAAGGGCCTTGTTTTCCGGGCCTGTTGAAAGAAGATTTGTTTGGCATGAGTTTTGCTTCTTTAGTTTTAGCAATCATTCACCAAGGAGGTTGACTCACTGTGTTAATCGGAGTACCAAAGGAAATAAAAAATAATGAGAATCGTGTTGCTATTACACCCGCAGGGGTACAGGCCATGGGGAACAATGGCCACCAGGTGATTATTGAACACAATGCCGGTGTGGGCAGCGGCATCACCGATGAAGCTTATATGGAAGCCGGCGCCCAAATTGTGGATACCGCCAAAGAGGTATTTGCCAGGGCCGATATGATTATGAAAGTCAAGGAGCCCCTGCCGCCGGAATATGATTTATTCAAAGAAGGACAAGTGCTCTTTACCTACCTGCACCTGGCCCCGGAACCGGAATTAACAAGGGCCCTGCTGAAAAAGAAAGTGGTCGGCGTCGCCTATGAAACCATTCAATTGGAGAACGGGTCCCTGCCCCTGTTAACACCCATGTCTGAAGTGGCCGGCCGCATGGCCATTCAAATAGGTGCCCGTTATCTGGAGAAGACCTATGGCGGTGCAGGTGTGCTGCTGGGCGGCGTACCCGGTGTGCCGGCTGCTGAAGTGGTAATTGTGGGCGGCGGCATTGTCGGTACCAATGCTGCAAGATGGCCATGGGCCTGGGAGCCAATGTTACCATTCTGGATGTTAATGTTGATCGTTTGCGTTACCTGGATGACCTGTTCGGTGGGCGCATCCATACCGTGATGTCCAACAGCTATAATATTGCCGAGGCCGTTAAAAAGGCTGATTTACTGGTAGGGGCGGTGTTGATTCCCGGCGCCAAGGCCCCCCGCCTGGTCACCGAAGAGATGGTAAAAGCCATGAAACCCGGCTCTGTCATCGTAGACGTGGCCATCGACCAGGGCGGCTCTATCGAGACCATTGACCGGGTGACCACCCACAGTGAACCCACTTATGAAAAATACGGCGTAATTCACTATTCTGTGGCCAACATGCCCGGCGCCGTATCCCGCACCTCCACCTTTGCCCTGACCAACGTAACCCTGCCCTATGCCGTGCAGCTGGCCAACAAGGGTTGGTTAAGGGCCGTTAAAGACAACTGTGCCCTGGCTAAAGGGGTCAATGTGGCGGACGGCAAGTGCACTTTCAAGGCTGTTGCTGAAGCCCTGAACCTGGAATATACTCCTCTCTTACAGATTATCGAGTCTTTCTAATCATAAATGACCTTTGCTTGGCTCAGGCCAAGCATTTTTTTGCATTTATGCTACAATAGAGGCAAATTTATGTTTTACTGGCAGGTGTAAGAAAAATGGCTGAACCCGTTTGGGCGGAGATAAATCTGGGGGCCATCCGGCATAACATAAAAGAAGTGAGGCGACTGGTGGGACCCCACAGGGAAATTATGGCTGTGGTCAAGGCCAACGGTTACGGCCACGGTGCTGTTCAGGTGGCCCGGGCCGCCCTGGAAGCGGGAGCTGCGCGACTGGCAGTGGCCCGTTTGTCGGAAGCGCTGGAACTTCGCAGGGCCGGCATTGAGGTGCCTGTTTTAATTTTTGGGTATGTCCCCCGGGATCAACTGGCATGTGCCCTGGAAAACCAAATCATTTTAACCGTTTACAGATTGGATATGGCCGAACAAACGGCCAGGGCAGCTGAAAAAAAGGGCATAAGGGCAACCGTCCATCTGAAGGTGGATACCGGCATGGGGAGACTGGGTTTTCCGGCTGAGGAAGAGGGGGCGGCGCAGATAAAAGAAGTCTGCCTGCTACCGGGCCTTCAGGTTGAAGGAATTTATACCCATTTTGCGGCGGCGGATGAAACGGACAAGAGTTATACCCGGTGGCAGTTGGACCGGTTTTTGTCCCTGTTAAACAACCTGGAACACCAGGGGCTTTCATTTCCCCTGCGGCATTGTGCCAACAGCGCGGCCATCATTGATTTTCCCGAATCCTACCTGGACCTGGTTCGTCCCGGCATTATGATGTACGGCTTATATCCCTCGAAGGAAGTGGATAAATCCAGGGCGGCTTTATACCCCGCCATGACTTTAAAGGCCAGGATTGCCCACGTAAAAAGGGTAAAGCCCGGGACCAAGATCAGCTACGGCTGTACGTACACGGTACCGGAGCAAACGGTGATCGCTTCCCTGCCCCTTGGCTATGCCGACGGCTACCCCCGCCTGCTTTCTTCCCGGGGCCAGGTGCTCGTCCGGGGGCAGAGGGCGCCGGTGGTGGGCAGGGTATGCATGGACCAGTGTATGGTGGACGTGGGTCATATTCCAGGCGTTCAGGTGAACGACCCGGTAATAATCTTCGGACAGGATAAGAATAATAAATTACCGGTAGAAGAAGTGGCTGCCTGGTTGGGTACCATTAACTATGAAGTTGTCTGCTGGGTGGGAAGCAGGGTCCCACGGGTTTATACAGAGTAGCCGGGAGATGGATTATGCAGAGACGGATTGTGATCGCCAGCGGAGACAAAAATGAACTGGAGCAGTTGAGGCAAATGCTACCCCGCCTTAGCTACCGGGTGGTGGGAGAAGCCGGCAGCGGCATGAATGCTCTCAAGGCTGTTCGTACCACCTCGCCGGAAGTGGTGCTGTTGGACGACCGTCTACCTGTGTTGGACGGCATGCAGGTGGCCAAAATCTTAACGGAAGAAAACCTGGCCCCGGCCGTGCTGATGGTTTCCCAGGCAACAAGGCCCTGGTGGAGCGCGCCAGAGAGGTGGCCTCCGCCTTCCTGATGCGCCCCTACCTGGAGGACCAGGTCTACGCGGCGGTGGAGGCGGCGGCGGCGTCCTACAAAAGATACACCCAGCTGCAGCAGCAGTTGAATGAACTGCAGGAGACCCTGAAATCCCGGAAAATTGTGGAGCGGGCCAAGGGACTTCTCATGAAGAGAAAGGTTTTACCGAGGAGCAGGCTTTCAAGGCCATCCAGCAAACGGCCATGAAAAAAAGGACCACCATGAAGTCGGTGGCGGAGGCGATTATTACTGCCTACGAAATAGAGATGTGACCAAGTATACAGAATTCCTTGCCTCCGGGCGTTGTCAAAAGACGGCGGAGGGAATATAATAGCAGTAGCAGCAGGGGAACAAAGGCGTACCCCGAGCGTAAAGCCAACGAAGGCTCAATGACCGGATCAAGGTTGTTGAGCCTTTATTTATTGCCATCCCTGCGCAGCTTTAAAGTTTTGCATGTAGGAGGGGTGGTCAATGAAAAAGATTGAAGCCATTATCCGTCCCAGTAAACTGGAACAGGTAAAGCAAGCCCTGGATGAGTACGGCATTAAGGGCATGACCGTCACCCAGGTGATGGGATGCGGCAAGCAAAAGGGAAGGGTCAATGTTTACAGGGGTCAGGAGTATACCATCAACCTGTTGCCCAAAATTAAGGTAGAGATCATTCTGCGGGACAACCGGGTTGATGAGGTGGTGGAACTGATCATCGAGACCGCCCGTACAGGGGAAGTGGGAGACGGCAAGATCTTTATTTACCCGGTGGAAAATGCCATCCGAATCCGCACCGGGGAGTCCGGCGACGAGGCCCTTTAATCAGTTACAACAGGATATAAATTTTGGGGCAAAGGTGCCTTCAGGAATAAGGTTGGTCCGCCTTATTCTATGACGGTGCCTTTTGTTCTTTATAAGACGAGGAGGTCAGGAAAACAATGGAGTTGGATGTTCAAACATTGGCTGCGGGTATTGATACGGTTTGGGTTTTGCTTTGCGCAGCACTGGTCTTTTTTATGGAAGCCGGTTTTGCCTTTTTGGAAGCCGGATTTATCCGGGCTAAAAACTCTCTTAATATTGTCATGAAAGTATTTATGGACTGCACGGTAGGAATACTGAGTTACTGGGCCATTGGTTTTGCTGTCATGTATGGTTTGGATAAGGCAGGGCTGTTTGGCACCAGCGGCTTTTTTATACAAGGTGATTTCAGTCACCTGGGTTTACGAATTCCCGTCTATGCTTTTTGGTTGTTCCAGGCGGCCTTTGCGGTGGCGGTGGCTTCCATCGTTTCCGGGGCGGTGGCCGAAAGAATGAAATTTGCACCCTACATTATCTACTCCATCGTCACCTGCGCCATCATCTATCCCGTAGCCGGTCACTGGATCTGGTCCGCCGACGGCTGGCTGGCCCAACTGGGCATGAAGGATTTTGCCGGTTCCGCCGCCGTTCACGCCGTGGGTGGTTGGAGCGCCCTGGCGGCGGTGCTTGTCCTGGGACCCCGCACCGGGAAATACAACCCGGACGGTTCCGTGAATGTTCTGCCGGCCCATAATATGCACCTGGCGGCTCTGGGAGCCTTTATTCTCTGGGTAGGCTGGTTCGGCTTCAACCCCGGCAGTGCCTTAACCGGATTGGACAGCAATATCGCCCGCATTGCGGTAACCACCAACCTGGCGGCAGCAGCCGGGGGCACCATGGGAACGCTCTATACCATGTTTAAATACGGCAAGCCCGACCCCAGTATGACCATTAACGGTGTTCTGGCAGGCCTGGTGGCGGTCACTGCGGGAACCGCCTTTGTCAGCCCGGCCGGCGCCGTGGTGATAGGAGCGGTGGCCGGTGTCCTGGTGGTCCTAGCGGTACCTTTCTTTGATAAATTAAAGGCCGATGACCCGGTGGGTGCCATTGCGGTACACGGTGTTTGTGGTTCCTTTGGGGCCCTGGCTGTGGGCATCTTTGCCGAAGACGGCGGGTTGCTTTACGGCGGCGGTTTCCACCTGCTGGAGGTTCAGGCATTGGGCCTGCTGGCGGTGTCTGCCTGGGCCTTTGGCGTCAGTTATCTAACCTTTTATTTAATTAAAAAGACAGTGGGTGTCAGAGTCTCCGCCGATGAAGAATTGGAGGGGCTGGACCTTGTGGAACATGGTATTCCGGCCTACAGTGGAAATGCCCTCAATCAGGGGCTGGACGGATTACCGGCACCGGATTTCGGTGTCTGCCCCGCTGTCGGGGAAATAAAACAAAAATTGGCAACTTGATCGATGAAACAATTAAATACTAACACGAGGTTGTGTTATTAGCGAAGGCGCTTGATTCAAGGGTAGGTGGTTGAAATCCCCCTTGGATGGGGCGTCTTCACTTTTAACAGGAGGTCTTTCTGAACCAGGGTACCCACAGGGAGGCTTCAAATAAAAATACTTTAAACAGGAGGGTTTACCATGAGGAGCAGGTTGAAAACATTCCTTATTTCATTATTGGCCTTATTATTACTGCCCGGTATCGCCTGGGCCGGAGACGCCCCTGCCATTGATACCGGTGACACAACCTTTATCATTATCTGCACAGCGATGGTGATGATTATGACCCCTGGCCTGGCCTTGTTTTATGGCGGTATGGTCAGGAAGAAGAATGTTCTCAGTACCATTATGCTAAGTTTTATCGTGATCTGTGTGGTGAGTATCATTTGGTCTTTATACGGTTATACCCTGGCCTTTGGGCCGGATGTTAACAGTATTATCGGCGGTCTGGATTACCTGGGACTCAAAGGAGTCGGGCAGGAGCCCAGCAGCGGCACCATCCCTCACTTTATCTTTATGGCCTTCCAGCTCATGTTTGCACTGATTACCGTTGCCATTATTTCCGGTTCCATTGCTGAAAGAATGCGCTTTCCGGCTTTCCTGGCCTTTATCGTTCTGTGGGCCACCATCGTTTATTCTCCCTGTGCCACTGGGTTTGGGGCGGCGGCTGGTTAATGCAGATGGGCGCCCTGGACTTTGCCGGCGGCACCGTCGTACACATCAGCTCCGGGGTGGCGGGATTGGTAGCCGCCTGGTGATCGGCAAGAGGAAAGGCTATGGCAGTGAACCCATGGTTCCTCACAACCTCCCTATGACTGTTCTTGGCGCTGCTTTGCTCTGGTTCGGCTGGTTTGGCTTTAATGCCGGCAGTGCCCTGGCCGCCAACGGGCTGGCTGCCAGCGCCTTTGCGGTAACCCACATTGCCGCTGCGGCCGGGGGTCTCTCCTGGGTGCTGGCGGAATGGGCCCACCATGGCAAACCCACCGTACTGGGTTGTGTCTCCGGTGCAGTGGCCGGTCTGGTGGCCATTACCCCGGCCGCCGGTTTTGTGGCCCCCATGCCCGCCATCATGATCGGTCTGGTGGTTGGCCCCCTGTGCTACTTTGCCGTGGCAGTCATAAAAGCCAAACTGGGTTATGACGATTCTTTGGATGCCTTTGGTATTCACGGTGTAGGCGGCACCTGGGGCGCTATCGCCACCGGCCTGTTCGCCAGCAAGGCTGTCAACGAGGCAGGCGCCGACGGGTTGTTCTACGGGAACGCCGCCCAGCTTACCACACAGTTGATTGGTGTGGGTGCCACCATCCTTTTTGCCGGCCTGGCCACCTTTATCATTCTGAAAGCCATCAGCCTCTTTACCAGCCTGCGAGTGAGCGCGGATGACGAAGTGATCGGTCTTGATGTCAGCGTGCACGGTGAAAACGCCTATGCCTATGCGGACACCTTTGGCGGTTCTTTGACCAGAGAAGGTAAGGTTTCCTCAGGTGCTGCCAGTACAGCGGTCAAAACAGTCTAAGATTTGTAAAACCAGTATCTACTTAAGGAGGGAAACCCTATGACCAAGATAGAAGCCATTATCCGTCCCGGCAAACTGGAAGAAGTCAAAGATGCCTCAATAAACTGGGCGTTCACGGGATGACCGTTTCCCAGGTCATTGGCTGCGGGCACCAGAAGGGACGCACCGAGGTGTACCGGGGAGCGGAGTACAGCATAAACCTGCTGCCTAAAGTGAAGGTAGAGGTTATTGTCAAGGATCAATGGGTTGATGCATGCGTTAATGCAATCAGTGACGCGGCCCGCAGCGGAGAAATCGGAGACGGTAAAATATTTGTTTATCCGGTCAGCAACGTTATTCGCATCAGGACCGGCGAACAGGGTGATGACGCCGTTTAATCATTTAAACTCCATACACTCCTCCATATTCTAATTTAAGCCCCGGCCAAGCCGGGGTATCTTTTTGACCACCGGCGTATATTATTTTATAAGTTTCCGGCAGTGCAAAAATTTTACAGCACCCTGTTACATATCTTTGGGTAAACCGTCATTACTGGTAAACGATTCTTGAGGGAGTGAGTTCCTTTGGGCAAAAAATGTGGGTGCCCTGGTGGCGGGCTGCCTGGCCACCGGCTTGGTCTTTAACCAGGCGGCTTATGCAGATGTTGTAAAAACCTCTGTCATGCCGAAACCCCCGGCGGAAATTGACGGCGAGCTCGTTCAATTCCACAAATGGTAGAAATCCCCCTACGATCAAACAGTTGTCCGCATGTTAAAAGTACAAAAATAGTAAGGTTTTGAATACCTGTCCCTGGGGCAGGTATTTTTTCATTTACGCGGGAGAAGTTCCCCGTGCCGGACAATTTCTGATCCCCGGGTTCATAAAATATAGAAATTGGAAAACAGGAAGGGGAACATCCATGCCGCAGGTTTCCATTGTGATTCCCTGTAAAAATGAAGGGGACCTTATTAAACAAACCATCGAGTCCATCCTGGATACGCCCAGCCAGATCCCGTATGATATTACAGTGGTGAACGACGGCTCCACGGACGGCTGCTGCGCCTTTCTCCAGAGCAGGCGAAAAACCTACCCCCGGGTCAAACTCATTAACACCACGGGGATTGGGGCAGCCAACGCCAGAAATCTGGGAGCCCGGCGGTCCTCGGGAGAGGTGCTGGTTTTTTGCGATGCCCACATTACGGTGGAGGAAGATTGGCTGGATCTTTTGGCCGAAGACCTTGGGGAAGAAGGAATCGGTGCGGTATCGCCGGGCATCGCCAATATGAACCAGGTTTATGCCATCGGCTACGGCTTGACCTGGAATGAAGCCATGGAAGCCAGGTGGCTGCCCGGCCCCGGCGGTATCGTGGAAGTCCCCTTTGCTCCTGGTGGCTGTGTGGCTGTGAGGCGGGAGGTCTTTTATGACGTGGGGGGATTTGAGCGGGGTTTTCGGATTTACGGGTATGAAGATACGGAGTTTTCTCTCAAACTCTGGCTGTTTGGTTACCGGGTGCTGGTGGACCCCGGGGTTGTCATCAAACACTATTTTCGCAGCCGGCATCCCTATCCCATCACCATGGAGGAGTATGCCTACAACGCCATGCGTCTGGCTTTTAGCCATTTCAATCCCCGGCGGCTGGGAAATGTCATGAATATGTTCTCCGATCTGAAAAACTTTGGCCAGTTGGTATCCGAAATCCTTTTTGAAAGTGATGTTTTGGAACAGCGGCGGCAGTACTTCCAGCGGCGAAAGTACGATGACGACTGGTTTATGGAGAAATTTCAAATTCCCCTTTAACAAGGTTGACAACCCTTAAACCAGCGGGATAAGATAAGTCTAGATACCAGATATTGGTGTAATCCAGGACAGCACCACCCGTAGTTTTGGAAAGGAAGTTGTTAGATGTGAGATTTTTTAGTATCAGTGATTTGCACCTTTCCTTAACCAAACCGGTAGACCCGAACAACTGGGACCAGGTGGAACTTCATAAACCAATGGATATTTTTAATCCCGAGTGGCACAGGCACTACCAGAAAATTTATGAAAACTGGCGTGCCCTGGTGCAACCGGACGATATCGTTTTGCTGCCCGGAGACATTTCCTGGGCCACCAGACTGGAGGAAGCCCGGCATGATGTAGATTTTTTAGGACTGCTGCCGGGCACCATTTATGCCGTGCCGGGCAATCACGACTACTGGTGGCAGGGAGTTTCCAAAACCCGTGCCTTTGTTCCGGAAAATGTAAAACTCATTCAGAACGACCATGCTCTGGTAGGCGATACCGCCATCTGCGGCACCAGGGGGTGGACCTGCCCCAACAGCCACCAGTTCACCGAGCAGGACGAAAAAATCTATAAAAGAGAACTGATTCGTTTGGAAAACTCCCTGCGCAGTGTTAAGGGCAATCCCGGCGAAATCATGGTGATGATACATTTTATGCCCACCAATGAGGTTCATGAACGCTCTGGTTTTATTGATCTTCTTTGTGAATATGAAGTGAGCCGGGTGGTTTACGGCCACCTGCACGACCGGGCCAGGAATTACCGGCTGCCGGATGAAGCCTGGGGTATTAAGTTTCATCTGGTCAGCGCCGATTATCTTAATTTTTCCCCGGTGTTAATTGCAGAAAAATAGTTTTTTCCACAACCCTTCAAATTTTAGTTGAAAAAATTTCCCGAATTGGTATATATTTTTGTCACAGATTTTCTTTTGAAGGTATCTCTTGGGGGAGGGAAGGAAATGAAACTAAAGCTCACAACCCGGATTGTGCTGGGGTACTGCGTTATCCTTTCTCTGGCAGGTCTTTTGGCAGGAGTTATGATTTACAAAGTAAATCAGATTACGACAGAGATTGACGGCTTACAAAAGCACAACGTACGCACCATGGAAGGAATTGCTATCTCCTACTACGTTGAGGAGCAATCTTCTCTGATCAGGGAGTATTTACTGACAGGCGCCCAGGATGATAAGCAAAAAGTGGAACAGAAAATAAAAGAGGCCCTGGAGCGTGAAGAAGCATTAATCAAAATCACCCGGCAAAAAGTCAACCTGGACAGAATTACCAGGGTACGGGACTTAAATAAGCAAATGGAACAGGTTTTCCATTCTGGAATTGTTCCCCTGGTGGAGCAGGGCAAAATAGAAGAGGCACGACAAATTAAAGCAGAGCAGTTTAACCCGCTGGCCAAACAATTAAGGGAAGCCATTGATGCCTATGTAGAGTATAAAAAGCAGGAAAGCAAGACTGCAGAAAATAACTCACTGCAGGCCAGTATAGAGACAAAAGAAATCGCCATGGGTTTTGGTGTGGTTGCGGTGCTGCTCGGTGTTATGTTCAGCATCCTTTCCTCCCGGGCGGTGACCAGGCCTATTAACCGCCTGGTTCAGGAGACTACGGTGGCGGCCGGCGGCGATCTTACACAAAGGGTGGAAGTGAAGGGGAATGACGAACTGGCCCACCTGGCCATGGCCTTTAACAAGATGGTGGAAAACCTGCACGATATGGCCAGGCAGGTGGTGGAAAAGAGTAACAACCTGGTCGCCCACAGCCAGGAACTGTCGGCGGCCAGCCAGCAGGTGAGCGCCTCGGTGGAGGAAATTACCAGCACAACCACTGAACTGGCCAGCGCCGCCAGCCAGGAGGCATCAGGGGCCGCCAACGCCGTTGTGGTTTCCCGGGAAGTTGAAAAGGCCGCGGAGCAGGGCAACCTGGCGGTGGAACAGGCAGTGGAAAAAATGAATTCCATTGTGACAAGGGTGGACAAGAGCTCCGAACAGGTGGTCCGGTTGGGAGAAAGGTCCCAGGATATTGGTAAGATCACTGATGTGATCACCGGCATAGCGGATCAGACCAATTTGCTGGCCTTAAATGCAGCCATTGAGGCCGCCAGAGCCGGCGAACAGGGCCGGGGCTTTGCCGTGGTGGCGGAAGAAGTGCGGAAGCTGGCGGAACAGTCCTCCCAGGCAGCTAAAGAGATCAGCACCATTATTAAACAAATCCAGCAGGAGACCGTACAGGCGGTGAAGGATATGAACCTGGGCGTGCAGGAGGTGCACCAGGGAACTCAGGTGGTTCATTCCGCCGGCCAGTCCTTAAAGGAAATCGTAGAGCAAGTTCAGCGCACGGTTACCATCATCAGTGAAATTGCTGAGGGGGCAGAACAAAACAGTCTTAGTGCCCAAAGCCTGGCCGCCGCAACCCAGCAGGCCAGCGCCACGGTTCAGCAGATTGCCGGCGCTTCCCAGGATCTGGCCAGGATGGGCGATGAACTCCAGCATCTTGTAGCCAAGTTTAAAGTATAAAACGGTTGAAGGTTGTACATTTTGTGCAACCTTTACTCTCTATTTGGTACGTTTTTGTTGTCATATACCGTAATACTAAGGTAAAATTTAGGTGCGACCCGATGGAAGAAGAAGCTTCCCTGGGAGGAGGGAATGACGGTGCCCAAAAACGCTCTCATAAACATCCCCGAGTTGAAAAAATTTACACAGATGATCATGGAATCTTCCGATGATCTAATTACCGTAATCGACCACCGGGGCATCATTATTGCCATGAATCCTGCCGTAGGCAGACTTCTGAGTGTAAACCCCAAACAGCTGATGGGTCAATCCCTGGTAAAGGTAGTCTATGAAGGCAAAAAATTTGACTATCAAGGAAATTACATAAGCCCCATCATTGAAACCCTGGAAACAGGCAGGGAGTTTAAAGACAGGGAAACCGGTATTAAATCCCCGCTGCTGAAGAGCTTTTTTGTCTGCCGCACCACAACGGGAATTTTACGGGATGCCCGGGGAAGAACCGCCGGGGTATACGCCTTGGATAAAGATTTAACCCTGTACCGGAGTCTGGAGCGGAATAATCAAAATTTGAAGGAAATGATTAATGCCCAGCAACTGCAAACAGTACGGGCCTTTTCCGAAGCCATCGGTGCCCGGGATGACTACACAAGGGGCCATTCGGAAAGGGTGGCGGAGTATGCCAGATGATCACCGCGGCAATGGGAATGCAGGAACTTAATCAAGTGGTGTATGTTGCGGCCCTTGTCCATGATGTTGGTAAAATCGGCATTCCGGAACATATTTTAAACAAACCCGGCCGGTTAACCGAAGATGAGTTCAACAAAATCAGAGAACACAGCGTTATGGGAGCCAATATTCTGAAACAGATAGATACCTTTTCCGATCTGGTGGCCATTGTTCGGGCCCATCATGAACGTTATGACGGACGGGGATACCCGGACGGGCTGGCGGGTGAGGACATACCCCTGATCAGCCGCATCATTACCGTGGCGGATTCCTTTGAGGCCATGACCTCAGACCGCAGTTACCGCAAGCGGTTTACCATAGAGTACGCGCTGGAAGAGCTGCAGCGCTGTGCCGGCACCCAGTTTGACCCGACGATCGTCAATCATTTTATTCAATTCGTTTCGGGTACAACTTTGGAAAGGAACGTTGGCAATCTCCTGGCTCCGGACCAACCCGCAGTTTAGCTCCCGCTAAAGCAAGTTTTAAAAATCTTCATTCAGGGGATTTTAAGGACAAATCACCCTTTCATTATACGTGCTAATGAATGCATATCAGGAGGATTTACGTTGGCAAAGAACATTTTACCGAAAGTGCAGGAAATTATTGAGTTAAGAAAAATCTCCCTGGAAGAACTGGCCCAAAGGACCATGCTGGAAGTTTCGGATATTGAAGGCCTAAAACAGTTTAACCCCAAAAAAGCTTCCCACCTTGCCATTGTCCAGGCCATTGCCCTGGCAACCGGCATTAACGTCTATTACTTCCTGGGGGACGACGTGGTGGGTCCTAAACGGATTCTTTCCCGGTTAAATGTGTTTGACCAGCAAAAGCTGATGAGCGGCGGACTGGCCCCATTTCTGCGTATCAGCAAAGAACAGGCTGCCAGGGGGATCACCGACGAAGAACTGGATGCTTTAATCCAGGTTATGCTGGAACAAGAAAAACTCCAGGAACTGAAATAAAGGAAAAATCCCTTACCTGTCTACGGTAAGGGATTTTTATGGACTGACGCTAAAAGATATTAAAGTCATCCCTGTCTTTGATATGGTCAATGAATTGACGGGCGGTTCGACCGGAACGTTCATTGTTCCAGAGCGTCCAGGGCCAATCTTTCCAATGTGCCGGGGTCGATTTTAATTCCCTCCTGTGCCGCCAGTTCCCGTACAATGTTTAAGAAGGCCTCCTTGTCCGGCGCCAGGAAAGTGATTTTCAAGCCAAAGCGGTCCGCCAGGGACAGTTTTTCCTGCATGGTGTCCCCGGGGTGAACTTCACCGTCTCCGGCTATCCGGGTGGTCCGTTCTCCAAAATACTCTTTGAAGAGATTTCTTTGATTGGAGGTTACATAAATACAAACATGGGGAGGTGATTTGGTAGGTTCCAGGTAGGCAATGGCCCGCAGGGCATTGTCATACAGCATCTCCTCGTCTCCTCAAAGTGGGGCACCAGCCACTTCTTATCAACGGAGTATCGGGCAAAGCCAAAGCCGATGTGATCATAGATGCCGCCCGGTGCATGGCATCCAGCGTTTCTTCTACCATAATATCCTGTCGAGGAGGTGAGATTGCCTAATATTAAGTGCTCCGTATCTGAAATTTGAATGCCATAATAATCTTCACCCTTTAAGGCGCCCTTTAATATAACTTCTGTGGTTTCAGGAAATTTGCAGGACATTCTTAACTTTGCCAACCAGAACCCTGTTTGTCATGTTGCAACAACTGAAGGAGATCAACCAAGGGTCAGAGGCTTCTTGATGTGGTTTGCAGACAAAACCCTATTAGGTATTTTCTGTACGCTGACTGCATATAAATTTAGATAGTTGTTTCAAAAGGGGTGAAAGTTTGAATAAAGAATTAATTAATGAAATCCTGGACAGTATCGGCCTGGAAAGTATACACCTGGAAAATGACCAAAGACCGGCCACGGAATCGCTGATGCTAACGTTGTCCCCATGATTAAAACCCGAGGGATGCTAAAAAGCCTGCCCTCGGGTTTGCTTTTATCCGAAAATTATTTGCCCATGGAAAGAGCCTTGGGTAATTTTTTAGAGGTCCTTGGACTGATCAAGCAGCATGCTCCCCCTTTGGCGGCATCTCTGATGGTTTGGGCCGTAGCCTTAAGGGTGGTGCACAGATGGGGGATATCTCTATGTTTAATTTGGAGTGGTGCATGGTGTACCGGGTGTTGGCAGGGCAGTTCTGGCATTTTTCGTGCTGTCGCTTCATAAACTCCAATTGCCGGGAAGTGGGTCGGATATAACCCTTTTCACAGTGCTCAAAGAAGTCTTTAATCCCCAGCGGATCATCTTCCACGGGGCAATTGCATACAATTTCCACCGATGCCGGCTCGGTATTGATATGGGAAGTGACCAACTCACAGACAGTCAGGCCAAGGGTGCCCTTTGCCTTTAACGGGCAGGTGTAGTTTTTGCAGGATGAATAATCCTTTTCACCACAGGACTTGCGAATAGTAACAACCTCTTTGAAATTATTAACCTGTATCATGATAACCTCCATTGTGGATAGTAATTGCGTTTTATCAGTTTGGCGACATCGTGACAAAAACACATTTCAATTATAAAGAATTTAGGATGACATCATTCGACATCTAACAGTGAAATCCTCTTTATAATTATAATTTTTTTTGAACTTTTTTAAATAGTTACAAAACATAAATATATATTTATAAGAATTTTTAGATATTACAAACAAAATAGAATTATTCAAACAAATGATCGGTAGGGTATAAAATGGCGGTGGTAACCCTGGGGGTCGTCATGCTGTTGTTCATACCCGGACTTACCAACCTCTCCTGGAAAAAGGTTCAGTCCAACACCATCTGGGGCACCTGGCTGCTGCTTTGCGGCTCCCTTTCCCTGGTGAGTGCCTTTGAAAAGACCGGAGTGGATAAATGGATGAAACCACAAAAAAGGCTTTTTGCCGCTCCGCCCGGGATTGCTGGGACTGCATGGCTTGCATCAAGGCCTGTCCTGCCGGTGCCCTGGAAACAAGAATTCCCTACCAGTTAGGGTACTATCCGGCCAGACTGATCCCTAAAATGGGAGATAAAGTGATCGAATGGACCTGCATTGATATAAATGGTAAAGTGGAAAAGTTTATTGTAAAAACCCATAATAAGTAGAAAGATTTTTATAACAACCTCTGTATAAATGTGGAGGTTGTTATTTTTCCTAAATTTACCTTATATAAGTTGACATATATTGGTTAGTGCTGTAATAATAATTATTAAATCGGAAAAATTCTTATTAAGGAGGTAAAAACAGCGGTCTTGAAAAGAATTATATTTACTTTTGCAGCCCTTTTTCTGTTGTCGGGGCTGCTGGTGGGTTGCGGCAGCACCACAGAGGAAAAGGGGCCCGGTCAGCAGGACCAACTCAAGGTATACACCAGCATTTATCCCCTGTACGACTTTGCCAAACGAATCGGCGGGGACAAGATCATCGTTACGAACATTATTCCCCCCGGTGCCGAACCCCACGATTGGGAACCCACCCCGCAGGACGTGGCGCAGATGAGCAACGCCGATGTTTTAATCCTCAGCGGGACGGGTGTTGAACCCTGGGCGGACAAGGTGTTAAGCGTAATAGATCAAACCAAAGTGACGGTTGTTTATGGTGGCCAAAATATCGAGTTAATCGAGGGTGTCAAACACGAGCACAATGAGCATCAGGACGGCAAGGAAGAGCATGACCATGAACAGGATGCTCATAAGGAAGGTTCTCACCAGGAGGAACCCGGCAAGCAAGAAGAGCATGGCCACGATCATGGTGGCAAGGATCCCCATGTTTGGTTGGACCCCTTAAATGCCAAAGTGATGGTGGATAATATTCTGACCGGTTTAAGTAAAGCCGATGAGAAAAATAAATCCTTCTATGAGGCCAATGCCGAGTCTTACAAGAAAGAACTGGATAAGCTCCATGAGGAATATCAATCCGGGCTTGCCCAGACAAAGATTAAAGAATTTGTAACCTCCCACGCCGCCTTTGGTTATTTGGCCAAGCGATATGGCCTTACCGAAATCCCTGTCCGGGGGCTTTCTGCCGAAAGTGAACCCAGCCCCGCAGATATGGCGGCAGTGGTGAAACTGGCCCGGGAGAAAAACATCAAGCATATTTTTTCGAGACTCTGGTGAGTCCCAAGGTTTCCGAGGCCATTGCCAGCGAACTGAAGGCAGAAACACTGGTATTAAACCCCCTTGAAGGACTGTCCGACCAGGAAATGGCCGGAGGTCAGGATTACCTTTCGGTCATGCGTCAAAATCTCCAGAACCTGAAAATCGCACTGGGGGCCAACTAAATGAATAAGCAAACGGTACTAGAGATCAGCCGGCTCAGTTTTACCTATGGCTGCCATACCGTATTGGATGATATTAATTTGAATATTGACTCCGGTGAGGTTGTCTGCATTACCGGCCCCAATGGGGCCGGTAAGACCACCCTGCTGAAATTGCTGCTGGGCCAGTTAAAACCCGCATCAGGCACCATCAAACTGTTCGGGGTGGACTCAGCCAGGTTTGAGGAAAGATACCGCATCGGGTATCTTTCCCAGAGGCTACCCATTTCAACACACAGTTTCCCGCCACAGCCAGGGAAGTGGTTGTTTCCGGCAGGACGCCCAAGGTAGGGTTGTTCAAGCCCCTGTTGAAAGAAGACTTTATAAAGGCCGACCAGGCACTTGAGATGGTGGGGATGACGGAGTTTGCCAATGAGCCGGTGGGCAATCTTTCCGGCGGGCAGCAGCAGAGGGTTTTACTGGCCAGGACCCTGGTATGCGAACCGGATCTCTTGATTCTTGATGAGCCCGGTACCGGAGTGGACAGGGGCGCCCTGGATGCAGTCTATCAATTATTAAAGACTCTAAACCGGCAGCAGGGAACCACCATGCTCATTGTTACCCACGAGTTGGAGGGAATCGCCTCGATCATGACGCGGCAGGTTTGTTTGGATAAGCGCATTTGCACCTGTGCATGTCATCAGTATACCAGCCCTGAGGCGCAAATGAAGCACTGCGGCAGAAGAATGATGGTCCAATTATCAGAATCCCAGCCAAAGGAGCCGTGCTATGGAAATCTTTCATTATGAATTTATGCAGAGGGCCATCCTGGCCGGTCTCCTGGTGGGTCTGATCTGCCCGGCGGTGGGGCTGTTTATCGCCCTTCGCAGGATGTCAATGATTGCCGACGCCCTGGCTCACGTGTGCCTGTCGGGAGTGGCGGCCGGCTGATGACCGGTGTGCATCCCGTATTGACTGCTTCTCTTTTTGCTGCCGGCGGGGGGTTGGTCATCGAAAGGCTGCGCAAGACCTTCCGCTGTTATTCTGAAATCTCCATCGCCATTCTCCTTTCCTCAGGGGTCGCCATCGGGGCCATTTTGTTGGACCTGGGTAAGGGGTACAGCGCCAATTTCATGAGTTATCTGTTTGGCAGTATTGTAGCCATCAACCTGAAGGATTTAAAAATTATCCTGCTACAGGGAACGGCCATTCTCACTTTAGTTTGGCTGTTAAAAAAGGAACTGTTTTACATTTCCTTTGATGAAGAGAACGCCAGAGTCAGCGGTATTCCGGTGGAGGCCATCAGTGTTTGCTTCACTGTTTTGACAGCTTTGACCATTGCCATGTCAATCCGGGTGGTTGGTATTTTACTGGTTTCCTCACTGATGGTATTGCCGGTGGCCACCGCCATGCGTATCGCCGGCAGTTTCCGCGGGGCCCTGTTGCTGGCTGTTTTGTTTGCAGAATCTGCCATCATGGTCGGTCTTTTTGCATCCTTTTATATAAACTTGGCTCCGGGTGGGGCCATTGTCATGACTTCGGTGTTCCTGCTGCTTGCCACACTGGCCTATCAAAAGGTGGTAAGTCAACCGGCGGTAACAAAGGAAAAAGTTTTCCTGGGGGAAACCCGGTAACCGGGGAGGCAAACCAGCGGTGTCAGGAATAGGGGCGATAAGCCCTATTTAACTCATGTTTTGTTTGTGCCTGATATTTTGTCATCGTTAAGGAGCTTGGTATGTTCAGGCCAAAGACAACCTATGACCGGGGAAATTGGTCCGCAGCCGGCCCAGAACCCCTTTACCTGGTAGCTCGTTATGTGATTGCCTGCTGTGCGGCCGATGCGGTGACAGTGGGATTTGTGGTGGAGGGAACGCCACCCTATCCGGACAACACGTCTAACCAAACACTTTTTGCAGTATGGAATCAGTTATACACTTTTCGCAAAATCCCTTTAATTGGACGCATAACTATTGAGTCAATAAAAATCACCCCGACCTCATCCAGGCGGGGTGATTTTCGCTGGTTATTTAAACTCCTCCGCATACTTCAAAATTCTTGCCAGTACCTCGTCCCGTTTGGCATTGATAGCCTCAAAATCCATGGCCGGGATGTAGTAGGTTTCCATGACGTCGTGTTCGGCCTTGGCGGCGGCAATGTAGCTGATGGCCCGGCAGAGGGCGGAGTGCAGTCGCTCGCCGGCGCACTTGATTTCTTTGTCGTAAACCGCCAGTACATTTGGGTCGAGATACTGGTTAAGGTCCTTAATTCTTACTTTCTTTAATCCCGGAATATACTGGATTTTAAAGTTGATACCCGGAATATCCTTCATGACAGCGGTTTTCATGGCAGGAATTACTACCAAATCCACCGCCGTGGGTTCAAAGGAGCAGTGATACACGTCCGTATCCAGGCCGTGCATATGCATGACCCTGGCAACGGTGCCCACCACTTCCGAGCCAAGGGCACTGGCATCGCTGGTAATGAAATACAGTTTTTTAACACCGTCTAACACGGTTTCCAGGAAGTGTGCCTGACCCTGGGGGGTAAAAGCGGTGGCAAACAGGTGTCTGTCCTTGGGTTTCAGGTCAAACTGGATCTCTGCGTCTTCAATGATATCCTCGGTAATGTCATGGATAACGCCATTGACGGAGGCCATGTTCATGGCCTCGGTATAGTAGCTGTCCAGCTCGTCTTTAATGACCCTGGCTTCGGCCAGCTGGCTGTAAGCGATTTTAAACAGGCGGCCCACCCGGGCATTGGATTTTAACACAGCTTCCTTGTTTTCCCTCATTTTTTCTTCGTCCCAGAAGTCGCCCAGGTGAATAATTTCGTCCACTGCCCCCGGGTTTTTAGGGTCCACCACGTGGGGGGCGGTGCCGTCCAGCAGGGCTACGCCGATGGAGGGAATGCAAACCCCGTCCAGGACCCGTTGTCCGATGAGCAGCAGTGGTACTCAACGTCATAGCCCAGATCAAGCATTTTCTCCCCGATGTACCTCATAAAGGTGGATTTACCAACGCCGGGGCCGCCTTTGATGACCAGGATACGGGTGGCGTCCGGATTGATGATATGGTCGTAATAGGAAAAAAAGCCGCGACTGGTATTTCCACCGGGAAAAACCTTTTTCAATTTGCCTTTACCCATAAATTTACCTCCCTTGTAAATTTTGGAAATTAGGTGCATCAAAAAAGCACCACGCATCAGGGGAGGCCTGAATCCAGGGTGGCGCTTAATGAGCAGAGTCACTGCGCTGTGACAATCTATTATATTTAATAAGTATTAATTACACAGGACATGTATGATATCTTTTCGGGGGGAAATTTATGGCAGCATCTTCAGGACAACCCCACATCCGCCCCCAGCACACCAATGACTTGACCTCCCCGGGAAACCGGCACCGAGACGGTGAGGCAGGGCTGTCTGGTGATGGCCGAGATATAAACCGGTGAAATGTAGATTTCACCGGCAGCCGCCCGCTGCCACCATTCTCTGACTCTGGCGTTGGCAAGGCCGGCGGCAGGCTGGGAAAAAAGGAAAGCGCCCTCAGAGTCATTGGACCAAATGGCTTCGATGTCGGGGTTGGTCTCTTTTAGTTGCAAAAGAATGTTTTCGTGCCGGGGCCTGTCCATCTGAATGATCCCAGAGTTCTGAGCAGCTTGGGTTAAAAGTGATTTTATTTGGTCAATTCGGGATAAAGCTTTTTTCTGTACCACATAGGACAGCTGACTGTTTTCAACTACCTTTTCCAAATCCGTGGCCAGGTTGGCCAACAGCATGCCAGTGCTTACCACCGATTCCAGATCCCGGTTGCGGGATTCCAGTACCGATGCCACCTGCTGCAGGCTACCATTCACATCACACAGGGTTTCCCGTGCTGTATTGTTCACTTTGTGCACAAAATCGAAGCTCCGGTTAAACACAGTCTGGATGTTGTATAACTGGGTGGCCGCTGCCCGGGAGGAATTTAAGCTGGCGTTAATGCTGCTGACCACCGTGGCTACATCCTGCTTGATTTGCTCCAGTACCTCGGAGGTTTGTTTCACCGCACCGGCCGTAAGATCCGACAGTTTGCCGATCTCCTGGGCCACCACACCGAATCCCCGCCCCTGTTCCCCGGCCCGGGCGGCCTCGATGGCCGCGTTGAGAGCCAACAGTTTGGTTTGTTGAGAAATTTCCCCGATATTTTGTGAAATAAACCGGACCTGTTCCACTGCTTCTTTTAATGTTGTAATTTGTTCATTTAATTGGCTGTTGCCGGATTGAATATCTTCAATAGTGTCATTGACGGACTGAATGGCCTGCACACTATCTTGAATGGCCCTCTCGCTCTCCAGGAAGTCCTTTTCCAATCGTTCACCGGCATTTTGCAAGGTCGTGGCGATGCCCCGGATTTGTTGAAAAGCCTGAAAGATATCTGTGGTGGAGCGAACAGAAATGTCCATCTGGTCGGAGGCCGCCCGTACCTGCTGGGACGTCAGTTGAATTTCCTGAGACAACAACCGGAGCCGGTTCATTAGCTGCCAAACCGCTTCACTTAATTTTGAACCGTCCTTACCGTCAGCGGGCCGGTCCACAGGAGGCAGTTCAACCCGCTGCCAGTCGGCCGCCGCCTGTTGAAGTTTACTCATGAACAAATGATACCGTTTCTTGCGGCATCGGTGTACAACAGCAAAGATCAGAGATGCCAGCGCAAAGCCAGACACAAATTCAATCACCGCCATCAACTCTCCCCCCAAACCAAAAAGCGCCCATCCCCTTCGCAGGAAACAGGCGCCTCTGCCTTTATTTTTTGATACCTCATTGTATCATTCTCCATTATATAACACGGCCCGCTTTACTTTGGATAGTTTGGCGAGAGATATACATAATACAATTTATTCCCGGCAGTCAGCCTATTTAATCACTACGTTGTATTCCCGGAGCCAGGCATTAACCTGGTACAGGTAGGCAAAGAGCTGGGGGCCGGTCATCAACTGGCCGAACCAGGGCCTGCTGAAATTGTCATCCTCAAACTCCGCCATGGACCGGACGGCTTCAACGTTAATTAACTGCAGCAGGGGCGAAGAAGGTTCGTTTAAAATATTCAGCAGCAGTTTCCGCACCGCAGACAGGTAGGTCGGGTTGTGGGTTTTGGGGTAAGGACTCTTGCGGCGTTCCAAGACATCCTCCGGCAGGCACCGGCCAGGGCCAGGCGTAGCAGACCCTTCTCCCGGCCGTTGAAATTTTTCATGGACCAGGTACGTTCCATACATATT
Organism: Desulforamulus profundi; assembly: GCF_002607855.1. Next base: position 138,299 of record NZ_AWQQ01000088.1, read on the forward strand.
CCACAATGCGGTGATCACAGAAGGGAACCCTGACCTCCAGACCGGTGGCCATGCTCATGCGGTCTTTGCGGTCCAGTAGGGTTTGCATAAACCAAACCATATTCAGGTAAAACATCTCCCGCCTTCTGGCTTCCGCAGGGTCCTCACCGGGCAATCCGGGGACCTCCTCCAGGGTTTCCCGGTAGCGGGTGGCTGCATAATCCTCGGGTCTGATTGCATGAGCCAGTTCCGGGGAAAGCAGCATGGTTCTTTCACGGGTGGACTGGGACCAGGGGAAGGTGTTGGCATTTAAGTCCTCTTCCCGGTGGAACCAGGGATAGCCGCCGAAGACCTCGTCGGCGCACTCGCCGGACAGGGCCACGGTGGCTCCTTTTTAATCTCCTTGCAGAACAGGTACAGAGAGGAATCCACATCGGCCATGCCGGGTAGGTCCCGGGCCAGCATGGCAATTTTTAAAGACTCCACCAGTTTGGGTGTATCAACGAAAATATAATGGTGGTGAGAGCCCAGGAATTCGGACATGCGCTTCACCCAGGGGGCATCGGAATTCGGTTGGAAAATACTGGCCTTAAAATAACGGTCGTTATCCACGTAGTCCACCGAGTAAGTATGGAGGGGTCCCAGGCCCTGCTTCTTATAAGCCTGGCGGCAAAGGTTGAAAGGCGCTGGAGTCCAATCCGCCGGACAAAAAGGTGCAAACCGGTACGTCCGCCACCAGCTGCCTGGAGATGGAGTCCTCCAACAGTTCCCGCACCTTGTTGATGGTGGTGCAGAGGTCATCTTCATGGGGGCGGCTGACCAAGCCCCAGTAGTGGTGGATGCGGAGGGTGTCATCCTTAAAGGTCAGGGAATAACCGGGCCGCAATTCATGGACATCCTTAAAGACCCCGTGCCCGGGGGTGCGGGCGGGACCCAGGGCAAAGATTTCCGCCAGACCGTCGGCAGCCACTTCGGGTTTTACCAGGGGGTGGGCCAGCAGCGCCTTTAACTCGCTGCCAAAGATGAAAGCATTGCCCCGCCGGGCGTAAAACAGGGGTTTTACGCCCATGCGTCCCGGGCCATGAACAGGCTTTGGTCCGCCTCGCTCCAGATACCAAAGGCAAAGATGCCGTTAAATTTCTCTACGCATTTGGCGCCCCACTCAATATAGGAAGTCAGTAACACTTCGGTATCCGAATGACCCCGGAAGGTGTAGCCCCGGTATGCCAGTTCCTGTCGCAGTTCCGGGGTATTGTACAGCTCACCGTTATAGACAATCACATAGGTCCTATCTCCCTGGGTACGGACCATGGGCTGGGCGCCTCCCTCGGGGTCAACCACCGTAAGGCGTCTGTGGCCCAGGGCCGCCCGGTTAGAATACCAGTATCCCTCGGCATCAGGCCCGCGATTGGTAAGAGTGGCGGTCATGTTTTCCAAAATGGCACGGTCCCGGGGCTGTTGAATCTCGCGGTCTATCCATCCTGTAATACCACACATACGCTGTCATCCTCCTTTGAAAAAAGGTCTACTGTGATAAACAAAAATAAACGCCACCCGTTAAAGTAAAAGTCTTTAACCAAGTGGCGCCATTGCCCTGGTGTCACGCTACGGTGACGGTTTCATTTCTCTTAATTTCATTGTACGCTGACGGGGATAAAAGTGTCATTAAAAATGGGGAGACAATTTATGGCACCAAGCCGTAATGCATGAAAAGTTTGAAAAAGAAATGCGTTCTAGACTTTCCTTGTTAATGGCATTACAATTATTATTCAATAGAGTTTTTGGGGTGTGAACTATGTTTGGAAGGCGCGTCCTGCTGGCAGATCCGGATCCGGAGTTCAGGAAAAAACTGAAAGATTTGCTCCAACAGCAAGGCTACCTGGTGGTGGCCGAAACGGAGGATGGCAGAAGCACCCTGCAGGCTGCCTTTCAGAACCAACCCGATATCATTATTATGGAAGGAAAAATACCGGGTTCCAGAGGGTTGGAGGTGGCCAGGATTATTGAGGAGCACCGGCTGGCGCCGGTGGTTTTGGTGACTTCTCATTCCCACCGGGAACTCATTGAAGAAGCCAAGTTTTCCGCGGTGCTGGGTTATTTGACCAAACCCATTGATGACGCAAACCTCATGCCGGCCCTGGAAATGGCCCTGGCCACCTTCAAGCGGCTGAACAAAATGGAACAGGAAAATCGTAAGCTGAAAAAAATGTTGGAAGAAAAGAAGCTGGTGGACCAGGCCAAGCGGCTGCTCATTGAGAAAAAGGGGATGAGTGAACAGGCGGCTTACCGCCATATGCAGAAATTGAGTATGGACCACAGCAGCTCTCTGACCAAAGTGGCCCAACGGATTATTACGTCACTCTCCTGAGATTATTGAGTCGTATAGAAATGTATACAATATAATTACTGTCAGTTTATTGACTGATAAACATGAAAAAAGGTATATTAATTTTCAGGTAAATATTTTTCCGGGGCAAAGGCGTCCCAACTGGATCTTTAGGGAAAACTAAGGGTCTAGTTGGGACGCCTTTATTTTTTACACCACGAGGCCAGCGAGGAGGGTTACGATGCAGCCTGTTACCGCTCAGGATGATGGAAAAGGCCCAGGAATACCATGTTGAAATTGAAAGATACTCACCATTACTAAGCAGTTAAAGGTTTAACCTTTTAAGAAAATAACTAAAAATTAGGAGGTAATTCGTAATGACATTCAGCAATGGCACCAATGCCAGCACCGCAACCCTGACTAAACTGCGCACCCCCGAAAGCTACTGCCCCTTCAGCGGCATGTGCACCACCTGTTTGGACGGCTGCCCCGGCTTCTGTGAAATCGGTAAGTCCGCCATCCGGGGCAAAGAAGTTCTTTACCCCCAGCCCTTTGGCAAAACCACTTCCGCGTCCCAGAAGGATTACCCCATTGATTACTCCCATTTCAATATCATGGGAACCGCCGTCGGGCCCATGGTATTGAAGCAAATCCCGATAAAGCCATTTTCCCGGCTGTCAACCTGGACACATACCTGGGCGCCAATAAAGACCTCAAGCTGATCACCCCCATCGTGGTGGCTGCCATGGGCTCCACCAACGTGGCCGCAGACAACTGGGATCATCTGGCAGCGGGCTGCGCCATATCTGGCGCCGGTATCGCCATCGGTGAGAACGTCTGCGCCATGGACCCCAATGTGGAAATCAAAAACGGCCGTGTGGTTCATTCCCCCAATTTAGCCAAAAGGGTGAAGGACTTCCAGGAGTGGTCCCAGGGTGCCGGCTTTATCGCCGTGCAGGCCAACGTGGAAGACACCCAACTGGGCGTACAGGAATATGCCCTGGAAAAACTGGGCGTTGACGCGGTGGAAATTAAGTGGGGCCAGGGCGCCAAGGACATCGGCGGCGAAGTAAAGCTGAACACCCTGGAGCGGGCCCTTCAATTAAAGGGTCGTGGCTACATTGTGCTGCCCAACCCCGAAGACCCGAAAGCACAGGAAGCCTATAAGGCCGGTGCCTTTAAAGAGTTCGAGCGCCATTCCCGCATCGGTATGGTCTCCGAAGAGGGTTTTGTCAAGCGGGTGGAAGAACTGCGTGCTGCCGGGGCCAAATACATCTTCCTGAAGACCGGTGCCTACCGTCCCGCCGACCTGGCCCGAGCCGTGAAATTTGCCTCCCTGGCCAAGATTGACCTGCTGACTGTTGACGGCGCCGGCGGCGGCACCGGCATGAGCCCCTGGCGGATGATGAATGAATGGGGTGTGCCCACTGTTTATATCCAGTCCCTGCTGACCCAGTACTGTGACAAGCTGGCTGCCAGAGGCGAGTATGTGCCCCCCATCGCCATTGCCGGCGGTTTTACCCTGGAAGATCATATGTTTAAAGGCTTTGCATGAGCGCTCCTTATGTTAAATGCATCGGTATGGCCCGCTCCGCCCTTACCGCAGCCATGGTGGGCAAGAACATCGGCGAATTGTTAAAGAGCGGCAAGGTGCCCAATGAGTACAAGAAGTACGGCGAAACCCTGGAACAAGTCTTCATTAACACCTCCGTGCTGAAAGACAAACTGGGCGACCGTTTCGATGCTCTGCCGGTAGGAGCCATCGGCGTTTACACCTACTTTGAACGTCTGTCTCAGGGCCTCCGCCAGTTTATGTGCGGCGCCCGCAAGTTCAGCCTGGAGTACATCACCCGTGAAGACCTGGTGGCCTTAACACCCGAAGCAGCCAGGTAAGTGGCATCAAATACATTATGGAAGCAGATGCCGATGAAGTGGAGAAAATCCTGGGCTAGTTAACAAGGATATATTGTATACTTCTTAAAGCCTATTGACTAGTTAATGAAGGTACCCTATAATACAACTATAGTTGAATAACAGGGATACAACGCTGTATCCTATCATGGCAACGTTGCCAGACAGGTATTGTACCTGTCTGGGCTTTTTGCATTTCGGAGGGATTCCAGTGGCCAATCCACGAATAATTATCATCGATTCGGATGAAGCATGGTGCAAACATTTAAAGACCATGTTGGGTAAGCTGGGCTATCTGGTTGTGGGGGATGCCTCCGACGGCCCCGGTGCGTTGAAGTTAGTGCGTACCCGTCACCCGGATTTGCTGATCATCCAGGACCATTTGCCTGGCCTCAGCGGTCTGGAAGTAGCCCGCATTATGTATGAAGATAAGCTAGGGCCAGTGATCATAACCACCGATTACATGCAGCAGGATTTAGTTGAAAAGGCGCGGGAAGCAAGGGTGTTCAGCATTCTTCTTAAGCCGGTTGAAGAACATGATCTAATGCCTGCGGTGGAACTGGCCATGGGCAACTACCAGGAAATCATTAAACTGGAAAAGCAGGTCAAAGAACTGAGAGATACCCTGGAAACCAGGAAGCTGGTGGAAAAAGCCAAGGGGATCTTGATGAGAACCATGAGATTGAGCGAAGATGAAGCCTTTAAACGCATCCAAAAGCAGAGCATGAACAAGCGCATCTCCATGCGGGCGGTGGCCGAAGCAGTCATTTTAGCCCATAATATCAATCAGGACTAATGGAAGGGACAACTGAATCATAACCGGTACAATGATGTCCGTTAGGCAATGGCGCCTTTTATGAGGGAGTTTTCTATTCCTTTTTATAAAAGGCGTTTTATTTTAAAAAAACATCCAAACTAATCAATAGAAAGGTGGATAATTATGGACGCTGCTGTTAAAAAGGAAGTTTTAGAAAAAGCCAGGGAGATGGGAGTAAAGTTTGTCCGCTTGCAGTTCACCGACATTTTCGGGGTACTGAAAAACGTGGCCATCACCGTAGAACAACTGGAAAAGGCCCTGGACGGCGAATTAATGTTTGATGGTTCTTCCATTCACGGTTTCACCCGCATTGAAGAATCAGACATGTACCTCCGTCCGGACCCGGACACCTTTGTGGTATTTCCCTGGAGACCCCGTGAAGGCGCAGTTGCCCGTCTTATCTGTGATGTTTACAATCCCGACGGCACTCCCTTTGAGGGCAGCCCCCGCTACGCTCTGAAAAAAGTTTTAGCCGAAGCCAAGGAAATGGGCTACACCATGAATGTAGGTCCCGAGTGTGAATTCTTCCTCTTCCATGTAGACAAAGACGGCAATCCCACCACCCATACCCACGACCAGGCCGGCTACTTCGATATGACTCCCATTGATATGGGTGAGAACGCCCGTCGCTTTATGGTACTCACATTAGAGGAAATGGGTTTTGAAATTGAAGCCTCCCACCACGAAGTGGCTCCCGGTCAACACGAAATTGACTTTAAATATTCCGATGCTCTGGATGTAGCCGATAAAATTATGACCTTTAAGTTTGTGGTTCGTACCATCGCCCAGCGGCATGGCCTGCATGCCACCTTTATGCCCAAACCCATCTTTGGCATCAACGGTTCCGGCATGCACATGAACCAGTCTCTGTTTACCCTGGACGGCGAGAATGCCTTCTACGATCCCAGCACCCCGGATCAACTGAGTGAAACAGCCAAATATTACATCGGTGGTCTGATCAAGCACGCCCGGGCCTTTGCCGCTCTGACCAACTCCAGCGTAAACTCCTACAAGCGCCTGGTGCCCGGTTATGAAGCACCTTGCTATGTGGCCTGGTCCTTGCGGAACCGCAGCTCCCTGATTCGTATCCCCGCCAAGCGCGGTATGTCCACCCGTGTGGAACTGCGCAACCCGGATCCGGCCTGCAACCCCTACCTGGCCATTGCCGCTGCATTAAAGGCCGGTTTAGATGGTATCAAGAACAAGATTGCGCCTCCGGGACCTTCCGAGCGCAACATTTACCACATGAATGCGGAAGAAAGGGCAGCGGAAGGTATTGCCAGTCTGCCTGGCAGCCTGCATGAGGCCATTGCGGAACTTCAGGCGAACCCGGTTATCTCTTCTGTTCTCGGCGACCACATCCTGAACCGTTTCGTGGAAGGTAAAATGGAAGAGTGGGATGAGTTCAGAACCACTGTACACGATTGGGAAATTAAGAAATACCTGACCCTGTACTAGAATTTAAAGTGCAATAGCATACTCAGAAGGCAAACTTTACCCTGGCCAGGGTAGGGTTTGCCTTTTCTTGCTGTTTTTTAAAAGTATACATAATTCATCCGTTTAAAGTATGGATTTTTGTTGAGAATTTGCTATACTATTATTACAACTCCACGGAAAGCACAAGGGCGTGCTTACTTTATTTGGGCAATGGGGCCTGCAGCGGGTGTGCATTTTTTGACGACCTGTGTGTAGGTTTTTTTGTTTTCTGTGATATAATACTTCTTGTAGATTCAAGCAGAAAGAAAGGTGTGTTATTGTGGCCAAACTGACTAACGACGATGTTAGGCAATTATGTAAGGAACTCCATGTGAAGTTTATCCGACTGCAGTTCACCGACATCTTCGGGGTGTTGAAAAATGTCGCCATTACCGTTGAACAACTGGATAAAGCCCTGGAAGGAGAGCTGATGTTTGACGGTTCTTCTATCGAAGGGTTTGTGCGGATTGAAGAATCGGACATGTATCTTCGCCCGGACCCCAGTACCTTTGTGGTATTCCCCTGGAAACCCCGGGATGGTGCGGTAGCCCGTCTGATTTGTGATATCTACAATCCCGACGGCACACCTTTTATTGGTGACCCCCGCTATGCCCTGCGCCGGGCCATTGCCGAGGCGGAACAAATGGGCTACACCATGAACGTAGGCCCCGAGGCGGAATTCTTCCTGTTCCATGTGGACAGCGAGGGACGCCCCACCACCAAAACCCACGATCGGGCCGGTTACTTTGATATGACTCCCATCGACCTGGGTGAAGATGCCCGTAGAGATATGGTTCTAAACCTGGAACAGATGGGATTTGAAATAGAAGCTTCTCACCACGAAGTGGCTCCGGGACAGCATGAGATTGACTTTAAATATTCCGACGCCCTGGATGTGGCTGATAAAATCGTGACCTTTAAGTTGGCCGTTCGGACCATTGCCCAGCGTCATGGTCTGCATGCCACCTTTATGCCCAAACCGGTCTTTGGTATGGCAGGTTCCGGCATGCACCTGAACCAGTCCCTGATTACCAAGGAGGGCAAAAACGCCTTTTATGATCCCAATGCTCCCATTGGCATGAGTGAGGTGAGCATGAATTATATTGCAGGGTTGATGAACCATATCCAGGCCATTTCTGCCATTATCAACCCCACCGTAAACTCTTACAAGCGCCTGGTGTCCGGTTATGAAGCTCCGGTCTATGTGCCTGGTCTTCCCGGAACCGCAGTCCTTTGATCCGGATTCCGGCCAAGCGCGGCATGTCCACCCGGATTGAACTGCGCAGCCCCGACCCGTCCTGCAACCCCTACCTGGCTCTGGCGGTCTGCCTGAGGGCCGGTCTGGACGGCATTAAGAAGAAGATGGTGCCGCCGCCGCCCTGCGACAGAAACATCTACGAAATGACCCTGGCCGAGCGTCAGGAACTGGGCATCGGCAGCCTGCCGGAGAACCTGGCCGAAGCGTTAAAGGCGCTGGCGGCCGATGAAGTGATCAAAGAAGCCCTTGGTCCCCATATTTTTGAACGGTATATGGAAGCGAAAACCATTGAATGGGACCGCTATCGCATGCAAGTAAGTCCCTGGGAACTGGAAGAATATCTGACAAAATTCTAATACCCCTCCATTGATATAGAAGTGAAGGTTTTGCCCGGGTAGCGCTGCTTTTTAAAAGGGTTTGCCTTAACCCGGGCTATTTTTGTCTCTGTATATAAACAGAATATTCAAAATATTTTACTGTCTAACTAACTGGAAAAGGTAGGTGTTTACACAATGAGTCTTTCCGGATTGCCCCCAAAACAAGGTCTGTATGACCCGAGGTTTGAGCATGATGCCTGCGGTATTGGTTTTGTAGCTAACATTAAAGGGAAAAAATCAAATGAAATTTTACATCAGGCTCTGACCGTCCTGGTGAATCTTGATCACCGCGGAGGTCAGGGCGCCGAAACCAATACAGGTGACGGTGCGGGAATTCTTATGCAGATACCGCACATTTTCTTTGAAAAAGAATGTGCAAAATTAAATATTCAGCTGCCTCCTGCCGGCAAATACGGGGTTGGTATGCTTTTTTTGCCCAATGACGCAGATCAACGTGAAAGTTGCCGGCGCATACTGGAGCAGGCCATTCAAGAAGAAGGTCAAACCTTGCTTGGCTGGAGAGAAGTCCCCGTAGACGATTCTATGATCGGCGAAACCGCCAAGCTGGCTCAACCGGCCATGTTTCAAGTTTTTATTGCGGCTAGCCCGGGAATTAAAGACAGCCTGGACTTTGAGCGTAAGCTTTATGTCATCAGAAAACGCGCCAGGAAGGAGGCGCACCGTTCCCTGCTAAAAGAAGGGGAGACCTTCTACTTTGCCAGCCTGTCTTCCAGGACCATCGTATATAAGGGAATGCTCACCCCTGAGCAGTTAGACCGGTTCTACCTTGATTTAAAGGACCCGGATATAGAAATTGCCCTTGCCCTGGTGCATTCACGGTTTTCCACCAATACTTTTCCCAGTTGGGAACGTGCCCACCCCTACCGGTATTTAATCCACAACGGTGAAATTAACACCCTGCGCGGTAATGTTAACTGGATGCATGCCCGCCAGGCCATGTGCCAATCCGAACTGTTTGGCGACGATATTAAAAAGATTCTGCCGGTGATTGACCCGGAAGGCAGTGACTCTTTGATGTTTGACAACTGCCTGGAGTTTCTTTTCCTGGCCGGACGTTCACTGCCCCATGCGGCGATGATGATGATTCCGGAACCGTGGTCCCATCATGAAAGCATGAGTGATGATAAGAAAGCCTTTTATGAGTACCACAGCTGCTTGATGGAGCCATGGGACGGTCCCGCCGCCATTGCCTTTACCGACGGTAGAATCATCGGTGCGGTATTGGACCGCAACGGTTTGCGACCTTCCCGTTATTATGTAACCAAGGATGACATGATTATCCTGGCCTCCGAAGTGGGCGTGCTGGATATAGAACCGGAGAACGTTGCCTATAAGGAACGTCTCAAACCGGGAAGAATGCTGCTGGTGGACACCGAAGAGGGCCGCATTGTGACTGACGAAGAACTGAAGCAGCGTATCGTCTCCGAGCATCCCTACCGCCAGTGGATCGATGAATATATGGTGAACCTGGAAGACCTGCCGGAAGCATCGGATGTCCCGCAACCTTCCTGTGAAAACAGCACCCAGCGGCAGCAGGCCTTTGGTTATACCCATGAGGACCTGGTAAAAATCCTGGAACCCATGGCCAAAAACGGCGTTGACCCGGTGGGTGCCATGGGCAATGACGCCTCCCTGGCCGTCTTGTCGGAAAAGCCACAGCTTTTGTATAACTATTTTAAACAGCTGTTTGCCCAGGTGACCAATCCTCCATTGACGCCATCCGGGAAGAGATTATCACCGCCACGGAAACAACCATCGGTTCGGAAAAGAACCTCATTCAACCGGAGCCGGACAGCTGCCGTAGAATTCGCATCAAGACCCCTATTTTAAGCAATGAAGACCTGGCTAAACTTCGCTGCATCAACAAAGAAGGTTTTAAAGCCGTGACCCTACCCATCCTGTACAACGTTTCGCATGGCAGTCAGGGACTGGAAAAGGCTTTGAATGACCTCTTTCAGGCAGCGGACCTTGCCATCGCCGGCGGCGCCAACCTGTTGATTTTGTCAGATCGAGGCATGAATCAGGAAAATGCCGCCATACCCGCCCTCCTGGCGGTATCCGGCCTCCATCACCACCTGATCCGGGAAGGGACCCGCACCAGGGTCAGCCTGTTGTTGGAATCCGGGGAACCGAGGGAAGTACACCATTTTGCTGTTTTGCTGGGATATGGCGCCAGCGCCATCAATCCATACCTGGCCATAGAAACCCTGGCCAACATGATTCAACAGGGCTACATTTGCGAACTGAACCCGAAGGATGCCATCAAGAACTACATCAAGGCGGCTACCAAGGGTGTTGTTAAGGTCATGTCCAAGATGGGCATTTCAACCATTCAAAGTTACTGCGGCGCCCAGATTTTTGAGGCCGTTGGTATACACCAGTCCGTTGTTGACAAGTACTTTACCTGGACGCCCTCCCGCATCGGCGGCATTGACCTGGCTGCCATTGCCCGGGAAGCGGAACTTCGTCACCGGCGGGCCTATGCCGGTCATGATAATACCCTTGATTCGGGTTCCGCTTACCAGTGGCGGCATGACGGGGAAGACCACATGTATAACCCGCAAAGCATTTACTATTTGCAGCAGGCCTGCCGCAACGGTGACTATGGCATATTTAAAGAATACTCAACCTTGCTGGATAAAGAAGCACAAAAAAGCTGCACCATACGGGGGCTGTTTACCTTTAAGCCCAACCGGCAGCCCGTACCCATCGATGAGGTGGAATCCGTAGAATCCATCTGCCGCCGGTTCAAATCCGGGGCCATGTCTTACGGTTCCATCAGCAAGGAAGCCCATGAATGCCTGGCCATTGCCATGAACCGCATCGGCGGCAAGAGTAATACCGGTGAAGGCGGGGAAGACCCAGCTCGTTTTGTTCCCGATCCAAACGGGGACTCCAGGCGCAGTGCCATCAAGCAGGTGGCCTCCGGCAGATTCGGTGTTACCAGCAACTACCTGGTAAATGCGGATGAAATTCAAATTAAGATGGCCCAGGGAGCCAAGCCCGGTGAAGGCGGTCAGTTGCCCGGCGGCAAAGTTTACCCCTGGGTTGCGGAGGTACGGGGTACCACAGCCGGTGTAGGTCTGATCTCTCCACCGCCGCACCACGATATTTATTCCATTGAAGACCTGGCTGAATTGATTCACGATCTTAAGAATGCCAACCCGAGGGCCAGAATTAACGTCAAGCTGGTTTCCGAGGTGGGCGTGGGCACCATTGCTGCCGGGGTCGCCAAGGGCCGGGCCGATGTTGTGCTGATCAGCGGTTACGACGGTGGTACCGGCGCGTCCCCGCGGACCAGTATAAGGCATGCCGGGCTGCCCTGGGAACTGGGTTTGGCAGAAACCCATCAAACCCTGGTGCTGAACAAACTGCGCGACAGAATTATCGTAGAGACCGACGGCAAGCTGATGACCGGGCGGGATGTGGTCATCGCCACGCTGCTGGGCGCCGAAGAATACGGATTTGCCACCGCTCCCCTGGTTGCCATGGGCTGCGTCATGATGCGGGTTTGCAACCTGGATACCTGCCCGGTGGGCGTCGCCACCCAGAACCCGGAACTGCGTAAGAATTTCACCGGCAAACCCGAGCATGTGGTGAATCTCATGCGGTTTATCGCCCAGGAAATGAGAGAGATGATGGCCCAACTGGGCTTCCGTACCATCAATGAAATGGTAGGCAGAACCGACGTCCTGGAAGTCAGTGACGCCGTTAACCACTGGAAGAGAAAAGGACTGGATCTTTCCACCCTGCTTTACCAGCCGGATGTACCTGAAACCGTGGGAAGATACTGCCGGGTTGCCCAGGACCACAGGCTGGAGCAGTCCCTTGACATGCAGCAACTCCTGAAGATATGCCAGCCTGCCCTGGAGCAGGGAGAACCTGTGCAAGCCAGGCTGCCCATTCGCAATATTAACCGGGTGGTAGGCACCATTCTGGGGAGTGAGGTCACCAGGCGTTACGGAGCCGCAGGCCTGCCGGAGAGCACCATTCAATTAACCTTTGAAGGAACTGCCGGGCAGAGCTTCGGGGCCTTTGTTCCCAAGGGAATAACCCTGACCCTGGAAGGCGATGCCAACGACTATATCGGAAAAGGACTTTCCGGTGGCAAGATCATTGTTTACCCGCCGGCCCAATCCACCTTTGTACCTGAGGAAAATATCATTATCGGCAACGTAGCTTTTTACGGTGCAACATCCGGGGAAGCTATATCCGCGGTGTGGCCGGTGAGAGATTCTGCGTCAGAAACAGCGGTGTCCGGGCAGTGGTGGAAGGTGTAGGCGATCACGGCTGTGAATATATGACCGGCGGGCGGGTGGTCGTGCTCGGTTCAACCGGCAGGAACTTTGCAGCAGGTATGTCCGGTGGTATTGCCTATGTGCTGGACGAAGACGGAATGTTCCCCAATCGCTGCAACATGGAAATGGTTCTTCTCGAAAAGCTGGAAGATGCTGAGGAAATTAAAGAGGTTAAAGGCCTGATTGAGCAGCACTTAAACCATACCCAAAGCGAAGTGGCTCGCAGGATACTGGACCATTGGGAGACCCTGCTGCCGAAGTTCGTGCGGGTAATTCCCAAGGACTATAAACGCATGATGGAAGCCCTGGCACGTGCTTACGAGATGGGCTTAAGCGGTGAAGAGGCCGTTCTGGCTGCCTTCGAAGAGAACAAAAAGGATAAATCCCGGGTCAGTGGCAATTAACCGGGCAAAATTGGTTGGGGGGGTACGTCATGGGTAAACCTACCGGATTTATGGAATATAATCGGGAACTCGCCGCGCATCGTGAGCCCCTGGAGCGGGTGAACGACTGGCAGGAGTTTTACAGTCGATTGCCGGAAGAAAAACTTAAAATACAGGCAGCGCGCTGCATGGACTGCGGCACACCCTTTTGTCACAGCGGCATGATCATCAACGGGATGGCTTCAGGCTGTCCCAACCATAATGTGCCTTCGGAGTGGAACGACCTGGTGTACCGGGGCTTGTGGAAAGAAGCATTTAACCGGCTCGTGAAGACAAATAACTTTCCGGAGTTCACCGGCCGGGTTTGCCCGGCGCTGTGCGAGGGCGCTTGTACCGGGGGGCTTGTGGGTTCTCCGGTGACCGTCAAAAGCCTGGAGTGCGCCATTATTGACAAAGCCTTTGAAGAGGGCTGGGTGGTACCGCAGCCCCCGGCTAAACGCACAGGCAAAAAGGTTGCTGTGGTGGGCTCAGGTCCTGCGGGATTGGCCTGCGCGGCCCAACTGAACAAAGCCGGCCACTGGGTCACGGTTTTTGAGCGGGCGGACCGCATCGGCGGGCTGCTGATGTACGGCATACCCAACATGAAGCTTGACAAGCGAATTGTTCAAAGACGGGTTGACCTGATGGCCGCAGAGGGCGTTACCTTTGTCACCAATACCGAAGTGGGGCGGGATTATCCTGCTGATCAACTGCTGAAGGAATTTGACGCTGTGGTTCTCTGCGGGGGCGCCACAAAACCGCGTGACCTGCCGGTGGAAGGGCGCAGTCTCAAGGGCATTCACCTTGCTGTGGAATTCCTCGGCGCCAATACCAAAAGCCTGCTGGACTCCAACCACGGGGACGGGAATTTTATTTCCGCCGCAGGGAAAGATGTTATCGTAATCGGTGGCGGCGACACCGGCACAGACTGCGTTGGCACGGCTTTGCGCCACAAGTGCAGAAGTGTTGTCCAGCTTGAGATTATGCCCCAGCTTCCTTTGCAACGGGGTCCCAATAATCCCTGGCCCCAGTACCCGAGAATACACAAAGTTGATTACGGCCAGCAAGAGGCCGCAGCCCTTTATGGAGAGGACCCGCGGCAGTATTGCATCATGACCAAAAGGTTTGTTGGCGACGACCGGGGGTACGTCAAAGAAGTGCATACCGTTAACGTTGAATGGATCAAGAGTGATCAGGGACGCTTTATGCCCAGGGAAGTTTCCGGAACCGAAAAGGTTTGGCCCGCCCAACTGGTACTTTTGGCCATGGGATTTACCGGCCCCGAGGATACCCTGCTTGACCGTCTGGGTGTGGAACGGGATGCCTGCACCAACGCCAAGGCTGAATACGGCAAGTTTGCCACCAATGTGAAGGGGGTATTTACTGCCGGGGATATGCGCCGGGGTCAAAGTCTGGTTGTCTGGGCCATCAATGAAGGACGCGGAGCGGCACGGGAGTGCGACCGTTACTTGCTGGGTTTCACAAACCTTTGATAATAATGCTATAGTTTTCAACAAACGCTCCCTTAAATAAGGGAGCGTTATACTTTATCCAGCCTCAGGAAGGTTTTGCGGCCATTAAGTCGAAGTACAAGAGCAGAGGTTGCATTCCTATGTTTTGTTAAGAAGATTAACGGATAAATTATCTTCATAAAACGAGGTTTTACGCTTTTTTCCCGCCTCCAACCTCTTACATCCCACTTCTCAAAAGGAGGGTTTTTTCTTGAGTTATCAAGTGGTTGTAATCGGCGGTGGTCCCGGTGGTTATGTGGCGGCCATCCGGGCGGCCCAAATGGGAGCCAAAGTAGCCCTGGTGGAAAAGGACGAGGTGGGGGGGGACCTGCCTCAACTGGGGCTGCATTCCAACAAAAGCCCTGGTGGCCGGCGCGGAGACCCTGCATAAAGTCCGCCGGGCCGAAGAGTTTGGCATCCGGCTATGATTGGGTCGCTGTGTATCTTGCCCGCAACATTCAGCCAGGCGGGTGCCGTAGAAATGCCTTCGGGCAATGTCCTGGTTGCAGCAAAAGGCGGTCACGGATCAGGCTCCGGGTCGGGTTCAGGCTCCAAAACATCGGGAGGTTCGGTCTCCAACTCGCCCGGTTCAGGCCCCGGCTCGTCTGATTCTCGCTCCAACGCAAGCCCGGCTTCCGGTAAGCACAATCCTTCCCAAGACCAAACGCAGACCACTGAACGGCTGGAAACCAGGCAAAGCGCCCCGGATAAGGTTAACGGCCGGCAGGCAAACCGTGTCATGGAAAATGCCCTGGGAACTTTAAAACAAATCCGGGAGCAGACTATGGACCAGGCCCGGATGGGGGAAAAATGGCAGGAACTGCGGGGGCAAATCAACCAGATCAAGGAACAGCGCAAACTGCGGCAGGTAACCGGGGAAGAGGCTAAAATCATGCTCCGCAACTGCCTTGAACTGGCCAAGGAGCGGCAAAACCTCGAAGAGCAGGAAAACCTCCTCAAAGATCTGATAATTACATAGGGAACTCAGTTGACGACAGGGTACAGTAGG
Source organism: Desulforamulus profundi (assembly GCF_002607855.1). Next base: position 153,704 of record NZ_AWQQ01000088.1, read on the forward strand.
ATCAATAATTTTTGAAAGCCGCATAGTACATATTTTGGGTTTTGCTTACATTCCGTCAAACAGAGATATCTGTTTAACATCCGAAGCCCTGAATACGGCTTTTTCAAGTCTTTCATCATTTTGGACAACGTTAACGTCCCGGATAATTTCCTCAAACTTTAAATATTCGTTGCTGCCAATGGCGCTGGTTCTTACCTTGAGCATATAGATCAGGTTAAAGCAGTTCATGATGGAGTTCTGCTTGAGGTCCGACAAGCATATGAGCTGGGTACGGTGTTTTCTGGCAATCTCAAACAGCGGGTTTAAAAGGTGCTCCGAAGATATCGGCCCAAAGGGGTTGTCCATCACCAGTACCCGGGTATCGGTATCGGCATCCGCTCCCGCCGCCTCCATGGCCCGGGCCCTGGTATATGTCATAAGGGCGGAAAGCACGGAAAAGAAGACAACGAACTTCTCACCGCCGGAATTCTCGCGCACAGCATCCTCCCAGAGCTTCAAGCGGCTGTTCTGCATATTCAAGTCAATCTTGAACACGCTGACCGGAATATAAGGATTGCCCAGAAACACATTAAGCAGTTCGCGGCTGGACATCAGCCTGGCGACAGTTTTTCCCACTTCATCCTCTCTTTTTCCTGTCTGGTTTTTTCTCTTACCTTCAAGATGCATTCTTCGATGTAATCTTTCATCCTTTGCATGGCCGCATCCTGGTTGTCCAGCTGCAGATCTATTTTCAGCATCTGCACCGGCCTGGTTCTACCCTGGAGGCGTATCCTGGAATTGTCGGAGATCCACTGGATTTCCTCATAAAACCTCCTGCCATGCAGAAAACTCTGCTGCACCATATCCTTTTTGTTCCGCTCCAGATTGGCAAGCTGGACCTCGTACAGCGCAATCAACTCGTTAAGTTTGTCCGCATGCAGGCTCATACGCTCATAGAGATAATAAAACTCGTCAAATTCCATTCCGGCCTTATCCCAGAGGTGATCAAGTCCTTTAAAAATATTATCGATGTTGGAATTTTTATCACGGTAATCCGCCTTAAGCCCGGCATATTTGTTTCTGAGCCTGTTTGCAGCCGCGCTGTTTTCACTTTTGATTTTGCCAAAGGCCTGACTCAGTCCGGCGGCCTGGGCAGTAACATCCTGCCCGGGGATAAAACCTTTTTCCGGCTCAGTTGCGCCCGGATCTATCAGTTGCTCTATTTTTTCCCGTATTTTGTCATATCCGCGGATTTGTTCGGAAATCTTTTTATTATTTGCCTCCAGCTCATTAACACGCCGGCGCGCCTCTTGCGCCGTTCCCCAAAATCACCCTTGATTTCCTCCGGGGGAAGAGGATCCCCGGCGCCAAGCCTTTTTACTTCATGAAGGGCATTTTTAAAGGCACTGTCTGCCGCCCCCTCTTCCTTGGCCGCATCCTTTTCCTCCTGCCGCCGTTTCTTCAGCAGTCTTTCCAGAGAGATAATTTCCTCAGCAATCCTCTCTGCGGCCGGTTCATCATAAACCACGCCGGTATACTCTTCTTCCTTCAAGCCAAGTTTGTCAAGCTCCTTCTGCTTTCTAACACAATCCGGCGCCAACTCCTTTTTGCGTTTTTCCAGCAGCCCGATTTCCCCGCTGTATTCCTCTTTTAAAGCCTTCAGCCTTTCCTCCAGTTCTGCGATACATCCTTCTAGCGTTTCCGCTTCCGGAGCATCTTTATAGATGCTGTACTGCGCCTGGGCTTCCTGCTGCTCTTTTTCTCTCTGCCAAACCTGCCGCTCGATCCCGCCGATATCTCCCTGCAAGCTTTCCCGGCTGTTTGTCAGCTTGGCCTTCCGGGTTTCCAAATCCGCAATACTCTTCAAGACGTCAGACAGTCTCCCCCGACAGTCCTGATAATCCTTCTCCTTTTCGATAAAGAGGGCAAAAAGCTCCACGGCTTCCCCGGCTTTTTGCAGATCACCCTGCAATTTCTTGATCTGTTGTTCCAGTTCCCCTTCCCTTTTTTCAAGTCTCCTCTTCTCTTCTTCCAGGGTGGAGATCTTGCTTTCCATTTCCAATAAATGCTTTTCAGATTCATTTCTCTTTTTCCCCAGCCCGTACCGGTAATCCGCCGCATAATCAAACCTGGCGCAAACCGCCCGGTCGGACACCGCCGCCCTGTGGGCGTCCGTGAAATGGCCATGCTGCTCCAAAGCCGCGTCTCTCTTTTGCTCCAGCTCCGTCACCAGCTTTACCAGGCCCTCGCTTTCAAACATCCTGCCCTCATACAGGCAGGCAAAAGCTATCCCCTCCCGGGTATGGGCCACCCGTCCGCCGCCCGGCACCGTTGTGCCCAGGTCCTCGTAGGCAATGAGGGGGATTACCCGTCGCATGGTCAGGCTGCTCACCGCGCCGGCCACCCGGTCCATATCCGCCCTGGACATGATGAAGGCATAGGGCAGGACCGGATTGCCCTCAAGCACTGTCCGGCGGATCTCCGGCGGCAGGCCGCGCAGGTATGCTTCACCCGTATCATACTGGATGTCCAGGCCGGCCAATAAGGAGGCCAATTCCTCAGAGGTGTGCAGCCGCCCGTTTTTAAGCGCATGGAGCGACTCCGCAGCTTCGTCACGGACCCGGGCAGCCTCCTCCAGACTGGCTTCCAGGTCTTTCACCTTTTGCCCGAAGGCAGAGTTGAGGCGTTCCCGGTCAAACCTGAGATCAAAATCAAAGCCGTATTTGTCCAGGATAAACTTTATTTCCTGCTCCTTTTGTTCATATTCACGGATATCCCGGTCAATTCCATTTAAGGCCGTTTTCTCATCAGAGAAAGCAGCCTGGAGTTCTTTCTTCTCATTGTCAATACCCTGCCGGCGCGCCGCTCCGGCGGTCTTCTCGTCCTCCAGCATTTCGATCTTCTTGCTCAGCTCATCCCGGGTATTTTCCAGCGCAGCCCTGGTCTTCCGTATCTCTGCGGCATCCATTTCCCCCAGGAGATTTCTCCCCAGCTGATGCCCAGCTTCCGCTGAACTTCCTTTTCATCTTTTTCAAAATTTTTCTTCCGTTCTTCCAGCCTTCCCTTTTCAGCATCGAGACTGCTTTTTTCCCTGTCGGCAGCTCGCAAATCTTCCCCGGCCTGCCTCATCAGCTTTTCCTTTTCCGTCTTTTCTTCATGCAGGCGAGTAAGATCGGCGGCAATTGTCTCCAGGGTTTCCTCAAATAATATCTTCAGGGAATATTCCAGGCTGCGCACCCGGCCGTCAGTATCATACTGCTCCTTTGCAGCCGACAGCTTCTCCTCAATACCCGAAAGTTCCGACCTCATCCGGCGGATTTCCTCTGCCAGGCGGGCTGCCTGCATTATTTTCTCGCGTACTTTGGCCTCTTGCAGGGCCGTTTCCGTTTCACTGCTCATGGTCTCGGCAGTTTTAAGCCTTTTCAAGGCCTCCTGGTGCTCCGACTGCCTCAACCAATAATCATTTGACCGCTCCTCCAGCTGTACCCGCTGCTCCTCGGCTTTACAGGCCTCTATCTCCAGCTGGTTTTTCTCATATTTTCCCTGCAGCGACCCTGTTTCGGAGGTTAAATAGCCGTACAGCGCGGAAAGCTGCCCGGCCAGTTTTTTCTGCCCGTCAAGTCCTTGCAACAGCCCGGCCAGAGCATCAACCTGTTCCCTGAAGGTCCCCAGGAAGCCGTCCAGAAGCTGTTTTTCCAGGATGAACCGTTCGTTCTCCACAACCTCCTGCACCAGGCTTTCCAGCATTTCCTCCAGGCGGCGCGCTTCAGACCTGTTCCTGAACATGGCCTTCTCCACAGTCTTGATGATCCAGTCATTCAACAACTGGCCGGAGTTTTTATACTTCTGAAAGATTTCCTCCAGGCCGCCCTCACTGTCATTGATCTTGGCGATGACATTCCGCCACTCATCCTGGGCTATCCCAAATTCAGCCAGATACTTCCCATAGCGGTCCCCGTCGTCCTCGGGAAAATACCCAAAGACAAAGGGGTCTTTTCTTTCCTTATCGGACATCATCTCCCTGGCTTCCCGGAACGGCATCACTTCCAGGACACCACCGTTCCGGTTCACGAAAGGGATATGGGCGATATCGAAGGCATTGGCGCCGGTATATTTCGAGGTAAAGGTAAAATATCTGATCCGGTTCTTCTCTTCCTCCACCCCCGGCGCTTCCGCGGACACAATCCCGATCCCCGTCAGCAGGTACCCGCCGGCCCCGTCAAGCTTCCACTCAATCATAACGTAGGCCGGCAACTTTTCTTGCGAAAAAAACCCGCTATGTTGCGGCCCTGGATCCGGACGCCAGGTACCACCGGCTGGAGAAAAAGCTGGACCAGCACGCTTTTACCGCCGCCGTTGGCCAGGTTCAAAAGAGCATTCTCCCCGCCGTGAAAATTAAAGGTTTCATCAAGTATGTGCCGGGAATCATTGTTGTAAGAAAAATTCACAATCCTGATCCGGTTAATCCTGGGCATTCACCCCAGCCCCTCCTTCAAATAACCCTCTTAATTCAACTACCCTGCTGTCGTTGAGATAATAATTCAGCATCAGGTCGTCCAGTTTCCTGGTGGTGCGAATTTCCCGGTCGTCATCCACAATCCTGAGCAAATTCTCCCGCTCCAGCAACCGGCAGGCGATCAGGATGGTGCCTGCCTTGGTCTTGCGGCCTTTTTCCTCGAAATCCTGCTTGCTTTCCCAAAGTTCCGCCACCCTGATAAAATTGATGGCGTACCTTTCCTCCAGCACAGTTGCCTGGTCGCTGTTTTCAAAGGCCATGGCAAAGCGCCTGTCCAACTCCTCGATCAATTTGCTGATTCTTAAAAACTCCCGCTGCTTGGGATTCCGGTTGCGGCTGCCGTAGAACAGGTAAAAATGAACATGGAGATATAGCAGAGCAAATAGGCATCAACAAGTCTGGCATCGGAGGCCACCCATTCTCTAAAATCTTTGGTGGTAAAGCCCAGCAAGCTGTTTCCGCTGTCCGGGACCAGGTATAATGTATTGGACGCTTCCACGATCCTGAAGTCCATCTCGTCCTCAAATTCCGCCAGAATTGACCGGACCTCGGTGTTGCGAAACTCCAGAAAAAGGTCTCCGTCAGTCTCCCTGTCGATCTGCCCCTTGTCCATCAATTTCTTAAATATCCTTACCGCAGTGTTTAAATGGCTCATCCAAAGCTCACCTCGATCATAAAATCACTGATGGCTATGCGCCTGCTGAATAGTACGTCCCCCTGACGAAATAAGACTTCCTCCTCAAATACGCTTTCATCCGGCTTTCTGATTTCTATTCTCTTCACCCCATACAAATCAGGACGGTCCTTTTCAATGCAGTACAGGCAAAAGCCGACATCCAGCTCTCCGGTGGCGTTGGCCACCACCTCATCGTGCTGCGCCTGCCATGCCTTGATATCAATGACGTTCAGATCATAAAGCTTCAGCATCGATCTGAAAACCAGATCATCAGCGACTATCAGGTTAAAAATATCCTCCCGGCCTTTCAGATAATCAAACAGCTCGCCAAACCTGTAGCCGGCTCCTTTGCCGGCGGCAAACTCCAGGATACTGCGGATGAATTCTGTATTGGCGTCGTTGATTTTTTGATTCTCAAGCGTTCGATATCCTCTCCCAGTTCCTCCACGGCCACTCCCTCAGCCCCGTCCTCCTCCTGCCTGAGCCGGGCCTGGCGCTCAAACAGCGACAACAGATTAAGCTTCCGGTCAGGATTGGGCCTGAACAGGGGATTCAACAGTTTCCACAGGGAGGGGACGACGCTCTCATCGCATCTTTCCAGCCGCACCAGGATTTCCCGTTCATAGTCATAGTTCCGGGCCAGGGATAAAGAAAAAGAATCGGCTATGGTTTCTTTGTATATCTTTGACAGGCCGTGCCGTTCGAGGATTAATTCCTTCTGTTCGTCGATGGTGGTATTGATGTTTCTTCTGATGACGGCGATCTCCGAGCGGGCTCTCTTCATCTCCTCATCCAGGGTTCCCCTGGAAGCTTCCTCTTCTTTAAGGCGTTCCTCCGACAGCACGATCATGTCCCTGATTTCATTCATGATGCCGTACTCTTCCTCCAGCAGGGTGTAGGTGCTGCCGACAAGCCTTTCAAACTCCCGGATGTCCACATCGTAAATGTTTTCCCGTATTTTCTGCATGAACTGCCTGATATCGTTCTTTTTCTGCCTGATCATTTGCACCAGGTTACCGCTCTGCCCGATGGCCTTCTTGTAATTTTTGCGCCTGATCAGTTCGCGCAGCTTCAACTCTTCAATGGTGAAGCTGATCTCCTGCTCCACTTCCTTGGTTCTAAAGAGTAAATCATAGCCCTGGTCCGTAAGCTGGTAGGTCATCACATATCCCCGGTCGCTCTCCTTCAGCTTGTCGTCAATAAGCCTGACCCGGGTTGGGGCCATACCCTGCCCGTACCTCATCACCGGGTAATATCTTGCTTCTCCGCCGTTTTGCAATATGTCCTTGATGATGTACTCCGTGATCTTACGAATGGTTATCAAAGGAAAATCCAGGCCGTAATCAGGGACAATCCTTGCAACAAAGGCTGCGATACTATCTATGGTGCATTCCTCATCCTCTGTAAGAGTCCTTTCCATGATGAATACAAGGACGGAGAAAATAATATTGTCAAGCTGTCCCGGCTCAAACAACCTCTCCATGTCCATCTTCCGGTTGCCGCGGTTTACAATCGAATCTATAGCCGCCACAATCTGCATCCGTTTCTCAAAACCTTCGAGAAACTCCAACTCCCGCATATCCATTGATCCGTTCCCTCGTTTCTAACTCAGGATACTCGACACCACCTGGTAATTGACTATCTCTTGTGGTATATACCTGCCCTTTTCCAAAAAACCGTCAGCACATCGACCCTGTCAAACCCCAGCATGGAAGTGAAGTCTGACAGGGGAGCCTCCACCCCTCTTTCATCCGGTGACTCCGGGAGTTCCATGCCTTCAGCCAGTTTAAGCATCAGCTGGTACAAGGCGGAAAAAGGTTTGATGTCAAGATTGGGATTGGCCCCCCTGGCCCGGAAAAATAGGCGGATCCCTTCCCGATCCAGGTCTCCGAAATAAAGAAAACGCCCGGCCTGTCCCCTTTTGCCCCCCAGCATGACGGCATTGTATTCCTCCAGGGCGCCGCACTTGGAAATCTTATTGCCTTCGCCGTAAAGAAGCACATCCACAGGAGTGCCGGCGACTATGTTCTTCCCGGTATCCTGCATTAGCTTCCGGAAAGTAAACCAGGTATCCTTGTTTTCCAGGATCAGTACGGTCATCTGCTCCGGGCGGGCATGCACATACTCAAAAAATGGCTCCGGAGTATCGTAATAGTTCAGGAATTCCTCCCCCAGACCATTGTACCTCAGCACTTCCCTTACAAGGCAAAATGGTTGTCCAGCAGCTTTTCCCCGCCCCACACCGAAAATGACCGTTCCTTGCGCGACATGGGTTCTTCAAGCAATCCCGCCGAGTACCACAGATACCGGCTTAAGCCTCTACAATCTCCCGGTGTTTTTTATACAATTCCGGCCTTTTGAGATAACCCGAGATATTTAAGGCGGGATTAAGATGACGGATGGATTCAAAATATCCCGAGAAATCTTCCTTCGGTTTAATAATGCGATATTTATTGAACAAAGGCGGCAACCTGCCGTTCAACCCGGAAGACTTGACCGGTACAAGAATTCCATCGTCCACCAGTGTTTCAACCACATGGTGGAAAAGACCATAATCCGTTTCTTTGATAACCTGCTGTAGTTCTGTTTCAGTAAGAATTGTTTTTCCATATTCAAATAACTTTTCAACCGAACTCATAACAATCGCCTCTTTTGGATCCTTATATTCTGAATATCTACTAACTTTATAAATAATCCGGTTAAAAAACAGGTGTACTGTATTGGAATCAGCACACCCTAATTATACAATAATTATACAAATTTTTATAATTTCGTGACTTCCATTTTAGCCCACATATGCTTTTTATAATTAACTTGAGTTCTTTTTATTTGAAAGAAGACTTCCTAGAACCCATGTTCATTAAGAAAAACCAATTCTCTTTTCAAATGATCACCTGCTTGTCACGCAGGATACATTCCTTAATCCGAGGAGATATTATATCCAAAAATCTTTCCATGGTTAATACCTATCCAGACATCTTAAAGCCCTTTAATAGACATTTTTCGTATTAAGAGAACAAGACTCGTAAAGCTATTGCATAAATCAACTCACAGCCCTTGCCAGTATTTGGACTATTTCCTCAAGCTCAGCATTCATGGGTATGGCAGTCAGTACTAAATTCACACTTCTTCTACCGGCATTGAGAGAAGCCCTGTGGTAAAGCATCCCACGTTTTTTCAAGGACTCCCATGTTTGCTTTTTGCAGGGATACACCAGGCAACTGGTAATTTTCTTTGCCTCAGGCTGAAACCTTTCGCCCATGGCCGGGCCTGGCAAGAACCTCTTCATCGGGACTCAGCCCTTGAGTACCCACAGCCATAGCCAACAGACATTGAAAAAGTTAATCGGCCAAGTATCTTTGTGGCCCTCTAAATACTTCTCTTACATGCCAGTTAATATAGGAATCCTTCGGCCTGTAAAGTGGACTCTGGGGAGGCCGTATCTCTTTCCCATGGTATCGCATCAGCCATTCTTCAAACCCTTCTGTGCCATGAGCTGCTTCCGCTACTTGGAACTTCAATGACTCGTTTAGAGTAAACACTCCCCGGTCAAACAATTTATGATGCATTGTACACAACGCAATTCCGTTTTCTTCCTGGTCCGGCCCCCCTGCCTGGTGCCACTTTATATGAGCAGCCTCAACGGCAATTAATATATTCCCCAATCGAACATTAAAGCCACAAACAGCGCATCTGTACTCATAGGACTTTAAAATACGTTCCCGAAACTGAGGATCGCGACGTAACTTTCCGGCTAACTCCATATCCAAGCCAACTTCATTGAGTACATCTTCATGCATGGTTTCAGGAAAATTTTGCCCTAATAAAATAATTGCCAATTCACTGATTATTTCATTTAACGGCTTGGGCTGGCGCTTATCAATTCTTGCCCCCTCTTAGATCATAGCTAGCTCTAATTTATGCTTTCGCTTTTCCCAATCAGGCATAAGCCTTTCCAGTAATTGAAAAAAGCTGGACTGTGGTCGTGGTATTGCAAGTGACACAATTCATGAGTAACGACATAATCAATGCACTCCTTGGGCGCACGGATTAAATCTGCATTTAATGTGAGCGTTCCCTTCTTAGATAAACTCCCCCAGCGCTTTTTCATGCGCCGAATCCGGATTCTTGGCTTAGACAAGAAGTGTTTTCCAAAATATGGCCAGTATCGCTCAAAGCTCTCACTGAATTTCTCTGTGGCTTTTTCTAAGTACCAATCTTCAAGCAGCTTTTTAACCTTTTCATAAGCAGGATTCTCTTTCACTGTAATATAGAAATAACCATGAGTAAGCTTTACCTCATCCCTATCACCGGTGGCAATCTTGAGGCGATATTGCCTTCCAAGATACAGGTGTGTTTCCCCACCAATATATTGTCTTTGAGGCGTTCTCGGATTAAATTGCGCAAAATAATCCAGTTGCCTCTTGATCCAACGGGCGCGTTTAACAACTATCTTTTGCACTTCTTCGTATTCCGTCCCCAGTGGCGCTTTAATCACTACGCTGCCATCTGGATGGACCGCAATTTCCAGGGTCTTTCTGTCGACATAGAAAACATGGAAACAAATAATCTCTTTGCCATAGGTTATTGTGCCGCTATTTAAACTCATTTCACGCTCCTGTGCTTAGCCACTTGCATTGTTCGCTCTATAATCTCGTCCATCTGGTCAAGACTGAATGCAATACCCTTATTTCCTTTGACCTCATCATATAGATAGTCGTCGATATCGTTAATAGCCTGTTTCTGGGCATCATTATCGTCCCAGAACTGAACCTTCCAATGACGGCTCAATATTTCCTGAACAGCCAAAGCCACATCTGCAGTGATGTCCTGGCATTCACTATCTTCAAGATGATGTTGCTCAAAGAATGGCTTGAGAACGCCAAAGTACGCCATAGCATCTTCGTTCCCGGCCAGTTTGGCAGGGATGTCATCATGATGTTTAGTAATAACTTTATTCCGAATATCGGAAACCTTGCTCAGGTATTCCAAATCAGAAATACGTTTTGTTCGAAAATCCTCGATAGACTGCTGAATCAGCTTGGAAAACTTTTCATAAAATGCCGGATCTTCATTCATCTTTCCGGTAATAACCCGCTTAGTCGCATGTGCAATGGCGTCTGCTTTGGCCGCTGTTGTTTTACATCCATAAAAACCCTGCTCCTCCTTCACCTGATTGAACATTTTGTCATCAAAAATGTTCACCGGCTCATTCAATTGAATAACTTCATTTGCTTGGATGTGCGTATCGAGCAATTTCTTAATCTTGGGCTCATAATCCCGGTAATCAATAGTTTCAGCGTAACGGAGCTTTACCGCTGCTTTAAGATTCTGAAACCGCTTCAAGTCTGCTTTATACCGACGCAGTTTCGCCTCATCGATATTCATAATGAAGGACTCGGTCGACAGAGCGATCCCCAGTGTTTTGCTGTACTCCGCCAACCGCTGATAGAAGTCCTCTCTAATGGCAACATCGGAAAGGAGAACCTCGTAATCTTCCTCGTCATAACTGTTCTTGACTTCTTTGAAAAGATCCCAGAGATCGGAGTACCGCTGAGGAAGCTTCTCAACCTCCGCGTTAACTGAAGTCAGGGTACCAGCCAAATCATTCTCGTCGAATTCTTCAAGCGCGCCATACATAGTGAGGGCTTTATCCAGTTCGCCCAGAACACTCGCATAATCTACAATGTACCCAAACTCTTTTCCCTCATAAAGGCGGTTCACTCTCGCAATTGCCTGCAGCAGTGTGTGTTCGCGTAAAACACGGCATAAGTAAAGAACCGCGTTGCGTGGAGCATCAAATCCGGTTAACAACTTGTCGACCACAATCAGAATTTCCGGCTCAGTCCCATGCTTAAATTGATTGATAATTTGCTTAGTGTATTCCTCTTCGCTACCGTAGCGCTTCATCATTTTTTGCCAGAACTTGACCACCTCGTCAGTCGGCTCATCATCTATCTCCTCATAGCCTTCACGGGTATCTGGCGGGGAAATTACTACATCGGACGTTACAAAACCAATTTCATTGAGATACTGGTGGTACTTCAACGCGGCAGCCTTATTCGGCCCAACCAGTTGGGCCTTAAATCCCGTTCCCTGCCAGTTAGCCCGAAAGTGTTCACTGATATCAAAAGCACGCATGTAAATAACCTGTTCTGCCTTATTCAGCATCTCAGCCCGGGCATATTTCTTTTTCAGATCCGCCTTCTGTTCTTTGGTCAGCCCTTGTGTATGCCGGTCAAACCATAGATCAATAGCGGTTTTATTCTGCTCCATCTCCACGTGACGGCCTTCATATAATAAAGGAACGACTGCCCCGTCTTGCACAGCCTGGCTAATGGAATAGTGCGGTTCGATTATACCGCCAAATTTTGCGAAGTTGTTTTTTTCCTTCTTCATCAAAGGCGTACCAGTAAAGCCGAGGTAACAGGCATTCGGAAACATCTGCCGCATCCTTGCTGAGAATGAGCCGAAGTTTGTACGGTGACTTTCGTCAATTAGCATAAAAATGTCGGTAGAATCATCCTGATATTTTTTGATATTCATAGCTTTGTCAAACTTGTGAATCAATGTCGTGATAATGCCCGCTTTGTGTTCTGCAACCAACTCTAACAGATGCCTTCCCGATGTTGCCCGGTTCGGTTCCAAGCCGCAGGCAGCAAAAGTGTTCCCCAACTGCTTATCCAAATCATCACGGTCAGTCACCAACACGATTCGCGGGTTGGTGACATCCGGGTCCAGGGCAAGATTTCTCCCCAGCATTACCATTGTCAGTGATTTACCGGAGCCCTGAGTATGCCAGATTATGCCACCTTTGCGCTTGCCCTGACCGTCTAGCTGCTTGACACGTTCAAGAGTAGACTTGATGACGAAAAATTGCTGATAACGGGCAATCTTTTTGATTCCGCCGTCAAAAACAGTAAATTTGAAGGCCAGCTCCAACAGGCGCTCTGGACGGCATAAGCTGTATAGCGCCTTGTCCTGCTCTGTAACCAAACGTTCGCCTTCAGCCTCCAGAGAATCGAAGAATGGGCGTGCAACAGCGAATTCACCGCAAAAAGCTGCTTTTTTGCTTATTTGAAAGGGCAGAATTGACCACTCTGGCAACGTCCGCCTCTTTATCGCGCTGCTCCTTCCACACGCCCCAAAATTTGGCGGGTGTTCCGGCAGTGGCGTATTGTGCGGCATTTTTATTGATTCCCATTACCAGTTGCGAGTAGACAAATAACTTGGGGATGTAATCGTCGCTCTGATTACGGATGGACTGGGAGATAGCTTGTTCAATTTCGACTTTGGGCGACTTACATTCAATTACGGCAAGTGGAATACCGTTGACAAAGAGAACAATATCCGGACGCGCTGTTTCCGTACTGCGGGAACGCTCCACGCTGAACTCTGCGGTTACGTGAAACTTGTTGTTCTCCCAGTTGCGCCAGTCGACGTACTTCAAATTAAAGCTTTTCGAATCGCCTTCAATGGTCTGTTCCAGGGCTGTACCCAGGGTGAGCAGATCGTATACTACCTCATTGGTCTTCAGCAGGCCATCATATTTGACGTTCTTTAATTTCTGAATGGCCGACTGGATATTTTCCTCGCTGAATAGATATTTGCGCCCTTTGTAGTTGATACGGTTGATCCGTTTGAGCTGGTCACGCAGAATGCCCTCCAGCAGCACATTGCCGTTTTTACCCTGGCGCTCTTTCAAAGCCTGTGCAGGGGAGAGATATTCAAACCCCAGATTCAACAGGACCTGAAGTGCCGGGATCTGAGAAAGGTATTTTTCATTAAACTGAAATCCTTGCATCAAGCCCCCTCCTCACGTTCTGGCAACGTTGACGCCTTACTTTTAAGACATTCTTGTAATTCTATAGCCCATTTATAGTTGCTAATTATTTCTATAACAGAATCAAAATCATCCTTGTCGAGCCAATGATATTTTGGGATTCCGCATTCAATTGAATTAGTCACAACATCTATGATGCTTTTTTGAACATCTGTGTCAAGACCTGCCAAGATGTCTAGTGTTTTAGATAAGTGCTCCTTCTTAAAACGAATCTGATTTTGCTCGTTTGTAAAGCATTCCAGCACAATTCCTTTAACGAAATCTATAGGCCATTTTTTGTCTGATTCAGAGATGACTTCCAGCATATTGATCGCGGAGCTCGCATTCCCTTCGGCGCATTGAAGAATATTTCGACCAAGTACACATTGTTCATCAGTAAATAATTTTGCGACTTGCTCAGGATCATTCGAGAGAATGAAATTAATTGCCGGGTTTTGTGTGTACCAGTTATGCGATTTAAGATCTTCAATGATTCTACCAACACACCGGGTCATGCTTACCCCAGAAGCATAAAGCTTTGTGGATTTAATGCTCTCTATCTTTTCCTGAAAACGATCTTTCTGACGGTTCGTTAAAACTTTAGAGATTAGAAGGTCTTCTAGAATCCGCAAAAGACTAGGACGACTATCACTCTCATCAAGTATATTACCAAGAAGATAATCTTGAGCTCTTTGACCAATTTTGGAATAAAGTTCTGAATCTGATAAAACACGAATGAGAGTTTTCGGAAATTTACTTACCTGTCCATGCCATTGATCATGACTGAGAATATCTACACCAATTTGTTTAAGAAAAGCTTGAGTAAACCAAACGCCGCGAAAGAAGAATACCTTCATCGTTGAATCATCGGCTATTTGCTCCAAACCTTTCCAGTATTTTTCAAGAAACCATATGTAAATTTTCTCGTCAATTTTCATAAGAATCTCTTTTGCAAACTGTTCAACTGTGTCACGTTGATCATCCAGGTAGTTGGGATCTTCCAGAAGATTCTTCAGCAATTGCCCTCCAAACCCTTCGCGAAGCTTCACTGGCTGAGACAATACATATTCCACAACTACTGCTGCAGCATGAGAAACCTGTTCTTCTGATGGAGCTTCTTCATAAGGATGACCATAGAGACAGCGCATATCATAAACATGAGTTAAGATTGTATGTGCTGAATCTGATAGGAATCCGTAAACACGAGCTTGCTCGAGCACAAATTTATCAACTGATTTGTGCTCAACTTCTCTCTGTTCAATTTGACCAACGATTCTCCCCGCTGTACTATCACGCTTTTGCGCTTCACGAAATCGGCGTTTAAGTGATTCAGCACAGGCCAGCCAGATCATGACATATGCAGCCCTTAATGCATTGTTACTAGCTGCCTTCACAGCATCCTCGAACAGAGGAATATCATCATCAGATAGGATTCTGTTTTTGTAATTGGTAAGGTCAAGCATCTTTAAAATGCCTCCTTGTCAGTGTTTACCTGCCACTGCCCAGTCAGTAGTTTTTGCATCAGGCCGCGCTTTTGCTTGCGGTAGGAATCAGCCAGTCTTTTTAGAAGATTGATTTCCTGCTGTGCAGTATTCAAGACCTCCGCTATTATCTGTTGCTGCTCCATTGAGGGGTAGGGAATCTTTATAGTCAAAAAGTCTTGAATACTGATTTGTTTACCATCCCTAATTCCAATTACAGCAATTCGAAGATATTTTTCTATAAATATGTATGACTTGAAAAAGTGCCTGTAAAATTCGTCATGCAATACTACCTTGGGGCGGAGAATTGTATATGCCGGACTAACTATCCCTCTATAGCGGGAGTATTCAATCCCTCCTTGAAATGAACGAAGGCTGATAACAAAGTCACCTTCTTGAACTAGCTTATAAGATGACGTACTTCCTTCAGGAGACATTACTCGACCTTCAAGCATTCGTCGAGGAATTACCCCTCGATCTTGTGTAACCGAAAGCAACTCTTCCTCAGGGTGGTGTTTTTCTGTAACATTGTCGAAAAGCTCTTCTGCTCTTAAATGCTCCCATTGCTCGCACTGCCCACTAATTAAGGTCTTTATTAGCCAAGTAAACTGCTTCTCCTTGGCTGTAATAAGTTGCTCAATCTTTTCGATGACACTCGAACAGCATTTTAAAAGAGAAACAATTTCTTTTTGTTCAAAGAGTGGCGGAACCGGAACAAAGCAGTGTTTTTTGAATTCAGTCGGATTTATGTTAGCTTGGCCAACAGCTCTCGTCGCAATGCGTTTTATAGTCTTTTGTGCACTATAACTGTTAAGCCAGTAATTCAAAAATTCTGGGATAATTAACTTTTCATTGACTTTAAGCCTTACCAAATATGATGCAAACACTACTTCATCATCCGAATCGAAAATTCCAACTTTACCGACGAGGTCATAGCTATTTGTTCTATTTATTAAAATATCGCCTTTTTTAAGAATGTACTTTGATCGTTCTTCTTTTGACAGGTTAGCGCAAATAAGATTAGTGGTCAGTATACTTCCATTTTGAATATCCTTCATACCTAGTACATTTGTGTTACCATTTTCTGAGGCAGAGGTATTGGTACCGTACTGAGAATCGACTAAAACTTTACCGACAGGAAGCAACTGCCACCCTTTGGGTAACCTTTCCCTCCTCAGTGGATGTAACGAGAGTTGATTAGCACTCATACTCCAGCCTCCTTGATTTTTTCTGCCATCTTTGCTCGAACATCAGCCAGTTCATTTTCCAACTGCTCGATTTCCCGCTGCACAGCATAGATGTCGATTTCCTCCTCTTCCTCAAAAGTGTCAACATAGCGGGGAATATTGAGATTGAAATCGTTCTTTTTAATTTCCTCAAAGGTGGCTAAATAAGCATATTTATCTACATTCTCACGGGCTTTATAGGCGTCTACGATCTTTTGGATATGTTCATCCGAAAGGGCGTTCTGGTTCTTACCAGGCAGATAATCCTGGCTGGCGTCAATAAAAAGCACATCCTTGCGACTTTCGTTAGCCCCGCCTTTTTCCCGGCTACGGTCAAAGACCAGAATGGCCACCGGGATATTGGTGGTTGGGAATAGGTTTCCCGGCAGTCCAACAACGGCATCCAGCAGATTTTCTTCAATCATGCTCTGCCGGATACGGCCTTCGGCAGCTCCACGGAACAGAACGCCATGCGGCACCACAACAGACACGCGACCTTCCTTTTCCAGCGCAGCCTCCACCATGTGGCTGATGAAGGCCCAGTCTCCTTTGCTCTTGGGCGGAACCCCGCGCCAGAAACGATTGAAGCGATCGCTTTCGGCTTCATCGGCACCCCATTTGTCCAGCGAGAATGGCGGGTTGGCAACTACAATATTGAATTTCATTAGACGGTCATTTTCTACCAGCGCAGGCTGGTGAGCGTATTGCACCATTCGATGCGGGCACTGTCCGCCCCATGCAGGAACATATTCATACGTGCCAGTGCCCAGGTACTTCCGTTCACCTCCATACCGAAGAGAGCGAAATTTCGATCCTTTACTTCACGGGCCGCTTCAATCAAAAGACCACCGGAACCGCAGGCTGGGTCGCAAATGCGGTCTCCAGGTTTGGGACCGGCCAGCTTGGCCACCAGCTCCGACACTTTATGAGGAGTATAGAACTCGCCGGCCTTTTTACCGGAATCAGATGCAAAGCGTTCAATTAAGTAGATATACGTATTGCCGATGACATCCTCGGAAACTCGGCTGGGCCTCATATCAAGCTGCGGCTTGTTGAAATCCTCCAGCAGCATCTTGAGGCGGCGGTTGCGGTCCTTCGTTTTGCCGAGGTTGGCCTCGCTGTTGAAGTCGATATTGCGGAACACGCCTTCAAGCTTGGCCTTATTGGCCTCTTCAACAGCATCAAGAGCTTCGTTAATCAACTCACCAATATTGGCCTCGTTACGTTGTTCATAGAGGTCATAGAAGCTTGCGCCTTTCGGTAAAACAAAGCGCTCACGCTCCAGTTTTCTACGAATTCGAACATCATCGTCACCATACTGCTTGCGATACTCTTCATAATGATCTTTCCATACATCCGAGATGTATTTCAAAAACAGCATTACCAGTATGTAATCCTTGTACTGTGCGGGATCGACAACGCCACGGAAAGTGTCGCAGGCCGCCCACGCGGCATTGTTAATATCTTTCTGATCGATTTTAATAGTATCCATTTTTTCATTCTCCTTTAGCCAGTTTCATTAATGTTGATGCAATGTACTGCCTGCGTTTGCTCGCAATCTTTTTAATCAGAAATTGTTCTTCCTCCTCGTAAGTAGCTACCGTTATAATTGTTCTTTGCCGCGCAATCGGGGGGATGAAAACATCAAGATTCTCCAATGCCTGTTTGTTAATCATCTTCAGCGCGGTTCCTTCCGCACAACTGGCCAGAAGGGCTTGTGCCGGTTCCTGATTGATAAACCAATTGAGATACTCGGGAATAACAAAATTACTCTTTACCCGAATCCGCAGAAGGGGAGCTGCAACAACTGCTTTACCAGGATCATCAGTCAATATAGCAGATGATGTTACTTGCCCACGAGAACGAAAAATGAGATCACTGATCAGAAGGTAGGCATCCCGGTAGGTTGCACTTTCATCTTCCTCTTGCAGAATCCCATCCACAGTGACCGGCTCTTTCCGGTACGTATGATTCCGGGTAGAACTATCAAACAGCCAGCACAGGAAGGAAAGTTTTTTCCCAAACGGGTGGGCCACCAAACTTTCCTATGACACCACAAACCGGAAAGGCGAGCCAATGAGACGGTGGCGGTACGTCCCAATTGCAGCGGATCTGATACGGATATTTAAAATAAGCTGTCAGTTCAACCCAGTTATTTTCCCATGACCTGATAATTATGGGGTGCCTTTTGCCCCACTTTTCTTTGAATGTGCGTAAAGGCCAACTCTGCTTCCTCGATGGTCAGGGCCTGGTATATCTTCTTGAGATCCGCCATTAACTCTTTTTGTTCCTTGTATGGCACATATTTCAAGGAATTGCGGATTTGGTGTATAACGCATAACTGAATCTCTGTTTTGGACCTTCCTCTCCAAGAATAAACAAATAGAGCAGCTCTTCTCAACCTGCTTCCATGAAGCAAAGTTACACTCGTAAACCTTCATGGTCCCCTTAGCGCCGCAATTCACGCAGTCCCCGTAATGCCGTGTAATCATACCACTCTCATCAGCGGCCACAATTTCTTTCGTGTTGGTACCCAACCACCTTCCCATAAAAATTAAAGGAAGCGGGTATGTTCGCTACGGAGCGAACCTCGCTTCCTTTAGATACTTATACAGTAATTTAATAAGGAACGGTTGATGCGTTACTAACCGTGTCGCTCATCAATTTTTACTGTTTCTCTTATTATCATCTGATTTCTAAAATTTAGCCAAGCGTCAATGCCAAATTGTTCAAGTATGTTACAAATACACTCGTATACTTTCATCTTCTCTGGCGTATCAAAATAATACTCAACAATTGTAAACTTATACTTATATCCATCTTTTACCATAACGAAACTCCTATAAAATATTTATTTTGCCTTCAAGAAAATCTGACCCGTCTTGTAAACGCCATTATTTGCTCTTTTCCTGATTGCCTGATTGTCAGGCAAAAGGATAGCGTGATAGATCATCTCACCGCTCAAATAGAGCAAATCCAGAAAGAAAAACAGCAGTTGGCGGAGGATAATGAGCGCCTGATGGCACTGCTCAACAAGCGCAATAGCACCATTTTTGGCCGTTCCTCCGAAAAGAAGCCGGCAGCTCAAAGTGATCAACAAACAGGTGGTCGCGATAGCGCCAATGATCGTGCGCCAGATCAAGGCAGGAAGCGGGGCGCCAGATTCGGTCATAAGGGCCATGGACGCAAGATCCCCAACATTCCCGAGGTCGAAGTGTTTCATAAGATCCCGGATGATCAGTTGTATTGCCATATCTGCGGGAAACGCCGGAAGATCACCAACCTCTATGAAGTATCTTACGAGATCGACTATGAGATAATGCTCGTACTCAAGAAGCATATACGCCAGAAGGCCTTCAACATCTGCAACTGCCGCGGCCAGAGATCTGTCACCGCTCCCAAGCCGCCCCAGGTCATACCCAAGGGGAAATTCTCCAACGCTCTTCTGGCCCATATCCTGGTCATGAAATTCTTTTTCCAGATCCCATTGCACCGGATGTCCATGATCATGCGGATGCAGGGACTTGAAATCAGCGAGGGTACCCTGACAGGGATGCTGAAGAAGCTGGAGCCGCTCCTTGCGCCCCTCTATCTCTTGCTGGCGGAAGTCAACCGCAGTGAAGACCACTGGCATGTCGACGAGACTGGCTGGATGCACTTTGTCCAGGTACCCGACAAGCAGGGCTGACACTGGTGGCTGTGGGTCTTTGTCTCTCCCATGACGGTGGTGTTTGTCCTCGATCAGTCCCGCTCCAGCAATGTCCCCCTGAAACATTTCGGCGAGAACGCCAGGGGCACTGTAAACTGCGACAGGTTCTCCGCCTACAGCAAGCTTGTAGCTCTCATTGAGGGATTGGTGAGAGCGCTCTACTGGTCCCACTTCCGCCGGGATTTCCTCGATGCCGGCAAATCGCTGAACTGCCTGAAGGCATGGGCGGATCTCTGGGTGGCCAGGATCGCCGAGATCTATCGCCTCAGCTATGGCGGCTGGCCGTATTGGATAAACCGGAACTCTTCAAAGCTGCTCAGTCGGCGCTGGAGGGCGCCCTGGAATCGATGCTACAATCGATCCGCGCCGAACTGGAAGATTCCAACCTGCACTGGCAGCAGCAGAAGGTGTTAAACAGCGCCCCAAAAGATTTGGGACGTTCTGACCGTCTTTGTCGATAATCCCTATGTTCCCATGGACAACAATTTGGCCGAGCGATGCTTAAGACCGGGCGCCCTAGGACGCAAGAACTACTACGGCATCCACTCCGAGTGGAGCGGCAAACTGCTGGCGGCCTCCATGTCGATCCTGCAGACGGCGGCCAGGAATGACCTGAATGTCGAGGCGTATCTCAAGTATTACCTGGATGCCTGCGCCAGCAACAATGGTCCCCCGCCGGACTTGGAGCAGTTCCTGCCGTGGAACATTCCGGATGTGATCATCCGGGAGTATGGAATGCGAACCGGGAGGAAGCATCATGGTCCTGGCTGATTTCCCGCTTTCTATCTGCGGCCGGTCTCTTACCCTTGACGACATCGAGATGATCCGTCAGATCATTGCTTCTGATCCCTCAGCAACCCGGGAGCAGATCTCCCGGGATATCTGTCGTGCATGGTCCTGGTTCAAGCCGGATGGAGGTCTCAAAAACATGAGCTGCAAGGTGCTGCTCTTAAGGCTGCACCGATCCGGCCTAATTACCTTGCCGGAACCCAGGAAGAGCAATGGCAACGGACGGAAGTTCTCTCGCCGGACGGAGCAGGGTAAGGCCAGGGAGAAGATCGCCGGCCCGGTACAGTCGCTGTTGCCTCTGGAACTGCAGCGTGTTGTCTCCAAAAAGGACTCCTTCCTCTGGAACGAGTTGATCGACCGCTATCACTATCTTGGCTACACTCCTCTGCCGGGCGCCCAGGTCCGCTATCTGATCAACTCTCCGGCAGGCTATCTCTGCGCTATCGGCTTTTCTGCCGCGGCCTGGAAGGTGGCGCCCAGGGATGCCTGGATTGGCTGGAGTACAGAGCGCCGGGTGCAGAATCTGCATCTGGTGGTCGATAACTCCCGCTTTCTGATCCTCTAAATACTTCTCTTACATGCCAGTTAATATAGGAATCCTTTGGCCTGTAGAGAAAAGCTTCCTGTCAGATATTGCTTTTTCATTACTGCAATTTTAATTTAAACCGATTTCCTTTTTATCCTAAAATGTTATTTAATACCATATTAAAATAAGATGGATATTTTCTTAGCAATTCACGAACAGCTTGCACATTTTGCTTGACCTTCCGAATAATAACGTTCTTGGGCGAAGGTGAAACATCCACAGTTAAACTTAAATCCATTGCTATAATACGGTCAGCAAATCCCAATTCATAAAACATAATTGCCGAAGTATAAGGTAAACCATATTTCAGTCTTTTTTGCAACTCCTGAAGGTTGCTAATGATATTATCGTTATTTTCTGGATATATAAGTTCTACAAGTTCAACAATAGCCCCGAGAACAAGTGTTCCGCCATAAGCCAAGGCATTATCACAGATATCGATAACATTCTCCAAATCGAAATGTCGCAGTCGCGTTTTGCTAATGAGTCTAGCACCCGAATCTTTGATAATCTCATATAACTTGTAGTAGGGTTCTCCATTAATCCAACTGGATGCAATATTAATTAAAACCTCTGGTCTATCACACTTTTTAAATGTGATATTTTGAATATTGTCATATAAAATAGGCCATAAAGTTACAAGTAGTTCATCATGAGAATTACAAGCAATTAGTTCCTCGATATGTTGTCTCACCCAATCTTCAATCGTAATAGAAGTCCAGACGCCATATAAAGTTTTTCCAAACAACTTTCTTTTTGCCACTTCTGGAACTCTTTGTGCAATATGACTTGCAAGTAGTTTGAAAAGCTCTACAATCAGCTCTCGCTGTTCATCCTCGGCTAAGAAATATGCAAGCGTTCCTTCAGCAAGTTCCGCTATCTCATCTTCCTTAAGCCCCATATTAGTGTCGTCCCAATGCGCCATTAAATAGCTTTCAATAGACGAGATAATGTTCATCTTCCATGTAATCTGTCTTTGCAATCCTTCTTTTGTAAAACCCATCTCTACAAAATCCGAAGCAATTCTTCCTGGAAGAGTATCCACAGTCGAAGGATCCTGAATATAGTATTGAACAAAGCTAAGAGGTTCCATCGGAATAGTATTTTTATAATTATCACTGTATAATGGCTCAAAAATTGATAAAAGTGTACTAGCGCAAGGTTCGGAATTATCAGGATTTAGTAGCTCGTTAACCTGCCACCACCGCCACCTCTCCTTCCATACATTCCGCTTATCAAAGATAAATGGATCAGCAAAAATAATGCTACCTTCCGTATGCATTCCCGAACGACCAGCACGACCGATCAAATTATGAAAATCGCGAACCTTGATACGTTCAGTGCCATGATAAATACTAGTTACTATAAGATATCGGATTGGAAGGTTCACTCCTTGAGCCAAAGTGGACGTGCAAATAACAAACCTTGCTAAACCTTCCTTCATAGCATGCTCAACGGAAAGTCGAATTCCTTGTGGAATATTTCCATGATGGGTAAAGATACCATGACTGGCACCCTGTGTTGCTGTGGCTTCAGCTCCTAGATTGCACTCGTGAAGGAAATATAATCGGCTAATTTCATCTTGGTCTGAAAAATCAATAGGTTTTGCAAAAGCAAGGCCTCGATTATATGCATCAACAACCTTTTCACATAAACTAGAGGCGGTGGACTTTTTGCCCACAAAAACCGCTACACTGCCATTTGGAACAAGCTTTAGTCCTAGATATAGTGCAATAGTCTGCCCATCATTCTTCTCTGGAAATAAGCGCTGCTTGCGCTCTCTTATTCTAAGTTGGAGTTGTTGCGCTTCGATAATTCTCGGGACAAAGAACTCCACGTTATTAGGATCTTCTGTGGTCACGAATTCTAAACGTCCTAGTTGGTCCAACCAACTAGCAAAGGCTACCGTTCGGTAAGTTGGTATTAGGTTAGTACCAGAGACTACTTCGAAATCCTCCTTATTTAACCAATTACCGACAGCTTCGGCATTACTGATTACTGCTGATATTAATACTGTCTGAATTCCTTTCGGAACCATTGACTTAAGTGATGTCAGGAGTAGTTCGTAGGTGATCCCACGCGTTCCGTTGTCGAACATATGTCCCTCATCATAGATTAGTAAGCCAATATTTTGAGCCAACTCAGGAACATGGCGGAGTACATAGATTAGCTTTTCAGGAGTAACGATGAGAATTTGCTTTCTTCCTAACAGTTCCTCAATTTCAAAATCAAATTGAAACACATCTGAAAGTTCATCTATATTCACAGACTCATTTTGAAAAGCTTCAATGAGGCTGTTTCTGATTTCATGGCACAAGGATCTAAATGGAGCGACGATCACAGCAAGGGACGTCCGCTCTGAAAGAAAAGCACTACGTATAATAATTTCAGTAGCTTTGGTTTTTCCTGCACTCGTCGGCATCTGAATTACTGCTGACTTCCCTCGAAAAACACCATGCTCACCAAGAAGGTGTTGGGCTGGCCATAATTCTCGAACGAAAGTGTCTTTCTTTAGCGCATTTTGCCATTGTTCAACACTAAGGTCAGTATAACGTGGTAAACAGTACCAGCCAGAATTCATATAAAGTTTCTTCACAACAGCACTGATAACATCGGCAAAAAGTAACTGTCGTGGTGTACCACTAACGTAAGCGGCCTTTCTGAGATGATTAGTCAATTCAAAAAGAGTATCCTCACCATTACCATTCTCAAAATAGTGTACAATCCATTGTGAAATTCCATTAATGTATTCTGCATAGATTCCTTCTGATTCATCAAAGTATGTTGAAAAATCTCTCTGAAGGAGCCAACGCAGCAAATCTTCCAGTCCTAAGCACTCTAGATCATAGTGGTCCTTACCGAGGCGGTTTGCTAGGACACTTGAACTACCAGGCAAATCACATAAAAAGTAGGAAGCAGCTCCTAAAAGCAAGAGATAGGGTTTAAGATCTGCATTAAGTCGAGACTGCAAAAATGCATCAAAAAAGTGAGCCGAAAACTGAAGGTGGTTTTGTAACTCCTTCAGATAAATCTCTTTGACCTCTTCCGAATTTGTTCGCGCTGCGTGATCGCCTAGCAAGCCTATAGCCAAAGTAAAAAGCCTTGATGGATCTCGAATAATTTTGATATGATGCTCTTCAGGAACTCCATATTCGTACATCTTTGCCTTTGATCGAGTAACCCCTAGGAGTAATTGTGACCTTCTTTCAGGCTTCATCCGCAGCCCTCCTATAAAGCTCATGGACGAGATCCATCATTGCGTCACCGTGAATGACAAGAAGCTTAAGATTTCTCGCGTTCGGATGCCCATTAGCGTTGGTATCTGACACAGTATTTGTAACAAAAATATTTGTAGAGAATAGCGCTACAGCTCCAAAAACTTCTTCATATGGACGATCCTCCGGGTTCTGGAATCTTTCAATGCGATTAGCTTCTTGAAGCATTTTTGTTTCAAATAAGCGTTGTTTAATTGCGTTTAATGACTCTCCTTTTCTTGTAATATCTTTCGCAGAATCATCTACTGCATTTTGAAGTCTTGGTTTTGCCTCTCGCCCAGTAAATTGTGCTTTTGCCTCAAAAATTGCAAGTGTATCATGCCTTGAGTCTTGCCCATCCCTTTGGATCCTGAAACCTATAATGTCACAACCTTTTGTAGATTCATTACGAATTGTTTTATCTCCATAACGAGTACGGGGTACCCAGAATTTGAGAATATACTCGAGATAATCCGCTACCAACACTTCACCAAAATCACCGGAACGAATACTTGGGCCTGGAGGGGCAGTGAGGTCAGGAAATTTGATTTTGTTTAAATACTCAGTACGAGAGTAACCATATCCCCGCCTGTAATAATCTATTTCATTGTCAAGACAATAGTGATTTCGGAAGTGCTTCGCCCAAGCAGACAGAACTTCTTCATCATTTTCATGACGAAATTCCCATATCTCCACGGGCTTGCCATCAATCGTCATCAGTTGTTTACCCGTATTCACGAGCCACTTGAGATGTTGCGAAGTCCATGGCATTACAAATGCCCACTCCTTTAACAATCAAGTCCACAAGGATCTCCTGTGGCTTAGTTTACAATCCTATTTAACTATTTAACCCATAATATCTGTTCCAGTCACTGCATAGCTTGCGAGAATATCTTCGTGGTTGTAAGTCATTATCTCTCTCTGACAATTCGCTCTGCCTCTTCATGAGTTACAGCATATAAAATCGGTCATAAATAATAATCGACCAGATCCCTCCAAATTCATTCTCTGAGCGGGTAAAGCCAGCAACCTTCTCTACACAATTTTGCCACATTTATATGAAAAGATTTTTAACCTAAAATTTGTATGATGAATTCTTTTACCGCACCCCGAACCAATTGATCGTGGCAAAACTGGTTATGAAAGTTTCTAAGGCATCCGTAGCAAGAGGTCTCTTCCCCACAGCCACATTGCCCGTTAACTCGCTGTAGAGCCCCCCATAAGACCTTTCGCATTTCTGGACCAATACGCTTTGCATGTCCTGCACCGCCCGGGACATTATCGAATATGACTATGGCCGGGTTTGTACCTAGGTTGCCGTAATAATACAGGCAGCCGTCAATGTCCGTTCGGGCGATGGACAGGGCACTGCTGGCACCCTCAAGTAAGGCATATAAGAGGGACAGCCAGAATTCGTGGGGTTTACTGGACACCCCCTCAAAGCGTAGCTCCACGGTGTCGGACATAAATTCATGTCCAAGGTGGCAAAATTGCAACGTTCCATCACACTGAGACCCGCTGGGCCTTTTGTGGGGCTTGGGCTTTTTGGAAGATTTTTTCCCTGCTTGCACGGCATATCCACATACAAAGCAAAGCTTAAAGCCACCCTCTTTGCCACCACGGTTGACAACCGCCAGCTTCCCAAATGGGGAATAGTGCCAAAGCAACTGGCATTGTTTAAGACCGATCTGACCTTCCCGGATTTCATCGGCCCGGTGCTTATACTTTTCTTCCAAGTCCTTGTAATATTCTGCAAAGTAGACCCGGGAGCTATAGCTGCGATGGGGCCTTTTCTCACCGGGGATCTCAGGCTTTTCCTGGCTGGTCATAAACCCGAAGATAGGTACGATGAACCTGACGGGGGGTTCTAAGGGCTCAGCACAAGCCTGGCACTGTTTTGAAAGGTCCCCGCTAATCCTGGAGCTATGGTAACGGCCGCATTTTTTGCAAACGCTATAGTAATACTCATCCCAGCCCAGTTTGGGAACACGTTTGAGAGCGGTGCTGGTCCACAACCGACCCCCGGCTACCACCTGGCTCCCAGGAGCATATTCCGAGATGGCAATCCGCAAGTCCCTGTCCAAAGATAGCCTGGCGGCTTCGACAGTGTGGGAGTTGATTTTTAGTTCCACCACGTCCACTGGAAAACCGTACTTTGGCAACACATTTCTTGAGCAGAGGTAGCTTAGTAAATTGCGGTTTTTAATGGTACTAATGATATCCAATAAATAATCTGATTTTAATTTTGCTTCATCCAACCGCTGTTTTTCTTCCCAGAGTTTAATGACATCCTCCTTTACTTCTTGGGCGGCCCTCACTAAAACCCCCTTATCCTCTGAGAGGAGGTTTTCTACCCATGCCCATTCCGTTAGTCCAATCTGGGGTGCTATCTTGGTGGGAACAATATTTTTTAGCGACTCTAAAACTTCCACTGGCCTTGTTTCAATAAACTTCGAGAATTCTTCCAACCCACCAGTTGGCTCTTCCGGCCGGAAAAAGGCGTCCACGTTATTGAAGTATTCGCGGTAAAGACGGAAAAACCGTGATAAGGCAACCGCGTTTACATGTCGCAAGACGATTTTTTCATTGGTCATTTCGAAATGGGGTGGGTGAATGAGGCCAGCGATCATGTTTTCGGGCTGGGCGAAGTAATTTAAATCGTGAGGCCTCCGTTGAGCATAGGTGAGGGAAAAAGCAGTGGACTCGGTGCGCCGGCCGGCCCGCCCCGCTCGTTGTACATAGTTGGCGGTTTCCGGTGGCACGTTGCGCATGAAGACCACCTCAAGCTCACCGACGTCTACCCCCATTTCAAAGGTTGTAGAGCAACTCAGCACGTTTACTTCACCATTTGAAAACTTCTCCTGCAGCTCCGCTGCTGCTTCACCGGTGAGCTGGGCGGTGTGCTCTTCCACGACCATAGGGATGGGCACGCTGTTTAAATAGAGATGGCGGTAATGGTTGTTGGCTAGAGACTGGTCCAGGTTCACTTCCACCAGTGTGCCCTGGCAACGGTACTTGGGGCATACGCCTTCCAGGTTAATCGAGGAGACTGTGCCACAGGCGGTGCAGCGATACCACTTGTCCCCAGCCCTAGAGGGTGAAATTTCCCACATTCGGTAGTCCACTTGATAAACCGGACCGGTCTCCTTTTTGTTGGTAACCCTGAAGTGGTAATTCCAAGTGGGCGAACCTGCTTTGGTGAAAATCTCCCAGAATCCTTTCCCCAGTACCCTTCTACACTCTTCCTGGGCTTCTTGAGCTTCCATACCCGTCCGAATGAAAATTCTTGAAAGGTAATCTATCCGAGCATTTAGTTTGTTCGCCGAGGGGAGCCAGGCAAATACCCCGTCCTTTGGTGAGGCCCCATCCTTTCTAAAAAAATGCTGCCGGTTGCGGGGTGCAAAATGGGTATCCTTGGGCGAGATGTCCTCCGGAAAGGTGATGGCTCCTTGGTGACGGAAACTGTTCAATAGCATTTGATGGAGCTGCCAGGTCTTGTTCTCATCCCATTTGAGGGTATTGGTGAAATAGGATACCGGCTTCCAGTTTTGGGGCTTCACCGCTTGGATTTTCAACAAACCCAGGCCCTCAAGGCTATGGCCTTTATCTATGGCGAGCAATTCCGACATCACCCAGCGATACGCCTCGGCCTGGCGTTCAGAATGGCTCTGGTAGTGACTGAAAAGGCCCGAGTTCTCCGCCTCTTTGGTCAAGAGGGGAACAAGGTCGTTAACACGCAGAGCAGGAAGGCCTGTCCCCTGTAAAACCTTTACCGTCAGCCGGCGCCAGAGGATCTGCTGGTAAGTGCGGTTGAGATAGGGAGCAAAGAAGGCCGCATCCTGCCGGCTATCGGAGAAGACTAAAAGTTTCCGGCCGTGCTCATCCTTGGTTTTTTCCACTTTGGCCTCAATAAAGTCATCACTGAATTCATCGTCTTCGCCGCTCTCCTTGTCAAACTGTACCGGAGGTATAACCTCGTCCAACTTCACCGGCACCTTTTCATAAAGGGCGGTCGCCAAAACTGCGGTCGGTGCATCCTGGCCCGTTATAAAACGCATGATGAGATCTTCCGCCCGAGCGCCACAGGACAGGCATTTTTGTTGTTTGTTACCCTTTGGGATTACAAGCCTTTGCAGTAGCCATATTCTCTCTTCCGCCGGCTGCTGGCAGAGGCAGCCCTTCATGGATGAGTTTTTCAGCCTGATATAGCCACAAATAGAGCAAAGCTCATAGATCTCGGAGCAGGTGTCGTCTTCATCGGTTGAAGCTGCCAACACTTCTTCATCCTCATCGGCAACCGGGTCTTCCTGACCACGGCGGCGGATTAAAAAGCAGTCCAATTTTTCATAGCTTTCACTGTTTTGAGGCTGTGCCAGCCGGTTTTCCGGCGTAATTGCCCCTACAATGTATTCCTGGCCGCAGCGTTTGCAAGTGCCCAGTTCAAAGACCGGGAACTCCTGGCCGTTATCGGTAATTGATTTTTTTCGGTCAAGATATAGTTTTTTGGCCGGCCACAGGGAGAGAAAAGCGCCCTCCAGAGCCCGGACAAATAAATGGTAGCGAGCGGGTAACAGGGGTTGGTCTCCATCCCCCGGTTTGGCCAGCACAGCCAGGTCTACGAAAGCAACCAAATAAGCCTGGACCTTCTTTCCGGTTACGTGCTCCGCAAGGTCCTCTGCCACCAGTTTGATCCCGCCGAAGATAGAACCGGCCACTGTGATCAGGGACGAAGGATTTTTCAGTGCCTCCCTTACCTTAAAGAGGGTTTCGTCCTTCTTCAAAATTTCGTAGAGTAAACGCTTCAAGTCCCGGTTTTCGCCGGCCTTATTGACAGCGGAGGTGATGACCTCCGTTGGCAAGCAGTAGGTTTTGGCGACATCAAGCAAAGTGTTGAAATCCAGGCGGTTTTCCTGGAGAGCTTGCCAAAGGTCCAGGTAGAATTGTGGGTCTAGTTTACCCCAGGGACGCCCCAGTTCATTGACAGGTAACCGGGTGGCTTCGATCACGTCCTGTCGTCCGGGCTCCCCGGGAACCCATTCAAAGGCCTCGCCAAAGAGTTTCTCCCCAAACTGGACCACTGCCGGGAAGTCTTCCCGGCCGCGACCCAACGTGGCGCTGGTGGCGATACACCGCAAAACTCCTTTTTGCCCTTGCACCACACGGTCTTTGAGCCGCCTCAGTAGCATGGCCATCTCTATGCCTTTGGCCCCGTTGTAGCTATGGGCTTCGTCAAGGACAATAAACCTCCAGGTAGGCCCCCAGTGGTTTTCAAAGAAGGTGCAGTCTGCCGGCCGCATCAGAAGAAACTCCAGCATGGCGTAGTTGGTCAGTAAAATGTGGGGTGGCTTCTCCCGCATTTCTTCCCGGGACAGCAGCTCGTTGGGTATCCTTTCTTCTTTGGGGAAATGCTGCCGGAAGTGTTTTTCTGCCAGTTGATTGGTTTCCTTTGTTTCACCAGTGTACCGTCCAAAGGTAATGAAGGGGGTGTCCCGCAACAACCTGCGCAGTCTCTTCATCTGGTCGTTGGCCAGGGCATTCATGGGGTACAACAAAAGTGCCCGAACACCTGGGGCCAGTTTTTTCTGCTCATGCTCCACCAGGAGATGATGTAATATGGGGATTAAGAACGCTTCGGTTTTGCCGGAACCGGTGCCGGTAGCGACAATTAAGTTCCTCTGTTTACCGACGATTTTTTGGCTGGCCTCTTCCTGGTGCTGGTATAAGGGCCTGTCTAAGTCCAGAGTGTTCCCGAACTTCTGAAACCCTGTGGACAAGAGGCCCTCTTTAATTAGCTGACGAATACACTTGCCTGTTTGAAAGGCTGGGGTAATCTCCAAGTAAGGCCCTTTTACAAACCGTTCAGGCTTTCTCAGTTCCTCTGTTAGTTGTTCCTGCAATTCCGCATCCGAAATATTAAAGGTGGTGGCTAGATAGCGGAAGTAGGAGTCATTGATGT
The DNA here is from genome assembly GCF_002607855.1 of Desulforamulus profundi. The sequence goes on from NZ_AWQQ01000088.1 coordinate 183,698, forward strand.
GCTTTGTTACATCTATTGGGTTTAAGCCCATCGTTACCCTCCTATAACCAAACGTTTAAGAGTATTTCAAAAAGACAAAGGTCATGGCCGTACAGGTCTGGACAGGATCTAACCACTTCGTAGAGGATCGGTTCCCAAAGAGGGCGTTCCTCTACCAGGTCCCGGGCCAGAAGACGCCTACGTAAAGCGCAAAAGCTGACCAGGTAGGGGAAATTCACCAGGGGCAGGGTACCTTTAAAGGAGCAACGCCTTTTCTTGAGCGTGTTGATTATATCAACGTTAATAATTTCTTTCTGCTGCCATTCGTCAAGCTCTGCGTCGGCGGCAGCTAGGTATTGTTTTGTCAGACTGTCAAAGCGTTCTTCCGATTTATCTTGCTTGATCCCGATCAACCAGCTATAAATTTCGTTGGCGATAAAATCACTGTGGAAGAGACCTTCGGGGTACAGGCCGATATTTTCAAAGAGCAGCTGTAGTTCCTCCAGGTCCTTTTGGGCGATGAGGTTTGCGCTGTCAAAATCTCCTATTATAGGCTTAGGAACCTTCGGCAGGATGGAGTTGCAGATGCATTCAAAGCTAAAGAGCTTATTGAGGCAGTTCGGCAGGGTTTGCCGGCAGACCTCGCCGCTTTTTCTTCTGAATGGGCCCAGAGCAGGTCTACCGAATAACAACTCCAAACCGGGTCTGCTGAAATACTGTTCCATGTGGTCATAGAGAGATTGATAACGGCTACCGTTTAGTTCAGCTAAAAAACCGACGGCGGGCCAGTGAGCCCAAAGTATATCTACTTCCCAGTCTTCCAGTTGGTTGAAAAGGTCAAAATTTTTTACCATCTTATCCAGTCCCAAGCCCACCGGGACCGTCTTATCTAACTGCCGGCCCTCCTGGGCCCATTGGGCTATGGCTTGTAAAATCAGTAACTGATTCGTTTCCGTTAAATAGGGTTTTAGATAATAACTGAAATCAACGAATCGATCACAGCTTCCTTGACTGGCAATGGCCTGATAAGTGGCGACAATTTGTCTAGGAGACTGTTGAAAAACTCCAAACAATAATAACCAAAAATAGATATTTTTAGCATAACAGGAAGGAAAATAGAGATATTTGTAGAAATAAATACCTATCATCAGATAGGGAGTGCTAATTTAATATGTTAAAGCAAAAAGGACGTCAATTATCTATAACCGACATTGATGTATTAGAGCAATGGAGTAACAGACCC
>NZ_AWQQ01000089.1 GCF_002607855.1 Desulforamulus profundi
TTTGGCGGTCATATTCTTGGGCCTTTGTTTACAGCTACCGTTCCAAACGTTAAAAGAATTACCTTTACATCAGAGAGTTTCTGTGGGAGAGAAATTGGATTTTGATCTTAACTTACCCAAATTCTTGGCGGATAATTTTGAGTTTACCATTAATGGAGTAAAACCTACAACATTTTATCTGGGAAGCACCACACCGGTGGCGGCAAACCCGGGCCAATTGGAAGTACAAGTAAAATTATTTGGCTTAATTCCGGTTAGACATATGACGGTCAGTGTAGTGCCTGAAATAAGAGTCATTCCAGGCGGGCAGGCCATCGGAGTGATGGTGGAATCCGAAGGAGTGATGGTGGTGGGCAGATCCGCCATTGTAGATGAAAAAGGCATCAGACACAACCCGGCAGCGGAAGCTGGAGTGGAACTGGGGGATGTGCTGATCAAAGTCAACGGGCAAAAAGTAGAGACAGAGAGCCAGGTCAGGGACATAATAAACAAATTGGGGCAAGACGGAAAATCACTGGATATGGAACTAAGAGACAGGCATTCTAAAGAAATTTACAAAACCAGGATAAAACCAATTTACTGCAACGAAACGAAACGTTACCGGATCGGTTTATTTGTCCGGGACAGTACTGCCGGTGTGGGCACCATGACTTTTTTTGACCCCCAGACAAAATCCTACGGGGCTTTGGGACACATTATCAGTGATATAGACACCTGCCAACCCATTAATTTGGACAGGGGAAAAATTGTCGCCGCCCGCATTGAAGGAATAAGAATAGGGAGAAAGGGCCAGCCCGGCGAAAAAATGGGTGTATTTCGAGGGGAAAATGATATTTCCGGTACTATCACGAAAAACACAAATTGCGGGATTTTTGGGAAATTAAACAAAGCACCGAAAAATATTTATGGAAATGGAACCGTTCCTGTGGCAATGGCCGGTGAAGTTAAAGAAGGCCCTGCCGAGATTTATACAGTTTTGAAAGGAGATAAGATTGAAAAGTTTAAAATACAAATCGAGCAGGTAAATCCCCACAGCACTGAGGGAAAGGGAATGATTATAAAGATTGTCGACCAGAGATTATTACAAAAAACAGGGGGAATCATTCAGGGTATGTCAGGAAGCCCGATTATCCAAGATGGAAAGTTGGTGGGTGCGGTTACGCATGTATTTATTAATGATCCGTCCAGAGGGTATGGTGTGCTTGCAGAGTGGATGCTCTATGATTCCGGAGTTCTCCCCAAACATGTGAGTGAAAGAAATTACGCAGAATTTGGCGCTATGACAAATATAGCCTGCTAAATTAATCTAGAACTGGATTTTTAGTAAAATATCTGTCGAATTGAATAAATATAAGCTTTTGGTAATTTTTCCTTTTTTAAGAAGGAGTTTAAACCCCGCCTGTCGAATGCTTTAAAACATCAAAAACAGTTTCCATTTTATGGAAAAAATAGAGAAAAAATAGGAGGCGGGGTCTTACATATGATTAGAAAGGCTATCAAGGTGTTAATCGCCGATGATAACAGAGAATTCTGCGAATTACTAAAAGAATTTATCAATCAGCAGGATGATTTTATGCTAGTAGGTATAGCCAACAATGGTTTGGAAGCCTTGGAAATCATCAACCAGCAGGTTCCGGATGTTATGGTGCTTGATATTATTATGCCTCACCTGGATGGAATCGGGGTGCTGGAAAAAATATCAACCGGTGCGGTGGGCCATAAACCCAAGGTCATTATGCTGACGGCCTTTGGTCAGGAAAGTATTACGGCCCGTGCCGTAGAACTGGGGGCAGACTATTATATTTTAAAACCCTTTGACTTTTCTGTCCTGGCAACCCGCATGCGCCAACTGGCGGACGGGGTGGCCGTCTCCCAATATATTTCCACCTCCAAACCTCGTAATTTAGATGTTGCAGTTACCAACATCATACACGAAATGGGAGTTCCTGCTCACATCAAAGGGTATCATTACTTGAGAGAAGCAATTCTTTGCGTGATCAATGAGGTGAATCTGCTGGGTGCCGTCACCAAAGAACTTTATCCCATGATTGCCCAAAAATATCAAACCACTCCCAGCCGGTGGAAAGGGCCATCCGACATGCCATTGAACTGGCCTGGGATCGCGGTAATGTTGAAATGATGACCAAATTCTTTGGTTACACCATCAACCTGGAGCGGGGCAAACCCACCAACAGCGAATTTATCGCCATGGTGGCGGACAAGTTGAGAATTGAAAGCAAAGTAAGTTAATAAGGACTGCAAAAGGGAGTAGCTTACATCTACTCCCTTTAATATTATTCCTATGAGATGTGTAAGCTGATTTTCAACTGATTTTCAACCAACATTTTTTTCCAGACCCCAAAGCATTGAAAATAAAGACTTTAATCACATCTAAAAATCTACACTACAAATGGCATTTTTTGAGAACAAATCCAGTAAAATCAAGGCTTTAAGGAATATTTATGGTTGAACATCAGTGTAACCACTATTGACCAGCCCGCAATAAAAAGAAGCAGCACATAACAAAACACGCCCTGCAAAAGGACGTGTTTAATAGGGAAACTTATTGAACCATACCCCAAACCGATACGGAAAAAGGAAGAGAGGGGCGTTCTCCCGCAAAGGATAGCGCCTCTCTCCTTTAACTCGCCCATAGTGTTTTCCCGGGACGGTTTTATTAAAATTGCCTTCGACAACAATACCTACACTAAAAAATGCCTGAGTAATAGCAACGTATAACTTCGCCCGTGTGGTTTCCTCTAACTGGCAGTTACCAGAGCATAACCACTTAACTTAACGGCGGTCATCGTTTCCGCGAGTTCTTCCGCTTCCCATTCGGAGTGAACGGCAAATCCGGCAGGACTTACCCGCATTGCCGCACCGTTGCCGAAACTGTTATAGGGTTCGGGGTCTTCGCTGAACACTCACCGATAGAACATACCGCCGAATCTGCAGTTCGGATACTTGCGCCCGATTTTCTGCATATACTTGACGGTTAGGTCGGAAAGCAGGGCGTGGTAGTTGTGGTCATAACCGCGAGCGGTCGGCTCTTTGGATTTCGTCGCTTCCATAATTGCCTTGGCAACGGCAAGGGTCATTATGCTGTCGTCGGTGGCAAAGCAACCTTCGGCTAACAGTTCAAAGTCCTTGCTCCTGTGGTTGTTGAATTCGAAATGCGACCCTACAATGTCGCCGATAATTGCTCCAAGCATAACAGCACCCCCTCCTTACCAAGCAAATGAACCTTCAGGTATGTTCGTAATAACAATTTCTTTTCCCCTAACACTGCCGCCTGCGTTATGCTGAATACCGTACTCTGTCATATGGTACTGTTTATAGATGTCTCGAATCAAGTCGCAATCATCGTATGTCACAATCCATCGGGTTTCACCTAAGTGTTCGGTTATGATTCTTTCAAGGCTTCTATGGTCTTCTTCCTTAAAGTAATTGGCATAGAGTTGCCGTCCTTTCTTAACATACGGCGGGTCTATGTTGAAAAACGATGTGCAAATCGTGTCCTGCAAGCGAACGGTGATAAGCTCACTTGCGTCGCAGTTGTATAGTTCAATACGGTTTTTAAGCAGAGCAATCCGTTCGATTTTCTTAACTATCTCACTCTTATTGAAGCGGCAATCAATCTTATATGCACCGTTCTGAGATAGCCCACCTATGGGTCCGCCCTTGATAACGCCGGAAAAGTTCACGCGGTTCAGAAACAGCGTTGCAAAACCGTCGCTCACCTCATCGGCAGAGCTATCCCTATAAACCGCTTTCTGCTTTTCCCGCTCCTCTAAGGTTATAGGAGTATCCGTAATCCTTTTGAGCAGGTCTTCTGTGTGATGAAGTACAGAGTACCAAAAGTGGTAAATGTGCGAGTCAAAATCGTTAATAACGGCCGACTGTACGATGTCGTCACACAACAAACCAATCCCTATACCGAATCCCCCCGCAAAAGGCTCTACGTAGGTTCTGTCGCCCAGTGTGTTGGCTTCAATAAGGTTTTTTACCTTGCCATAGATTTTTGATTTGCCGCCCGGATAGCGAAGCGGCGAAAGTGACTTAGCCATTTTCTACCTCTCGCTTATTAAGTTTCTGTATGTCATAAAGGCGTTGGGCAGCCAATCCGACAAATCATAAGGATTAAGGAACATCCTCGTGCTTGTGTTCTCAGGTTTCTTCAGAAGAGCAGGAACAACCTCGAAAGCAATAGGAGGATTAGGCTGAGGCGTATCCTTATCTTCTGATATTAGTTTTCTCAACGGAACAAGCAACGCTTTCTGCCCGTTGACATCATATTCGTCAGGCAACTGCCCCAATTCAGCATAGTTGAGTAGTTGCAGACCTAAATGTCTGTCGAATAATTGATGGTTCCTCTGATTCCAGTAATTGTCCAGACAGTTCTTGCAGGAACGTGAACATTCACACTCTGAAAGAATCTTTCTTGCCCTATCAAGCACTTTGTCAAGAATCGAGCCAATCAGAGACGAATAGCCTGCACCGCTGGTGAGATTGTCGTAAAAGAACATTTCAATATGTGAGTTCCCGTCGCTCTTGATTCTCGGACGCCAGCCCCCGCTGATTTCATTGTAATCAATGTCAAGAACAAGCGAAACAGCCTTCTTTAGTGCTTCGTGCAAGGTCGTTACAGCCGCCCGAAGTATGCTTTTCTCTTCCGCATTGCTGTTGCCCACAAGTTTCGCGGAATGGTAGATATGTCCAACATGAACATATCCGTCAAGAATTCATACCCCAGAAAGATATTGGTAGCTACAGTACCATCGTGACGGCACAAAGGGTGGTTATCGTGGTATGGTTGCGAGAAAGAAAATGTCCCGTTGGGGTTCGCATCTGCGACCTCTGCGCCACCGCACTTTTTGCAGACGTTGAAGCCGTTTTTACTTTTTCCCATATTAACAGTCAATACTTTTCTGTCAGGAAGATTAGCAAAACGGATATTGCTCCGCCCGTAATTATCCATCCTTGTGTCTTCGGGTACATAGGAATAATATGGAGCCTCAGCATAGGTGTATTGTTCATCCTCGTCTTCGAACTTTACTTCATCACCTTTGACAGGAGAAAATCCCCAAGGACGCAACATCTTATTCCGAACTATGCTGCGCCGCAATACGGACAAACCATGCCGGGAGAATCCTCTTGCTTCAAGCCAAACCAGTTGCAATCGGAACAGATGTAGATATCTTTATAATAGTCATTGTTCTTGAAATAGAACTCGGCTTGGTTCGTTTCAAAACCCCTCGGTCGAGGATTGGCGTAAATGCCGCCGCTCTTAAATATTTTTTTGTCTATCGTAACAAAGCGACCGGGTGCGTATTCACTAAGAGCTACCGCAATATCTCGCTCTGGCGCATATTGAATATCCCGAGGAGCGTTTTTACCACGTTCAGATTCTTTCTCAACGAAAAACCGTACAACATTTTTGGGGAACGAGTATGAGGGAATAAAGCCTTCGCGGTAGAAAACATCAAACGCCGGCGTTTCTTTGTCGTTGTTAATATACTCATCACGCTTGCCTTCAGCTAAGACATTCTTGCAGATTTCGCGGAATTGCCTGATTGTCTCATCGGTTGGTAAATCCATAGCTTGCGCAAACGCTATGAAGTTCTCGCCGTATTGTTCGC
>NZ_AWQQ01000090.1 GCF_002607855.1 Desulforamulus profundi
TCGGATTAACTGGGCCAGCAAACTTGCTTCCATGAATTCACATCCTGTATGATTGATCTGACGGCACCGGTTAGTGAACGGTGATCCTGTGCTGCAGGTCGGCATATTTTTTATCACCAATGCCGGAAACATTTTTTATATCCTCGATGGTTTGAAAGGGCCCGTTGGCCTGCCGGTATTGCAGAATTCTTTCCGCCAGGGCCGGGCCGATGCCGGGTAACGTGTCCAACTCCGCCGCACCGGCCGTATTAATATTCACCAGTCCGCTGGACCTGGCGGGTGGCGTGGCCTGCAAACTGGACACCGCTGCATTGCCGGGAGCCTGTACTTGCATGGTCTGTGAAACAACATTTTGTCCGGGTGCCTGCTGCTCCATTTTTCTGGGGACCACCAGCTTCTTTTGGTCTTTCAAAATTTCTGCCAGGTTAAGTGCACTTAGATCTGCATCCGGCAAAGCCACCGCCTGTTCAATGACATCGTTCACCCTGCTGCCGGAGGGCAGTTTATAAACGCCCGGTTTCTCCACCGCTCCATCCACATGCACCACCGGGCCGGTCTCCTCATGGGTGGCTTCTGCACTGGATGGGCCCACCAGCTCAACCTCTTTCTTTTCCCGGTGGGCAAACTGGTAACCGGCAGTAAAAAGGACCACTGCCACAATGATTAAAATAAGGCCTTGTTCCTTACGGCCCAAATTTAACATTGGTGTCTTTCCTCCTAAAAACTTCTCAACCGGACTTCATGGTTATTTCTATTCATAATGACAATTTCCTGCTAAAAAAACCATAATTTGATTAAAATAGCATTATGATATACTACCTCCTGCCACGGTATTTTTGAGTAGAATAATTCGTACTATATATTCAGCTGTACATAAACATAATGGAAAAGGAGACACCAATAAGACGGTGTCTATCTTACTACTCCTAGATCACTTAGTTACCGGAAAACAAAATTTATCCAGCCGGTTTTCTGATCATTCTGATATAATCAACTAAATAGTAACTAATACGCTAGAACCATTTTTAAAAGGTCTGACCTCCTTTGAGATCAGACCTAAAAGTTTATTAACTCATTCTGTCGTCATTCTGGCAATCAATCATCAGCTGCCCCCGGGTATTCAGGGTGGCCAGTAAAACCTTTTTGGAGTGAAGGCCTTTTTCGGCAAGTTTTTCTTTAAGCCATTCTTCATCGAGGTTCACTTTGCTGAGGTTCTCTTTCATCACATCCCCGTCCATGACCAGCACCGTGGGCAGCCCCTCGTACTTGGTGGATATTCCCAAATCATCCGGGGTGACCGGTCTCTTTTGGGAGCGGGGTATCACGCTTAACCTGCCGGAGGTCTCCAGAATGGCATACTCCACGTCCTCAATATCATAAAAACCCTTTTCCCTCAGCTGGCTTAACAGGTCGTCCAGGTTGTATCGGGAGGAACGCATTTCGTGCTTTAACAACCGCCCGTTTTCAATAATAACCTGGGGTGAGCCGTATAATATTTTACGTAAGGGTCGATTAATCAGGGTTAAATAGGAAAATCCTACTTCCAGCAGTCCAAGGGTGACGATGGGAATAATGCCATGCCAAATCGGGATCTCCGTGGACTCCATCGGGATCGCCGCCAGTTCGGCCAGGATAATGGCAACCACAAAGTCAAAGGAAGAAAGCTGCCCGATCTCCCGTTTTCCTGTCAGCCTGACAATCACCAGAACTGCCAGGTAGATTACCACTGTGCGCCAGACATGCGGAAACAGTTCTTGCACAACTTTCACCTCCGTGGGCATACACGTTTTAGTATGCGTCGGGAATGGAAGTATATGCATTGTTGTTAAAACCAAAACGAAAGACACCGGTCAGGGTGTCTTTTGCCTGTTTATTTTACTACAATGTTTAACAGCTTACCCGGCACAGGGATTACCTTGATTACCTGTTTGCCGGCGATTAACTCCTGCACCGGTGCCAGATCCATCAAATACTGCTGCATTTCGGCCGCATTCATGTTGGCCGGAATGTGCAGGCGCTCCCGCACCTTACCGTTTATTTGAACGACAATCTCTACCTCGTCTTCCACCAGGGCGGCAGGATCGTATACCGGCCAGGGCTGCCGGTGCACACTGCCCGGGTGGCCGGTAGCTTGCCACAGTTCTTCGGCGATATGGGGCGCAAAGGGCGCCAGCAGGATAATGGTGGCATTGACGGCCTCGGCCAATACAGCGGAATCGCGTTCCACCTCTGCCACCTTGTCACGGTAGGTGTGAATGCCGTTCACCAGTTCCATGATGGTGCTGATGGCCGTGTTGAAATTAAAGCGTCCGCTGACATCCTCGGTCACTTTTTTAATGGCGTAATGGGTTAACCGGCGCATTTCCTTGTGAACGCCCACAAAGGAAGACCCCGGGGCAACGGCCGGGGCGGCGGCCACCTGGTCTTTAACGGAGTAAACCAGACGCCAGACCCGGTTGAGAAAACGGTTACTTCCTTCAACGCCCCGGTCGCTCCATTCCAGATCCCGTTCTGGCGGGGCGGCAAACAGGATAAACAGTCTGGCGGTATCCGCGCCGTAGCGGTCGATAATTTCCTCGGGACTGACCACATTGCCCTTGGATTTGGACATCTTGGCGCCGTCCTTTAAAACCATCCCCTGGGTTAACAGGTTTTCAAAGGGTTCCTGAACATCCACCAGGCCCAGATCATAAAAGACCTTGGTAAAGAACCGGGAATACAGCAGGTGCAGAATGGCGTGTTCGACACCCCCGATATACTGGTCCACCGACATCCAGCGTGCGGCTTTTTCTTTATCCCAGGCCTGCTCAGCATCTCTGGGGCTGGTGTAACGGAGATAATACCAGGACGAATCCACAAAGGTGTCCATGGTGTCGGTCTCCCGCCTGGCCGGTCCGCCGCACTGGGGACAGGGGGTGTTTACAAAATCCGGGTTGCCCTTGAGCGGTGATTCCCCGGTGGCTTAAAGGCCACATCGGTGGGCAGCAGCACCGGCAGCTGGTGGTCCGGCACAGGCACGGCACCGCATTTTTCACAGTAGATAATGGGAATGGGGGTCCCCCAGTAGCGCTGGCGGGAAATCAGCCAGTCCCTCAGTCTGTAATTGATAATGCCTTTGCCGATGCCCTGTTGTTCGGCATATTGAATCACCTTCCGGATTCCCTGCCGGTTGGGGGTTCCGTCAAAGGGTCCGGAATTGACCATGATGCCGTCTTCGGTATAGGCTTCGGTCATTTCCTCCGCCTTTAATTCCTTTTCTTTGGACGGCAAGATAACCACTTTAACAGGCAGATTGTATTTTCTGGCAAACTCAAAGTCTCTCTCGTCGTGGGCCGGCACACCCATGACGCACCGGTGCCGTAGTGATAAAGAACATAGTTGGCGGTCAAGATGGGAACCCGCTCCCCGTTAAAGGGGTTGATGCAGTAGGCCCCGGTAAAAACACCTTCCTTCTCAGAGCTGGTGCGGGCCAACTCGGTCATCTTACCCACCCGGTTGACAAACTCCGCCACCTCGTTTTCCTGGGGGGTGCCGGCGGAAAGTTCTGCCACCAGGGGGTGTTCCGCAGCCAGAACCATATAGGTGACGCCATAGACAGTGTCAGGCCGGGTGGTGAAGACGGTAATTTCATCTCCGGTGCCTTCTACCTTGAAGGTCAGCTCAGCCCCTTCGCTGCGCCCGATCCAGTTATCCTGCATGATCTTGACCTTATCGGGCCAGCCCTCCAGTTTTTTCAGGTCATCCAGCAGACGCTGGGAATAATCGGTAATGCGGAAAAACCACTGGTCCAGTTCCTTTTGTTCCACTGTAGCGCTGCACCGTTCACAACTGCCCTCCACCACCTGCTCGTTGGCCAGTACAGTGGCACAGTCCGGGCACCAGTTGACCCGGGCGTGTTTTTTATAGCACAGTCCCTTTTTGTAGAGTTGCAGGAACAACCACTGGCCCCACTTGTAGTATTCTGGATGGCAGGTGGCCACTTCCCGCCGCCAGTCATAACTCAAACCCAGTTGTTTGAGCTGGCTTCTCATGTGAGCAATGTTGTCCCAGGTCCAGGTGGCGGGAGGAATGCCGTGTTTGATGGCGGCGTTCTCCGCCGGCAGGCCGAAGGCGTCCCAGCCCATGGGGTGCAGGACGTCGTAGCCCTGCATAGTTTTAAACCTGGCGATGACATCACCGATGGAATAATTGCGAACATGGCCCATGTGTAATTTTCCCGAGGGATATGGGAACATTTCCAGGCAATAGTATTTCGGGCGTTCGGAATGATCCGGCACCTGGTAGATATCCTGTTTCTCCCAGTATTGCTGCCATTTATTCTCTATTTGTTTAGAATCGTATTGCTCCTGCAAAATACTTGCCTCCTAGTCACTTTACTATTTTGGTAGGAAGGTGCGGCACATTCACATTCCTCGCAAATTTTACCACGAATAGGGGCATATTTCAACAATTCTAAGCCGTTTCAATTTTCGTTAAATCTTCCAGTCCCAGGGTGGTAATGGCCTGCTCCCAGTTTGTATTTTTGGATTTTACCACTGGCGGTGGTGGGATAGCTGTCTACAAACAAAACGTATGAAGGTATTTTGTATTTGGCAATTTTATCCACACAGTAGGCCTGCACTTCTCCTTTTGTCAACGAAAGTTTTGTTAATTACTTGTTGGCTGTCATTTCCACAACCTGGGCATCGCCCCAAAGCCGCTCCAGGTTGTAAAAGTCCCGTTCCATTTCCTGAAATACATGTATGACTACATCGCCATAATCCAGCAGAATCCAGCTGCCTTCCCGGAAACCTTCGATACGCAACGGCCTGACGCCCGCTTCTTCCAGTTTCTCTTTAATATGTTCGGCCACTGCCTGTACCTGGGTGCTGGAGCGACCGGTGCAAATCAAAAAATAATCACAAATAATAGAAATATGGCTGATGTCAAGGACCGTTATATCGGCAGCTTTTTTGTCATCCGCCGCTTTGTGGGCTATGTCTACCATTTCCTTGGCGCTAAGTGTCAAACAGACCCCTCCTTGATGTTTTTCTGTGTTCTTATTATATCCTATTCCACTATTTTCTAGGCGGAAACCCTGGCTGCTAAAATTGCATTCCTCGCTTTTACACTGCTGGGATGCAGCAGGCAGCCAATTTTTAAAGCATACCGGATGCTTTCATCAAAACAGCTTAAGAGCGCCGCATCCAGGTCTGTTTCGGCCTGCCTGCGAATTTCCTGCACGGCGCCGTGACGGCGGTTCGGTTCAATTTTGTCCGCCACAAACAGTACTTTATCCAATTGACTCATATATTCGGAACCCACCGTATGCAGCGCAATGGCATTGAGTATCTCCGGGTCTGTTATGCCAAATTCATCCCTGACCATAACGGCGCCCACCGGGCCGTGTAAAAGCAAGGGCATGGCAAAGCCGTATTCACTGACCTGCAGTTTGGCTTCTTTGGCTCTCCGCAGCATTTCACTGTCGTCAAAGTCCCTGGCAACATCATGCAGCATCCCTGCCAGACGGGCTTTCTGGGGATCTGCGCCAAACCGCCAGGCTAGTTTTTCGGCGGTTTCCGCTACGCCCAGGGAGTGCCGCAAACGGTGTTCCGGCATTGAAATACTGATTTTTGCTTTAATATATTCCTCATTGAACATTGGTTTCCTCCAAACCATAGATTTATAGAGAAAAAACCTCCGATCCCAGGGGAATGGAGGTTTAGTCATCCTTTAAGCCCTTGCTTCGCGGGCTTTTGCTTCGTTTACGGTGATAACCCTACCACCCAATTCGGTACCGTTTAACGCTGCTACCATTTTCTCTACATCAGCGTCGTTTACCTCAACGAAACCAAAGCCACGTGAACGACCGGTCTCACGGTCGGTAATCACCCGACTGCTTAACACTTCACCATATTGGGAAAAAGCATCCTGCAGATCTTCCGCCTTGGTACCCCAGGGTAGGTTACCTACGTATAAAGTTGCCACTATCGTCACCTCTTTCCAATGGTTCTGTAATACTTGTTTCTGTGATTGTATTATTTGCAGAAGCCATTAACGAAATGCAGTGGCAGGTAGACTAAGATATTTCCATTTGAGGGAAACGCTGTTTTAACGCTGTTTTATAAAAGATCGTTGCTTTTTAAGAACCCGTGAGTTGCATAGTGTCATCTTTACATTCACTATGCAGAGCGTGCATTCACGGTTTAGTAAAAACCTGCAGGTTTTTACCTATGATTGGCAAATAAGGTATCCAATCAAATACATCAATGTAACAATTTTTACAAAACATCCTTTTATAAATAAATCTTATTTTCCTTGATGTATTGTTCCACCGGCTCCGGCAGCAGGTATTTAATACTCCTGCCTTCCCTCACCCTTTGCCGTATATCACTGGAAGAAATAGACAAAGCCGGCACCTCAAGGGGCAGTGTTTTTTTAAAGATCTCTCCCGGTAAGGATTTCAGTGTTTCTTTAAGGTTGTTCAGATTATAGCCTGGTCTGGTGGCAGCAATGAAAGTACACATGTTCAATAACTTCTCGGCTTCTTTCCAGGTTAGAATCTCAAGAACGGCATCCGCCCGGTAATGAAATAGACGGTTTCGATCTTATAGATAGATTTTATTTCTTGAACCGTGTCAATGGTATAAGAAAGTCCCTGTCTCTCAATTTCGATGGTGGATACTTCAAAATACCTGTTGCTGGCAGTGGCCAGGCGAGTCATGTTTACCCGGTGATGTGGTTCGGATATTTCCTGACCCATTTTATGGGGAGGCCTGGCCGCAGGGATGAAAATGACCTTTTGAATACCAAACTTCTGGCGAACTTCTTCCGCCACCACCAGGTGTCCGTAGTGGATCGGGTCAAAGGTTCCTCCCATAAGACATATCTGCTTCATGGAATGTTTTCCCTTCTGCCTTCATTACAGTAATTTTAAAGGTTCGTGTGTCAAAAAGCAACAACTTGCAGAGCAAAAAATAACCCTTGCGGTGCAAGGGCCGAAAGAAATGAATATCCGCGTAAATTATTGCTGGGTTTATGATGATCTGAAATTTGAAATTTTATGCAAGATTCTCCTGGTTATGATAAAGGCTGCATTTCCTTCTCCAGCTCCGTAATTGCCCAGGTTATTTTTTCATAGGTCCTTTGCAGCCCCTCGGAAATGACCCTGGTATCCCCGATGACTGCCATAAAATTCGCGTCACCTTCCAGCGGGGAACAATGTGTACATGGAGATGTCCGGGAATGCCGGCCCCCGCCACCTTGCCAAGGTTCATTCCAATGTTAAAACCATGGGGATTGCCAAAGGCCCGGCGCAGAGATTGCACCATAAAGCGGGTCATTTTATTTAATTCCAGGAGTTCCTCCTCTGTCAGTTCGGTGATGTCCCCCACATGCCTTTTCGGTGCAATGAGCAGGTGCCCGTTATTATAGGGGTATAAATTCATGATGACAAAGGTTTTGTCTCCCCGGTAAACCACCAGGTTCTCTTTATCCTCATCAGAGTTTAGTTTTTCACAGAAAATACAGCCGGTCTGTGGCTTGCCGATATAGATAGACCGCCAGGGGGCCCACAAGTTTTCCATCTCAATCATCTCCCGTGTTTAGTTTTAAAACCTATTTCGTTTAAATATGGTAAATCCCTGCTAAGTGCAGCTATTTTCAACCGTATCTTGCAGTGGAAGAGAGTTTTTGATCAACATCCGTTTTAATCTGTTTGCCTTTCAGTATGACAGGGCGGCAAC
>NZ_AWQQ01000091.1 GCF_002607855.1 Desulforamulus profundi
TCCTCTACCAGGCTAAATCCTCCGGTAAAAATTGCTCTTGTTATTAGCGGATAGCTGTTGGTCAAGTGCGGATGTACATTCTTTTTTGTTACAAAAATGTCATATTTGGTACAGCAGGTAAATAGCAAAAATAGTCGAAAATTGTAATAAGTAATAAATGTATTTGCTAGGGAGGTGACTATTGCTACATAGTTGGGATCATTCCAATGTCTAAACGAGTTGCAATAAAAGGAGTCAACAAAATGTTAAAAATCAAAAAGGTATTCCTGGTAGCAGTCTCTTTAATATTAATGGCTGCACTGGTAAGCGGTTGCGTCGGCAAGGAAGAGAAAAAGGCTGATACCGCCGCCTCTCAGGAACAACACCAAATGCAGGGAATGAATGCCAGTGATATAGTAGGTATGATGAACCTGAACCCTGACATGATGATAGAGGCCATGAGTTCCCCCGATGCAAGCCAATCAATGACCAAAATCATGAGCTCTGAAAAAATGATGCCCGTCATGATGGACATGATGCACAACTCCGATATGCAGAAAAACATGGTGAAGATCATGAGTGACCAAAAGACCAGAGAAGCTATGGTCAAAATCATGTCCGACCCGGCCATGATGCAGCCTATGATGGAAATAATGGCCGACCCCCAAATGAAAGATACTTTCATGGCCATGATGAAGGACCCCAAACTAATGCCGATGGCCAAAGAAGCAATGAGTATAAAATAATTACCTTTATAAAGGAAACAGGCTCCCACTGTGTGAGAACCTGTTTCTTATTTTTTCCCTGTTTTATCCTCATTGAGTAGGGAGTGTACAAAATTTTGTGTAATTGGATTATTCCGTTATGATGTTGGGTAGGCTTATAGTGGCTCTTACCTGTCGGGAGGATAGGGCAATGCTGGGGAGCAACCCGAGCGCCCCGCAGGGTTCTGCCGGAGATAGCTGAGGATATTATTCCCAGCTTTCTTCCTTTTATGACTATCTCCGGGAGAACTAAAGCGATAAACCCGTTACCTAACCCATTGTTTTTTAGGCAATCCCTGGCTGAATTCTATCCCCAAAGTAAATTGCAAGTTGGGAGATACAATTCCTCCATTCCCGGATTGGCATAGTCCACTTCTTTGAGATTGATTCTGTTGCCAGGTAAATAATCTTTTTCAAAGCATCATCCGTTGGGTAGGCAGTTTTGGTTTTTGTCACCTTTCTTAACTGCCGGTGGTATCCTTCAATGATGTTGGTGGTGTAGATCATTTTCCTGATCTCATAAGGGTATTCAAAATATGCCGTTAGTTCCAGCCAGTTGTTTTCCCAAGACTTGATGATGATGGGGTGTTTCTTACCCCATTTCTCCTTAAATTCCTCAAAGGCAAATTCGGCTTCTTCAAGGGTTAATGCCTGGTAAACCTTCTTAAGGTCGGCCATTACCGCCTTCTGCTCCTTGTAGGTTACATATTTCATAGAGTTACGAATTTGGTGAATAACACWTTATTGGTATCCTTGTCCATGCGATGTCTCCTTATTTTTGAGATTATGGACAGGACTACCTGTTATACCTCAATTATAAGGAGATTTTAATCATTTTTACAGGATATTGCTGGAAAAACAATGATTTATTGGTTTTTTTCTAGAATTTTAGATATTGACATTTTGGAAATTTATTTATGCAACGCTAGTGATGAATGACAGTTAATTATTTAGATATAGAAATATACAATATTCAGGCAACTGTCAATACCACTCTTGGTTCGTTTCTACCTAAGTACCGTAACCGCTGTCCTTAATACATAAATTGCCCCGGTGTTTATCCGAGACTGATGCGACTGCCTGTCGCACAAGAAAAGGCCTCCCGAGCATTTCGGAGGCCTAAAATACTGGAGCGGGTGACGGGGATCGAACCCGCAACCCTCAGCTTGGGAAGCTGATGCTCTACCATTGAGCTACACCCGCATTTTAATAATAATTATATCCACAAGTTTGAAAAAATCAAACTAAATAAAAGAAAAATTTTGGTGACCCATCCGCGACTCGAACGCGGGACACCCTGATTAAAAGTCAGGTGCTCTACCGACTGAGCTAATGGGTCTTCTTAAAAACAGAGATAAAAAAACAAAAATGGTGACCCCTACGGGATTCGAACCCGTGTTACCGCCGTGAAAGGGCGGTGTCTTAGGCCGCTTGACCAAGGGGCCACAAATTCTTGTGGTGGTGATCCATCCGCGACTCGAACGCGGGACACCCTGATTAAAAGTCAGGTGCTCTACCGACTGAGCTAATGGATCAGATATTGATATTTTAAGGTGCCCTCGTAACCTCACATGTGCTATATTACAGTATAGTAAAAGAAGTGTCAACAAGTTTGTCCTAAAAATATTCCTTTAACTTTTTAACAAAAAAGTAACATGATACACAGCAGATTTAACATAAATGGGGCCTTACGGCCCCTTTCGTTTCTAGGCAAACAAGTCTTCCATGATAATGGTCTGGGTGCGTTTTACGCCAACGCCAATGAGAGCGATCTTCACTTCGGTTAATTCAACAATGCGTTCTAGGTACCGCTTGGCATTGTCCGGCAGGTCTTCGTAACGGGTCACCTTGGAGATGTCCTCGGTCCAGCCGGGGAACTCTTCGTAAACCGGTTCGCACTTGGCCAGTTCCTTCAGGGAGGCAGGGAACTCCCGGATGAGCTCGCCTTTGTAACTGTAGCCGGAGCAGAGCTTAACCACCGGCAGGCCGCTGAGCACATCCAGCTTGGTGATGGCCAGGCTGTCCAGGCCGCTGATGCGGGCGGCATAGCGCACGATGACCGCATCGAACCAGCCGCAGCGACGGGGACGACCGGTGGTGGTGCCAAATTCATTGCCGTTTCTTCTGATTTCTTCGCCCAATTCATCCATCAGTTCCGTGGGAAAAGGCCCTTCGCCTACCCGGGTAGTGTAGGCCTTCACAATTCCCAGAACCCTGTCAATTTTAGTGGGTCCGATACCGGTGCCCAGGCAGGCAGCGGCAGCGGTGGGGTGAGAAGAGGTTACATAGGGATAGGTGCCGTGGTCCAGGTCCAACAACGTCCCCTGGGCCCCTTCAAAGAGCACATTCTTGCCTTCCTTGATGGCGTTATGTACCAGCAGGGAAACATCCTCGGCCATGGGCTCCAGCAGTTCTGCATAGCCCTGGTATTCCTTGAGCACCTCTTCGTATTCAAACCCTTTGGTATTAAATATTTTCTCAAACAGGATATTCTTGCGCTCAATATTCTGCTTTAACAATTTAGGAAATTCTTCTTTATCAATCAGGTCCACCACACGGATGCCCACCCGGGAAGCTTTGTCGGTATAGGTGGGGCCGATGCCCCGCTTGGTGGTGCCAATTTTGGCTTCGCCCTTTTGCTCTTCCTCAACGGCATCCATCAGACGGTGGTAGGGCATAATGATATGGGCCCGCTGGCTGATGCGCAGCTTGCCAATGGGTACACGCCGCTTCGCCAGGGAGTCCAGTTCCTGTTTTAAAACACCGGGATCAATAACAACGCCGTTGCCAATTACGCTTAACTTATCCGGATGCAAAATTCCCGAAGGGATCAGGTGCAGCTTAAATTCAGCATCGTCTACCACCACGGTATGGCCGGCATTGTTGCCGCCTTGATAGCGAACTATAATATCTGCTTTCTCCGCCAGAAAATCCGTTACTTTCCCTTTGCCTTCGTCTCCCCACTGGGCACCGATAATCACAACTGTAGACATAAGAGCACCTCCTAAAACCTCGCTTAAATTCCTAAACGGCTATACACCGGACACCGCACTTCGTTTTCGGCAAGCCTTATAAGGTTGCTGCTTTATCACTTGTTCCGGCACGCTGAGCAAGATTTTTTCTTCACTAACTACGGGAGTAATATTTTTATCAAAGAACCCTGCTTTCCCGGGCTTCTCTCCCGTTTCCTGTTAGATATTCTTCCCATTGACATAAAAATAACCCAAACAGAAACTTAAAAAGCGTTCTATTTGAGTTTCCGGTAGAATACCCCCATGAATTTGATGTATACAAGTAAAGTATGAGATATTAAACAGTTCCCAAACAGGAATATACTAACCCAGTTTCTTGTTATTGTCAACAGATTATCCTGCAAAAAGGGCAACCTGGCTCCGTCCAATTTGTTCTTGTTTGTGCAATCCTTTTTTGTTATTCCCGGCGGGCTAAATTGACGAATTTGACAAATTCCTTAAAGAATCCCAGTTCAATGGGGCCAACAGAACCGTTCCGCTGCTTGGCCACGATAATTTCCGCGATGCCCTTTTTCTCGGATTCCGGGTTGTAGTACTCGTCCCGGTAGATAAACATGATCAGGTCGGCATCCTGTTCGATGCTGCCGCTCTCCCGCAGGTCGGACATCATGGGATGTTTATCGGTACGGCTTTCCACCGCCCGGCTCAACTGGGACAGGGCCAGCACCGGGACGTGAAGCTCCTTGGCCAGAGCTTTCAGTTTGCGGGAGATCTCAGCAATTTCCTGCTGGCGGTTTTCGATGCGCTTGCCACCGGACATCAGCTGCAGGTAGTCGATGATAATCAGCCCCAGGCCCTTTTCGGCCTTCAACCGCCTGGCCTTGGAACGGATCTCCCGCACTGTGGCGGCGCCGGTGTCATCCAGATAAATGGGCGCGCGGGAAAGGTAGCGCGCGGCTTCATGGAGCTTGGCCCAATCTTCGTCGGAAAGATCCCCTGTCCGTACCTTGTGGGCGTCGAGCATGGCCTCGGAACATAACATACGCTGCACCAGTTGCTCTTTGGACATTTCCAAACTGAAAATGCCCACCGGGACCTGGCGTTTTAACGCCGCATACTGGCCGATCAAAATGGCAAAGGCGGTTTTGCCCATACTGGGACGGGCAGCCAGGATAATTAAATCCCCTTTTTGCAGGCCGTTGGTCATGCGGTCCAAATCGTGGAACCCTGTGGGTACCCCGGAGATCTTGCCCCGGTTGTTGTAAACATGCTCGATTTCTTCAAAGGTCTTGACCAAAATTTCTTTGATGGGTGTAAAGGTCTCGCTGCTGCGGCGCTGGCCCAACTCTAAAATGGATCGTTCGGCCTCGTCCAGCAGTTCTTCGGGATTTTCGCTTCCCTCGTAGCCCCGGGCGGAAATCCGGGTGGTCACGGAAATCAACGCCCGGGTCAGGGCCTTTTCCTCAACAATGCGGGCATAATACTCGGCATTGGCGGCTGTGGGCACCAGGTTTGCCAGGGTGGCCACATAGGTGACCCCGCCCACCTTCTCCAAATCGCCCTTGGCCCGGAGCAGGTCGGTGACAGTGATGAGATCCACCGGCCGGCCGGCCTCGGCCAGCTCCAGGATCACTTCGTAAATGATCCGGTGGCTGTCGCGGTAAAAATCCTCCGGTTTGAGGAACTCCATCACCCTGAAGATGGCGTCCCTCTCCAGCAGCATGGCCCCCAGCACCGATTGTTCCGCTTCTATATTTTGTGGTGGTACACGGTCCAACATGGGTATCACCCTTCGGGTCATTCTATCTGTCCAGCCTTCAGCCACCCGCCCTCACCCTTTGGTAAAACAAAGGTTTGTGGCAGATTGCTGAAAACTGGATTCCCAACAAGATAGCTAACTGGCTAAATTCCCGGCCTCTTTTTCCGGTAAAATGTGCTCTAAAATTTCTTCCACCCTTTGCACGGGAATCACTTCAATGCCTTTTAAATCTACCGGTACGTCCTGAATGTTTTCTTTGGGAATAAACACTTTCTTGATGCCCGCCTGTTTGGCGCCATATATTTTCTCAAACACCCCGCCCACGGCCCGTACCTTTCCTTGAATGGAACTTCCCCGGTTACTGCAATGTTCTGGAGAATGGGCTCGTCCTGAATGGCGCTGAGCATGGCCAGCGTAATGGCCACACCGGCGGATGGGCCGTCTATGCGCCCGCCACCCACCACATTGACGTGAATATCGTAATTGCTGACATCTTCGCCGGTCAGTTTGCGAATAACGGAGGCGGCATTAAATACCGAATCCTTGGCCATGCTGCCGGCGGTGTCGTTAAAACGGATGTTTCCCTGGCCCGGGCTGCGGGCGGGAAAAGCTACCGCTTCAATCTCCAAAACCGAGCCGAGGTAGCCGGCTACTCCCAGGCCAAAGATTTTGCCCACTTCCAGTTCATCGGAGGCCTTGTTTAACACGTAGGGGGTAAGACGGCTGACCTGTACCACTTCATAGACATCCTGAACCGCTATATGAACCGGGACGCCGCTGTGCTCCTGCTGGCGGAAGCAGGCCAGGCCGTAGGCATCCGCCAAAATATTGATGGCTTTTCTGCCCTCGATGGTGTATTCTGAAATAATTTCCGGAATCTGAACATCGATTTTTACCTTTAACTTGGCTGCCGCTTGTTTAATAATGTCCTGAATGGCCGCCGGAGTGAGGGGTTCAAAGAACACCTCGGCGCAGCGGGAACGCACGGCCGGGTTGATGTCTTCCGGGTCCCGGGTGGTGGCGCCGATGAGGACAAAGTCCGCCGGCGCGCCCTCTTCAAAGATCTTTTTAATATACTGGGGCACATTGGGGTCATTGGGGTCGTAATAGGACGAGTCGAAGAAGACCCGCTTGTCCTCCAGCACTTTGAGAAGCTTGTTTTGCAGGGCCGGGTCCAACTCGCCAATTTCATCGATAAACAGAATGCCGCCATGGGCATCGGTGACCAGGCCCAGCTTCGGCTCCGGAATGCCTGTTTCCGCCAGGTCCCGGCGGGCTCCCTGGTAAATGGGGTCGTGGACGGAGC
Source organism: Desulforamulus profundi (assembly GCF_002607855.1). The sequence continues at coordinate 6,781 of NZ_AWQQ01000091.1, forward strand.
CAGCAGGGGGTTGGTCACTTCCCTGGGGTCCCAACGCAGGGTGGTACCGTCCACTTCCACAAAGGGAGCATCCTTGGCAAAGGGAGCTCCTTTAATGCCCTTGGCCACTTCCAGGGCCAGCCGGGCGGCGGTGGTTTTGCCTACCCCGGGGGTCCGTAAAGGATGATGTGCTGGGGAAAGGGGGAGGCCAGCTTGGCCAGCAGGGCTTTCACAGCCCGCTCCTGGCCGATGACTTCCTCAAAGGTCTCCGGGCGCAGGATTTCCATGGCGGAAGTAGCCAATTTCTTTGAGTCCAGCTTCTCCAAAATGGCAAGCCTTTTTAGGGTCTGGGCATTTTCCGGCCCGCTGTTTTCTTTGATAATCTGCATTTTAATTTCACGAATGTAGTCTTCGTGACGCTGGTTCATCTTTTCGCCGATCTTCTTTTCCAGTTCCTCTTCTACGGTGCGCCGGGCAATGGTATCGGCAATTTCGTCCTGCAGGGTTTCTAAGATAGCTGGGATCTCTTCGATGGTAGGCAGTGCTTCGTAGGTTGGATCTTCAAACACCAGCTTTTGTAAAGCCAGTACCCTTTCCTCAATCCTGTCGGAACGCATCAATTGCAATGCTTCCAATTTTCCTGCCCGGAGAACCAGTTTGTCCGAGCCGTAAATACTGCTTAACAGCCCGTACATGGCAGTGACCTGCCGCTGCAGTTGATCCAGTTTGGAAAATTGGCCGGAATCCTGTTCTTTGCTGCCGCTTATGAACCTTTCGAGGAAAACTTTCATTTGTGCTGCTCCTTTCAATGCCTGGTCCCGTCCCGGTTCCTGTCGACTTACTCTACGGCCACAACGTCTACGCTTATTTCAGCCTGGGCCACCGGATGGATTTTAATGGTGATTCTGTGGGTCCCCAGCGTCTTGATGGGTTCTTTCAGTACAATTTTCTTCTTGTCGATGTCATACCCGTGCTGGGCCTTGAGGCCGTCCGCAATGTCCTTGCTGCTGATGGCACCAAACAATCGACCGGCGTCGCCCACCTTGGCCTTTAATACCACCGTTAAATTGTTGATTTTGGCCGCCAGTTGCCTAGCCTGTTCCTCTTCCTTTTGCTTCTTGGCCGCCTGGGTTTGTCTCTGGGTATGAATTTCTTTCAGCTTGCCCTCGGAAGCCGGGGAAGCCAGGTTCCTCGGGAACAAAAAGTTTCTGGCGTAACCCTCGGTTACGTTAACAATGTCCCCTTTTTTGCCCAGTTTGGCAACGTCCTGTAAAAGTACAACCTGCATGGTAATCCTCCTTATATCAAAAAATCATCTTAACTTTCCTTTTTCCGGTATGGGCCGGCGAAGGTTGAAAACGGTATCCAGAACGCCCAGCACCATAATGGCCGGGTACATAAAGATAATATAAAAAATTAATAGGATCAAAACCAAGGTTTTAAAGGGCTTGGAAAAAGGCACCAGCTTGTAATAATGGGCGACCACCGACAGTCCGATGACAAAAAAGATAAAGAGAAAGACCGTCAGGATATTCTGCCCTATTATTTTGACGGTGTCTAACGCAAAATGGTTGCCTCCCAGGAAAAAAATCAGACCCAGGATGATTCCCCAGATGGTGTACCAGGGCAGCCTCCATTGACTGAAGGGAGGCAGGGTATTCACTTTATAATCCAGTCTCTTTAACACTCTGCTTCCCACCATATAAGCCAGGTTTGCGGATACCACGCCATGGATGATAAAGGTTGCCGGCAGCAAAAGGATGGAAGCCTTTATGGTTTCCCTGTACAGCTCCTGCTGCTCTGCCGGTACCGGGTTGCCTGCTTCTTGATACATGGAAAACACCTTGTTGAGAGATTCATTGATGGCGGCGTGCAGCATTTCTATATTTACGCCTGCTATAAGAGCAGTTAAGGCAGTGACGGTCAGGTAAGCGATAACGGAAACCACGGAGGCTGCCACCAGGGCATGGCCCGGCGCTACGTAATTTTTATAGAGCAGCCCTAAAACAAGCCCCAGGGGCCCAAACAGGATAAACACCAGCAGGACCTTCAAGGGGTTTGGATAAAGGACCATCAATAAAAGTCCGGTTACCACCAGGGACAGGAGGCCCGTATATAAACCCCTGCGTCTTACCAAAACAGCCAGAGGAATTGGCATCAGTATGCTCACTAAAAACAAAAACGGGGGAATGAACATCCCCAGCAAGCCCAGCACTGCTGTAAGGCCCGCCGTAAAGGCCCCGTCCACCAGTGCCCGGGTGTCTCTCAAGGAAGCCAAAAAAGATCACCTCTTCTTATCCGTCATATAGGTTTTAAGGGAGGTCAGGTCCCCGTACCATTTTTCCACTTCGTGACCCCCCTTTAATACCTTGAAACAACTAAAGATTCGCTGGTACCGGTGGCATTTCCTGCAATGGCCCGGTGTTATTTGTTCCCGCCATTGGTTAAATCAGCACATTCCGGTGGACTTTGGCCCATTAATTGTTTATGGACCGGGGCGGCATAGCTAAGGAAGAAAGAAAAGCTGTTGACCTGTCACAGGTTAACAGCTTTTCGGGGTCATGGCTTTAGTTAAAGGGCCGCTTCCATTTTATTTAAAAGCCTAATCAGGGTTTCAATTTCTTCTGCAGTAAAACGATCCTTTACTTTATCTTGAATATACTCTTCAAAGCTGGGAAATTGCCCCTCCAAATTCCTGGCTTTTTCAGTTAGAAAGATTCTGACGACCCGCCTGTCTTCCAGGTTTCTCTCCCGGCGTACCAACCCGTCCCGCTCCATGCGGTCTATCAGAGAAGTAATGGTACTGGCCTTTAAAAAGAGTTTGTCCCCCAATTCGGTAATGGTGAGCCCGTCCTGCCGCCATAATTTAAGCAAGGCGGACAAAGGGGCGGGGTCCAAGCCCATTTGCTCGGCTAAATCGCTGAATTGAATTTGCATCTTTTTGAAGGCCATATACAGGCTAAAGGCTAGTTTATTCTCCATGAACAATTACCGGTCTCCAGTCAAAGGATTTTTACAATATTATACTTGTTACCAATGGTAAAGTCCATAAAGCGTTCTATTTTGAGGTATTTATAGTGGCAATGTTTCTAAAAACAAATAAAAGGATGGGGAATTAATCCTCATCCTTTTAACGATCCTAGGATTCTGCGGTAAAGGGCAGCAGGGCAACATTACGGGCCCTCTTAATGGCAGTTGTCAGCATGCGCTGGTGATGCGCACAGTTGCCGGAAATACGGCGGGGTAAAATTTTACCACGCTCGGTAACGTATTTCTTTAGTTTAGAAGTTTCTTTATAATCAATGGCTGTTGCTTTATCTACACAGAAGCTGCAAACACGCTTTTTACCTCTGCGTCCACGTTCACGTTTCACAGTTTTCCCTCCTTGCTGGGGTACTGGTTTTTAGTCTAACCCTAGAACGGTATGTCATCTCCATTAAAGCTGATCTCGCTTCCGAAACCGCCGCCACCAAAGGAACTGTTACCGCCGCCCCCTTGATTTTCCCGATCTTTCGGCCAATCAAGGAACTTGATGGTCTCAGCCACCACTTCAGCGGCTTTACGGCGAATTCCCTGGCTATCGTCATAGGAACGAATTTGCAGGCGGCCCTCCACAGCAATCAGGCGACCCTTGCCTAAATTGTTGGCACAGGTCTCTGCTTGCTTCTGCCACACCACAATATCGATAAAATCCGTTTCTTTTTCTTTGTCCCTATTAAATTGAGGGCGATCCACCGCTAATGTCAATTTGGCCACTGCGATGCCGTTGGTGGTATAACGAAGTTCCGGATCCCGGGTCAGACGCCCAATTAAAATAACCTTATTGAGCATTTTTAACACCGCCTTGGGTTGTTCTATTTAACAAAATCTACTCATCTTCGCGTGTGATCATGTGGCGAATGATGTCATCGTTAATCTTCATAACCCGGTCTAACTCAGCGGCTGCGGCAGACTCTGCCTTAAACTGCATTAATACGTAGATACCTTCTTTGATCTTGTTGATTTCATAAGCCAGGCGACGCTTACCCCATTTGTCTAATTTGGTAACTTCGGCGCCTTTCTCTTCCACCAGACCTTTAAATCTCTCTACCAATGCAGTTACTTTTTCTTCTTCAACCTCGGGTTTGATGATATACATCACTTCATAATTGCGCACAACAGTTCACCTCCTCCCTACGGACTAAACGGCTCTACCCCTCAGGTAGAGCAGGGTGGAAACATGCCCATAAAGGCACTGTAAAATTATATCATCAATGTTTATAAAAGGCAAGAGCCTTTTCGACTTTAGGGAAGAGCTTGAGGGTCCAGTTGTTAGACCAAGGGGTATTGGAATGCAGCCTTCGTCCAACAACCAGACCCCAGAGCGATACCCGTCGTAAGACTAACAACCAGACCCCAAAGGAATACCTAAAAGGCTACCAACTGGACCCTTAAGAACTGCTTTCAGGCTGCTGATCACCGCCTTGACGCTCTTTTCAAATTTAGGCCTTGGCAGCATGAGGACCCGGCCACATTTTTGGCATTTAATGCGAAAATCGATGCCGGTGCGCATCACTTCCCAGGTATTATTGCCGCACGGGTGGGGTTTACGGGTTTGTACCACATCTCCTACCTGATACTTATGCACCCGGCTCACCTCCCATTGTCGAAATCAGTACCCTGCGGGGGTAGGGAATCTCAATTCCCTCTTTATCAAACACTTCCTTAATGCTCTTTCTCAACTGCCGTTCAATTTCCCACTGGCGCATGGGTTTGGTTTTGGCCGTTATGCGGATCACCACATCCGATTCTCCAAACCTTACAACTCCCAGCACATCCGGCCCCTCGATCAGGTCTTCCGCCCAGGTTTTTGCAAACTCCAGGCTCATTTGTTTGAGCACCTGGATGGCCCGGTCAATATTTTCTTCGTAAGAAATCCCTATCTCAACCATGGCCTGCATGCCCCCGCGGTTGTAATTGGTTACCGTATCAATGATCCCGTTGGGAATGATATGCAGCTGGCCACCAAATTCACGAATTTTTGTTACCCGCAGACCGATTTCTTCCACGGTGCCGGTGATGCCTGCTACCGTGACATATTCGCCCACGGCAAACTGGTCCTCGAACAGGATAAAGAAACCGGTAATGATATCCCGTACCAGGTTCTGTGCCCCGAAGCCCACGGCCAAACCCAGGATGCCGGCCCCTGCCAGCACGGTTTTGGCAGCATTGGGGACAAATACTTCGATGATGGACATGGTTGCCACAAAATAGACTCCGTAGCGGAGGACGCTCTTTAGTAAACCGGTCAGGGTCTGGGCCCTGTTGTCACTGATAAATTTGCCGGGTTTGGTAATGAAGATTTTTTCCACCAGTTTGCCGCCAAAATGGATGAGCAGTTTGGCCAGGATCAGAGTGGTGATGATTCTCAATGTGGTAGCCAATGCTCCCTGGAGGTCTTCCAGGGTATACATTCCTAAAAGCCATTGTTTTAACGATGCTAGATCCATGCTCTCCTCCCCTTAATTTTGCTGTGGCGCAATTCACTGTTCAGAGAATGCTTACTTATATTACGCCCCAAAGAATGCCTTATAGGCTCTATAGCATTCAAATATATCTGCCTTGCTGGCAATTTCCATAGGTGAGTGCATGGACAGCAGGGCTACCCCGCAGTCAATCACTTCAAACCCCAGTTCCGCAATCATATGGGCAATGGTGCCGCCGCCTCCCTGGTCCACTTTACCCAATTCCCCGGTTTGCCAGGTGATTTGATTTTGATTGAGCAGGTTTCTCACAAAAGCCACATACTCCGCGCTGGCATCATTGGTGTGATATTTGCCCTTGGCCCCGGTATATTTGGTGACTACGACCCCACCGTTAATTCTGGCGGCATTCATTTTTTCCAGCACCCCCTCATAATTGGGGTCCAATCCTGCCGTTACATCGGCAGAAATGGCAATGGACTTGGCAAAGACCCGGTAGAGCGCCAGTTCGTTAAACTGGGGATGGAGCCTTGAGCCGATGTCCGCCACGGCATTCTGCAGGAATCTTCCTGCATGCCGGTGCTGCCGGTACTGCCAATTTCCTCTTTGTCGATAAAGAGCGCCACCGGGGTGCGGGCGGGGGCGCAGTCTCCAGGATGGCTCGCAAGGAGGTATAGACACAGACCCTGTCGTCCTGCCCGTAGGCCCCAACCATGCTGCGGTCCAATCCAACATCATAGGCCGGTCCTGCCGGAACCACCTCCAATTCCGCACTGACAAAATCCTCTTCGGTGATGCCGTAATTCTGATGCAGTAAAGTAAGGATGTTCATCTTCACGGCGGCATCCTTTTCGCCGCCCTGCAGGGGCAAGCCACCGGCCAACAGGTTTAGCTGCTCGCCCTCCACCGCTTCGGTGAGTTTTTTCACCATTTGATCCTTCGCCAGGTGGGGCAGCAGGTCTGTGATGGTGAACACCGGATCTCCGGGGCGATCCCCGATGGAAACCTCCACCCTTTGACCGTCTGCCCGGCAGACAATGCCATGCAGGGCCAGGGGTATGGTCAACCACTGGTATTTTTTAATGCCGCCGTAATAGTGGGTTTTAAAAAAGGCCATTCCTTCCTCCTGGTACAGCGGGTGGGGTTTCAGGTCCAGCTTGGCACGTCGGTATGGGACCCGATTAAACTGATCCCGTTCTCCAGACCCTGCCGCCCTATGATGGCCAGGGCCACAACCTTTTCCTTGGCGCTGATACACACCTTATCCCCGGGCCGTAGAGTTTGGCACTGTTCAATCGGCACAAATCCATTGGCCAGGGCGGTATTGACTATTTGCCGTACACAGGAGCGTTCGGTTTTGGCATAGGCAAGAAAGGATTTATAGTCTTCGGCGAAGGCCATCATTTCCTGAACCCTTCCTTCACCGGCGTGCTCCCAAACATTTTTGCGACTGTATTTAAGCCGGTCTGTTTTTGCCATAAATGATTTTCCCCCTTGTATTGGTTTGGTCATGCTTTTCAAGACCCATTTATTATTCCCCTGTTTTCCTGGAGATAGGTAATGTAAACACCGTTTATATTTCCGTGCCCGGCCCGTTGGGGATGTATTTAAACAAAAATTGACTGCTGAACTCCGGTATCAATGGCGGCAGGATCTCTAAATTCTCAACCAAAGGGCCAAATTGTGCCATAAAGAAGGAACCGCTGATTCCCTTTGCCAGGGCTGCCGCCAGCCCCTGCATACCCAGCAGGGCCAGGGGAACCTGCAGGGGTACCAGCACCGTAATAATCACCAGGATTATTACAACGCCGGCCAAAAAACCAAGGGCAAAACCCGCTAACTTGTCCAGCGGCCCCAGCGGCTGAATTTTAATACCACAGCAATCATGGAAGTAATTAAATTAATGGCCGTCTTCACTAGAATAAAGATGCCCAAAAAGGCCATTATTTTTAAAATACCGTGGGCCAGCAGCAGGTTGACGGCATGGCTCACTGTGTGATGCGGCCCCAGCAGGCTCAATTGCGCGATAATATCTGTCCAAGGAGACGGCAAATGGATTTGGTCGCTGATCTTTTCCAGCAACCCAACGGGCAGTTTCAATATTTCCGGACTGTTGAAAGGATCCGGGAGTTTTACCAGGGGTTTCAGAAATTGGGCGATGCTGTCAGCCCAGCCCCACTGGTCCGCCAGCCACCGGGCAACCTTGACGTGATAGAAAACGGCAGCACCAAAGGATAAAAGCAGACCGGCCAACCGGATAACACCGGCAAATACCCCGCTGCTGAACCCTTTAAAACTTGTTAGGATCAGGATAAACAATAAAAAGTAATCTAACCAATTAATTTTGTACACCTCCGCCTATTAAAAAAACTCCACGGGGTATGCCATGCGTCCTCATCGTTTATTCTGTGTTCGCTATGTTTTTGCCAGAATCCTTCCTCCGGGAATTGGTTGACATCATCGCTTCCGGGGTTTCAACAGCGGCACAAGCAAGAGTGAGAAAAAAAGCACCATCCCTGCGTAGCCAAACAAAGGATACCACAGCCTGACCAAAAAAGAAAAGTCCAGATAGGTCAGGGGCAATACCGCCAGGCACACCGCAAATCCGAAAAGCCGGTAGCGTTTGCCCCTTCGGGAGCCAACCGGCTGGCAAAGCCATGGGCATTGGCAATGGCGGTGGTAAGGATGGCCGCCCAAATTAACAGCGCAAACACAGGCCGCAGGGCAGTACTGATGCAGGCGGCCATATACAGCATGGGAACTTCATAATTTGTTACCTGGGGGTAAAAGGCCAGGCCCGCCAGGGTTACCATGGCCACAGCGGCCCCCAGCCCCAGCCCGCCCAGGATTCCCGCAAGGATACCGGTTCTCTTGTCAATGGAACGCCCCATGGAAGCTAACACCGCCACCGGAACAATCATATTAAATGAAACGTATAAAAGGCTGGACCACAGCCAGTTGCCCCCGACCCCCTGCTGGTTGGTAAAGGGCAGTTCAGCAGGCAGCCCTTTGTCTGCCAGGGCCAGGCCCGCGATCAGGCAGACCGCCACCAACTTTACCGGAACTAATATTACATTCACGGTTAATAATCCTGTTAACCCACGCAGAATTACAAAGAAAATGACCAGCAAGGCCAGGCCTACTCCTGTCCACCGGGGCAGACCCAGATATTCCTGCAGCACAGCGCCGCTTCCAGAGAGCATTACCCCCAGACCCCCCACCAGCATGAGGATGCTCACAATGTCCATAAATCTGCCGGCCCATGGCCCCAATAAGTAAGAAAGCAGTTCCTGGTAACTGCCGGAACGTAATTTAACACTCAGATACAGCACCACGGCGCCGAGATAGGCAAATAGGACCGTCGCCACCAGTACACCCAGCAGTCCCTGGTAACCAAATAAAATGAAGAATTGCAAAATCTCCTGCCCCGACGCAAAACCTGCTCCGATCACTGCCCCCACATAGGTTGCCACCAATCTTATTAACAGCCCGATGCCTTCCCGCTTTATCATTGAGCCACCCTCTTTTTGCGAAGTGAGATGTGAGAAGTAAGAGATGAGTGTTCTCAATCTCCCTAGATACCTATGCTAAAAAGACGGTGGGCTGAACAAAAAATGAAAAAACCACTGTATATCACTCAGGATATGATTTATTTTTACGAAATCAACTTTTTGGGAATAAACCGAGAATAAGCGGGGAATATATATAGTATGTTTGCTTTGAGAGGAAGTGATGGGATGTCAGTTAACATGAATACACTACACCAGCAAGCAGTTTTACCCCTGAAAACAATAATCAGTGTCGAGGATCCCCTCGCTGTGGATAGCTTTAGTATGGATTTGGTCAACCGGCTGCAGGGTTATGGAGTAAAGGGTGACGCTGAAGTTGTGATCGTCTGCATCGGTACCGACCGTTCCACCGGTGATTGCCTGGGGCCCTGGTGGGAACCAAAATGGCAGCCAGCTCCGACCACCATTTTAAGGTCTTCGGTACGTTGGACGAACCTGTGCATGCCAGCAATATGAATGAAAGGCTGGCGGAAATTCAATCCAGGCACCCCGACGCGCTGATTGTTGCTGTGGATGCCTGCCTGGGTCACCTGGAAAATGTAGGTTGTGTAAACATCGGTGACGGGTCCCTGCTGCCCGGGGCCGGAGTGAATAAGTCGCTGCCCGCCGTTGGACAGCTGCATATTACCGGTGTGGTCAACGTGGGAGGCTTTATGGAGTTTATGGTGCTGCAAAACACCCGCTTGAACCTGGTAATGAGACTGGCCAACCTGATTGCAGACGGCCTGCTGAAAGCCGCTCAAATAATGCAAAATCAATCCCGGAGTTGCTAACTTCGGGATTGATTATTTTTATACTTAAATTAAAGGCTTACTGGCGTCCTGTGCTGCGCCGACATTTTCCAATATATGCTTATATCCTTTGAAAATGGATATGACCTCATCATCACGGATTTGGTTAAAATTACGGTAAAACTGTCCCACTGCATAAAAGGGTTCCTCGGATACCAGGCAGACCAAATGGTCCACTTCTTTTTCCAATCGCTCCACCGTGTCAGGGGGGGCCACTGGGATGGCCAGTGTGACGGCTTTGCAACCGGAATTTTTAATGGACCTCAGAGCCGCGATAATGGTGGATCCGGTGGCAATTCCGTCGTCTACCAGTATGACATGCCTGCCCTCCAAAGCCGGTGGTTTGCCGGTCCCCCGGTAGGACTTCATCCTTCGTTTAATTTCACTGATAATCTTTTTGACAGTGGGTGCCAAATCTTCTTCCGACAGGTCAAGCCGGCTCAGTAAATTTTCATTATAGATCACCGTACCGTCTTCGGTAACGGCTCCGACGGCCACCTCGGGATTTTGTGGCGCCCCCACTTTTTTGGGAATGATAATGTCAAGGGGGATGTCCAGTATCTGGGCCACCTGGGCTCCCACCACCACACCTCCCCTGGGAACGGCGATAACGATACCGTCCTGAATTTGCAATTTTTTCAGGGCCTCGCCCAACCTTTGTCCTGCATCAATCCGATCTTTAAACAAAAGAAACCCTCCTTGTATCAATAAGGTGGGCCAATCAGGGGTTTCTTATTCAGACTTTTTCAAGGGATCTCTGAACGGCCTTTACTTCTTCATCGGCCAGGCTGTAATCTGATGTACTTTCGAATGGGTTTGGCATAAATTCTGGTTTCATCCCTGCCGTATAGACCGGTCAAGACCACCCCGTCCCCTCTGCGATCCAACAATGCCATGGAAAAACTCAGGTCACTGCCCATGTTGTCGAAGGCATTAAAACGGATCAAGCCCGGGTTATGAACACACTGCGCCACCTGTTCTTTTAAAATATCCTGTTCCCGTTTCAGCTCCTGTTCTTTTGCCTTCAGTTTTTTAACATCGCCGGCGTAATTTTGTAAAATTTCTTCCAAATCCGCACCGGAAGGCCCCCGTGTTAAAAGGCGGTACCGCCGGTTGACATCCTTAAAACGGCGGAACAGGATCACCTGGCTGATGAAAAGAAGAAAAATGATCACCGCCAGCACCAAAATAATAATGGATGAATTTATTTCAATTATTTGCCATAAATTATTCACGGCGTTACCACCCTTTTATTTTTTGCGCTATACTAATGTTGGCACAACTTGTCTGCAAGGACCTGATAAGGATTACTAAATAACATCCGAGGAACATTATACCAAAGAATTTTGAACTACAACAGCCAAAATAATTAACAGGGGTGTTTTTTTGAAAATTTTATTTATCGATTGCTTTAGCGGCTTTACCCTGGACATGCTTTTAGGGGCGCTGCTGCAGCTGGGTGTTGAAGAAGACTTTTTACAGGCTCAACTGGCCAAGATCTCTACCGGCAGCTGCCGTATCAAATTTTATGACGAAGAAAGCTTGCCGGTTACAGCAAAACGGGTTGAGGTGTCGTGCGTTGACCCGTCCCCTGATGATCGTCCACAACAGATCATTGGCCTGCTGGAAAACAGCGGTCTCAGTCCTTTTGTAAAAAAATTACCTCGGAGACATTCCTCCGTCTGACCATGACCCAGGCAAGGGTGACCGGGCAGCCGTTGGAACAGATTGCTATTGAAAATTCACTACATTCTCTGATATTGCTTGTTGGCATAGCCGCCTGTATCGAACACCTGGCTCCGGATAAAATTATCATGCAATCCCTCCCCCTGGGTTCCGGTCTGGTCAAAAACAATGACACCTGGCTGCCGGTGCCCACCCCTGTCACTGCTGAACTGGTGAAGGGGCTGCCGGTGAAAATAGGCCCGGTGGAGGGCGAACTGGTCCGCCCTGTCGAGGCGTCTCTCATCAATGTGCTGGTGGATGAGTTTGCTTCGCTGCCGGTGATGACACCCCTGGTCATTGGTTATGGAAAGGGCGGGCTTTCATTACCCATTCCACACCTGCTCAGGGTGATGCTTGGCCGGACAGATACTCCCACCCGTTACTCGGACGAAATTGCTGCCCTGGAAACCAACATCGACAATATGAATCCGGAATTTTTCCTTATATTATGGAAAAATATTTCAGCCAGGGAGCCCTGGATGTCTTTCTTACCCCCATCATTATGAAAAAAGGCCGGCTCGGCACGAAGTTATCGGTGCTTTGTAAGCCCGGTGATGTCAAGATTTTTGCGGAGTTGATTCTCAAAGAGACATCTTCCCTGGGGGTGCGCATTGGTTATCAAAACAGAATTATCGCCTTGAGGGAAACCGCCAAAGTAAATACCTCCTATGGACCCATCGGTATAAAAATTGCCCGTTTGGCCCCCGGGGAACCTGTCCTTCGGATTACCCCGGAATACGAAGATTGTAAAGCCGCTGCAAAGACGTACGGTATTCCCATCAGCCGGGTTTATCAGGAAACATTGAAGGCAGCGGAAGCTTTACAGGAATCTTTGGAACCGTAATTTACTGTTTTCATCACGAAAAAGGGCCTGAAAAGTTCAGACCCCTTTTCTACTTTATTAAACCTTACAGATACATACCCCGATCAGTCCCGGCCCGGTGTGTACGCCGATGACAGGGCCCACCTACCCGGTATTGGTCTCTTTCACATTGGGCAGGGCCTTTATTTTAGTAAGCAGTTCCTGGTTTCTGAAAGCTAAACATATCTGATTTATACAGGATAATCCAGATTCATTTAGSTTTCTCTCCCGYCGACTAACGAGAGGCAGTATCACAGGATTCAACTGCTAGGCCATAAGCTCTCGCTTATGTTCCGGGTGGATCACCCCGCAGGGTTCCCCGCCGCTGCCTAAAGCAAACGTACTGCCCGGAGAAGGTGTTACCTCCACCTGGATTGATAGTATTCCATGCCCGACTTTCACAGCGTGTCTTTGCGACATGGAAATATTTACATCATTATTCTAGCAATCTTTATGATTAATCACAACTGTGAAACCGCAAGAAACAGGTTTTTTCACCTCCTGTTATATTGCTTTTTTAGCAGATTTAAATAGCTATTTAGTAACTGCTTCAAACCTCCTTAGGAAACTTAAATTTAATCCCGAAAACTTTATTGAAATTTGTTACCTTTTTATAGAGCTCTCTGATTTCTAAATCGGCATTTTCGTTGGTCACACAATCGATTTGCACCTCTTTTTCCTTGATGGTGCAAATGACATCCTGCACCACCCCTGACTCGGTGCGGTCCAGATTCTCCGCCATGCGAATCAGTACGCCCAGCCTGCGGACCATATTACCGTCCTGGGGAAACAGCACATCGGAATGCTGCTGAAGCTTAAATTTCAGATCGATCTTGCCGTGACAGGCAGCGACCAGGGATACTAAAACCAGCTCCCTGTGGGAAAGCCCGTTCAGCCGGGCATTTAGCAGCACATACATGGTATGTTTATGGTGGTTGTAGTAGCTGACAACATTCCCCACATCGTGCAGCAGGGCGGCGATACGGAGAATTTTCCGCTCCCAGAGGCCGTAACCGTGCAGTGGCCGTAGTTGGTCAAACAAAGACAGGGAAAGTTTGGCCACATGTTCCGCATGATACCGCCGGACCTGGTAGAGATCCATAAAGTTTTGCACGCTGTGTTCGGTGACATTGTCTACGACGGGTTCGGGCCAATCCCTGAACAGGTATTCATAGAAAACACCTTCCCTGAGACCTGCGCCGCTGATGCGAATACCCGGCGCCCCTGTATAATTCAGTAGTTTGGATACTTCGGCCAGACCACCCAGGATAATGTCCGCCCTTTCTTTGGACAGGCCCGGGATGGCCTTGCGTTCTTCCACGGTGGTTTTTTGCAGGTGATGATAAATTTCTTTGACCCGTTCAGAGTGAATCCTGTAGTTGTGCAGCAGGTTCAGGCTGTAGCGGGTACGCTTGCGGTCGATACGCCCCAGGTTCCGTATGGTGCCACCCACTCCGATGATTTCCAAACCTCTGGCGGACTCCAACCAGGGAATGGTTGCAAATTGATCGGCAAGATATTTCTCCAACTGTTTCACTTCATCGGGTTGTGGCACTGTTGAGGGCAGGAAATTTTCTGTGAGATTGACAGCGCCAATGGGGAGGCTTGCCCAGTGCACGATTTTACGGTCCCGGCACAAAATCAACTCCGTGCTGCCGCCGCCGATATCAACCAGCAAGGCATCGTTAAATTCGAGGCTGTTAACAACACCCAGGTATTCATAATGAGCTTCTTCTTGTTCCGACAGGATGCGGAAGGATACCCCGGTTTCCTTCATAATAGTTTCCAGTACTTCACCGCCGTTTACTGCACTGCGAATGGCGGCGGTGGCAACACCGTGCACACCGTCGGCCCTGTTGGCCCGGCAGAACTTCTGAAACAGTTTCGTGGTTTGAACCGCCCTGTCGATGGCCGGGCCCTTGATAACCCTTTCGGGTCCCATGTTTTCCCCAATTCTGGCGGTCTCCTTGATCTCGTCCAACAGTTTATAGGAGCCGTTCTTACCGATCTTCATCAAAATGAGACGTATCGAGTTTGAGCCAAGATCGATAATTCCAATATTTTTCGACATAATTTCCTCCCGGTTTGACAAATTTTATCATTCTATCTTTAAAATTTTGTTAACGCATTTTTAAAATCCCTTAAGTTTTACTTTTAATTGTAGCAGATTCTCCAGGGGGTTGCCAGATCAGTCCCTTTTTATCCATCATCGGTGGTTAAAAGATGTGGAGGCCCCACGGCAGGTGACCTCCACATTCTCTTAATACTCAGTTTCGATTATTTCCCGGGTTTGACCCGATTGAGCTTGTAAATCAACTTTTTGGTCTGCGGGCTTTGTTTGTTCATCCTTCTGCCCAACCTTAACGATTTTTGGCCTCGGGTAATAGTAACTGTCCGGCAGCGCTTCCCTCTTAACCACAATGCCGTTCTCTTTAATGATTCTTTCGGCTTTGGCCCGGAAACCCGCATAGGCCGGTGACATCAGCACTTCCTCACCGGGCAGCAGGGTGGGATCAAATTCTTTAATCACCTGGTCCGGCTCGATGGTTTCGGTGACCCAACTGCGGACAGTAATGTCTTTCTTCAGTGCGGTGTCACCATAAACCTGAATGGTGATGAATCCCTGGCCTACAACAGTTCGTAAGTAAACATGTCCGGGCAGGGTATTTTTAAATTTAAAATCAAGCTGGTTCCAGGCCACCGCTGCATCCCGTCCCAGGGGAACGTATCCGATGGCCAGGGAGTGGTTATGGCGTTCCACAGAAGTTAAATTGGCCAGCAGAGCGGCGTTGTACAGGGTGGTGGAGACCTGGCAAATCCCGCCGCCTAAGGCTTCTTCAAATTTATTGGCTACAATCACGGCCGCCGGTCGGTAACCGGCTTTGCCAGTGCGTTCCCCAACGGTTTTATTAAAGGAAAACTCCTGGCCCGGCGCCAGTATGACACCGTTGATCCGGTTGGCTGCGGTCCGAATATTGATGGTCCGGTTTATGTTCTTGGCATCAAAATGGGTGGTATACTCTCCGATCTTGCCGTTTATCCTTAAATTCTCAATATCCGCCAGGGTTTTTCCCGCTTTTATTTCATCCACTTTTAGATCCAGTTGAATCGTCGCTTGATGAATGTCCGTGTTAAGAAGACCTGCGTAAACTTGATCCAGATTTACTTTGAGACCCCTTTGGTCGGGCACCATGATGACTTGCCCATCCTCTGCCACAACCAGTTTTGCGTCACTGGCAGGGCGTTCAATGGCCTGCGCCACGGGGCTCAGGGCGGAGGCTAATTTTTCCTTGTTTAACCCTATGGAAAGAGTAATTTCTCTTTTTACCGGGTGAAAGTAAGTCTGTACACGTTTGAACAAGGCATTGACATCATTCCGCAAGGCCTGGTCCAGAACATCTTCTACGTTTACCGTAAAACCGAGTTCTTTTAAAGGCATTGACCAGGATTTGTCTTGGTAGGTCAACAGGATTTGCTTATTCATCAAAGCCTGTTCAAGTTCTTTTAATCTCTCGCTGGCCTGCTGTCTTTCCAGGTTTGACAGTTCAACCCCCTCGACAAATACACCGGGGGGAACACGGTTTGCCTCGGCGCTCCGCAATTTGAAGATCACTCCGTACGTCATGGCGCCCGCCAGCAAAACGCTGATGCCAAGGATCACAGCCAGGTAAAGGACCCCTGACTTCTTAACCTTTTTGGGCAAAGCAAAAACCTTCCTTCTTTAACTAGTAAATATGATCCCATGCAATAAGACGTAAAAAGAGACAAAAGGTTTCCATGTCTTTAAAATTTCTACAAGTTATTTAAGTTCTCTGCACAGTTTTTTCTCCTTTTGTTGCAGCGAACCCAAATCAGTAATAATTGGCAGCAGGATTAAAATCTATCAAGAGTAATCTGCCTAAACGATACACACAATAGTTTAAAGGAGGGATTTAAAAATGGCGAAAGAAAAACCCATGGAAAAAGGTTTTGCCGGTATCAACTACCGGGCCACCAGCGGTAAAGTCCTGCGCAACAATTTCCTAAATGTTCCTGAGAAAAACGAATATAAAAATAAATAAAGAAAAACAGGGGGCAGGTTTATACCGCCTGCCCCCTGTTTTATTTGTTTTTATGCAACCTTGCCGGTATTCTCTTCCTCTTGTTCCATCAATGGCTCTTTTTGATCCTTTTCTTCGGAGGGTTCACCTGTATCGCTGCTTTCATTAAGGGGCAAATCTTCTCCGGCATCCCTTAACCGGAAAGCGTTGGACATTTGTTCCAACTGTGCAGCCATGGCAGAGAATCCATCGGCCATGGAGGCGATTTCCTGCATGATGGCTGTCTGTTCTTCAAAGGTAGATACAGCACTGGCTACACCGCCGGACATCTGCTCTGAGGCTGCGGCCACTTCCCGAATCTGCTCTTCTACGTCCTGCACCGAATGGATAATGGATTCAAGGACGGAACCCACCTGCAGCACAATCTGGCTGCCGGTTTCCACTTCACTGGTACCCTTGTCCATAGCGCTTACGGCCCGGGTGGACTCTTCCTGGACGGAGGCAATGAGGACCTTGATCTCCCCTGCGGCTTTGGCCGACCTTTCGGCAAGCTTTCTCACTTCCTCTGCCACCACTGCAAAGCCTCGCCCCTCTTCGCCGGCCCTGGCTGCCTCAATGGCTGCGTTGAGGGCCAGCAGGTTGGTTTGCTCCGCGATTTCGGTAATCAGGTCAACGATTTGGAACACTTCCCGGGAGGTTTGGTTCAGCTTGTTGATGGCCTGCCCCACCTGTTTGGTGGACAGGATAATATGATCCATTTGCCGGCGGATGTTATCCACCGCCGTCTGTCCTTCTTTGGCCTGCTGGCTGGCAGACTCGGCCACCCGGGAAACGCTCTGGGTGTTGCCGGCCACCTGCTCAACGGTGGTCGCCATTTGGTGCATGGAAGCGGTTGACGTGGCGATACCGGAGGAGGTTTGCTGGATGGTGGAAGTAAGCTGCTGGGCCCCTGAGGCCACCAGAGAGGATTTATCCTTCAATTCGAAAAGAATGGTCCTCAGGTTTTCCGTCATTTTATTAAAGGCCTTGGCCAGGACCAGCAGCTCGTCCTTGCTTTTCACCCACACCTTGTCAGCCGTCAGATCCCCTTCGGCGATGCGGCTGGCCTGCCGGGTCAACTCCCGGACCGGCCTGCTGATCATGTTGACAATGAAAACAGCAATCACCAGACTTAGGATCACTGAAACCGCCATACCGATGAAGGCAAACTGATTTACCTGCCCTGACACGGCATTGTTATGCTGTTTGCCTTTCTCTAATTGGTCCTCCATAAATAACACAATGGCATTGCCGGCCTGCACCACCCGCTCCACGGTGCCCTTTCCCTGGTTCAGGTATTCCTCAATCTGCTGGTAACCGGCCAGCTTGTCTTCCATGAGCAGGGTTTGTTGTTTTAAAGCAACGGCATTGTCCCCGTAAACTTTGAAATCCTCCACCGCTTTTACCAGGGAATTGTAAAAATTTTTCCCTTCCGGTGAGGTAATGGATTTCCCCAGGCGGCCAATCACCTCTTGCACATTACGCTGGCCCTCCTGGTACCTCAGGATATAGTTGGGGTCGCCGGTCAGCATGTAACCCCTTAAGTCCAGGGCGGCCTGTTCAAATTTAACCAGGGTGGCCTGGGTTTGATTCATTACCAGGACCTCGTTGGCAATTAACCGGTTATAAGAATCGTTGACATGATCAAACATATACAAAATGCCGAATCCCACTGCTGTGGTGAGCGATAGAATTACCCCGAATCCCAGCAGCAATTTGGTGCGGATGGTAAAAATGCCGGAACTTTTCCCTTGCCTTGGTATCATGTGCCTATCCCCCCAAATCTTGACAACATAGTTTTTATTATAGTGTATTGGATAACTTCCGACAACATTAATTTTAAGAAGCTTTAAAATATACCAAATGCAGTCGTTGTACAATTTACTGTCACTCATCAAAAAACACCGGCCAAAAGCCGGTGTAAGTTTTAGTGATGTTCAAATTCCCTGGGTTTACAAATAATCTCTTTGATTTTAGTATCAAAGAAATACTGGGAATGGGCCGGCACCATAACAACTGCTGTATCCGCCCCCCTGCCGCTTCCCGCCACCGCCACAATTTCTTCGCCGTGAGGGATTAACCCGGCATCCAGGGCCATGCCTGCCACCTCGACACATACTTTGACACCCTGGCCAAACATTCGCAATGTATAGGCCATAATTTCCGAAGGGTAAATCCCCTGAAACTTATAGCGAAGGGCCCGGTCCAAACCCGCCATCAGGTGGGTGGTCGCCAGCACGTCAATGCCTGCCTGCTGCAAACGCTCTCTGGTTTCCGGTTTCATGGTTAATTTCCCCGGTTCTTTAAAGCCTGCCTGGTACGTCACACAAACAACTTTTTTGCCGCAGCCGATGAACTTTTCTGCGGTAGCCCCGGTACTGGATGCCACAACAATGGAGTTGATTCCTCTTTCCCTGGCATATTGAAGGGCAGCCTCCAGGGTTGCTTCGGTATTTTCCTTTCCTTCCTTGGCCCAGTAAACCAAATGCACCACTTCCTTTGCGTCATGTTTTCCTGCCAATACCATATCAAACCTCGACCAGGCAAACAAGTTATAGACACGAAAATACAAAATATTTTAAATTATGAGGTAGGAAAACAAAAGATGCATAGAGAATATATCATTCAACGTTTTAGGAGGAGGTTATCAGATTGATTCGACTGGGCATTGTGGGTGGTGGTCGGGGCGGTTTAGCCATGTTACGCCTGATGTCCTCCCTCTCGGAAATAACCGTCGTTGGTATAGCGGACTTAAACCAAAACGCCCCCGCTCTCGTGGCCGCCAGGGAGTCCGGAATTCCAACTTTTCTTGATTTTAAGCAGCTCCTACAGGTGCCGAACCTGGACGTCGTATTGGACGTAACCGGTAATGCCGCCGTTAACCAGGCCATCATGGAGAACAAGCAGGAAAACACTCGCCTGGCGGATGCCATGATATCCAAATTAATGTATACCGTAGCCCGGGGCCAGGAAGAAGCGGCTCAGGAATTAAGGGCCCAGGCCCAACAGCTGGCCGGCATGGCAGAAGGATTAAACACCACGGTACAAAGTGTTCCGGCGGCCATTGACGCAGTTACCAGGGCGCTGGGCAGCCACTGTGAAAAGCTCAACTCTGCTGTGTTTCAAGCAGAAAAACACATTAAGGATACCGATGAGGTCATTGAATTTATTAAAAAAGTGGCCGATCAAACAAAACTGCTGGGCCTCAATGCCGCCATCGAGGCAGCCAGGGCAGGCAACCATGGCCGTGGTTTCGGTGTCGTGGCCAACGAAGTCCGCAAGCTGGCTGAGGACAGTGTTGTGTCCGCCAAAAAAATCAGTACCATCCTTGGAAATATCGAGGAATCTATGAAGACCATCATCGCCGGTATTGAAGAAACAACCGGCATCGCCCAGATGCAAACCACCACCACCGAGCAGGTTGGTCAGGCAGTCCAACAGCTGGGCCAGATGGCGGATGAGATGAAAGAATTTGCCGGTAAGTTAGCGGAATTTGCCAATTAAAAAGGGTCGTCCGGACCGGGCAACCCTTTTTAATTGGTTTTTTTGTTTACATTGTTTCCTGTTATAAAGTTCCTGTTTTCCCGGCATACTAAGAACTATGAAAAGAATTCTATTAACACTGGAAAACCGAGAAAGGCGGCTGGGCAAAATTTTGTTGTCCGCCACTGTCATCCTTTCATTACTCCTTACCCCGGTATCCATCCTGGAAGCTGCCAACGGGAAACAAAATAAAACCAATATTTTGTGCATCTGGACCGACCGGCAAACCCTCAAGGCCGTGACCTTGATGAATTTTGATTCCCTGAGCGGCAGGATTGGCATTCTTAGTGTCCCGGTCTTTGCCCATCTTGAAACAGATGGTAAACAAACCACCGTTGGGCGGGTCTGGATTCAGGAAGGAAGGGATGGCTTAAAAAGAAGGCTGGAAAATGCCCTGCAAATTCAAATTGACGGCCACATCACCTTTGATCAACCCGTCATTGAAAAAGCCAGTACCGTGATAGGCGCCATTAACGTGAAAGGGGGGAAACCACTTTACTGCAGGCCTTTGAAGATACGCGGTTGGAGCGGCGTAAGGACGATCAGGATGTCATCCGGGCCATGGCAGCCAACATCATTTCCCCCTGTGGAATAAAGAAAGTACCACGGCTGTTGTGGTTGTTTACCACCCAGGTGAACAGCAATATTCACCCGGAACTGATGCTGAGAATCTACAAAGTGGTCAGTCACGAGGGTCCGACCATCCTGACGAAAAAGGCCCTGCAGGGCAAAGATTATTATCAGGACGGCTGCCGGTATCGCTATGTGGAGCCGACAACCTGGAAAAACATTATGAATGAAATCAGCGCTTAGCCCACCGGGACTAAGCGCTTTTTATTCTGCATTTCAAGGAACCGGCATCAAGTCATTGCCATTAGCATGCCTAAAAGCAAGCTGATAAATCCGCCTGAGGATAAAAAAAGCCACTTCTTTTGATTGGCATGCTGCCTGGTTAATTGATTTAAAAAAAGACCTATAATACCAACAAACAGCAGGATACCCCCTGCCAGCACAAAGAAAAAACTTACCGCCAGCATTTTCGGCCTCCTTGCCCCTAGAATTTACCAATAGTTAATAGAAGAGTAACCAGAAAAATTATACAGTAAAAGAATGAAAAAATCTTCACCCGGCAGTGAAGATTTACTTCCAATCATTTTCCTAGCGTGCGGAGGCCTGGAGACGCTCGTAGATCTCGGCTGCCTGGTTGCCCTTCAGGTTACAGGCCATTTCCAAGAGCATTTTCTCCTTTAACAGGGTGCAGTGACCTCCCGGAAAGGAAACACAATACTTGCTGGTACCCGGAACTGGGGAAACGGTTAAATCTAATTCCCGGAATCTTTTAATTGCTTCAATAACGTTGACCTGGTACTTCATCCCTGTATACCTCCTTTTTTCCCTTTGCTATATTTTATTCCATTTTATGAGAAAGTGAATACTTTCTCAATCAAAAAAGATAATTTTTTGTCTCCAGTCAAATAGACGGATGGCATGATATATTTCTTTTAACAAATCCGGTTGATATTTCATTAGGTACGGAAAGATATTGTAAACCCTTTCCTGCCACTGTCCCAGGGGATGAAGCATCGCGTTCACCTTGTTTAATTGGCGGATGGCCACCTGATTGTTCTTGCGGTGACGCTGTTTCACTTTATCTTCAAAGGAGTCAATAACCCGCAGCAAACGTCTCAGGTTTTCTTTGCCCAGCCTTTCAGTTCCGGGTTTATACTCGCCACTTCTTTCACAATGTTTGTCTGTTTTTCTCTTAAAACAGAACGGAAATCAGCAAAAATCCCTTCTATCCCCACTTCATCCGTTCGCTCAACGTAAGCATCGATAAATCCGCCTAAACCCGCGGGCAGCAGTCGCAGTGGAACCTGGTACTTGGTCAGCAATTTCTCCACCAGGGGTTCCACCAGGGTCATATTGGGACGTGGGTAAACAACGGGCATTTCCTGGCCAAAATGCTGAAAGATGTTCTTGAGCAGGGCAAAGTAACTGATCTCTCCGGGTCCGGCCACATAGGCCAGCACCGGCAGCAGTTCTTCTTGAACCACCGGTCGCAGGACAACATCCGGGCTGAACAACTCCGGGCTGTTCAAAGAAAGCTGCGCCAGCTGCTCTTTCTCCCAGGTGTTCACTCCTTGCCGGTCGGTGAACTGATCCTTTTTCAAATACAGCGCGGTTCTTTGGCCTTTTATATAGATAAACAAATGCAGCTTATCTTCTTCGCTCTGTACCTGGGGTGAAAAGCCCGCCGCCGTAACCTCTTGACAGGCCCGCTGCAACAAACGGTCCACTTCCGGTGCCGTCTTTACCGCTCTGTGAAAGAGGCCGGCGGATAACCTTCTCAGAGGCGGTAGGACCGGGTTCATCAGGACCAGGCCGTCATCTTTAAAAAGAAAAGTCATTAACCGGCCAAACCACTGGGCGAGATTTTCCGACTGCCGGGCAGTCTCTCTTAACAGGGCAAGCCCTTCCTGCTGCCATCCCACAGGAGGTGTTAATTCCTCCAGTTGCTGAAGAAACAGCGGTACCTCCTGCGGCACAGGAACATGCCCCAGGGAAAACCGACCGGCAGGCTTTTCTGTTAAGGTAATTTTTTTAGGCCCTTCGGAAGTGGGCACAAAAATATGGTTTATTTCTTCAAAATCATGATCGTCAGCGCCAATCCAGAACACCGGAACCACCGGGTGATTCAACTCTGCCGAAAGCTCTTGGGCCAGTTTGATGGCCCCCATGGCTTTATACACCGTGTACAGCGGTCCGGTCAGCAGGCCGGGCTGCTGACCGGTAACCACGGCCACCGCCAAACCTTTTTCCAACAGGCTGATATTCTTTAAGGTTTTATCCCCGCAGCCCAGCTGCAGATTATCTTGTCTGAGGGTTTCCGCCAAAAGTTGAAGCTGTCCTTTTTTTTTAGCGGACAAATGTTTCAGACGGGCGGCAAATCCCTCTATTTGCCCGGGGTCGTAAGTAAAAAAGCGGCTGACCTCCGGAAAGTCACTAAGGTATGCTCTACCCAGGGGCTGGGAATAGAAACCGTTGAGTTCCTGAATACGCAAACAAAATTCCTCCCATCACTCAAGTCCATTAAGCATTGTTTCTTTTTCTACCCGGGATTATCCTGCCTGCCTTACTCTTTTCTCCGTCCGGTGAAGGCGGCCAGGATGCCTCCTATAAATAGAGCAGAGTACAAAAAACCGGTGATTGAGACGATAATGGTGATAAAGACGGCAAAGCTTCCCCGGGGCGTGATGTCTCCATAACCCACACTGGTAAAAGTAATCACGGTAAAATAAAGGAGACGCAGCGGTTCGGTAACCGGTCCGGTGCCATCGATAAAGGAATAGGGGTCGGTATGGGAAACCAGCAGAATCATGGCATAAAGATTGAAAATAATGACCAGCAGCCAGGAAACAATCATTAAGACGGGAACAAAACGCCTGTCAAAATGGGCAAACATCGCTGCCGGAGCCTGCAGGCAGAAAAAAATCCCCTTGAAGATCTGGTAAAAACTTAAGCTCAGACCCGTCAGCATAATCCCTTCCACCAGGGGACCCGTCGCAGTAATGTCATTGATAACGAAGATATAGAAAAAAGGCACCAGAACTGAATAAACGGCAGCCCTGAAAATCCTGGATTCAATTTCACAGTCAAACAGCAGTTTCTGGGTAATATACATGATGGGAGACAGCAACAGGGCCACAAAGCCCAGGGAAATCATGGTTGTTATAATACTCAGCCCGAGAATGCCCATAAGATCGGATTGGATTCTTTGGTACCAGTAGTAGAAGGACAATAACAAACCATAGATGACCAAAAAAGTTAATAAAAGCAGGGGCATCTGGGCAATTGACCCCAGGGAATACTTGATTAACCTGGCAGCACGCCCGACCAATCGCAAAAGGCTCACGGCAACCAGAGGCTGTCTTCTTTGTGAGCGATGTACAGGCTGAAGGAATGAATCAAAAGCAACAACGTTCCCAGCAAACCAAACACAACCGCAAAGCTATGCAGCATTTCCAACAGGCCCACGTCAGCACCCCCTGCCCGCTCCTTTGTTTTAACTATATTCCGGGCAGAGGACAAGTTAGAATCAGAAAAACCCGACTGTTCGCGAACCCGTAAACCTATTGGACATAGTCTTCCCGGGGTGCCGCAACCCATTGAAAAAAGCAAAAAACCGGGAAATCCCGGTTTAACAAAGTGTAGTTACGGACCGTAACTTCTTAGATGCCTCAGCCGCCGGAACCGCAGCCGTCCGCCTTGGGCGCGCTGCAGGAACCGCTGTCTGCCGGTTTGCCTACGGAACTGGGCAGAAAAGGAGCGGATATCTTTTTCTCGACATCCTCACTGGCGCATTCGGGACACTTGATTTGTTCCTCACGACCGGCCAGTAGAAGTTTCTCAAAAAATTTGCCACAGGCTCTACAGGAAAATTCAAAAATAGGCATGTTCTCACCTCCGATCATTGCTCAACGAACATAGGTTATTCGACATGATCCGTAAAATTCCTTCTGTTCGGACAGACCCAATCATTAGTATTGCCAGTGTTGCGGGCAGAAGTAACCGTTTATGGAAAAAATAAAATCCACGGTTGCTCAAAGAACCGCGGATTTACTATTAACGATATTTTCTGATCAGGCGCTCCAGGTCATCCAGGAACTCATTCATTTTATTGGGATTTTGCTGGATAAATCTCTCCAATTGTTCTTTCACCTGTTTTTCACGTTCATCTTTAACATCCATTGTTTGAACGGTTGTGTAAGACTGCTGCGTTTGAGACGACGTTTGTGTGTGATTGGGGTTGGTATAGCTGATGGTTGCATCCTGTTGAACGGTTTCATGGACCGGCTGGGTAGTGCAATCGGTATTGGGCGCCGTCAGGGAAAGCATGGAAGTTTCAAAGTTATGCATTTCACCCCGGATCACGGAAAGTGAATTTCGGGTGGCCTCCAGGATGTGGGCAAAGACTTCAAGCTGTTTTTCCAGCCCCGGATTGGCGCTGTTGAACAAAGTAAGTCCAAAGAGCGCAGCCCGCGGGTCCCTGAAGGGTGGAAATCTAAACATACTCTCTAACTCCTTTCACATAAAACATTTTTATTTTTCATAATACGTTTCAGACCGTCAATAGGTCACAAATTTTTCCATAAAGTCGGTTGTACCTTTAAATTGTTTTACAGCTGCTTCTGATAGACCCGGAATTTTTTATTTACTTTACTGCCCACGGCAGAGGTAAGAATACTGTTCATGTCTTTGTTAGAGTCCATAATCAGCGAAAGTTCTGCCTGGCGGTAACCTTTTCTGATAACGGTCTCCATCGCCCTGTCGATTAACAATGCCACCACTCCCCGGCGGCGGTATTCCGGAACCACTGCCAGCACCCCGACCCGCAGGATGCCGGTCTGCCCCATCCCTGGAGGGCCGTGAGAAAGCCGGACTGCCGGGCGGCCCGGAGCTGCGGTCCCAAATCGGGCATCATCAGGCAGACGCCCACTGTTTTATGCTCCACTTCGCAAAAGGTCAGCATTTCCGGAGCCGTATAATTCTTTAAACCGGCTAAAAAATGAGCCGCCTCCTCCTGATCCATGGGAACAAAACCCCACTGGTTTGTCATGGCTTCATTGAGTATATCGGCCAGTCTTTTTCCTTCCCTCCAGGGGTCATTGAGATTGATTGGACGCAGATGCAAACCGGGAATCCTGCTCACTCTTTTGGCCACGGTTTTTAGTTTGCCGCGTTCCCTGGTAAATTCCGGCAGCCAGAGATAAGAATATAAGTCCAGCAACTGGGAAAAACCGTTTTCTTCCAACAGTTCTGAATAGTAGGGGGGTTATAAGGCATCATCACTTGAGGGGGTCGGTCAAAGCCCTCCACCAGCAAGCCCACCTGCTGTGAAGTATTTAATGTGGCCGGCCCCTGCACCAGACTTTTCCCTCGCTCCACAAGACTTTGGCAGGCCGCCTTGAGGAGCTCCCGGGCTACTTCAGAACGGTTAACCGATTCAAAACAGCCAAACAAGCCCATTCTTTCATCTGCCAGCAGGTCGTCGGTGATGGCCGCGATACGCCCAACGGGTTTTTTATCCTCCATGGCCAGAAAGCATTCCGGGTGCACATGCCTTAACAGGGGATTGGCCTGCGGGTTGAACATCTGTCTCTCGCTGTCCCGGGGAAACGGTGTCCAGAGCGGGTCCTGGGCATAGATCCGCCAGGGGACTTCAAAAAATCTTTGCCATTGGCCCTGGCCGCTTACTTTAACAATTTCCAACAAAATAAATTCCTCCAAAAGTTTCTTATAACTGCATTTTATGTTTTCCCCCCCGGTATGGTGCCACGACAAAATACCTGCCGGCATTTTATGTAAACATAAATTTAACAATGGGTTGCTTGACATTTGAGATTTAAAATGTTTATAATTGATCCAACAAAAAAATATCCAGGCAATGATGGAGAGCAGTAAAAATCCGAGGTCTGATAGAGAGTGGAACTCAGCGGCTGGAAGGTTCCTCAGGCTATGATTTTGAAATCCCGCTCCGGAGCTGTTCGGGAATAAACCGGACCGGTGGCCTCCGATACAGGGCAGCAAGTGAATGCATATTTTTCGTGCATTAATGAAGGTGGTACCGCGAAAGTCAACCCTTTCGTCCTTTGAGACGAAAGGGTTTTTGTTTTTCCAGATAAGGGGGCTGCAAAATTGGAACATTACAAACGAATTGTCATTAAAATCGGCAGCAGCAGCCTGACAAACAGCCGCGGGTTGTTGGATCAATCCCGCATGATGGCATTGGCCGGCGCCATTGCCGAACTTTTCCGCAGGGGCTGGCAGCCGGTCCTGGTGTCTTCGGGCGCGGTGGCTGCCGGTCTGGGTCAGCTGGGTTGGAGCCGGTCCAACCTGACCATGCCGGAGAGGCAGGCGGCGGCTTCCGTTGGGCAAGGCCTGCTGATGGAAAAATACAACGAGTTATTCCTGGCCCGGGGGATTCAGGTGGGTCAGGTGCTGCTGACCAAAGAGGATTTGGCGGGCCGGCGCCGGTATCTTAATGCCCGCAATACGTTAAATGTATTGCTGAACCGGCGTGTATTGCCCATTGTTAATGAAAACGACACCGTGGCCTTTGCCGAAATCCGCTTTGGGGATAACGATACCTTGAGCGCTCTGGTGGCCGGGCTGGTGGAGGCGGAACTTCTGATTATCCTGACGGACATTGACGGTCTTTACAGCGGAGACCCCCGGAAAGACCCCACCGCCAGGCTGATACCGGTGGTCCGGCAGGTGGATGAAAGCATTGTGCAGGCAGCCGGCGGCAGCGGCACTCCGGTGGGTACCGGCGGCATGCGCACCAAGCTGGCCGCCGCCCGTATCGCGGCCCGCAGCGGCTTGCGCACCGTGGTGGCCAGCGGCAAAGACCCGGCCGTTATTCTGTCCCTTGCTGCGGGAGAAGCGGTGGGTACCTGTTTTGAGCCCTCCCCTCACTCCCTGCGCAGCCGTAAGCAGTGGATTGCCTTTGGCAGCGTGGCCAGGGGGACCTTAACCATTGACCGGGGCGCCGTGAAGGCCCTGACGGAGGGCAACAAGAGTCTTCTGGCAGTGGGCGTTACCGGGGTGAGGGGAAACTTCCCGGCCGGCAGCGTGGTGGTTGTGGAAGATGACCGGGGGGTCGAGCTGGCCAGGGGAATTACCAACCTCTCCTCCGATGACCTGCGGCTGGTCATTAAAAACCCCGGACGGGGTTTGGAAGTCATTAATCGAGACTGGTTAGTCTGCGAAAGGAGTTTTTCCACATGTCAATCGTGAGAGAACTTGCCAGGCAGGCAAAGGTAGCCTCCAGAAAGCTGGCAATCCTTGAACCGCAAGCGAAAAACGATGCGTTGCTGACGGTGGCCCGGCAGCTCCTGGCGGACCGGGAAAGCATCCTGTGCGCCAATGAAATCGACCTGGAAAACGGCCGGCAGGCCGGCCTCAGCCCCTCCCTGCTGGACCGCCTGGCCCTTACCGCCGCCCGCATCGAGGATATGGTGGAAGGCATCAAACAGGTGGTGGAACTGGAAGACCCGGTGGGCCAGGTGATGGAATCCTGGAGCAGGCCCAATGGTTTAAATATTGCCAAAATCCGGGTTCCCATGGGTGTGGTGGGCATGGTTTATGAAGCCCGCCCCAACGTGACGGTGGACACCTGTGCCCTTTGTTTAAAGGCCGGCAGCGCAGTGCTTCTGAGAGGCAGTTCCAGCGCCCTCAACAGCAACCGGGCACTGGTGGCCTCCATCAAGAAGGGGCTGGAGGGCACCGCCATTCCGGCGGCGGCCGTACAATTTATCGATATCGGGGACCGGCATGCGGTGGATGAAATGCTCCGGCTGAACGGCCTGCTGGACCTGGTCATTCCCCGGGGCGGCGCCGGGCTTATCCGACGGGTGGTGGAAACCGCCACGGTGCCGGTCATTGAGACCGGGGTTGGCAATTGTCACGTTTATGTCGACAAAGAAGCAGATCCTTCCATGGCCCTGGAAATTATTCTCAATGCCAAGTGCCAGCGCTACGGGGTTTGCAACGCGGCAGAAACCCTCCTGGTACACTGGGAGATTGCCCCGTCCTGGCTGCCGGGGGCAGTGCAGGCCCTGCGGGACAGAGGTGTGGAAGTTCGGGGTTGTCCCGCTACCTTGAAGATGGTGCCCGAAGTAAAACCGGCGGAGGAAAGCGACTGGGCCACAGAGTTCCTGGCGCCCGTTCTGGCGGTGAAAATCGTGGCAGATTTACCCGAGGCCCTGGATCATATTCAAACCTATGGCACCGGCACTCAGAGAGCATTGTCACCGGTAACCAGGATACCGCAGCGGAGTTTTTGCGGCAGGTGGATGCTGCTGCGGTTTACCATAATGCTTCCACCCGCTTTACAGACGGGTTTCAATACGGCTTTGGCGCTGAAATCGGCATCAGCACCCAAAAACTGCACGCCCGGGGACCCATGGGCCTCAGGGAATTAACCAGCTATAAATATGTCGTCAGAGGAACCGGTCAGGTCCGTTCCTGACGGAAGGAGGGTTCAAGCATGCTGGAAGGAAAAACCTTCTTTTTTATAGGCGCCGGCAACATCTGTGAATCAATGGTGAAAGGACTGCTGTCCGCCGGGATGGTCCGCCCCGGCGAAATCCGGGTCTCCAACCGGAGCAACGGGGAGCGGTTGAATTTCCTGCGCAACTATTACGGCATCGTGCCGGTTACCGATAAGAAAACGGCGGCCGGTGAGTCAGACGTCATTATTTTGGCCATAAAACCCCAGGATATTTTCCCGGCCCTGGAGGAATTGGCCGGCTCCATTAAAGAAAACCAGCTGGTCATTTCCGTGCTGGCGGGGATTCCCACTTCCCTGATTGAGGACGGCCTGGGCGTTGAAGTGGCTGTGGTGCGGGCGATGCCCAATACCTCCTGTGCGGTGCTAGAATCGGCCACAGGTCTCAGCGCCGGCCGCTACACCGGCCCGGAGCAGCTCAGGCTGGCAGAAGAAGTGTTTCGCATGGTAGGTGAAGTGGTCATTGTGGAAGAAAGCCTGCTGGATGCGGTGACGGGTCTGTCCGGCAGCGGTCCCGCTTACATCTATTACCTGGTGGAGGCCATGGAAAAGGCCGGCGAATCCGCCGGCATCCCCAGGGAACTAGCCCGGCCCCTGGTCTTGAAGACACTGATGGGGGCCGCCAAAATGCTGCTGGAAACAGGTGAGAAACCCGAGGTTTTGCGGCGTCAGGTGGCATCGCCCAACGGCACAACCATGGCCGGGATCAATGAATTAAACAAGGGGAATTTTCAAACCACCATCCGCAAAGCCATTTTACGGGCCACCCACCGCTCCCAGGAACTGGGCCGCATAATTGTGGAAAAACAGTATGCCCACCAGTAATTGACAAAGCATGACGGGTTTAAAGCCGCCACCCGGGTCGCAAGCTAATCCCTGAGGGGGTGAGCTGCATTGGAAGAAAAAGCAACCAGGGAACTGAAAGAGTCCGTACAGGTTATTTACAAGGACAAAAAAACCACCCCTGCCCCCACTGAAAAAAATTAAATCCAGATGTTTTCACCTTTTTTTTAAATGTTAATTTAAAAATGTTGACATGAAAGTTAAACCCCGCATGGCGGGGTTTTGTCTGTTTACTTGATAAGTGTCACAGGAACATCTACATTGGCCACAACCTTGGCACTGACGCTGCCCAGGACCCAGCCGGTCAAACCTGACAGCCCCCTTCTGCCATGATAACCTTGTCAATCCCCTGCTCTTTTACCAAATCGATAATCACTTCAGCAGGATCACCGGATCCCAAAACGGTGTTGACCTGAATGCCCTCGGCGTCAAACAGGGCCTTTGCCTTATTCAAACTGCCCCTAAAGAAATCCTGGCAGGCGTTGAGGACTTCGATGGGGTTGGCCACAAAATCCCGGGCAAAGGGAGCGTCGTTGCAAGCCACCGTTAAAATGGTAATGTCATAGGAGCTGTGGGTTTTGGCCAAATTCAGCGCATATTGAACTGCATTGTGGGAAGCGTCCGAGCCATCAAAAGGTACCAGTATTTTCATTTTGGTTCCCCTTTCATTTCTTTTTATTTTTTATTATAGGACATGTGGGACATCCTTGCATTATTTATGCGAATATTTAGCAAAATATTCATTTATGCGTCATACTTTCTTAATAAGACTATCAGGCACCAGTCCACTACAGCGTAGAACAGAGCCCAATTACTTAGGTACCTGGTACCTAAGTAATTCCTGCATAATTTTTGGCTTCTTCCAGGTTGTCCAGTCTGAATTTTTTGTGCAGAGCTCGGACTGCCTTTTCGGTTTCGGATCTTTTGATGACACAGGAAACTTTAATTTCCGAAGTAGTGATCATTTCCAGGTTGATTCCTTCCTCAGCCAGGGTCTCAAACATGTCGGCAGCAACGCCGGGGTGAGAAATCATACCGGCGCCCACAATGGATACCTTGGCCACATCCTCGTCGTGGGTATAACCTTTAAAACCCACTTCTTCCTGAATGGCTTCAATGGTTAGCAGGGTCTTTCTAAGATCATCCTGGGTGACGGTAAAACCGATATCGTTCATGCTGTTGCGCATGGCGCTCTGGATAATCATGTCCACGTTAATGTTTTGGGCGGACAGAGCCTTAAAAATCTTCATGGCGACGCCTGGCTTGTCCGGCACATCAAATAGACCAATCTTCGCTACATTATAATCATGGGCCACTCCACTGACCACCGGTGCATTTTCCATATTCGGAGCCTCCTCCACAATCGTTCCTTCACTGTAATTAAAGCTTGTGCGTACATGAATGGGTATCCCGTACTGTTTGGCCAGTTCCACGGAGCGGGGATGCAGAACCTGGGCCCCCAGGCTGGCCAGTTCCAGCATTTCGTCGTAGGAAATGTGGGAAAGTTTGCTGGCCCCCGGCACCACCCTGGGATCAGCGGTGTAAACCCCGTCGACGTCGGTAAAGATTTCGCACACATCGGCCTGCAGGGCCGCTGCCAGGGCCACGGCAGTGGTATCGGAACCGCCACGGCCCAGGGTGGTAATGTCATTGTTGGGGTTGATGCCCTGAAAACCGGCCACCACCACCACCCGGCCTTCATTCAGTTCTGCCATAACACGGCTGGTTTCTATTTTTAAGATCTTGGCTTTGGTATGTACATCATCGGTGTAAATACCAACCTGCGCACCGGTCAGGGAAATTACGTCGGAGCCAAGATCCCGTATGGCCATGGATAAAAGGGCAATGGAAACTTGTTCTCCGGTAGACAGCAGCATATCCATTTCCCGCTCCGAAGGATTATTGGTAACCTGCTTCATTAAGGCAATTAAATCATCCGTAGTATCCCCCATAGCAGAGACCGTTACCACCACCTGGTTTCCCCTTTGATGCTCTTCCACAACACGTTTGGCGACCCGCTTAATGCGTTCGGGGTTGGCTACGGAACTGCCGCCAAATTTTTTGACAACCAGCATTTTTTTGTTACCGCCTCTCCTGGTGATTTAGTCCTTTACTCACATAAAACTATTTAATCATAAAATTTGTGTTCCATCAACCGCCGGTTGCAGCACTTTCACCTGGCAGTTAACGCCGGCTTCCCGGAAGGTATCCTGCATGATCTGAGCGATTCCTTCACTGTAACCGTCCGTCAGGGCAATCACCGCGGGACCTGCGCCGCTCAGGGCAACACTCAAGGCGCCGGCCCGGTGGGCCTCCTCAATCACCTTGAGCAGTCCCGGAACCAAAGGGGCCCGGAAAGGCTGGTGCAGCACGTCCTGGGACGCCACGGACAACAGGTCCAACCTTTTTTCACAGAGGGCTCCCACCAGTAGGGCTGAGCGGCTCAGGTTAAAAATCGCATCCTGCAGGCTGACCTGTTTGGGCAATACTTCCCTGGCAGCATGGGTGGACAGCTTAAAGTCCGGGATGGCCACCACCGCACTTAACTCCCCGGGGGGACAAATTTTCAGGGTATGAACCACTCCTTCGGCCACCACCGAAATGACCATGCCCCCCAGCAGGCGGGTGCCACATTGTCCGGGTGTCCTTCCAGTTCGGTGGCCAGGGACAGAATCTTCTCCCGGGACAGGGTTTCTCCGGTCAGCCGGTTGGCTGCCACCAGGCCGCCCACAATGGCGGCGGCGCTGCTGCCCAGGCCCCGGGCTGTGGGGATCTTATTCACCAGCGTAATGCAAAGGCCGGGATTTTCCCGGCCAATTTCCTGAAAAACCCGCTGGGCAGCCCGCCAGACAATGTTCCTTTCATCCCTTTTAATGTCGTCAGCCCCTTCTCCCTCAACCTCAATGGAGATCCTGCCGGGAGAAAGGGTCATATGAATATCATTGTAGAGTCCCAGGGCCATGCCAAGGCAGTCAAAGCCCGGGCCCATGTTAGCAGTGGTCGCCGGCACGGAAACGATGACAGTATTCTTCATGAGCTGCTTATTCTTCTCCTTCCACCCGAATCACATTGGCCACTTCAATAACGGAAGAAAGCTGTTTGATATCCATCAATGCATCCTGGACGTTTTGTTCCTTTACCCTGTGGGTCACCAGCACCAGTTCCGCCATCTTGCCGGTGGCTTCCTTTTGGATAACGGATTTAAGACTGACTTCCTTGTTGCCGAAGACCAGGGCAATGGAAGCCAGTACCCCCGGTTTGTCGGCCACCTGCAGTCGAATGTAATACTTGCTGAAGGTATCGCCGATATCGAGTACAGGACTGTCCTTGAAACAGGTGCAGCCGATGATGCCCGGCACACTGCGCATGATATCCCTGGCCGCATCCATAATGTCTGCCACCACAGCACTGGCGGTGGGCATCTCTCCTGCTCCCCGGCCATAGAACATGGTATCTCCCACGGCGTTGCCCCGCACAAAAACTGCGTTAAAGACATCTCCGACGGCGGCCAGAGGGTGATGCTTGGGGATAAAGGTCGGGTGAACCCGCACTTCAACCCCTTCGGGTCGCTCCTTGGCGATGCCCAGCAGTTTAATGATATACCCTAATTCGTTAGCATAAGAAATGTCCTGGGCGGTAATTTGGGTGATTCCTTCGGTGTAAACCTGGTGTAATGGCACCCGGGTATTAAAGGCGATGGAAGCCAGGATGGCAATTTTTCTTGCCGCATCGAAGCCGCCCACATCGGCGGTGGGATCGGACTCGGCATAGCCCTTGGCCTGGGCTTCCTGTAAAACATCCTCAAAATCGCAGCCTTGCTGGGTCATTTTCGTCAGCATATAGTTGGTTGTTCCGTTAATAATGCCAAAGACTTCTTCAATGCGGTTGCCGGCCAGGCTCTGTTTTAACGTGCGAATAATGGGGATGCCGCCCGCCACGCTGGCTTCAAAAAACAAATCACATTGATTGTTCTGGGCCGCTTTAAAGAGCTGCTGTCCATGTTCCGCCACCATATCTTTGTTGGCTGTGACCACACTCTTACCCTGGTTGAGAGCTTCCAGAACATAATCCAGCGTGGGGTGAATGCCTCCCAGAACCTCCACAATGATTTTGATTTCCGGGTCATGAATAATATCCGCCAGGTCGGTGGTAAGGATTCCTTCCGGCAGGGAGATTCCCCGATCCTTCTCCAAACTGCGCACCAGAATTTTTTTAATTTCCAATTTTGTGCCCACCCGCTGCCGGATGTTTTCCTGGTTTTCCTCCAGGATGCGATATACGCCACGGCCGACGGTACCAAGCCCAACAGCCCTATTTTGATTACCTGTTCCATACAAATCCCCTTTCCCTCACAGGCTAGTTCTGGCCCACCAGGCGGACATCCCGAACCCCTGTTACCTCACTGATAATTTTTAATAATTCCTCCAGGTCCTGATTCATCTCGCAGTCTCGACGGAAAGGGTGGCGTTGGCCAGCCCTTGTAACGGCAAGTTCTGGTTGATGGTTAAAATACTGCCCTTGACAGAGGCGATAATGTTTAATACTGTAGAAAGGACACCGGGCCGATGTTCCATCAACAAAGCAAGGGTAACGATTTTCCCTTTGCTCCACTGGTGAAAGGGAAAAACCTTGTCTTTATACTTGTAGAAGGCACTGCGGCTTAAATCCACCTTCTCTACCGCTTCATTGACGGTATTGGCTGCACCTTTCAGCAATAACTCCTTGGCCATCACCGTTTTTAAAATGGCTTCCGGGAGAATATCCTCTTGTACCAAAAAGTATTTCAGCTCTTTCTTCGTCACTTCTTCCCTACCTCGCAGTCCGTTTTGAGTGGATGTTTATCCTTTTACAGTAGACATTATACCATTCCAAAAATAACCCTTCAAACCGAATATATACTTTTAAACCATGGTTTTTCAAATATGCCTGGTTGGTTCGCAGCTTCTCTCCCTGTTGCTCCCTCTGGCAAATATTTGACATGTCTTTCCAATTTTCTGACAATACCATTATTACTATTGCCAATTCCTACCCGGATCTTGTATGGTAAACAAAATTCGTCATAAAAACAGCAAACCCCACAGACCCTATGCTATCTGTGGGGTTATCCTTTGGTCGATTAAATAATAATACAAATCAGACCGCCACTACCTTCATTAACAATTCTTTGCAAAGTCTCCTGCAGTTTAACCTGGGCATTTTCCGGCATCCGGTGCAGTTTATTCTGAATGCCTTCCCGGACCAGATCATGCAGGGTTTTGCCGAAGATTTCAGATTCCCAAATCTTTTGCGGATTTTCATCAAACCCGGCCAGCATGTACTGGACCAGCTCTTCACATTGTTTTTCGGTCCCGATAATGGGGGTGATTTCAGTGGTAATATCCGCCTTGATGATATGCAGAGAAGGGGCGCTGGCCTTCAGTTTAACACCAAAACGATTGCCTTGACGGATCAGTTCCGGTTCTTCCAAATTCATTTCATCCAACCGGGGTGTTACAACGCCATAACCGGTCTCACGAACCTCTGTCAGGGCTTTGGCTACTTTGTCGTACTCCCGTTTCGCCACGGCCAAATCTTTCATTAACCGAAACAGGTGGTGATCTCCTTCAATTTCAAAACCGGTTTCTTCCGTCATCACCCGGTAGAACAGGTCGGGTTTCGCCACCATTTCGATGGAAGCAGAGCCTGTGCCCATATCCATATGCTTAAGATTGACTTGATGAACAAAATCATAGCCGTCCAAATTGTTAACGGCGGTTTCGATGTCTCTCAGGCGGCGCACATGGCGTACGGTATCCCTGACGGCATCCTCAAAGTTTTGCCTGAGCCAGTGTTTGCCCTCCAGCTCTTCGATCCAGAGGGGCAGGCTGATGTTGACTTCGTTGACCGGGAATTCAAAAAGAACCTGCTCCAGAATTTTTAAAATGTCCTGCTGTTTAAGCTCCGCACAGTCCAGGGGCAGCACCGGCACATCATATTTTTCTTCCAGTTCGGCCGCCAGCTGCAACGTTTCGCTGGCATGGGGCCTTACGCTGTTCAGCAGAATTACAAAGGGCTTATTAATATCCTTCAGTTCTTCCACGACTCTTTCTTCGGCATCCACATAATTTTCCCTGGGTATATCTGTAATGGTGCCGTCGGTGGTGACCACGATGCCGATGGTGGAGTGCTCGGAAATCACCTTGCGGGTGCCGATCTCGGCCGCCTCCTGAAAAGGAATGGGCTCTTCATACCAGGGAGTGGTTACCATGCGGGGACCGTCTTCTTCCTCGTAACCCAACGCACCCAGCACCCGGTATCCCACACAGTCCACCAATCTTATTCGAACCTTAAGGCTTGGATTAACGGCAATTTCCACGGCCTCATTGGGAACAAATTTGGGCTCGGTAGTCATAATGGTTTTGCCGGCGCCGCTCTGGGGAAGTTCATCTTTGGCACGTTCTTTATCGTACACATTTTTAATGTTAGGAATTACTGCCAATTCCATAAATCTTTTAATAAAGGTGGATTTACCGGTCCGCACCCCGCCGACCACACCGAGGTAGATATCTCCCCCGGTCCGCTCCGCTATATCGCGGAAGATATCCAACTTTTCCATAAACGATTATCCCCTCCTGTTCATATAATTATAGGGAAATTTATATTGAAATGCTGCATCCCTCCTCCGCGATAATGGACCGTAGAGACCGGAAAAACTGTTTTATGCAGGAGGAAGGTAGTCCCTTCTTCCTGAATTTTTTTCCATTGGCATACATTAACATTATATATATATGAGCGACCTGCTACTTTATGACAGAAAATTATCCTGGCTGATTGCGGTTTCTGGCTCCTGGTTCCTTTTTTTCCTATTGTTTTAAAGATATTTACTATTTGTCCCTTTATGACTGTTAGCGGTAACCTAAAAAGTATATTTTAATCTTAAAATTTCTTTTGCCAATTGAATCAAAAGATGTAACCAACCCCAAAACCCTTCCATATATTGACTATATACCATCTTTTAAAATAAAAAAGGAGGATTACTAATGAGTTATGGATTTGGTCCCGGGTGGGATAAACCCGGAAAAAAACCGGTTCAGGATAAACCGGCCGTAAAACCCCCGGTACATGAAAAACCGGCAGGTCCCAAAAAGCCCCCGATGAAAACACCGCCGTTCCCCTTTGATTTCAGCCAATTCTTTGGAGGCAAGAAGAAAAGGTAAATAAACAGTAAAAGCAGGGTGGTCCCCTGCTCTTACTGTTTATTTAACGGATTCCAGTGTCCAGTTTAATGTACTGAGGGCAATTTCTTCAACCTCTAATTTTTTTCCCCTGCCCATCAAGTTTAAAACCGCCTCCCGGGGGGAAAGATTTTTAAACAGCACTTTGTACGTCTGTTCGGTAATGGGCATTTCTACTCCCTGACGCCTGGCCAGTTCCCAGGCCACCCGGGTGGTCCTGACGCCTTCTACCACCATGTTAATACTGGCCACCGCCTCTTCCAGGGATTTTCCTTTGCCGATGGCAATGCCGCACCGACGATTGCGGCTGTGCATGCTGGTGCAGG
This sequence comes from Desulforamulus profundi, assembly GCF_002607855.1. Next base: position 44,244 of record NZ_AWQQ01000091.1, read on the forward strand.
TAACAATCAAGTCGCCCACCCCTGCCAGCCCGGAAAAGGTTAAGAGATTTGCCCCCATACTGAAGCCCAGGCGGGTGATTTCCGCCAGTCCCCGGGTCATCATGGCGGCTTTGGTGTTATCCCCAAATTCCAGCCCGTCGGCAATGCCGGTGCCCAGGGCGATAATGTTCTTTAAAGCACCCCCCAGTTCCACTCCCACCAAGTCAGGATTGGTATAAACACGAAAGTCCTGGGACATAAACAGGTCCTGCACGTACTCGGCTGTATTCATTTCCTGCGAGGCAGCCACCACCGCGGTGGGTATATTGCGACCCACCTCTTCGGCATGACTGGGACCCGAAAGTACCGCATAGCGGCCCAGGGTCGCTTCCCCCGCCTCGCTGGCCAGCACCTCCGACAACCTGAGAAGGGTGCTTTCCTCCAGACCCTTTGCCACATTAATGAGTACGGCATCGGATTTTATAAAGGGCAGCGACTGCTGCAGCAGGTCCCGAAAGCAATGGGAAGGAACCCCGAAGACCACCGCTGCCGCTTCATGAAGCACCTTTTCCAGGTCCGTATCGGCCGTGACGGTGGGGTGCAGTTTTATCCCCGGCAGGTACCTTTGATTTTCCCCTTCATTAATTAATTGGGCCAATTCCTGCCGGCGTGTCCAGAGAACCACAGAATGGTTGTTTTGGGCCAGCACCTGGGCCAGGGCCGTTGCCCAACTGCCGGCTCCGATCATCGCAACTTTTGTCATTCCCAGTCCTCCAATCCTATGACTTCTTCTGGCCAATTTTAAATTCGGTGCCGTTTAAAAGTCGTTTGATGTTGGATGAATGCTTCCACACCGCAAAAGCGGCCACCAGTACGGAAAATATCAGGGTTGTTTTATGATACTGAAAGACCATCATCCAGAGGGGCAGGGAGATCGCTCCCAAAATGGACCCCAGGGAAACATAACGGGTCAGCGCCACTGTCGTTACCCACACCAGGAAGGCCAGCAGCAAAGGCAGCGGGGCAATGGCCAGTACCGCGCCGGCGCCGGTGGCTATAATTTTTCCGCCCTTAAAGCCCAGCCACAGGGGCCAGCTGTGCCCGGCCATGACCGCCAGGGCAGCACCCAGGACGGCGATATCCGTATTTTCTAGCTGTTTAGCCAGCAAAACCGCTGTTACACCCTTCAGCAAATCCAGTGCCAATACAACCATACCAGGTCCTTTGCCCAGGGTACGCCAGACGTTGGTGGCCCCGATGTTTCCGCTGCCGTATTTGCGGATGTCAATTCCCTTCCAGAAACGGGCCAGCAAATATCCGAAGGGAATTGATCCGATTAAATAAGCCGCTGCAATTACAAGTAAAGTGACTAAAGTAGTCAAGACTTACTCCTCCGAATCTTAAAAAAGCTTGAAGGGCCGTATTCCTTTACTCGTCCCCGGCATCTCTCCTGCGCAGGAAGAACCGGACCGGGGTACCCTCAAAGCCGTAAGCATCCCTGATCTTGTTTTCCAGGTAACGCTGGTAAGAAAAATGCATCAGTTCCGGTTCATTGACAAACAAAATAAAGGTCGGCGGCTTCACGCCACCCTGGGTGGCATAAAAGATTTTCAGCTTGCGATGTTTGTCCCCCGGCGGCGGCGTGGCCTGGGTTGCTTCCCGAATCAGGTTGTTCAGATCCGCTGTGGGCACCCGTTTATTGGCCTCGTCCGCCACGTAATCCACCATCTCCAGCACCTTGGGCAGCCGTTGTTTGGTCAGGGCGGAAATGTACAGTGTAGGGGCGTAATTTAAAAAGCCCAGTTCCTCTCTCATTTTCTTTTCAAATTTATTCATGGTCTTATTATCTTTTTCGATAAGATCCCATTTATTGACCACCAAAATGACGGCCTTGCCCTTGTCGTGGGCATAACCAACAATTTTTTTGTCCTGTTCTGCCACTCCTTCGGTGGCATCAAAGACCATTAAAACCACGTCACAGCGGTCCACCGCCCGCAGGGCCCGGACCACGCTGTATCGCTCCGTGGGCAAATCAATGCGGTTTCGACGTCTCATGCCGGCGGTATCCACAATGACGTAGTTTTTGCCGTTTCGCTCAAAGGGTGAGTCGATGGCATCCCGGGTGGTCCCCGGGATATTGCTGACAATCACCCGCTCCTCCCCCAGAATGGCATTCACCAGGGAGGACTTCCCGACGTTGGGCCTGCCGATGACGGCAATGCGGACGGTATCCGGAGGGTAAGGATCTTCCTCCTGCCGGGGCAGCAGCGTTACCAGTTCATCCAGTAAATCCCCGGTGTTTAAACCTTCCGCAGCGGATACGGGGATGGGCTCTCCCAATCCTACCTGGTAAAACTCATAGTAAGGAATTTTATCGAAATGTTCTACCTTATTGGCCACCAGCAAAACGGGCTTATCGGTCCTGCGCAGGGTTTTGGCCACCTCTTCATCCACGGCGGTAAGACCTCCCGGGCATCCACCACGAACAGGATGACATCCGCCTCTTTGATGGCCAGTTCCGCCTGTTTTCTAATCTGAGCGGTGATGATATCCTCCGCAAAGTCCAGGCCGCCGGTGTCCACCAGGGTAAATTCATGGCCTTGCCACTCGGCATCCTGGTACAGTCTGTCCCGGGTCACCCCGGGCATATCTTCAACGATCGCAATGCGTGCGCCGACAATCCGGTTAAACAGCGTTGATTTCCCCACATTGGGGCGCCCGACAATAGCAACAATGGGTTTCGCCAAAGGGTATTCCCCCTTTTCTCTGAAATTTATATTATGCAAACCCTTTGAAATACCTCTATATAAACAAACCTTACGCAGGCAGACTGGCTTTTCCGCAACGTAGCGGGCGTATGAGAAGTGAGATGTGAGAAGTAAGAGGTGAGATGTAAAGAAAACAATTGGTTACCGTTTCTCCCACTTCTAACCTCCCACCTCTCAAATGCCTGCGCAGGGTTGTTTTTTATAAGTTTCACCAGTTTGCATCCTGTTTAATCCCCAGGACAGCTTCCACCAGGTCCCGGGGGCCTTCCGCCACTTCCACCGGCACCTGCAGCTGCTCAGACACATCGCAGACCCGCAGGTCGTCCAGAAACAGGTCTTCCCCGTTGCGCAGCAGGACGGTGGGAAGCACCAGCAGGTCTCCGATTTCCTTGTCCTGCAGACTTTCAATAATATCCCCTGCGGTTAACAGGCCGGTGACAGTGACGGTTTCTCCAAAGAATGTATTTTTGACGACCTCCAGGTTCACCCGCAACCCTTTCACCTTGTTTAGCCGTTCCACCACCTGGTTCATAAAGGATGCCCCGGAGGCGCCGGTCACCAGGGTAACGGTCCGGTCAGGTTCTACCCGGTCCGGCAGGTCCGGTTCTACCGTTTCCCACTCATTCAAAAAGAGCCTGGCCAGTCCAACACCGTTTTCGATTTGCGGAAAATCACCATAGTTTTCGGTGGGGGGAATGGGTTTTCCTGCCATGACGTAAAACTCATCGGACGCAAAAACAAAGGGATCGTCCCAGCGGACTTTAAACCGGCGCTGGTATCCTTCAATCAGTTCTATGAGATGCCGCGCTTCCTCCCGGGTAAAAGGTCTCAGGTCGTGCAGCCCTTCTCTATATTTGGTGATCCCCACCGGCACCACTGCCAGGGAATGGACCGCAGGCCAGAGGCCGGCCAGGTCCTCGATGGTCCTTACCAGCTCTTTTCCGTCATTGATGCCGGGGCAAAGCACCACCTGGGTTTGCATTTCTATGCCGGCCCCGGCCAGCCTTGTCAGTTGATCCATGATTTTACCGGCATGCCGATTGTTTAACATGCGGCAGCGCAGCTCGGGGTTGGTGGTATGGACGGAGATGTAGAGGGGTCCCAGTTTTTGTTCAATAATTCGCTGCAGTTCTGCCTCTTTTACATTGGTCAGGGTGACAAAATTCCCCTGCCAAAAAGAAAGACGATAGTCATCGTCTTTAATATAAAGGGTCTCCCGCATCCTGGGGGCCATCTGGTCCACAAAGCAAAAGAGGCAGCGATTCTGGCAACGCCTGGTGGGTCCAAAGGAATGCTCGCCAAAATCCAACCCCAAATCTTCTTCATAATCCTTTTCGATCTCGATTTCCCACTCTTCGCCTTGACCGGTTACCACCCGGGCCACCAGTTCCTCAGTGGCACAGAGGAAGCGATAATCCAATATATCCTGCACCGGCCGGTCATTAATGGCCACCAGTCTGTCTCCCGGTTGAATGCCCAGTTCCCCTGCGATGCTGTCTGGATCAACACCTGTGATCAATAATCCGTTGCTGTTCATAAAAAATCTCCCCGTGGACGTACTGCATCAATTATCCACCATCTGCCAATCATAGTCAAGAATTTAGTGCTGAACGATGAGGTATGTCCCATTCCCCAGGTCATGAACGGTACTTTGCAAAACATTGGCAAGATGGCGGGCCAATTTTTCCCGTTCGTCCTCGTCCCTGGCGATGACTATGGGAAGATCTCCTGTGATGTAATCAGGAGCAATGGTTACCGCCGCCATGATCGTCCCCTTGGACAAGCGAACACCCCCTCACCGTATCTAATCGGATGCGTAACGTCCGGCCCTGGATTTCAACGGCCTGGTGGCGGCGCTTTCCAAAACGGGCGCCTGCTTCACCGCTTCAATCAGCGCCTTGATATCCGGCTCATTGGGTACGATATAAAACCCCACCTGCCCGGTATCCGGGTCTTTGCGAAGCATGGGAGTAAATTCAGGCATGTCGATGTCTTTTTTGGTGCCCAGAATGGTGGCCGCCGTATGGGCAATGGCCAATCTCTGGCCAATGTCATGGATGGTGGCCCGGGCATCGTCATTTTTTGGCTTCAGGATAACCCCCAGGCCCTCATGCAAAATCTTTTTTCGGCTGTCCTTAAGACCCACGGACATAATGTTGATATGGTCCACATGCAGGATTGTGTCTTTAAAATTCAGTTTTGCCGGCACCACTTCACAAATATCGCCAATGGTATCTCCGGATTTAAAAAGCAGGCTGATAAGGACCAGCACAATGCCACCTGCGATGCCGGGCAGTAACCCCAAAAATTGCGTGATTAAAGAGGTGACGAAGGCTGTGGCCATCACCAGATAATTGCGGGCCTCAAAGGTCCGGGCAATTCCTTCGATATAGTCTTTCCCCCGCTGCACCAGTTCGCTTTCTTCAAGACTTTCCAGGGTCTGTCTTTCCATACTCCGGATTTCTCGAAATTGCTGCGCTGCCAGGGCCAGAAAGGTAAAAGCCGCATAATCAGGTTTCAGAAGGGCCGGCACGGCGATGGCTCCCAGGGACGCTGCGATAAAGCCCATGGAAAGGTGCGTCACAAATCCATGGGGGTAGCCGGGGTACTGCCTGTAATCCACCCGCAGAAGGGCGATGCGGGTCAGGAAACCGGCCAGGATGCCGCTGACCGCCACCAGCAGGTATTTCTCCATACAATCACCTCTTCGAAACTCTGAATAGAGCAACTGCCGCCTCCTGCTGAAGGCGGCAGTTGCTTTTTGAATAGTTCCACAGGTATGATTGGGATTGGTTACCTTAGCTAGTCCTCTGTTACTTCATCCCGCTGGTCAATAACCGCCCGGTCCGCCATGTTGTCATAGGCTTTTTTCGTTACCTTTGTATCGCCCCCTGGTTTCTTTGCCCTTTGTCTTATTTTATGAATGGGGCCCAGGTAATTGGTAAATTCTTTGCCAAGACCGGATAAGCGGTCAGTGACACCTTTCAGGCTGCCTGTACTGAGGAACAGGAAGCCGCCACCCAGCAGCAGGGTCAATCCTAAAATCCAACCAACCGCTCTCCAACCGCCCCCGCCGTCGGCACCGGGCTGGGTGATACCGCCGCCGGGAACCTGTCTCTGCGGTCCTTCAATTCCTAAGACGACCGGTACGGCATCGGCAAACAGTGCGACACCCCGCTCAGCTTCTCCCTTGGTATTGGTGTGGGTGCCCGCTTCAATCAGGATGGCTGTGGGCATTAAATCCTGGTTGTAATTGCCCTTGGCCATGAAGATTTCCTTTACAATGGTGGGGTGAACTTTATTGGCATAGGCCATCATCCGCCGGGCAAAATCCTTGTTTGCCTCCATGTTGGGATTCTGGCGGCCCACCACCAAGCGCAGTTGGCTGACCTTGTTCTCAGAAACTGTGGCCCTGTAGTATCCGGGATCAGGAATGCCATCCCGGTGAACATCAATGAGTGCAACAGGGTTTTGCTGCATCAATTTCATAGCCGTGCGCCGGGACCTCTGGTAAGCCGCATTGTCGTGAGGATCATGGGGTGTTTCGTCATAGAGCACCCTGGTTGCGCTCTTCTGTTCAAGCCTGTTCACCAGGGATCTCCCCACATCATAAATGCCGCCTTTAAAGGGAATGCTCTCCTTTCCGTCACTGGGTACATAGGCCTCGTCGGTGTGGGTATGGTATACGCCGACGGTGCCTCCCTGGCGGTTTGCCGCAGCCATGGCCAGGCGCTCATCGGTTAAGTATTCGTTCCAGGCTAAAAAATCTTTGTCCTTGCCAAGGGACTTGGCAACCGCCCTGTTTTTGTCTACCTTAATAACCCGGTAGTAGTCTCCTTTATGGTTAATAATCTCATCACCCACTGACACACGGCAGGCCTGGCTGATAACCGACCCTTTGGCATCAACAATGCTAATTGCTTTGCCCACCATATGATCCACATCATCATTGGACAAAACAGAGGCGGGATTCCAGGCCGGCAGGACGGCTTCTGATAATCCCAGGTAACCGACAACGCCGACTCCCGCGAACATCATCAAGATACTAAGAACAATAAAGAATTGTTTAGTCTTCAAAAGGATCAGCCTCCTCCCTCTCTGATTTTCTGCGCATTTCTTTGTCGTCCCGGGGTTTGTCATCCCTCTTTTTACGACCAAATTCAGGCTTTCTCAATCCGGCCAGCAGGGCGTCCGGCTTTCCCTCGGAGGTGGGGCCACCCTGCAGTCTTTCCCTGGCCTCCCCGATCAAGTCCGCCAGCAGGATGGCTAAAATACCCGAAATAACAATGGAGTCAAAGGCCCCGGCTCCTCCGATGCTTTTTGTGGCATTGGTGGCGTTATTTTGCACCAGGTAAAAATAGTTTGCTATGTCCGCCAACAGGACACCCAGCGTAGCCCCAATGAAAGCGCTTCTGCGAGAACGCCCGGCGATATAAGCAACTAACGCCGCAACGATGGGAAACAAATAAAGCGTGTCAATAAAGCCAAACCTGCCTGCGGGCTCAGGTAAACCGGTCATGATCCGGGAACCAATAAACCAAATAACCACCGCCGTTACGCCCGAAGCAATCAAGGCTCTGGTAACCTCTTTGCCGGTACCTGCTTTAGTCAAAAGATAGATGGCCAACCCCACAGGCACCAGTGCTCCACCCAGGTTAATTTCCAGGGGTACCGGTGTGCCGGGTATCGGAATGTTGATGAAGCTGCCCACAATAAGGGCCAGAATAACCGCCAGGGCACCCTTGTCGGACAATCTCATGCGGTCCAGGGCTCGCTGGGCAATGCCAAAAAAGATCAGCAAAGATACGACGATCAAAACAATAAGTCCCAATGGAAAACGATCCATAAACCTGCCTCCTTTTAATTAAAATTCATATCTGAAAAATAGATTTCCCTCCGGCGGTCAAATTATGCGACAACAAATACTTACCTTAGACATAAAAAAACGGCTGTCATAAAGACAACCGTTTTAAAAAACCTTTACTTATCCTCTTTAAACATATCCCCGAACATATCCCCCAGGGTAACCTTTTCTTCAGTATTTTCTTGCACCTGGGGCTGGGGCGCCGGTTCTTCCTGTTTCCGCGGGTGCGGTTCACGGGCCGGACGTCCTTCGCTGTTTACTTCACGGATGGAAAGGCGAATGCGTTTTTCAGCCGGATCAACACTGAGTACCTTCACGTCCACCTGGTCGCCTTCTTTTACCACATCTTCCGGTTTCTCCACATGGCGGTCTGCCAGGTGAGAAATGTGTACCAGACCTTCAACGCCGGGCTCCAACTGAACGAAGGCGCCAAAGGGAGCCAGGCGGACAACCTTGGCCGGGAATACATTGCCTACGGGATATTTTTCTTCAATGTTATCCCAGGGGTTGGGTAACACCTGTTTCAGACCCAGGGAGATTTTTTCGTTTTCCCGGTCTACCTTGAGGACCGCCACTTCCAGTTCATCCCCCACCTTAACCACTTCCTGGGGATGGTTGATGCGGTGCCAGCTCATTTCAGAAATGTGCAGCAAACCGTCTAAACCGCCCAGGTCCACAAAGGCGCCGAAATTGGTTAAACGGCGTACAACACCTTTAACAACCTGCCCCTCCTGGAGGGTCTCCAGTAATTCTTCACGCTTGCGGGCATACTGCTCTTCTAAAACGGCTTTACGGGAAACAACCACCTTCTTGCGGTGTTTGTTCATTTCAATGACCCGCACTTCCACTTCCTGGTTCACGTATTTGGAGAGGTCTTCCACATAGCCGCGTTCCACCAGAGAAGCAGGCAGGAAGGCCCGCACGCCTACATCCACCAGCAAACCGCCCTTGACCACTTCACGAACAACACCCTTGATGACGGTACCGTTTTCCATGGCCTCTTCCAAGCCACCCCAAGCTTTTTCGGCGTCGGCGCGTTCCTTGGACAGGATAATCTTCCCTTCGTTGTCTTCGGCTTTAATCACAACGCATTCTATTTCGTCCCCGACTTTTACGATTTCCTGGGGATTATCTACGCCATAAAAGGCCAGTTCTTTACGGGGAATAACGCCTTCGGATTTGGCTCCAATATCCACGAGCACTTCGTCCAGGCCCACCTGAACAACAATGCCCTTGACTAACTCCCCGGATTGGGGAGCTTTTACCTCCATAGCTTCGTTCATTCCTTCTTCGCCATTGGTCATCTGGTCCAGTTCCTTCATCCTTCTTTTAACCTCCTCTATAATTGCGTCAGGTGTTGAAGCGCCCGCTGTCAGCCCAAATTTTTTATGTCCGCGAAACCACTCTTCCCGCAGCTCCTGTGCGGATTCCACATGATAGGTGGGAGTCCCGGTTTCCTGACAAATCTTGGCTAACTTTTTGGTATTGGCACTGTTCTTGCCGCCCACCACCATCATTACGTCCACCTCTTTGGCCAACTCCAGCGCAGCCCGCTGGCGTTCACCCGTGGCATGACAAATGGTGTTACGGGCATCCACTTCCACTCCTTGTTTTTGGAGTGCTTCCACCAGTCTCTGGTAATTGGCCAATGGCTGTGTTGTTTGTGCCACGACCCCTACCTTAGGGTGATCCACCCGACTTAATTCATCAGCATTTTCGACAACAATCCCCTTGCCCATGGTCCAACCCAGGATTCCCTGAACTTCAGGATGCCCCGGGTCCCCCAGGATATATACGGGAATCCCCTGCTCCGCCATTTCACGGGCAACTCTTTGTGCCCTGGCCACGAAGGGGCAGGTGGCATCAAGGATTTCCAGACCCTTATCCCTGGCCTGCTGAATGATATCAGGACCCACTCCGTGGGAGCGGATAATGACACTGCCGCCGGCCGCCTCTGCCAGACCGGTTATTTCTTTAATCCCTTGACCAGCCAGGTCCTGTACCACCTGCGGGTTATGGATCAACGGTCCCAGGGTATAAATATTTCCTTCCTTTTCCCTGGCAGTGGTCAGGGCCAGGTCAATGGCCCGTTTCACGCCATAGCAAAAACCGGCCTTGTTGGCCAACAATATTTCAATAGAGATCACCCTCTGTTCCGGTTTAGTTTCTCTGATGTGAAAAATGTTACCCACTCAGTTAAAAAAAATTACTCCAGCAGACCGGAAATTTTTCCCATCACCTGTTCACTTAAAGCCTCCAGCTCTTCTTTGCCGGGCCGTCCGCGCCACAGTTCCGGTAAATAAACGGGTTCTCCTATGACAACCGTAATTTTATCTAAACTGCCCCTGGTCCCTTTTAACGCCATGGGCAGGATGGGGACATTGGCTTTCACCGCCAGCATAGCTGCACCGATATGGGGCTTTTGTAATTCTCCCGTTTTGCTTCTGGTGCCTTCAGGAAATACGCCCACCACATTGCCGGTCTGTAATAGTTCCAACGCTTTCCGAATGGCATGCCGGTCGGACTTTTCCCGGTTTACCGGAAAGGCCCCCAGCAGCGTGATAATGGTGGCCAGGACCGGAATCTTAAACAATTCTACCTTGGCCATGAAGTGGATACGTCTGGTTAAGGCACACCCCACAACCACCGGGTCCAGGTTGCTGACGTGATTGCTGACAACCACCAAACCGCCCTTGGCGGGTAAATGCTCCAGTCCAATGACTTCCCACCTGCGCCAAACCAAGAGTATCCCACGGATGATTACCCGGAGAACTGTATAGAACATGAAATCCTCCTACTTGTTCTTCTCGATCCAGGAAATGATGGTGTCAACCACCTCTTCTATGTTCATACCGGAACTGTCGATGATAATGGCATCCCCGGCAGGCACCAGAGGGGATACCGAACGGTGGCTGTCCGTGTAATCCCTGTCCTGGATTTCCTTTATTAACTTATCAATGTCTACTGTATAACCCTTATCTTCCAATTCTTTCGCCCGGCGGCGGGCCCGTTCCTCTGCGGAAGCGGTGAGAAAAAATTTGGCATTTGCCCGGGGTAAAACCACCGTTCCGATATCTCGCCCGTCCATGACAACACCGTTTTCATAGGCCATTTGACGCTGTCGCTCCACTAAAACTTCCCTCACGCCGGGAACGCTGGCCACTGTGGAAACATGGCGGGTCACTTCGGGCGAACGAATTTCTTCGGTGACGTCCTCCCCGTCCAGCAGTACCGATTGCTGAAGACCGGGAACCAGTTTTATGGTGGTTTCCCTGGCCAGGTTGGTCAATCCACCGGCTTCATGCAGGTTGAGGCCCTGCTTTAAAGCCTTAAGGGTAACGGCCCGGTACATGGCGCCGGTATCAATATAAAGCAAACCCAATTTACGGGCAACCAGTTTCGCGACTGTACTTTTTCCAGCCCCGGCGGGGCCGTCAATGGCAACACAGATTCTGTTTGGCAACCGGGTATAACCTCCAAATAGCAAGTCAAAAAAAACAGCGATAGCACCATTAAACTTTCGACATCGAGCTAGAAATTCCTTTTTTTTTAGAAAAACTTGGCTGGCGCTCCCCGGACCAAGTAAGTCCCAGGTGGCATACACCCGGAGGGTACCGGCGGGCAGCAGCCCGTTGGCTGTGTAACATGCTAAGATGAACACTACCGATGCCAATAAAAAAGCCGGAAGAGGAAATACTCTTCCAGCTGTATTATTTTACAGAAAGGGATTTTAATGCATCGTTGAAGCCGGGAAAGCTCACCGGAATACACTGGGCCCCTTCAATGACGGACTGCCCCCTGGCACCCAGACCCGCCACCGCCATGGCCATGGCAATGCGGTGGTCTCCGTAACTCTGGCAGGTTGCGCCGGTCAAGGGTTTTCCTCCCCGGATCACCAACCCATCGGGCAGTTCTTCAATGTCCACTCTGAATTTTTTAAGTTCCCTGGCCACCGCGGCAATTCGGTTGCTTTCTTTTACTTTTAGCTCAGCAGCGTCCCGGATGACGGTGGTTCCTTCGGCATAGGCTGCCGCCACCGCCAGGACGGGGATTTCATCAATCAGCCTGGGAATCAGCGCTCCGGATATTTCTGTACCTTGTAGTTTTCCTCCGGAGATTTTTATGTCCGCCACCGGTTCCCCACCCTGCTGCCGCTCATTGACGATTTCCAGACCGGCCCCCATTTGTCTGAGGACCTCTAACAACCCGTCCCGGTAGGATTGATGCCGACCCCCTGCAAAGTGACTTCCGAGTCCGGCAGGCAGGCGGCGGCCACAGCCAGAAAGGCAGCGGAAGAAATGTCCCCGGGCACCGTAATTTTTAAACCTTGCAGCTCCGGGAAACCCTTCAGGGTCACGGTATTTCCCGTTACCCGGACAGCCGCCCCAAATGCCTGCAGCATCCGCTCGGTGTGATCCCGGGAGGGGCTGGGTTCGGTGACGGAGGTTTCTCCTTCAGCATAGAGTCCGGCCAGGAGTATCGCAGATTTTACCTGGGCACTGGCCACCGGTGATTGAAAGTGGATGGGCTTTAATGCCCCACCCCGTACGGCCATGGGCAAAAGGTTATTTTGCTCCCGCCCCAGGAAAACAGCGCCCATCTCTGCAAGGGGCCCGGTAACCCTGGCCATGGGACGCCTGCGCAGGGATTCGTCACCGGTGATGATACTGCAGAAGGGCTGCCCGGCAAGGATGCCCATCATCAGGCGGGTGGTGGTGCCGGAATTCCCTGCATCCAGCACATCGGCCGGCTCCTGCAGCCCTCCTAAACCCACTCCATGCACCTTGAGTTTGCCCTCTACGGGGCCTTCAATCCGGACTCCCATAGCCTTGAAGCAGGCAACGGTGGCCAGACAGTCCTCACCCATCAGAAAATGATCCACTTCCGTGATTCCCCGGGCCAGCGCGCCCAGCATAACAGCCCGGTGGGAAATCGACTTGTCTCCCGGCACCGATAGGACGCCCCGGAGTTTTTTCACTGGGTTGATGGTAAGTTTCATTGTATTCCTCGCTATCGGAAATTGTTATTTATTAGTATGCCCTCAGCTTCTCCCAGTTTTTCATAGAGTTTTTGTAATGCAATGTGGTGTTTCCGGTTCTCGGGCAGCGCCTCCCTTACCTGTTTGGCCTGCTCCAGAGAACTTACCAATTCTTCCTGGTTAAAATCATGCATGGATTGCTCTATTTGTTCCAATTGCCTGCGGAATTTGCAGACTGCCTCCAATACCATTTCCCGGTTGGTCAGCAGTATATCCCGCCACATGGTCGGGTTGGCTGCGGCAATGCGGGTGGTATCCCGGAAACCGCCGCCGGCAAGCTTTAACAGCAACTCCTGGGCAGGTTCCCCGGCAACCGTGATTACCAGGGTGGCAGCCAGCAGGTGGGGCAGGTGGCTGATAAGAGCCACCGCTCTGTCGTGCTCCCGGCACCCCAGTTCCACCGGATGGGCTCCCAGGGCCTGGATAAATCTCTTTAACCTGACGCAGGCTGCGGCATTTGTTGATTGGGTGGTTGTCAAAATATAAGAAGCGCCTTCAAACAGATCCTCCCGGGCGCCTGCTACCCCGGTTACTTCCCGTCCGGCCATGGGATGCCCGCCCACAAAATGAACCCCCGCGGGCAGCATGGCCTCCGCCCGGTCCACCAGCTGGCCCTTAACACTTCCTACATCCGTAATGACAGTACCGGGGGTCAAATAAGGGACGGCCATTTCCAGCACTCCCAGGGTAACCCCAATGGGAGTTGCCAGAATCAACAGGTCTGCTCCCGGCACCGCCTCAGCCAGCGTCTCAGTGCGCTGGACAGCGCCTACTTGAACGGCCAGCCTCAGGTTTTCCCTGTTGGGGTCAACCCCCACAACCTCTGCTGCTAATTTTCTTTTGCTTAAAGCCAATCCCAGGGAACCACCGATTAACCCGACACCGGCAATGACAACCTTTTTGAACAAAGAATAACCTCCTATGTCTTACGGGTCATGCTTTGGGGTCAGTTGCTAGCCTTTTAGGTATTCCTTATGGGTCTAGTTAAATCATATAACAGGACCTGAATGCAGGATAAGTCTAACAACAAGATCCCAAAGAAATACAGAATAAGTCTAAATTCTTCTCCCTATTGCCTCTGCTACGGCCTGAATTTCCTTCATTAAGGACTGGAAGTTTTCAGGAGTCAGTGACTGGGGGCCGTCGCACAGGGCTTCGGAGGGATTGGGATGGACTTCGATCAGTAAGCCGTCCGCCCCCGCTGCCACCGCAGCCACCGCCATGGGCGGCACAAACCGCCACTTGCCGATGGCATGGCTGGGGTCCACGATGATGGGCAGGTGGGATAAATGTTTCACCACCGGCACCGCCGACAAATCTAACGTGTTGCGGGTGAAACTTTCATAGGTGCGAATACCCCGCTCACATAAAATTACGTTATAATTTCCCCCGGCCATAATGTATTCCGCAGCCATCAACCATTCTTCAATGGTGGCCGACACGCCCCGTTTCAAGAGAACGGGTTTATCCACTTTGGCCACTTCCCGTAACAGGAAGAAGTTCTGCATATTCCTGGTGCCGATTTGCAGGATATCGGCGTATTCAGCCACCAGTGGCAGGGTGCCGGCATCCATTACTTCGGTAACAATCTTAAGCCCGGTCTTATCCCTGGCTTCGGCCAGATATTGCAACCCCTGTTCTTCCAAGCCCTGGAAGGAATAGGGAGAAGTGCGGGGCTTAAAGGCCCCTCCCCTGAGCAGCGTGGCTCCGGCGGCCTTTACCATCTCTGCGGACTCCAAAAGCTGTTCCCGGCTCTCCACCGCACAGGGACCGGCCATTACGTGAATCTGCCCGCCGCCAATTTCGATGTCACCGACTTTAACCACCGTGTTCTGCTCCTTAAAGGACCTGCTGGCAAGCTTATAGGGCTGCAGAATCGGTACAGCGTTTTCCACCCCGGGCATGGCTTCCAAAGCCAAGTCGCCTATTCTGGTTTCATCCCCAATGGCGCCGATAATGGTACGCTCCACCCCCCGGGAAAGATGTGTTTTAAACCCGGCCCGTCTGAGTCTTTCCAATACCGCGTTAATTTTATCCTCACCGGCCCCCTGACTCATAACCACAATCATAAAATTCCTCCTTCCGCCCTTTACTCAAAGGGCACTGCCATTCTTAATATATCCATCAAATCAAATAATAAAAAGACACTCCTAAAGAGAGTGTCAGTCAAAACCTAAAAAAGACATAATAACCCCTCCTTACCGTCCTACCATCCTTCGTTTTGAAAAACAAAACCATTCTACAAAGTTTATCTTATCACTTCCCCCGGCAGCTGGCAATTCCCTTTGGAAAAATAATATCTTTTTTGTAATTTTATCTCCCGGTAGTGTTACAATAGATGGAAAACCAAGTGAAAGGAGTCGTACAGATGGTATTGTCGGATAAGGTGTCTTCTTTTCTAAGCCGGGCTTCCTGGATTCGTAAAATGTTTGAAGAAGGGGACCGCCTGAGAAAAATTCACGGGGCCGATAAAGTATATGATTTTACCCTGGGGAACCCTTCGGTGGAACCACCGCAAAAATTTCGTGAGGAACTGAAAAGGCTGGCCCTTCACCCGGAGCCGGGTATGCACCGTTACATGAGCAACGCCGGCTATCCCGAAACCCGTTCGGCGGTGGCTGAAGTATTGGCCGAGCAGTCCCAGCTGCCCTTTGAAGCCAAACACGTGGTCATGACCGTGGGGGCCGGCGGTGGTCTTAACGTCGTCCTGAAGGCTGTTTTAAACCCCGGTGATGAAGTGATCGCCCTGTCTCCCTATTTCGTGGAATACGGTTTTTATGTGGATAACCAGGGCGGCGTATTAAAAGTCGTGCCCACCAACGATGTTTTCCTGCCGGATTTGGACGCCATCAGCGGCGCCATAAATGCCAAAACCCGTGTCATTATTATTAACTCACCCAATAACCCTACCGGGATGGTCTACCCGGCTGAAGTGCTGGCCGGCCTTGGAAAACTGGTGGAGGAAAAATCCCGGGAAATGGGCCGGCCCATTTTGTGGTGTCCGATGAGCCCTACTCCAAGATTGTTTATGACGGGGTGCAGGTCCCCTCGGTCTTCAAATACATAATCAATGCAGTGATGGTAACCTCCCACAGTAAAGACCTGGCATTACCCGGCGAGCGAATCGGTTACATCGCCGTCAGCCCGCGGATCGACGGTATGGATACCCTCGTTGAAGGCCTGGTCTTCTGCAACCGTACCCTGGGCTTTGTTAATGCCCCGGCCATGATGCAGCGGCTGGTGACCGGACTGCAGCGGGAATCCGTTGACATCAAGGAGTACGAAGAAAAGCGTGACCTGCTTTACAACCACCTGACCTCCCTTGGTTTTGAAGTGGTAAAGCCCCAGGGAGCCTTTTACCTGTTCCCCAGGTCACCCTTACCGGATGACATTGAGTTTACCCGCAAGGCTTTAAGCCACAATCTGCTGGTGGTTCCCGGCGGCGGCTTTGGCAGTCCGGGCTACTTTCGGCTGGCTTATTGCATTGATCTGGACATTATCAAAAAATCTCTGCCGGCCTGGACTGCCCTGGCCCAGGAACTTGGCATGAAATAAAAAACAACCCCGGACGGCTGAAAAAGCCCGGTCCGGGGTTGTTTTTACACGTTTTCTCTTACCTGCAGCAATGCCGGTATGCCTTGCATCAATTGTTCCAGTTGGTGGGGTCGCAGGGACTGGGCGCCGGATGAACTTCCACCATCAGCCCGTCGGCCCCCGCTTGTTCCTCTGCTGACCAAATTATATGAAGGCAAGGTTGAACCCTCCATGTATAAACTTATAGTATATTTTTTCGCTGTCAATGGATATTTTCCTTCCCAATATGAAAAGATCAATTCCTGGTATTTTAGCAAAGAATTTTGTTTTTGGATTGTAACATTTCAGACCCCATTTTCTTATTATGTTAGCAAGGGTATCAACCCAAAAATTTTATCAATAAGGGAGGCGTTACGATGAGCGGTTATGGTTATGGAAATTTCTCCTTTATCGTATTCTTGATCCTTATCCTGTTAATCTTCGGTAATGGTTTCTACGGCGGGTACAGTGTAGAAAAATAACTTTTTAATTAAAAAGCAAAAAAGCAGTACCAAGTAACATTGTGAAGGCCCCTACCATAATATGGAGTGTGGATACTCACAAAAAATAAATTAAAGGAGGATGCACAATGCCTGACGGATACGGTTACGGTGGATTATTCGGTAGCAACTTCGCTTTCATCATTTTCTTAATCCTGATCCTGTTGTTCTTCGGTCAAGGATTCTACGGCTACAGCGCTGAGAAGTAATATTTTGGGGGGCTGTTTTCTCAGCCCCTCCCTTGTACCAAAAAATAATAGGAGGTAGTTTCCATGGGTTACGGTTTTGGTGGCTTTGGCAAAGACAATTCTTTTATTCTTTTTCTGATTCTGATTCTCCTGGTCTTTGGATCAGGCCCTTACTACGGATACGATAAGTAGCGTTTAGGGCTTCCCCAGCCCTTAAATCAATAAACAATAAGGAGGTTATATTATGGGTTACGGTTATGGTGGCGCTTATGGCAGCAATTTTGCTTTTATCATCTTCTTAATTCTCATTCTGCTGTTCTTCGGCCAAGGCTTCTACGGCTACAGCGCAGAAAAATAGCATTGGGAAGTATTGAAACAGGCCGGGGTTTAGGAACCCCGGCCTGTAGCTTTTATTCTGTAAGATCCGGTCTGAGATTGGCCGCTTCCCGCAGGTACACGTGCTTTATTTCTCTTTGGGATTTAGTGGTGTTGACATGCACCAAAACCCTGACACACCTGGCGATTGCTCCGGCCACATCCAATTCCTGGGCACATAACAGGGTACATAATCCCAGCCCAGGGCCCGGGCCGCCTTGGCAGGAAATTCTGCATTCAGATCAGGTGTTACCGTGAAGAAAGCGCTGCAGATATCTTCTGTGGATAATTGGTTGCTTTCAATAATGGTTTTTACTAACTCCTGGGTTGCTTCAACGATTTCCTGCCGGTCATTCCGTTCTACCGTAATGGCTCCTCTGATTCCCCTTACAAAACAAACCATCCTGCTAACCTCCCTGCTTCTACGGGCTTGATACTGCCCGGTGTCCCAGCCCTATAGCCACTTCGTCAAGATGCAAAAGACCTACGCCAAAAAACACGGCCACACTGATATGGTCCGCCTGGCGCGCAATGCCGATTTTACCCCCTACGTTTAAGCCCACCGCCTTTTGCATGATCATGGAAAGGGCTTCCCGGGTGGCGCCGGCCACGGCGCCTTCGTCCGCATGGACTTCTTTGATAACCCCTTCTCTTTTGGCAGCCACCACCGCCCGTTCGATAATACGGTTTACGGAAGAAATAAAATCGCCACCGTAATCCACTGCGGCTGTACGGATGCCCTCATCCAGAAATTTGGTTTTGTATTCTTTCTCCTGCTCCCTGGTTTCCGTCATGGCCATTTCAATGGCAACCCTGGCCACTTTTCTGCTTCCGTGGAGAACCAAACAAACACCCCCAAAAAAATAACACCCCGGCAGGAGCGCTATTTGCTTTATTCCCCTTTGGGTTGCCTAGATTATATTACAGCTTGTTAGTAAATGCAATGTCGTCTTAGGACTTCTTGTCCAGTTTGACTTTCCCCAGGGTAAATACTGTCTTCCTGCCGGAAAATTCCGTTCCCCTGGCAGGTGCAATAATCTGCCTGGTGCTGTCCAGCACCTTGATGGTGACGGAATGGTCATAATAGGTGGTATCCACCTCCAACACATCTCCATTGGATACAGGGACGGTAACATACGGGTGGGTAAAATCCCCCTTCACCTGACCGTTTACCAGAACTTTTGCCTTGGGAAGGGTGGAGAAGTTTGTTAGTTGGAGGATGATAGAATTCTCAGACCCCTCCAAAGGTTTCATAACCTTCTGGGCATCGGACCCCACCCGGTCGATCACCTGCCACGAGGGTGACTGCGCTAAAAAGGAATGGTAAAACAACAAAAAAGCAGCGCCTAGCGCGATCAGCGAAAGTAAGTACCTTTCTGCCCTTTTAATGCTGAATGAACGGTTTTTTCTGCTTTTCATACCACCGCCTCCTACCACTGATTGTATATGCGGTTGTATGTTAAATTATGCCAACCCTAACGGCTGTTATATTTTCTTTCCAGCAGGGAACGGTACACCCGCATTTCCTCGGCCACCCTGAAAAGTAGCCTTTCCACATCATACCTGGTGAGTGTCAGGTTGGGTGGGTCGATAATTTCAATTTTGCGAAAGTCATCCCTGGCGATAAATTTTACCACATCCTCCAGTGTTTCGGCGCGCAGCTGCAGGACCACCGGGGCATAGGCCACCTCGGCGCTGGACACCTCATCCTGCACTGTGTATACTTCCGCGCTCATGTCGATATCCTCAACCTGGATGCCCTGAATGGGAACATTGCGAAATACAGCCACCTGCTGTTCTCTCAGATCTTCGGCAGCCTTGTCGCTGGGTTTCCCCCCAAATAAAAAGCGCCCTGGTTTGCCAACACCCCTGAAATCCATCCGGACCTTCACCCTGAGGGGCCGGTGCATAAGATCGTCATTTTGTACGTTCAAAGGAAAACCCTCCTCGCCAAACCTTCCTTTAAAACATTCGATTTCGACGAGGGAAAATCCTGCTAAGGATTACCAACGGATATCCCGAGAACCGCAGACAGGGCAGGTATCAAAATATTTTTCGGGCCTTTCAAAGGCTCCTGGGCGTCATCCAGGCTGGCGCCCCGGCATTCCATGGTGGTCAGGCAGCCTTCCCCGTTAAAATTGCCCAGCAAACCATAGGGCGGGGCGTTGGCAGTGTCCGCACCGACAGTACTAAGGTTCGCTCCGCTCACCAAGAGCTGTTACCGGTGCTCCGCAAAGTCGCTCGTTAAGGATAACGGAACTCCCTTGCTAATTCGGAACATTACCTATATGTCATATTTTTGGGCTGCTGCATATTCCGATTGTTTCTATATAGACCGGGGCTTTCTTTTTTGAGTTGTGAAAGATCCCGCCTTTCCTTTATGTAAACCTTTTTCTCCTGGATTATAAGATGCTTTTTCATCACGTTTATTTTTATTCTTGGTAACTACGGTTGACTTGCCTTTATGTAAACCTTTCGCTCCGGGCTTGAAGGATGGCTTTTCATCCCGCGCATTTTTGTTCTTCGCAGTCACAACGTTAACAGTCTTTCTCCGACCTGGTTTTGGAGAGGGTACATTTACCGCTGCCTGCAGGTCCTTTACATTTAGCTGCAAGCCGGCCAGGGTCATGAGTTCCCTTAGTTCTTGCTTGGTTAAAGGGCGGAATTCTCCGGGCTTCAGGTTGTCCAGTTCCAGCGGGCCCATGCGGACCCTGCGCAGCCGGAGCACCCTGTGACCGATATGTTCGCACATGCGCCTGACCTGGCGGTTGCGGCCCTCATGGATGCTGATCTGCAGCAGCGCCCGGTCGTCCTGAATGCCGGCAATCTTTACTTCGGCAGGGGCGGTGGGACCGTCCTCCAACTGCAGCCCTTTGGTCATGGCCTGAAGTTTTTCCGGCTCCGGCACGCCTTCCACCCGGGCCAAATAGGTTTTCTTGACTTGATGTTTGGGGTGGGTCAGGGCCTGGGTCAGTTCCCCGTCGTTGGTCAACAGCAGCAGACCTTCGGAATCATAGTCCAGGCGGCCCACGGGATAAACCCTTTGCTCCACTCCCTCCAGCAGGTCGATCACCGTTTTGCGTCCCCGCTCGTCACTGAGGGTGGTGACGTAACCCCTGGGTTTATTAAGAAGCAAATAAACCTTTTTTTCCGGCGGCGGGATTGGTTTGCCGTTTACCTGTATTTTATCTTTGTAGGCATCCACTTTGGTGCCCAGTTCGGTGACCACTTTGCCGTTAACCTTTACCTTGCCGCCGGTAATGAGTTCTTCTGCGTGCCGCCGGGAAGCCATACCGGCTTTGGCCAGCACTTTTTGCAGTCTTTCTTCCATCTCTGTTATGAATCCCTTCTTGTTTTTATTTGCACAAAAAAATAACCAGTTCAGTGAATAGCTTTCCCGAGCTGGATGGAACTAAAACATCACGTTACAAATAAGGATGGACGCAATCAGTGTGGTAAAATCCGCCGCCAGGCCGGAGGCCACGGCATAGCGGTATTTGCGAATGCCCACCGAGCCAAAATACAGGGTCAAAACATAAAAGGTTGTGTCACTGCTGCCCTGCATGGTGGAAACCAGCCGGCCGATGAAACTGTCCGGCCCGTGGGTCTTAATGATTTCTGTGGCAATCCCCAGGGCCGCTCCCCCCGACAGGGGGCGCATCACCGCATGGGGCAGGATGTCGGCGGGGATTCCGATGACGCTTAAAACCGGCCCCAGCCAGGAGGCCAACAGCTCCATGGCTCCGGAGGCCCGAAAGATGCTCACGGCCACCAGCATGGCGGTAAGAAAAGGAATTGTCTTGATGGCTGTGGAAAAGCCGGCCTCCGCCCCTTCCACAAAGGTCTCAAAAACCGGTACTTTTTTAATAAAGGCAATCAGCGGGATGACCAGCAGCATGACCGGAATGGCCCAGCGAGAAATTTGGTTGATTACTTCATACACCGCTATCACCACCTATTCCGGTACAGGCTGCGCAGAATCCTGTCCACCAGTATGGCGACAGTCATACCGCAAAGGGTGGCAAATATGGTGGTGCCAACAATTTCCGTGGGATCCTGACTGCCGTACAATACCCGGATCCCGATGATGGTTGTAGGTATAATGGTGATACACCCGGTATTCAGGGCTAAAAAGGTGCACATGGCCTCGGAAGCGGTATCCGGCCGGTGCTTGTTCAGTTTTTGCAGCTCCTGCATGGCGATCAGCCCCATGGGGGTTGCGGCGTTGCCCAGCCCCAGAATATTGGCGCTGAGGTTCATGACAATGGCCCCCATGGCAGGGTGGTCCTTGGGCACACTGGGGAACAAAAAACCAGTGACCGGCCTTACCAAACGGGCCAATGCCCTTACCAAACCGGCGGCTTCGGCCAGCTTCATAATACCAAGCCAGAAGGTGATGATGGCGATTAAGCTGAGGGAAGTTTTCACTGCCACCTGTGCCCCGTCCAAAGCAGCTTTGGTGACCACTTCAATATGTCCCTGGGCTGCGGCCACCAGAATGCCAAAAACCATCATGCCTAGCCAAACGTAGTTTACCAATGTTCTCCCCCCTTGTCCTCCTATCCTGATCTTATGAGGGGGGTTGGCCAATTAGAACTGTTGATCCACCGGCAGGTAGATGGAGAAACGGGTTCCTTCTCCCAGCTTGCTGTCCACTTCAATACGTCCCCTGTGCCGGTCCACAATGGTATAAGAAATGGACAGGCCCAGGCCGGTGCCTTTATCCTTGGTGGTAAAGAAAGGGGTTCCCAGCTTATCCAGGTTTTCGGGAGAGATTCCCGGGCCGTCATCTATAACAGACAGGCAAATTTCTTTCTCCTCCTTATGATGACTGGTGGCCAGTATTATAGTACCCCGCAGGTCCATTGCCTGCAGCGCATTTTGACACAAGTTAAGCAGCACTTGTTTAATTTGATCCCTGTCAATGATAATGGGCGGCAGGTCTTCCTGTAAATCGGTTTTAAGTTTAACACCCCGAAGAAAGGCCTGGGACTCAAAAATTCGGGCAAAACTGGTGATGAGTTCATTGAGTGAACATTGCTGCATGGCGGGAGGTTTTGGCCTGGCCAGTTGAAGAAAGTTATTGATGAAACTGTCTGCCTGGTCAATCTCCTGAATCATAATTTCCATGTATTCCTTAAATGTACTGTTTATTTGCCCTATTTTCTCACTCATTAATTGGGCAAAACCCCTGACCGAAGCAAGGGGATTTCGTATTTCATGGGCCATACCGGCGGCCATCTGACCCACCACCGCCAGTTTCTCCTGCTCCCTGATGCGGGCTTCCTGACGGCGCAATTCGGTGACATCGGTATAGATGCCGATGGCGCCGGCAACCGCATCGTTTTCATCCCGAAGCAGGCTTGTATTCACCAGCAGGAATTTATCATGCTGGTCATTTTTGCACTTGCACTCAATGTTCGTAAAAGGCTTGGCTTCGCGAATGGTCCGCAGCAGCAGGAGTTCCAACCGCCGGCAGCGGCTTTCGTCCAGGCAGTTAAAATTCTCCCCGCCGATTTCGCTGGCCTGCAGGTTCCAGATTCTCTCGGCGGCTTTATTAAAAAAAGTGACGGTCCCCTCTTTATTCAAGATGACAACTCCCTGGGATATGGCATTAAAAATAATGTCCCTTTGCTGCATCAGCTGCCTCAGTATCTTCTTGAATTCCTGCAGTTGCCTCTCCATTTGGGTCTGCTTCAGGGCCGCTTCCACGGCTTTAGCTGCCGCCACTGTTAAACTGAAGGTATAAGGACTTTCCAAACCACAGGGAATGTTCACCTTGATAACTGCCAAAATTTTGCCGTCATCACCCAGGATGGGGGCACCCACACTGGTCCATTTATGAAAGAGCTTGCTATAATGCTCCGCCCCGATAACAGCCAAAGGCTTACCGATGGCCAAAACAGACCCAATCCCGTTATTCCCTATATATTTTTCATCAAAGCAAACACCCGGGTATAGAGGCAGGTTACAAACGGTATTTTCCGAAGCTCTATCGCTGTAAACCTCCATAATGTACCCTTCTTGATCGGCCACAGCTATAAAATAAACATTACTGTGGGTGCTTAACGTTCTTTTGATGGTCTCAATATGTGACTGCAAAAGGTTCAGTATTTCACGCATTCTGGATTTTCTGTATTGAAGTTCTTCTTCGGATAAACATTTGATTTGCAGCTTAAAAGGGTTTACCCCGCAGGCAGCACACCGCTGCCAGGCACTGTAGGTCTCGCTAAAGAGTTTTTCTCCATCGATGGGCTGCCCACTGATCAACTTTTTCCACCTTATGTAAAGTCGAGATTGGTTTAAGTGGGGAACCGAAATGATTCGATCGATCACAATCATTACCTCCCTTCTAAAGCAGAGACAATTGTTGTTTCGCCATAAAAGATCATATCCCTCTAAAAAACGGCAAATAAAAAGTGGGTTGCCCCACTTTTTACATTCTTCAAATCACCGGCTGTGTAGGACCGGCGGTTCCCGCGTTTTTGCCCCCTCTGTTAAACATGCCCTGTATTTGATTCAGCATTTGCGGAGCCGCGTCAATCAGGCGGTCAAACAGAGCATGGCTGTCGTCCACAGGCAGCAGGCGGATTTGACCGTTGCCAACCACCAGGAAGCCCATCGGCTGTACCGATACCCCCGCACCACTGCCACCCCCGAAGCGACCCGGTTGCCTCTCCTTGGTTTTTACCATTGTTTCCTACGGCATATTCGCCCCCCCCGGCAGCAAAACCACAGGCAACCCTGGATACAGGTATAATTACACTGCCATCAGGGGTTTCTACGGGGTCTCCAACCACTGTATTGACGTCAACCATTTCTTTAATGCTTTCCATGGCAGTTTTCATGAGTCCTTCTATGGGATGTTCTGCCAAGAATATTCACCCCCCGTCTGTTTACCTTTTTCTTCATTATTCTGATACCCGTAATCATAATATTGCCAATACGAATTTTAAATATGCAGTCTAAAGAAGTTGAAAAGCCTTCTTTTTTAAAGTTTGGTTCCACCAGGAGTTCCGGCCGGATGCCATTGGGAGCAATTTTTCTATAAAAGGTGGCAGTAAGGTTGCCCATCAGGCCCCAGGCCAGCCCGGACAACATGCCTGTGGCTGCGGCGTCCGGCGTGCCGATGCTGACACGCCACTGAAATCGTTCCATGATTAAATGGCGCAATAAATACTCGATATCCTCCCAGACGGCCCGCAGCCAAGGCAACCAGTCACGGATTTTATCAAGAAGCTGTTTTAAATCATAGGTATATTCATTCCCCCTGCCCATAATTTCCCTGGAATTGTCGCCGCCTGTTTCCAGTTCCGTGCGTGTGGTCAAAGAAAACCCCGATAACTTCTGCTGCAGGATCAGGACGGGGACTTCGATTTTATAGTTAATTAAACCCCAAAGAAAAAATTCCAGACTAACGGTATCATCCTCTTGGAAGCGAAAAAATTTAAAGTGAATTTTAATATAGGAAAAGAAGACCAAAGCCAGTAACAGTCCTATACCCGCCAGCACAACAATGGTTAACAGACTTTGGTCACTCCTTTCTTAGCCTCATCCTGCTTTTCTATGGGGTCCAGTCTCTTGTGTATTTCTCTGTGGTCCTGTTGTTAGTCTTATAGGTTGGTCTATGGGGTCAAGTTATAATAACTAACAACTGGACCCAACAGGAATGCCCCAAAGGCAATCAACTGCCTTTACGCTCAGGGCGCTCCGATGGGTTCCGGTTCTCCGGTGGTGTTGGGCAGAAGGGTTACCGGGACGGATACTGTGTCTTTCTCAACACCGCCGTCACCGGTAACAAAGGCTTCTACGGTACCTTTTTCCGGATTCGGGGGTGAGCTGAAGCTCATGGTGGTACTAAACTTGCTGCCGTTCATTTGTACAGGCTTTTCGGCCAGGGTTAATCCACCGGTATCTTTAAGACGTATTCTGATGGTCCCTGCCACCCCGCTGGCAGTTCCTGATACCTGCATGGGACTTCTAACCTGTTCCCCGGGTCTGGGAGTATCCAACTTTAAACCCTTTTCCACAGCGGTGTTGTCCTCTCTCCGGGGAGGAGCCGGCGGCGCGGGGGGAGCGGCAGGTGTGCGGGCCTGGGGAGCCTCCCGTTCAATCTCAAATCCCAGGGCTTTAACAGGTCTGTCAATGGTAAATGCTGCCACAACCGGTTTCTCCAGATCGGGTTTTTCGCCCGTGGGTAAATCAGGGACGGCCGGCAGGTACTTCAGTCTTACATTGATCCAGTCAAAGTCATTGGCCGGCACCCGGCGTTCAATTTCTGTAATTTGTATGCCGCTGCCCACCGGCAGGTTTTTCTGACTGACAATGACATAGTTCCTGCCATTGACCGACGTCCAGGTGGCAAAATGCTTATCCTTCAGCGTTCTGGCCAATGCTTGAACAATCTCCGGGGCCTTGTCATAATCAATGGTTTCAAAGGTGATCCGGGAAACATCCGGCACAACAATGGTCCTGGGTTCCGGTTTCGGTTCGGGTTTTCTCGCCGGAGCACAACCCAGCGGAATCATGACAAGCAAAATAAGACAGAAGAACCATAGAATTTTTCGCATCGTTATTCCTCCAAAAAGGTATTATGAAAATTAAAAGTAAATATACTTTGATTAATATTTTTAGCAATTTTTGGAGAAATATGCGTATTTCGGTATATAAGAACTGTTTTTATGATATGATTTTTGCATAAAACCACGACAGGAGGTGCCATCGGTGGTATCGACAATCGGCCTGGTTATCCTGATACTGGGTCTCCTGGGGGCCGCAGGTATGCTTGTGCTGGCTGCCAGGTCAATGCGGCCGGTCTATCATGTAAAGTGCCAACGATGCGGCCACACCACACAAATACCCCGGGAGGCCGGTGAATACGCCTGCCCTGGCTGCGGCGTCCCCCTGGCCAAAGTAACGAAAGAAAATAAGGCGTCCGAGCAGGATCACCCGTGACGCCTTAGGATTCTGTATCCTCTATGTTTTCCACCAGAAAGTCTTCCAACGAGGGAAGATCGGATAAATTTTTTAAACCAAAATATTTTAAGAAATCCAGGGTGGTGCCGTAGAGAACCGGCCGGCCGGGTCCTTCCCGCCTGCCCTTCTCCTCGATCAAGTTTCTCTCCAGCAATGTGCTGAGGGGTGAATCCACTTTTACTCCCCGGATGAGCTCTAACTCCGTTCTGGTGATGGGCTGCCGGTAAGCGATAATGGCCAGGGTTTCCACCGCCGCCCGGGACAAGCCGGTGCCGCTTCTCCTGTAAAGCCTTTCGATATAAGGGGCATATTCAGGCCGGGTACACATTTGCCAGGTATCCGCCGCTTCAACCAACTTGAGCCCGCCGGGCCTTTCTTCATAATCCCCGGCCAGTTCCCGGAGCAGTTCCAGGGCATCTGCCACATCCACTTCTGCGATACGGGCCAGGGCTTGCACCGAAAGGGGCTCACTGGCCACAAAGAGCAATGCCTCCAAAGCCGCTTTTGTTTGATCCCTAAATAATACAGCCAACCCTAAGCCTCCTCAGTTAAATCCTGAGCTCGACGCAAGATGGTTATTTCACCAAAGGTCTCAGTTTGTATGGCCGTGATTTGACCGGATTTTAACAGTTCCAGTACAGCCAAAAAGGTTACAATGATTTCCGTCCGCTCGCCTCTTTCATTGAAAAGCCTGGAGAAAGGCATTCCTTGCGGGTACAAGAGAAGCATGGCCATTAATTGGCGCATTTTCTCGGGAACCTGAATTTCTTCCCGGGTGATTTCCTCGGGAATGAAAAGACCGGCTCCGGCCCGTTGAAGGGCCTGCCGCAGGGACTGCAGCAGCGTTTCCATAGTAATCCCACCCAGGGGGTCCTGGGGCTTAAACAAATGTTGATATAGTTCAATGGAATTATTCCTGGTATAAACTTTGCCGGCCTGCTTCTCCCGGTCCTTCAGGTAGGAAGCCACTTCCTTAAACTTGCGGTATTCCAAAAGTCTTTGCACCAATTCTTCCCTTGGGTCCGGCCCCTCTTCCGCCGCTTCCTGTTTCCCGGAGGAACGGGGCAGCAGCATTCTGGCTTTTATGGACACCAGGGTAGCTGCCATTACTAAAAATTCACTGGCCACGTCCATATCCAGTCCCTGCATTTGTTCGATATAAGCCAGGTATTGGGATGTGATTTGGGCAATGGGAATATCGTAAATATTGATTTGGTCTTTGTCAATTAAGTGCAGCAGCAGGTCCAGGGGACCCTCGAAGGCGGAGAGCTTGACTTCGTAAGACAACGATGATCACCTGCTAGCCAAAAATCGCTTGCCTGACCTCTTCCATGGTTTTCCTGGCCACGGCCCTGGCCTTTGCTTCGCCGTCCCTTAAAACTTCTTCGATATAGCCCCGTTTGCTCAGGATCTCCTGCCGGCGTTCACGTACGGCTGCAGACTGCAGCTCCAGGGAACCGGCCAGCTGCTTCTTACAGGCTACGCAGCCGATGCGGCCACCCCGGCATTCCACTTCAATGCCTTCCAGCAGATCGGGGTTGTAGATGCGATGAAACTTGTGAACCACACACACCTCCGGATTCCCCGGGTCGGTCTTGCGGATGCGGGCCGGGTCGGTAACCATCAGGTTGACGTTTTTCTTAATTTCTTCGGGGTCGGCCCCGATGGAAATATAGTTGTGATAGCTCTTGCTCATTTTAGCCCCGTCAATGCCGGGTAAGGAAGCCACTTCCTTTTTCACGATGCCCTGCGGTTCCGGAAAGACCGGCTTAAACAAGTGATTAAACCGCCGGGCCACTTCACGGGTTAATTCAACATGGGGCAGTTGGTCTTCTCCCACCGGCACAGCGGTGGCCTTGTAAATCAAGATATCCGCCGCCTGCAGCAAAGGATAACCCAGGAACCCGTAGGTGTTGATGTCTTTTCCCATTTCCCCCAGTTTTTGAATTTGATCCTTGTAGGTGGGAACCCGTTCCAGCCAGGACAGGGGGGTGACCATGGAAAACATCAAATGCAATTCGGCATGTTCCATAATTTTTGATTGACGGAATATAGCGCTTCTATCGGGGTCCAGACCGGTAGCCAACCAGTCCGCTACCATGTCCAACGTGTTTTGCTCAATCTCCTTTGCCTCTTCCCAACCGGTCGTAATGGCATGCCAGTCGGCCACCATGAAAAAACAATTGTACTCATCCTGCAAGCGAGCCCAGTTGCTTAATAAATTCTCGTGGCCCAAATGCAGTCGGCCGGTGGGCCTCATCCCACTTAAAATTGTTCCTTTGACAGCCATATCGATATCTCCTTTAACTTATAGTGGCAGTCTGGCAATAAAACCTGCCAGAACAGCAAACAGCTCGATAATCGGACTTGCAAAGAATGTCAGGATCGGGGTCAAAAAACCAAAAAAAATTAAAAGAAATAAAATCGGAAAACCATATCTTTCCAGCTGATACAGCCATTCCTGGCGTCCCGGTAAAATCCCTGCCAAAATTTTAGAACCGTCCAGTGGCGGCAGCGGCAGCAAATTAAACACCGCTAACCAAACGTTCAATACCATAAAATAATACAATATATATTGCAAATCAGCAGACGCGTGAAAAATCCCCAAAAGCACCGCCCCTACAACCGCCAGCAGGAAATTGGCGCCGGGTCCCGCCAGGGAGACCAGCATCATGCCCCTCTTCCGGTTCTCAAAATGGAAGGGATTCACGGGCACAGGCTTGGCCCAACCGATGGGGCCGAAGAAAATTAACAACGTACCCAAAGGATCAAGATGTTTAATGGGATTCAACGTAAGCCTGCCTTCATATTTGGCTGTATTATCACCTAATTTATAGGCAACCAGCGCGTGGGCATACTCATGTAGGGGCAAAGCAAAAAAGATTAACAACAGTTTTAAAATTAACTCTTCAAAGGATGGTACACTAAACACTTGCCTTCGTCCCCTTTGATTTTTTCGCCTGGTTTGGCCGGTTTCCCTGGGAAGCGTTTCCCTTTGGCTGCTTGGGCTGTATTTTTGGTGCGTTATGATGCTGTAAAAAGGAACGAACATATTCCAGTTCTTCTTCCCGGGTCTGCACCAGACCGTCCAGCCTGGCCCGCCATACCGCATCCAGCGCCTCGCGGTACATGGGACCGGTTGATAACCCATTTCCCGTATATCTTTCCCATTTACGGTGGGTTTATTTTTATGCACTGATTCCATCACCATCCGGAAACGGCGGATGGCGTTTTTGTCTTCCAGCAAGGTCAAGAACAAGGGATACGCTTCCCTGGGCAGGGTCTGCACGATTTTGGTCAACTCCGATAAAGGCACTTCCTCGGTGGCGGACAACCTCTTCAGGGCCACCCGCCCGTAAGCAATGGTATCCAGGACCTTGTCGGTCTGCCGTCGTCCCAAATTATATCGCTGGCAAATTTGATAGGCCTTTTCCTGGGTGGTCAGGTGTAAAATGCCCAGGAAATAGGGCAACCACTTTTCAGCGGGTTCAGCCCATCCCCAGTTGCGCAGAATCATTAGGGCCTGGGGGATTTCACTGATCACATATTGCACTTCCCAGAAGGTGATTTCCGGGAAAAGATAATCCCATACTCCCAACTCTGACATGCGGTCCAGCATATGCTCCGGGTCCGCTTCTTCCAAAATGCTTTTCAGTTCTCCCCACATTCGCTCTGTGGTAAGGCGGGAGATCACCTTTTCCCGGACCGCCTCTTTAATCAGGCGGAGGGTCTGGGGCTCAACGGCCATGTCATACCGTTGTTCAAAACGGATGGCTCTCAGGATGCGGGTGGGGTCCTCAATAAAACTTAGATTGTGCAATACCCGGATGGCCCCGATTTGCAAGTCTTCCCTGCCGTTAAAATAATCCACCAGTTCCCCGAACCGTTCGGGGTTCAGGGCCACTGCCATGGCATTGATGGTAAAGTCCCGGCGATAAAGATCGTGTTTGAGGGAGGACTGCTCCACCTGGGGCAGGGCAGCGGGGTATTCATAATATTCGACCCTGGCGGTCACCACATCCACCCAGTAACCGTCCGGGAAAATAATTTCCGCCGTACCGAATTTCTCATGGGGGCGCACCCGCCCGCCGATCTCTTTCGCCAGCTCGTTGGCCATTTCGATGCCGTTGCCTTCCACCACCAGGTCCACATCCAGGTTCTCGACCTTGAGCAGCACATCCCGCACCAGACCACCCACGGCATAGACTTGATAGTCCATCCTTTCTGCCACTTCGCCGGCCCTAATTAGGATATTCATGATGCGACCGGGCAGCACCCGCTGCATATCCGGCCTGATGTTGGCGGTTTTGGTGGTGGCCTTATCGGTATAGGTGGTGGAATAACGTCCCTTAAATCCTTCGTGCAGGGTCTGCAGCACATCGGTACGGGAAACAATGCCGATCACCATGTCTCCCTCCACCACCGGCAGCCTGCCGATGTCCCTTTCAATCATTAAGTCCTGCACATCGTTAATATTCATATCTTTGTGTACAGTAATCACGCTGGCGGTCATGTACCCCTTCACCGGGGCATGGCCCAGGCCGTGGTGCGTGGCTTTTTCCACATCCCGCCGGGAAATTACGCCCACCAGCTTGCCGTCCTTGATCACCGGCAAACCGGTATGCCCGTACCGCAGCATAATTTTGCCCGCTTCCTCGATGGTTGTCTCGGGAAAGACCATTTTGACGGGACTGGACATAATGTCCTGCACGGTGAGGGGAGGCCGGACCATTTCATTAATCAGCTCCAGCAGGCGGTCCGCCACTTCATCAACAGTTTGGCCCTTGATGGTGGCAGAAGCGGCTGCCGGGTGTCCTCCCCCGCCGAATTGCTCCATAATTTCCTTGCAGTTGACTTCTTTCAGGGCGCAGCGTCCCACCAGGTGGACCCGGTCCTCCATTTCCACCACCGCGAAAACGGCATCCGTCCGCTCAATTTCGGACAGTTTATGGGTCAGCAAAGCCAGCCCGCCCACAAATTCATCCACATTGCCGCGGGCAATTAGGACCTTGGTGCCGTTGATTTGATGGTGTTCAGCGGTGACCAGCAGTTTTTTCAACAGCGCCTTTTGATCCTGGGTCAGCGGGCGGCCCAGGAAGTCCGCCACGACGGCCAGGTTGGCGCCCTGTTCCAGCAAAAAGGCAGCCGCCCGGATATCCCTGGGCGTGGTATTGGTAAAAACCAGGCAGCCGGTATCTTCATAAATGCCCAGCATCATAATGGTTGCTTCCAGCGGCGTAATCTCCAACCCCTTGGCCCGGACCCGCTCAATCAGAAGCGTTGTGGCAGCCCCCACAGGCTCTACAACCTCTACCTTGCCGCAAACATCTCCCTCAGCCCGGGATGATGATCGTAGATGTGCACCTCCACCTGGGGTCGGCCAAACAACTCCTTCAGTTTGGAAACCCGCCCCGGACTTTTGGTGTCCACCATGACGAGGCGTTTCACTTTGTCAATATTAATGTCCTTAATGTTGCGCACATTCTTGAGGGTGTCCTTGTGCAGGGCGAGAAATTCTTCAACGTTACGGGATAATTTCCCGGGGAAAATCAGTTCCGCTCCCGGATAAAGTTTTTGAGCTGCGACCATGGAGCCAGGCCGTCCAGGTCTGTGTTGACGTGAGTGGTGATAATCTCCAACCAGTACACCCCCTGAAGAAAAAAGGTTTTCATTATGTAAATACATTCCATTATAACATACGTAAATAAAATTAGAAAAGCCGGGCTTGCACAAAAAGGTGCAAGCCCTCCGCTTTCTTGTTGCA
The DNA here is from genome assembly GCF_002607855.1 of Desulforamulus profundi. The sequence goes on from NZ_AWQQ01000091.1 coordinate 76,269, forward strand.
GTAAAGGAAAAAGCACCCATGCCAGGTGCTATTCCTTACCGAGAAGAAGCCAGTTTTACGACTGTACTGCACAAACGCTCAGGTGTCACGTCATTGCGAATTAAGTCTGCATAGTCCTCCCGCCGGACGATTAAATCGGCCCTGCCGTTGTTCACCAGCACCATGGCAGGACGGGGCAGTCTGTTGTAATTCATGGACATGGAGTAATTATAGGCCCCTGTGCTGGACACGGCCAGAATGTCTCCGGGTTGCAATTGGGGCAGCTCGATATCCCAAATTAACATATCGCCGGACTCGCAGCACTTGCCGGCAATAGATACCTTTTCAGCCGGCTCTTCGTTCATCCGGTTGGCCACGCAGGCTTCGTATTTGGACTGGTAAAGGGCCGGGCGGGGGTTATCTCCCATGCCGCCGTCCACCGAAACATACTTGCGGATACCGGGAATATCCTTAATGGCTCCCACGGTATAGAGGGTGGAGCCGGCGGGACCGGAAATGGACCTGCCCGGCTCTACGATAACCTTCGGCACGGGTAAATCAAATTCTGCGGCTTTGGCCTTGACAGCGCCAATCATGATATCCGCGTATTCCTTAACCGGGCGGGGCTGGTCCCCCTGGCAGTAGTAGATGCCCAATCCCCCGCCAAGGTTTAATTCCTCAGCCGCATAGCCGGTCTCCCGGTAAACAACGTTAACAAAAGTCATCATGACCTCCGCAGCATGGGCATAGGACTGCAGTTCAAAGATTTGGGAACCGATATGACAGTGAAATCCCTTCAGCACAATATTTGGCAGTTCCAGGGCACGTTTTACACCGGACATGGCCATGCCGTTTTCAATGGCAAGACCGAACTTGGAATCAATTTGGCCTGTTTTGATGTATTCGTGGGTATGGGCTTCCACGCCGGGACTCAGGCGAAGCATAATTTTTGCCTGTGCCCCCAACTCTCCGGCTATAGCATTCAGCAGTTCCAATTCGTACAGATTATCCACCATAATACGGCCCACTTTATACTCCAAAGCTAAACGCAGTTCCTCCGGTGACTTGTTGTTACCGTGGAAATAGATGCATTCCATGGGAAAACGGGCTTTGGCTGCCGTGTATAATTCGCCCCCGGATACTACATCCAGGCCCAGTCCCTCCTGTTGGACAATGGTGCAAATGGCCAGGTTGCTTAACGTCTTGCTGGCATAAATCACTTCCACTCCATGTTCTTCGGTAAAAGCCCGGTAGTAGGCCCGGCAGTTTTGCCGGAACATGGTTTCGTCAATCACATAAAGGGGTGTGCCAAATTCCCTGACCAGATCAACCGTATCACAACCACCGATTTCCAGATGATTCTTATCGTTAACGCGCATGGTACCCTGTAGTCTCATTTATTTCTCCTCCCAAACTATAATACGCCAACCAAGGTGAATACTGTCACTAAACTCCATGTACCTTATTATGGAATTGGTTGCATAAAATTGAACGGCCGCAAGGATTTCTTGGGCCGCCATACATCTTTTAAGAAAAATCACTAAGATGAGGCATTTAAATTGTGTAAATTATAGCATGGGCAAAAAACAGGGTCAAGTTACCGGCGGCGATAATGCTGTATACTTGTCCCCCAAGCTAAAAGTTCCCTGCCGCCTCATGTAAGGCAGCAAGGAACTGTTAGCTGGACTTCTCGGTCTCTTCAATGTTTTCCTGGTTTCTTCTATGATTACGCTTTTTAGTAGCCTTGGTACCTGGAGCAATTTCACCCGGTTTACCGTACTTCGCCCAGACCTCTTTTAGTTCTTCGGGAGACAACACATAATCGTGAACCCTGTTATCGGACATGAAGAACACCCCTCCCAAATTATACTGGCTAGGCTACTAATTATATAGGATAAAAATAAATACTTCAACCGGTAATTACTGGCACAGAACCTCTTTAAAAAAATGTACCGGTCACCCAGCTCCGTGATAACAACATAAGTAAAAGTTATTTTAGAGATAGAAGATTAAATTTGTATGGTCGTTTTGTTAAATGTTTTTAATATTTTCTTAAACAAATCACTATAGGTTGAAAAACGCCTTCCTAATTCATGCAGGAAGGCGTCTACTTATGGCTTGAAACCGGATTGAAGCCACAGCTGCCACTGTTTAAATAGAGTATCCACCGTTTTGCCTGGTGCACCCTTTTTTCCAAATCCTGTACCAGTGGCAACAACTGTTGGTTGGTATAAATCCCCTGGGGTTGATGATGGAAAACATCCAGAAGCACCTTTTCGATTTGTTCCGCGCTATAACCCAGGGCCTGCATGGAGAGCATGGCCCTTTCAATTCTCCATAACAATTCTTTTCGGTCCGCCACCATCGCCACGACCTACCCTTCTTTTTGAAGGCAAATTGAACCAAGTTAACGATTATATTATACACGTTTTTCGCTGATAATTAAATATATTTACAGATAGTAGAGACAAAATTTGGTTCTATTATTGAGGATATGGCAAAGGACGGTTTTTAATTTTTCTCTTTCATGGTTAGGGATACCCTGCCTCGTTCAATGTCCACCGCAAGGACCCTTACAAGGACCACATCCCCCACCGAAACGATGTCCAGCGGGTGCCGGAAACGGCGGTCACTGAGTTCCGAACGGTGCACCAGCCCGTCATTTTTCAGGCCAACGTCCACAAAAACTCCAAAGTCTACAACGTTTCGCACAGTTCCCTTCAATTCCATACCGGGCTGCAAATCTTCGATTTTCAGGATATCACTGCGGAACAGGGGTCCCGGTAAATCTTCCCGCGGGTCTCTGCCGGGACGCAGCAGACCGTCCACAATGTCCCGCAGGGTTGGCACGCCGGTCTCCAACCGGGCAGCCATTTCTTCCAGGTTCACCTGTTTTAGTTTGGTTTTCATTTCTTCACTGCCAATGTCGGACTCGGCAGAGCCGATTTCCTTTAACAGCTTTTTCACCACCGGGTAAGACTCCGGGTGAATGCCGGTTTTGTCCAGGGAATTATGGCCGTCCAGGATGCGTAAGAACCCGACACTTTGTTCAAAGGCCTTGGGCCCCAGTCTGGGCACCTTTTTCAGTTGGATCCGCTCGGCAAACTTACCGTTTTCCTCCCGGTATTGCACGATGTTTTTGGCCACCGCGGCATTAATGCCGGACACATAGGATAAAAGGGAGGTGGAGGCGGTATTTAAGTCCACGCCCACCAGGTTCACCGCCGATTCAACCACTCCCTTAAGGCTTTCTTCCAGTCTTTTGGGAGCGACATCGTGCTGGTATTGACCCACCCCGATGGACCGGGGTTCAATTTTAACCAATTCCGCCAGGGGGTCCTGCAGTCTTCTGGCGATGGATGCAGCACTGCGCTGGGCCACATCCAGCCCGGGGAATTCACTGGCGGCCAGTTCCGACGCTGAATAGACACTGGCGCCGGCCTCATTGACAATAATATACCGGACCTCCCGCCAGCCTTGATCCTGGATCAGCGCCGCCACAAACTGCTCGGTTTCCCTGGAAGCCGTCCCGTTGCCAATGGCAATGATTGTAGTCTTGTATTGGTTGACCAGGCGGTTGATTTCCTGTCTGGCCTCTTCCACTTTATTTTGGGGCGGCGTGGGATATACCACGCCGACTTCCAGCAGTTTGCCGGTGGCGTCAACCACTGCCCACTTGCAGCCGGTACGGTAGGCAGGGTCTATGCCCAGGACGTTTTTACCCTTGACCGGCGGTTGTAAAAGCAGCTGCCTCAGGTTTTTGGAGAATACATGGATGGCCTGTTCCTCTGCCACCTCGGTGAGCTGGCTGCGGATGTCACGCTCCACCGCTGGGGCCAGCAATCGCCGGTAACCGTCCTGCACCGCCCCCTGCAAAATGTCCGCTGCGCCGGATTGGGCGGGCATCCATCGGCGGTTCATTCTATCTAAAATGGGTTGCTCGGGGGCTTCTATTTTTACCTTTAGAATTTCTTCCTTCTCACCCCGGTTGATAGCCAGTATCCGGTGGGGTGGCGCCAGCTTTACCGGCTCCCGGTGCTGGTAGTACATGCGGTAAACGCCCCGCTGGTCCGCTTCCTGGTTTTTTACCTCGCAGACCAGTTCACCCCGCTGGAAGGTAAACTCCCGCACCCAGCCCCGGGTTTCCGGGTCGTCAGAAACCATTTCCGCGATGATGTCCATGGCTCCCTGCAGTGCATCCTCGCCGGTGGCAACACCCGCTTCCGGATTGATAAAACGGGCAGCTTCCTGCAGCGGGTTTGCGCCGGCCGGGGCCTCAAACAACCACTGGGCCAGCGGTGCCAATCCCCGCTCCCGGGCCACGCTGGCACGGGTTTTTCTTTTGGGCCGGTAGGGCCGGTACAGGTCTTCCACCGCTGTAACGGTCTCCGCTGCCAGGATCTTCTCCTTCAGTTCCTCTGTTAACTTGCCCTGCTCTTCAATGGAATGAATCACTTCCTCCTTGCGCTTCACCAGATTGCGCAGGGAAGTCAGTCTCTCGGATATCTTTCTGATTTGCACCTCATCCAGCTCGCCGGTCATCTCTTTCCGGTAGCGGGCAATGAAGGGGATGGTGTTTCCGTCGTCCAGCAGTTTGGCGGTCTGTTCCACCTGTCTTTCTTTGACTGCCAGCTCCCCGGCAATTTGCCGGTACAGATTTATTTCATTGTCCATCAGCAAATTCTCCCCTATTAATAGAATAAACACACTTAACACTTTTCGACGCCTGCCCTTTTCTTCCTCCAAATGCACAAAAATACAGTTCCTTCCATATTATGTAGCATCATATAAATTTAGGAGGGATTTATGTATTGCTACACCTATTTAACCAGTCTGGAGTGCGGCCTGCGGGAAGTATATCTTTGGGTAAAACTAAGTAGTGAACACCCGGTTTTTTTTGATAAACGTTGCCAATTGCTTGAATATTAATCTTGCTCCCAATGTTGTAGCCGGCTTACACCAGCAAATTATCCAAATGCCCTATCCGCAACCGGGAATGTACCCGGTACCACCGGAGTCCAAGTAAAAAATGGTCCACCCAAGACGATGAAATGCCCGTTCTGTTCAACGGGCATTTGTATTTATTATGAAATTTAACTGCAGCTGCCGGCCGCTTCCCCGGCGGTCAGGGCGTTGGCCCATTTGCCGCAGCGGTCACCCCAGCGGGCGATGACCCGGCCTGCCTCGGCCATTTCGATCACTTCACACAGGTTGGGGCAGCCGTCGCATTCAAAGCTGCCGGCCTTGTATTCCATATCGGCCACGCCAAAGCCTTTGAACCGGGTGGGCATACCCCTGGACACAGCTTCCCTGGCCAAAATGGCTGCCCCCACGGCTCCCATCACGTTGAAGTATTTGGGGATATGGACCTCCATGCCGATGGCCCTTTCAAAGGCTCTCCGCATGCCGGCATTGGCGGCTACGCCGCCCTGGAACACCACCGGACCGAGAATTTCTTTCCCTTTCCCCACGTTATTCAGGTAGTTTCGTACCAGGGCTTCGCACAACCCGGCCAGAATATCGTCCAGGTTAAAGCCCATTTGCTGTTTATGGATCATATCGGATTCCGCAAAAACCGCACAGCGCCCGGCGATCCGCACCGGTGTTTTGCCCCTTAAAGCAATGTCTCCGAATTCTTCAATGGCAATATTCAGCCGGCTGGCCTGCTGGTCGAGAAAACTTCCCGTTCCCGCCGCACAGACGGTATTCATGGCAAAATCCGTCACCACGCCGTTGCGCAGGACGATAATCTTGCTGTCCTGCCCCCCGATTTCCAGAACCGTCTGCACACCCGGCACCAGGTGGGAGGCCGCCACTGCATGGGCGGTAATTTCATTCTTTACCGCATCCGCCCCCACGACGATGCCTGTCAGCTGCCGGCCGCTGCCGGTGGTCCCCACCCCCCTTACCACCGTATGGCAGGCAGTTTTTCACTGATCTGCTTCAAGCCCCGCTGCACCGCTGCCACCGGTTGACCGTTGGTGCGCAGGTATAAGCTTTCAAAAACGTTATTCTCTTCATCCATAAAGACAATATTGGTACTTACAGAACCCACATCAATGCCAAGGTAACCTTTCACTAGGAAGTTAAAGCCTCCTTTTGTTCTTTCCTTCTGTGCAGCAAATCAATAAAGGCCTCCAGCCTGGTGATCATGCCGGCTTCCCCGGAATGTTCGTCCATAATCAAAGTCATCACCGGCAGCCCGGTATCTTCACTGACCCTGGGTAAAATACTCTGGGCCACGATTTCCGGCATGCAGGTAAAGGGCAGCACCTGAATGGCCCCGTCAAATCCCTGCCGGGCATACCATACGGCAGCACCTACGGTTTCCTCACCATGCCCTCCCACAAAATGACACAAATAGGGCGAGGCCACTTTTTTAAACCTTTCGCTGCTAACCACGTTTTGCACCAGACCCATAAACAGGTGGTCGTTAATCCACTGGCTGAGCATCATGGAGCGGTCCACCTCAACGCCCAGGTATCCCAGGTGACGTTCAATATTTACATTGGAGAAGGGCTCCAGCAGGGTGTAAATTTCGCCGACCAGGGCAACCTTGAGGACCGGCCGGGACATATCTGCCGGAACGGCCTCCATGATTTCCCTGGCCCGGCCCAGGGCAGGGGGAATTTCCTCCGGGTTTTTTGATCGGTCAATTTCTTCCACCGCTTTCTGCAAGGCCCTGTCGGTGGCTCCACGGACCAGTTCCCTGGGTCGTATTTGAAAGGACATCTGTTCCACTTCGTCCACCGCCCTGGCCTTCAAATAACCAAAGCGCAGGGCTTTGATCACCTTGATCCAGGGACGGTTGCCGGTGATTTTCCGGATGCGTCCCAGCAGTTCCCCGATATGTTTTTCCGGGGGCTCCAATACCACCAGATTGTAATGAATGTTTAAATCTTTTAATATTTCATTCTCCACATAGGCATAATATCCAAAGCGGCAGGGGCCGCAGCCCCCGGCCATCATGATGGTGTCGGCCCCCAGTTCCCGGGCCTCGATAAAATTGCCGATATTTAACTTCAGGGGCAGACAGGCAAATTCAGGGGAATGCTTCACCCCCAAATTCAGTGTCCTCTTACTGCAGGGCGGCGGCACCACAACCTCGATATCCAGGTATTCCAGCATCCCCTTCAGGGACACATACATGTAGCCCATGTGTGGGAAGGTTACCTTCATACGGCTGTCCTCCTCCAGCGCACCATGTCCAAAAAGGCTTCCAGACGGGTGACGATCCCCGCTTCCCCGGTATGTTCATCCAGGTTGATGTTCATAAAGGGCACCTTTCCTTCCCGGCGGATAAATCTCTCAATCAACTCTCCGGTCATGGAATCCGGTCCGCAGGCAAAGGCCGCCACATGGATGATGCCGTCCACCTTCCCCTGGTCATGGTAGTTAAAGGCGCCGCCGGTCATGCGCCGGGACAGGGTCCAGAAAAGCTTTTTGGGCAGCCTCTTAACCCCCTGGTTCACCATCTGCTCCGTCAGGTTGTCCGCCGTCAGCACCCTGGCCCCGGATTTTCGCAGCCGGTTAATCAGGTTCATGCTGATAAAGGGATCGTAAATGTTATAGGGGTGACCGATGACCGCCACCGTCAGGTCGGTATTGTCCGCTGTTTGTTTTGGCTCTTTCCCTGCCAGGACAGACATGGCCTCCTCGGGCAGCAGCCCCTGCTCCAGCAGCCCCATGTACTTTTGGTGGGTCTCCCAGGCCCTTTGAAACGCCAGCCAGGACCGAATGGGACCTTTCCCCAGAGCCGCACCGACCTGCCGGGTAAACTGATGGATATCCCTTTGCTTTTTCCTTTGATTGATGGCAGTATCAAGCACCGTCGGTAACCCGATGATATTTTGTCTCACCATATCCGGAAAACCCAGAAATTTTGGACAGATATATTCCCTGTGGGCCACGCTGACCATACGGGGTAAAAAGATGAAATCCACTCTCTTGTCCACCAGATTTTGCACATGCCCGAAGGCTAATTTAACCGGCAGGCAGGCTTCATCCACACAATGCTGCACACCCCGGGTCAAGATGCCCTTGGTGGTGCGGTCGGAAACAACCACCTCGGCTCCCAGCCGTTCCAAAAATTCTTTCCACAGGGGAAAGTAATAATAATAAAGCAACGCCCTCGGTATCCCCACCCGAACAGGCATACGATCCCTCCTTTTTAAAACACATCCATCTGTTAGTATTGGCAAATTTTCAGTTGTATATGCTTTCCCAGGCAAAAGTTGGTATAATAGGGTTAAAACTATTTCTCAAAACTTGTCTTAAAACAAGACTAAGAAGAAATCTAAAGGGAGGGTTTGCTTTGAGTTGCACCACTTGCAGTTCCGGCAGTCTGGCCGGCATTTCCGTAGGGGGCGGCGAAACTGTCACCGAATTAACGAGGGTCAATGGAATCGAGGAGGCCAACAGGCTGCTGGCGGAAGGATACCTGTTTGTCAGCATGTATTTTAACCAGGCCGAACAACAGGAAGTCTATATTTTAGCGCGTTTGGCACCTTCCAAAAAACAAAGGAAGCCCATTGGGTTTCTACCTAGAGAGTAAGGCCAGAGTTTTCTGGCCTTATTGTCTTATTTTCTTGTTTTTTTCTTTCCTTACCTTGGGCTGTTCGATTAAACCCAGTTCAGTACCCACTTCTTCCAAAAAGTCGCCGGCTCCTTTCGCCGCACCTTCTAACAGCCCCTGATCCTTCTCCTTCTTGGCCATCCTTATCCCCCCGTTTAGTTTTTTTGAATTGCTCCTAAGGTGTTCCTGCTACTTCGTTTTCTTTTGTTTGCCGGCCTTTGTTTGTCCGGTTACGGTTAGTTCCTGCGCAGCTTCAACATCATAATTACCGCCGGACGTCATTGTGCTTGTGTTAAAGGCTCTTTGCTTCTCCGCTTTAATTTTCATTTTTTCCTCCGTGAAGATTAAACTTAAAGGGACTAAATATAATCTTCCTGGGATGAGTTCAAATTATGTAGCGTTCTTTCATCGAATTCAGCAGACTCAAAAAAATTATTGGTCTTGTACTAGTTTTAATGGGACAGGGGTCCTGTTTTTTCTATTTAGTTGACAAATGCCCAGCAATTGGCTATGATAACAATTATCATTATCATTGTTGGGAGAGTGGATGGCTGATATGGATAATTTTTCTAATTTTCTCAAGAAAGACATCTCCAGACGCAAGTTCCTTGAAATTGTAGGAAAGGTCGGTATCACCGGTCTTACCATGGGGGTTATCAATTACCAGCCCCGCTTTGCCTGGGGATCATTCAAGGTTGTCCCCATTGCCAGTGACAATCCCTCTATCGTCTGGCATGAGAGCCGGTGCGTTAAATGCGGCAAATGTGTAGGCGCATGTAAAGATGTACAAACCGTATTAGGCTATTATGACAGCAGCGGTGGTAAAATCATTTGTGTCAATTGCGGCCAGTGTGCCCTGACATGCCCCAAGGGAGCCATTACTGAGCGGGATGACATCAGCAAGGTGTGGCAGGCCTTAAATGACAGCGAAATGCATGTGGTAGTACAGACCTCCCCGGCCAGCCGGGTTTCATTGGGGGAAGAGTTCGGCCTGAAGGCAGGGACCATCGTTGAGGGAAAACAAGTGACCGCCCTAAAGAAATTGGGATTCGACGCAGTGTTTGATACCAGTTTTGCAGCCGATTTGACCATAATGGAAGAAGCCACCGAGCTTGTGAAACGTTTGAAGGGTGAAATAAACAAGCCTGTGCCCCAGTTTACTTCCTGCAGCCCGGGCTGGGTTAAATTCTGCGAACATTTTTATCCTGAGCTTTTGCCCAACATGTCCACCTGCAAGTCTCCCCAGCAAATGCTGGGGGCGGTTGTAAAAACCTATTATGCCCAGAAAAAGGGTATCGACCCGTCTAAAATTTTTACCGTTTCCATCATGCCCTGCACCGCCAAGAAATTTGAGTGCCAGCGTCCCGAAATGAATGATTCCGGCATGACGGACATGAATGCTGTTCTTACCACCCGGGAGTTGGCCCGCATGATTAAGCAGAAGAATATTGATTTTACCAAATTAGGGGACACAGCCTATGACTCCGTCCTGGGTGAAAAAACCGGGGCCGGTGTCATCTTTGGTTCCAGCGGCGGCGTCATGGAAGCTGCCGTTCGTACCGCTTATTACTTACTGACCAATCAAACACCGCCGGATCAACTGCTGAACTTTACGGACGTCAGGGGGCTGACCGGCATCAAGGAATCTTCGGTGGATATCCCCGGGTTTGGCAAACTCAACGTAGCGGTCTGCCAGGGCCTGGGCAATGGCAGGAAAGTTCTCGATCTTGTCAAAGGTGGCAATGCCTCCTGGCATTTTATTGAATTCATGGCCTGCCCCGGCGGTTGCGTAGGGGGCGGCGGCCAGCCAAAAACCACCGACAATACCAGAAGTGCCCGCGCCAACAGCCTGTACAAACTCGACTCCAACGCTCCCAAGCGTTTAAGTTACGAAAACCAGGAAGTCCAGAAACTCTACCAGGAATACCTGGGCCAACCCTTAAGCGATAAGGCTCATAAACTCCTGCACACGGAATATGTGGCCCGGGGTGTGTAATTCTGTAAAAATAATAATTCATGGCCGGTTGTTAAATCAACCGGATCATAGAAAAGCGTCTGCCGGGGCAGACGCTTTTCGCTTTAATTCTTTTGTAAAGATAACCCTCACAGTTGCTAAGGAACAATCACCATTCAGAGGGCAGTAAATATTAGATCCCGGAAGTTGAAAGACGAACCCAAAACTATGAACAGTCTTCGCACCATCGAACCTGATGCAGAGGTCATTGTGACTCTTAAGACAATGAAAAGAGCTCAAGAAAGGTCAAAGATATCACCCATAAAGCTAAATGACGTGTTAATTTTTAATGAGAATCAAAGGCCTCTCCGAGCAAACGCAGTAAGGAATTCGTTGAATAGGATTCTTAAAAAGGCAGGGCTGCCTCATATGCGCGTTCACGATTTAAGACATACGGTGGTTAGTATTCTTCTTGAAGAGGGGTTCTCATTAGCCTGCGTTGCAGATCTAATTGGGGATACTATCGAAACTATAACCAAGACTTATGCCTACTTAATCAAAAGAGGAGTAAATGTTACTGACTCAGTCAAAAATTCAATAGATTATTCCTTGAATTCAGGGGTTCCTTTTTTAGTCTTCGGATTATCCCCAAAAACAAATTCAAGTCAGAACCGTCCCGGCTTGATTCATAGTACGGGCAGCAGGCCTGCTCATTGAGTAGTTCCGGCTCGGATGAAGACCAGCATGATCTGCCACAATTGGGGCAAGTGTACTTATACAAAATGACTGCCTGGTTTCTGGCTGAAGTGGACAAACATATTCTCAATTAAAATCCGCATAAAAATCTAAAATCTGTATAAAAATCTCAACTATCTTTGGATCGAACTGTTCGCCGGCTCCCTTTTTTAGCTCGAGGATAGCCTCATTCATATCTTTGGCCTTCTTATAGCTTCTTTTAGTAGTCATTGCGTCAAAACTGTCCGCCACGGCTATGATCCTGGAACCAAGAGGGATATCTTCCCCGGCCAGGCCATGGGGATAGCCCTTTCCGTCATAACGCTCATGATGATATAAAGTTATAACACCGGCCTGTTTCAAGATCTTGCATTCCATCAACAGCCTGGCTCCCCTTTCGGGGTGTTCCTTCATTAATTCCCACTCTTCCCGGGTCAAGGGGTCCTTTTTGTTCAGGACTTCGGGGTCGATATCTATCTTTCCAATATCGTGCAGTAAAGCCGCCAGCTTCAGATCCAGCAAGTCCTGTCCCTTTATGCCCATTTTACCGGCGATCATCTCGCTGTACTCCATCACCTTTTCCGAGTGCCCGTAAGTGTACCGGTCCTTGGCGTTGATAATGGAAATGAGGGTCCTGACCGTAGCAAGAATGCTTGATTCCGAACCCAGCTCCTTTTCCAGCCCTTTAAAGGCCGAGAAATAAAGCTTCACTTTATTTTTCCGGTTGCGCTTGGCATTGTATAAAGCCTCATCCGCCGTCCTGATCAGTTCGGCAGCATCACTCCCGTCTTTGGGGAAGCTGGCGATACCCACGGATATGGTCAAGGCCTTTACCGGCATGTATTCTTTGTTGGGAAAAGCGAGCTCTAAAGTTGCCTTCCTGATCCTTTCACCGATTTCCAGAGCTTTTTCCTCATCGGTATCGGTTAAGATAATACCGAACTCGTCTCCCCCGTAACGCCCGATGATGTCGTTTTGCCTCAGTTTTGCTTCCAGCATCCTGCCGAAAACCTTTAAAAGCTCATCCCCGGCCGGGTGGCCGAAGGTGTCGTTATAATACTTGAAGTTGTCGAAGTCCAGCAACATGAAAGAAAGACTGGAATTGTTATTTCTTGCCTTTTCCAACTCGGCCCCCAGCCTCTGTTTTAAATAGGAATGGTTGTAGAGGCGGGTCAGACTGTCCCGCTGGGCCATTCCTTTCAACTCCTCTTCCATCACCTTGCTTTCAGTCACGTCCCTTGCAACAAACAAGTAGCCCTGTGGCCGGCTCCCGCCGGACTCAAAGGCAGGCAGTCAATACTCAGAACATAATGCCGGCCCTCGCCGTTGGTATAACACCCCTCATTGGAACAGGCACAAATCTGTGAGTGCATGTAACTTTCCAGGGAAAAGGCAAGGGGGATCTGACCCTTTTCTTTTTTTCCCGTAAAAACGGAGTCGAAGTGTTTGCCCAGGACTTCCCTCCTGGGAATATCGAACAGGTTCTCCGCCACCCGGTTGAAATAGGTGATCACCCCCCTGGAGTCTGTGGTTACCACGGCATTCCTGGTGGTCAACAGGATCAGCCTGAACAACGTATTTTCCCGTATAATTTTATTGCCGTAATAAATGCTTAAGATAAAGCCGGAAACAAGTGCCAGCCCCATGAACAAAATTGACGATAAGGCGGCGCTCCGGCATTCGTCCAGGGTACTCTGGATGGCTATACAGGTGTCGTTCTGCCGCATTTCCTGTATTTCTTCTATTTTTTAATTAACGAATCATATACTTCCAGGATCTCCCCCCGGCTGGTCACATTCATCGCCTGGACAGAGAGGTCCTTTTTCACCAGCGGAACCAGTTCGTTTTCACACAGTGCCGTATAGCGGTCGTTCAAGTTCTTTATTTCCATCGCCAGCGGCCTGCGTTGTTCCCTGATAACATTTATCAACTCCTGCTCCTTTTCTGAATTTTTTGCAGCGAGTTCCCTGAAATCTTTTAAAAACCGCTCATCCCCGTATATAATATAATCTCTCATGCTGGAGGACTGGAGCATGATATCCCGTTTCAGATCGGCAATGAAAATCACTTTTTCAAATTGTGGCGGCATCCGCTCCAAACCCCGGTTAATTTTTAATACCTGATATATGACAACACTGGAGAAAAACAGGACAATCACCAGTATGCCGAAGAATTGAAGGATGTATGTGTTCTTTAAAAAAGACATGACAACCTCCGCTGATTAATTTTAGTAAACTGCAGCACTTCTAAAAACACATGCACCACTTTATGGTCGAATTGGATGCCTGCATTCCTTCACAGCTCCGCTACCGCCTTTTCTGCCGGCAGATTCAGCCGGTAGGACCTGTCCGAGGTCATGGCGTCAAAGGCGTCTGCTACGCGGATAATCCGGGCACCCAGGCAGATCTCGCCCCCTTTGAGCCCGTCGGGATAGCCGCCTCCGCCGAAATTTTCGTGATGATGGCGCACCGCTGCAATTACACTCTGTAGGGAATTGGCCCCTGGTGTATATGTCCTTTGCATCCACGGCCGCGGCTATGGCGCGGATGGTGGTCAGGTAGTATCCCCGCAGGTTTTCGTCGAGCCAGGCGTTTTCGACGGCTCTGGCCGCCTGCCTGGCGATGGTGGAGACGATCTCTATTTCCCACTGGGTAAATATATGTGGCTTGCTCAAATAGGCCGCCAGTGTTCCGATTGTCCTGCCGTGCACGGTCAGCGGCACCACCAGGGCCGCCCGCGTGTCTTCATCGAGGTAAATAAAACGGCGAAACTCGTGGTTCTCGCGGATGTCCGGCACGGCCAGCGGTTCCCCGCCCTGCAGCAGGCGCTCAATTACTGTGTCTGCCACCGGTACGGCGGTGGCCATGGTACAAATATCTTCCGGCAGGCCCTGGGCGGCCCTGATCACCAGTTCCTGCCTTTCTTCGTCCAGGAGCCTCAGGATGCAGTATCTGGTCCGAAGTATCTCCGCTACGGCATTTACCGTCTGCCGGCTTATCGTTTCAATGTCGAGGGATGAGGCAATCCGCCTGTTCATGGCGATTATTTGTTGAAGTTGGTAGCGATCGTAAAATAGTTGTGAGATTATATTTGATACGGATGAAAATAACCTTATTGTTTCGTTCAGTTGCTCCCGGGACCAGACGGGTACTTCTGCGGCGGCAGTCCACAGTTCGTCTGGGTCCAGCCCCAGTTCCCCGGCCAGGCGGCGGACATCTTCTTTTTGCGGCGGCGCGATGGCGATGTTCCCGCCCAGGAGCGCTCCCACCGGCAGTCCGTGCACGGTAATGGGTACGGCGATATGCACCAGTCCGGTATGGCATGAGCAGTGCTTATGCTGTGATGTCCCCAGAACCGACAGCGTGTTCCGGACCCGGGTAATGGTGCACCGCCTTTGTCCCTCGGTATTGAGGTTGATTAGGTTGCAAAAGCGGCTGGGGTTACTGATCCCGGTCACGGGATCCCCCGTCGCGTCGGTGATCAAGTACGCCAGCCCGAGGCTTTTCGCCAGGTGGTCGATGACCTGCTGCAGCACCGTCAGGTCCAGGAAATCGGCGAGCCTTATTTTTTGCCATTCCACGTGATTATTTTCCAGTCTGTCCGGCTTCCTTTCCGGTCCGGCGGTGGCTCCGGCAGGTTCCTGGTGCCCACCTTTAAGTGACGCAAAAGCTTCCGCCGGTGAGGTCCGGAGTCTTTGGCCCGGTTCTGCGGGGGCCATCGCCGCAGGCCTCTTTCCCTGGTTACTGGACGGATTGCTGGCCTGTCCGGTGGCGGCCCTTTGCAGACCGGCGCTACTGGTGGTTAACAAATTGTGAACTGCGGCGGCATTAAAAAGCTCCTCCACGGGTTTTTGGAGTATGCTGGCTATCTTAATCGCATGTTCTACCGAAACGCCGCGTTGACCATTTTCGATCATGCTATACTGGCTTTTCGACTTGTAGCCGAGCATTTTCGCCATTTGCTTCTGGGTGTAGCCCATTGATCTTCTCGCGGCCTGGAGCTTTTCCCGCATATTGTCACCATCCATTATCCCCGGATCTAAGCTCTACTGACATTATTGTAGTTTGCATAGCGTTAACAGTCAATGAAAAAATTGCATTTTGTTAACGTTCCGGGGAGCCATAGCGCTGGTTCACAAATTGTGATATAATTAGGCTTGTAGAAATAAAGTATCTAAATCATCAAGTTATTAAATAAATAATTAAAAGGTCTCTGGCAAGTCATACGATAAAAGGAAATCACCAATATAATATAGCATAAAAATAACTTATACTTATAAGTAGTGACAAATTTTTATGGAATGGTAGCCAGGAGTGATAATTAATGGTGGGAAAGCGTCTGCGTTTGTTGCGGACCAACCGTGATATTACTCAAAAAGAGCTTGGAAAAATGCTGGGAGTCGGAAAAGCAACAATTTCACAATACGAAAGCGAAACACGCAAGCCTGACACAGACATGCTTAGACGAATTGCGGATTATTTTGGAACCTCCATTGATTATCTGGTGGGGAGGACGGATTACCCGAGGATGGCGGCCGTCGGGGAAATACAGGGTTATTATTTGACGGTACCGGGAAAGGACGATCGCCTGCGCAACATCCTGGAGGACCCCAGAATACTCGACCTCCTCCTCTACGTACCCGACCTGAATGAAGAGGAAAAGGAGCTTTTGACCGAACACTGGCAAATAGTTTTATGTGCCATTAAGAAGAAGTGTATACAATGCAGGAAAAATGGCGAGCCCGGCAAAGGGAAAACATCTGCCTGGTTAAAGTGTAAATTATTACTATATTTCTCCCAAAGCACCCGTAGTTTTCTCACATTGAATAATCTGAGAAAGCCCGGGGTGCTTTTTTAATGTGATAAAAAATATCACTTTATTCCAGCAATCTAAAAAGCTACAATGATTTTGGAATGAAGTGGTAATTGCTATGCAAATAGTATTTAATACGCTTATGGCTATTTAAAACTGACCTACTGCTTGCGGAAAAAATTCAACCTGATCATTAACAAGAAGAAAGTATTTCGCCTTTGTAAAGAACTGCAGGTGCTACGGCCGCAGCGAAAGGTCAAAACCAAGCACCCCAGGAGGTTGGCATGTAACCGGGTCATTACAGGTCCCAACCAGTTATGGGAAGTACAGATGTAAAATATGGCTATATCACCGGCGAAAACATGTTCTTCTTTATCCTTTTAAAGCGCCAGCTGTACGAATCGGAAGAATTTCCGGTAATCAGGTCCGATAACGGCCCGCAGTTCATCAGCAACCTTTTTGAAGGGACCTGTGTAGAGCTGAATATTGAGCACGAGAGGATACCATTCAAGACACCCAATGATATCGGAGCGTTCTGAGAGAGCCAGCATTATTTTGACAGCCAATCTGGAGTTTTCAAGCTGGACCGACCTTTTTGAAAATGAAATTATGGTCGCCGCCTTGATTGACAGGGTTACCTTCCGCTCGCATATGCTCCATATGAATGTCAAGGATTCCTATCGATTGGAACAGACGATATTAAACGGAAAAAGGGGCTGAAAATTATGAATAGAGTTATTGTTACTGACGAACCGATATATGACGACGCATGCTGGCATCTATCAAGGAGCTGGAAGCCTATGAGCTCATCGGAGCTCTTCTGGGTTACACCAAAAATCTTGAGGCTATGGTACTTGAACTGAGGCAGGAGGTAAATGCCCTTATCCCTCCACTTAAGCACAAGCCATATGAAAACATTCACAGCGATATTTACGAGGTGTTTGACGATTATCCGGCATGCCAAAAATTCAAGCAATTATTCGAGAAGGTAATATCTGTCTGTCTCCCCAAAGTTGTCTGGCCAACTGCCACGCACCTAACAAATGGTCCTTTAGTTCCTGATCCGGATGGCTTTTTAAAGGTGGCAATATTCCACTCACCCCCTTAATAAAGGGGCCCCACCTCTGTTTAATTTCAGGTGGGGCTTTTATTAAATTAGGATAATTCGTTCCTGGGGGCTCTCCCAATAACCTTTTAATTTTACGTTGAGCTCCTGTCCTTGTGTCTCGGTTAAAAGG
Source organism: Desulforamulus profundi (assembly GCF_002607855.1). The sequence continues at coordinate 93,562 of NZ_AWQQ01000091.1, forward strand.
TCGCCGTAGTTTAAAACTTCTCTGTCATCATTCATTTGCAAAGGAACCTTTTCTTTTAAATAGTTCACTAAGTCCAAAGCTTATCGTGTAATAGCATTTATGCTCATAGACCATTTGACTTAACTGATGAAACAATTGTCTATTTTCCATGGTTACATATAAGGATTATTTTTAAAAATAAATATTGTGTATAAATAATAGGTTCGGAAAGAACCTCTATCGAAATTTATAAAAAAAATTCTTAAACTAAACCCATTTTATCAAATCATTAGGTCAAAAAAGCGGAAAGTATGTCGAATAGGGAAATAAAATATCAAAGCATCTCGACTTTGAAAAATTTTTCACCAAAACTAAAGCCGTAATCCTTTTTCATAGGGATTACGGCTTTCTACTTTTTATTTGAAATAACATCTATAGTCTATTTAGTGCTTTTCCAATAGACTTCAGCAATTACAAAAAATTTTTGGCGGACAGGTCCCATTAGCCTCTCTTTGGGAAAGTATATTCTTAGTCGTTTGATACTCTAAATTTTTTCAACCCTCACCGCACATACTTTATATTCTGGAATCTTTGATTTAGGGCAGCGGGCACTGTTTGTCAGTTTATTAACAGCAACCTCCGGGAAATGGAAAGAGGCAAACACCATGCCCTCGGGCACAGTATCCGAGAGATTGACGGTTACTCTAACTTCTCCTCGCCTCGAAACGACCTTTACTTGGTCCCCCTGGCAGAGGTTAAGCCCTTCTGCATCATAGATATTCATTTCCAGTTGCTCCACAGGGCAAACTTCCACTAAATCGGTACGCAATGTCATGCTGCCGGTATGGTAATGGAACAGCCGCCGGCCGGTGTTTAATACCAGCGGGTATCGCTGGTCCGGTAATTCGTCGGGCGGAAGATACCCTGCGGCATGGAACTTCCCTTTGCCCCGGACGAACTGTCCCTTATGCAGGAATTGGGTGCCCGGGTGGTCTGATTGCGGGCAGGGCCACTGGATGCCCTCCTTTTCCAATCGGTCATAACGAATCCCGGCATAGGAGGGGGTCAGGGCAGCCATTTCATTGAAAATTTCCTCCGGTTTCTGGTAGCTCATAGGCGTGCCGAGGGCCTGGGACAGGGCACAAATGATTTGCCAGTCGGCTTTGCTGTTACCCATCGGTTGGACGGCCTGCCGCACCCGCTGCACCCTGCGCTCGGTGTTGGTGAAGGTGCCGTCCTTTTCGGCAAAGCTGGCCGCAGGCAGCACCACGTCTGCCAATTTGGCTGTTTCCGTAAGGAAGATATCCTGCACCACCAGGAAGTCCAGGTTGTTTAAGGCCTTTTCCACATGATTGGCATCGGCGTCGGAGATGAGCGGGTTTTCCCCCACGATATACATGCCCTTAATGCTGCCTTCCAAGGCGGCTTGCAGCATTTCCCCGACGGTGTATCCCGGTTGATCAGGGAGGGGTCCGCCCCAGGCTTCACTGAATTTCTGCCGGCAGGCCTCGTCCGCCACCAGCTGGTAGCCGGTCAGAAACTGGGGCAGTGCCCCCATGTCGCAGGCGCCCTGGACATTGTTTTGCCCCCGCAGGGGATTGATGCCTGTGGATTCTCTTCCGATCTGACCGCAGAGCATGACCAGGTTGGCAGCCGCCAGGACGTTGTCGGTGCCGCAGACATGCTGGGTCAGTCCCATGGTGTATAAAAGGGCGGCCTTACCGGCAGTGGCGTAGGCCCGGGCCACCTGCCGGATGGTGTCTGCCGGGATTCCCGTCACTTCCCCGGCATATTCCGGGGTATAGGCCTGCACAGCCTCCACCAGTTCCTCAAAACCCTCGCACCGGCGTTCTACAAACTCTTTGTTCCAGAGGTTTTCATCTAAGATAACCTTGGCCAGGCTGTTCAGCAAAGCAATGTCCGATCCCGGTTTAATTTGCAGGTGTATTTGGGCCAATTCCGCCAGTTCGGTTTTCCTGGGATCCACCACCACCAGCATGGCCCCCCGTTGGATGGCCTTGCGTATGCGCAGGGAAATGACCGGGTGGGCCTCGGTGGTGTTGGTGCCGATGGCCAGGATCAGGTCAGCCCCGGCAATTTCCTCGATTGAGTTGGTCATGGCCCCGCTCCCCGTGGCAGCCGCCAGACCGGCGACTGTGGGGGCGTGTCAGAGGCGGGCACAGTGGTCAATATGATTGGTTCCCAGGACCGATCTGGCTAATTTGTTCAGCAAATAGTTTTCCTCATTGGTGATACGGGCGGAGGCCAGTATCCCGATGGCCTGGCCGCCATGGTCCTGCTTGATCCGGTCAAAGCGCCGGGCCACCGCTTCCATTGCCTCTTCCAGGTTGCTTCTTGCAGTTCTCCGTTTTTTCTCACCAGCGGGTTGACCAGACGTTCGGGATGGTGAATAAACCCGTGGCCGTACCGCCCTTTTACACACAGGTGGCGCCCGTTAACCCCTTTGCCTGCGGCGTTCGCCCCCAGAACCCTGCCGTCTTTCACCAGCAAGTTGATCTGGCAGCCCACACCGCAGTAGGGACAGGTGGTGGGTATAGAGCTTGTTTCCCATGGACGCCCTTTACCGGTCCTTTGTTTTTCGGAAAGTGCCCCAACGGGGCAGACTTCCACACAGGAACCGCAGAATACACAGCCTGCGTTTCTTAAACCGCTGTCCATGGGGGTGGCAACTTTGGCGTTAAAGCCCCGGAAGCTGAAATCAATAACACTGCGTCCCACCACCTCGGCGCAGACCCGTACACACTTGCCGCACAAGATGCATTTATTCATATCCCGGACGATGAACGGGTTATCACTTTCCAAGGGGTAGGTACGGCCGGCTCCCAAAAAGGCCCCTTTGCGGACGCCGTAGCGGTAGGCATATGTTTGAAGCAGGCAGTCTCCGGCCTTCTCGCAGGTTAAACAGTCGTCCGGGTGATTGGCCAGCAGCAATTCCAGGATGGTGCGCCTAGCTTCCAGAACCTTTTCAGATTCGGTATAAACTTCCATGCCTTCCCGGACCTCGGTGACACAGGAAGCGGGCAGTTTTCCCCAGTCCTTCACCTCTACCACACAAATGCGGCAGCCACCGTAGCGGGTCAACTCCGGGTCGTGGCAAAAGGTAGGGATATGGATGCCCAGCCGTGCCGCAGCTGCCAAAAGGGTGGTTCCCCCGGGAACAGTCACTGGCTTATCGTTAATGGTTAATGTTATATCTGACACGGATTATCACCTCCTTAGGCCCGTACAACAGCCTTAAACTTGCATTTGTTCAGGCAGACGCCGCATTTAATACATAGACGATCGTTGATGGTGTGAGGCTGCTTCTTTTCACCCTGAATGGCCTGAACCGGGCAGTTCTTGAGGCACAGGCCGCAGCCCCGGCAAAGGCTGCCGTCAATGCGATAATGAACCAGTGCAGAACATACTCCGGCAGGACAGCGTTTTTCAATAATATGTGCCATATATTCATCCCGAAAATAGTTCAGGGTGGACAGAACAGGATTGGGGCAGGCCTGTCCCAGTCCGCAGAGGGAAGTGTTTTTAACCACCCGGCAAAGCTTTCCAGGTCATCCAGATCTTTCATGCTTGCCTTGCCCTGGCACATGCGTTGCAGGATCTCCAGCATGCGTTTGGTGCCTTCCCGGCAGGGACTGCATTTACCACAGGATTCGGCCTGGGTAAAGGCAAGGAAGAAACGGGCCACATCCACCATGCAGGTGTTCTCATCCATAACGACCATGCCCCCGGAACCAATGGTGGCTCCCGCCGATAACAGGGAATCAAAGTCCACCGGGAGATCCAGGTGCTGTTCCGTCAAACAGCCGCCGGAGTGTCCCCCCAGTTGAACGGCCTTAAAGCCTGACCGTCGCGAATTCCTCCGCCGGTGCCAAATATAATTTCCCTCAAGGTTTGCCCCATAGGCGCCTCAACCAGGCCGGCATTGGTCACCGCCCCGCTTAAGGCAAATATTTTGGTCCCCGGGGATTTCTCGGTACCCCTTTTTCTGTATTCTGCCGCACCGTGTCGGATAATGAAAGGCACGTTGACCAGGGTTTCCACGTTGTTCAATACCGTGGGTTTCTCCCAGAGTCCCTTTTCGGTGGAACAGGGAGGCTTCACCCTGGGCATACCCCTTAGTCCTTCAATGGAAGCCTGCAGGGCGGTTCCCTCACCACAGACAAAGGCCCCTGCCCCCTCCTTTAAATAGACATCGAAGTCAAAACCGGAGTTTAAAATGTTGCTGCCCAGCAGACCGTATTGCCTGGCTTGCTCAATGGCGGTTTTAAGTCTCTTGATGGCCAGGGGATACTCCGCTCGGCAGTAAATATAACCCACCTTTGCCCCCACTGCATAACCGGCAATCAGCATCCCTTCCAGTACCGCGTGAGGGTCTCCCTCCAGCACCGAGCGGTCTATAAAAGCCCCCGGATCCCCTTCGTCGGCATTGCAGATAATATATTTGATGTCTCCTGCCGCCCGGCGGGCGGAGGCCCATTTTTTGCCTGTAGGAAAACCGGCTCCACCCCGGCCCCTGAGTCCGGACCGCTGGATCTCCTCTATGACCTGTTCCGGTGACATCTGTTGCAATACCTTAACCAGGCCCTGGTAACCGCCAGTGGCCACATACTCAGAAATTTGCTCGGGGTCCACGTGCCCGCAGTTGGCCAGTAAAACTCGAGTTTGCCGGGCATAAAAGGGGATTTGGCCGAAATGGGGATAAGGTGTTCCGGCAGGATCATGAAAAACCAACCGCTCCACGATTTCTCCGTTCATTAAATGACGGGTCACAATATCCTTAATGTCAGTTGGTTTAACCTTGACATAAACCACGTCTTCCGGTTGAACCTGTACAATGGGACCGTTTTCGCAAAAACCCAGGCAGCCGGTCCTTTTAACCCTTACCCTTTCAGTCAGACCTGTACAGTCTAGTTCCTGTTTGAGCTGATCTGCCAGCTGGACGGAGCCTGAGGATATACAGCCTGTACCGCTGCAGACGATGATTTGTCGTAATTCTCCCCCGGCGGGTACCCTGACATTGTTGACATAATGCTGCCGTTTATCCTGACAGCCCTTATCATCGTGACAGAAAGGCCCCCGGGTACGACAGGTGATATAGTCTGAACAGGGCGCCGATGAGGTATGGACACACTTGGGACAGCAGTTGTCCATCAAATTCAACATTTTTTTACTTCCCCCTATTCACAGCCTGCGATTCTTTTTACCGCTTTGTCAGGGGTTAACTGCCCCTCGGTTTCTTCGTTTACCGTTATTACAGGGGCCAGCCCACAGGCTCCCAGGCAGGCGACTGTTTCTAAGGTAAATCGCAAATCCTCGGACGTTTCCCCGGTTTCTACCCCCATGTAACTCTTTATGGCCTCCAGCACCTTACTGCCGCCCCTGACATGACAGGCAGTTCCCTGGCACACTTTGATGATGTTGCGTCCCCTGGGTTTTAAATGGAATTGGGAGTAAAAGGTGGCCACGCCATAGGTCCTGGAAAGCGGTATTTTAAAACCGGCGGAGATTTGCCGCAGAAGTTCCGGCGACAGATAGCCGAACATTTCCTGGGCCTGCTGCAGCACCGGAATCAAGGCTCCGGGCATATCTTTATAGTGTAAAAGCAATTCCGCCAGCTTGTTTTCCTTGCTCAAACAATGGCTTTCCTTCACCGATACACACCTCCCGATGTCATTTCACAGTGACTATTGTACTATTTTTATGAACAAAGTTCTATCGTCAATGTACCTTCCTGTCGAAAAAAGAGTAAGATTGACGAGCCAGGGCTTATTTCACAAAGTTTGCCCCCTTGTTTTTAATACAAATTAAAAGGCCGGCAAAAAACCGACCTTTCGTGGCTGTTATTAGCTTTAATCGTTACTTTCCGTACCGGTAACGTTATTTTCTTCCTGAACCTCTTCGGCTTGCTCTTCCTCTGCTTTCTTTTTGGCCCTTCGCTTTTTAAGCCAATCCACTATTTTAACGATGGAAACGCTGAGCTCAAACAGCAGGTACATGGGTGCGGCCATCATCAAGGGCGTAATAATATCCGGGGATGGAACCAGAACGGCGCCCGCCACAACGGAAATGAGGATGGCCATTTTCCGTTTTTTCACCATCCACTCGTAATTGATGACCCCCAATTGGGCTAAAATGAATACCGCCAGGGGAAGTTCAAAAATAATCCCAAAGGGCAAGATAAACATCATGGCAAAGGATACATAATTACCAATGGTGAGCATGGGCAAAAGCTCTTCACCGCCAAAGTGAAGCAGAAACTTTACCCCCATGCTGAACACCGTATAAAAAGAAAACAAAATGCCGCCAATAAAAAACACGTAGGACACTACCACAAAAAGGGTGAAATAAACCCTTTCCACCTTGCGCAGTGCCGGCATAATAAAGGACCAAAATTGCCACAGAATCACAGGCAGGGCTGCCAGGAAGCCCAGAAAAAAGGAGAGCTTGATTTTGGTCATCAGGGCTTCCATGATGCCAATATAATGCATCTTATTGCCGGTGGCAAGGACCGGCTGGAGAATGATTTCCAGTATACGGTCGCTAAAAAACCAGCATACACCGGCCATAATGACGGTGGCCACCAAAGAGATGATCAGCACCCGGCGGAGTTCCTCCAGGTGCTCCATCATTGTCTGGTCTTGATCTTCTAACAAGACGGATACCCCCTTCTGCTCTGCAAGTTACCCCTGTTATACCTGCTGTCTCCTGTCACCCCGCCGGTATCCCTCAGCCTGGGCCAACTGATCCAATTCAACAGTGGCTAAGTCCTCACAAAACAGATCCACTTCCCCGCACACCCGCTCATCTATGGTTTTGAGATAACTTTTGCATCGTTCGCAAAGATATATACGGTATTGTTTACTGTCCTCCATGGTAATAAACGAAGCCTGGGAAGCATTTTCATCCTTACAATAGGGGCAGCCGAGTCTTCTGTAACGCCATTCGGTTTCACACCGCCCGCAGTACAGCTTGCGGTAGCCCTCCTTGCCGGCCAGCTTGGCCATGGTGGCTGATCGCCGCAAACAGGACAATGACCCTGCATCCAATCATTTAATTGAACTTGTTCTAAAACAGCCTCTCCGTAGGTTTTGAAAAACGGTTTAAAGGTCACCCGGGCAATAAAGTCCAGGAGGTCAACCGGGACCTCCAGTTGTTTGGCCCACTTAACCAGTTGACCGTCCACCTTAAAGAGTGAGGTGATGAACGCCTTTCTCTGGGATTCATCCACTTCCTCCAGGGCCTTTAAAAAAGCATCAGAAACAGGCTGTGGGCCGGCCTGCCATTTCTGGCAAAACCGGGCCACAGAACAAAAACGTTCATATACCTTTTCCCAGGGAAGTTCCGGTGGAACCAGCGCTAGGGCTGCTTCCCCCTCTTCCCACTGCTTTAGTTGTTGAGGATCCAAAACCACTTTCCACTCTAATGCCTCTGTGTCATTTTCCAGTTCCATTACTTCCAAATAAAAGTTCGCCAGCTTTTCCATGTTGTTCTTCATCTCCATTAGAGCAGCTCCTTTGAGTTCCTTTTAGGCTGTTGCCTTGTGATGGTGTTCCTCATGTTCTAAAATATTAAAGTTTTCTGCGATAAAGCAGTACGCCAGGCAGCCGATGGCCACCAGACCGATACTGAAGGCCCATTCCATAACGGAGGGGAAGTACCAACCGCCAAGGGCTGCAGACATCCCGGTAAACACAACATTCATGCGGTTGAAAATGACCCCGCCGCTGACCAGCACACCAAACGTTATGAGGCCCTTGCGGGTGTTGCTCATGCCGCTGAAGGCGATAAAGATCGGGATGATGACGCCAAGGACGATTTCCAGTAAGAACATGTTGCCTTCCAGATTGCCCTTAAACATAAGGCCAATGACTCCACGATTGGCCAGGTCGTAAAACTTCAGTGCCAGGTAAAGAATCATAAAGACCCCGGCAATCCGAACCAGTCCCCGTAAAACATGAATGGGAACTTCATGCTTGAAGGCCTTCCCGGCTAGGGCGGTTTCAATGCAGGTCATGGCGGGTCCTACAAAGAAGGAAGACATCAGGAAAAGCAAACCGATGTAAGGTGACCACCACAGCGGGTAAAGTTTATCCACCATAATCAGGTACAGCGCACCCAGAGAGGACTGGTGCAGGGTGGGGAAAATAATACCCACGATTAACAACACAGGCAAAGCCTTCTTAAATATGTTGTGGTATTTGGTACCGACCTTTTCGGTTACAATTTCACCAAATTCCAGCACCTGAACGGTGGTGTAGCAGGACACGCACCAAAACACTTCAAACAGTACGGAGCGTGACCCCAGGATACAAAGGGGCGCCAGAAGTTAAACCACTGGCCGATGTCCATAAACAGCCCGGCCATGACTAACAGGTAACCCAACATTGAAGTTAGCATAGCACTACGGGCAATGGCATGATATTGGTTTCTGTGCAGTACGTGTACGATAATGGCCGTACCGTAACCACCGCCGGCCAGGGCCACACCGGTCAGTACGTCGAAGCCGATCCAAAGGCCCCAGGGCCACTTGTCATTTAAGTTGGTTGCTGTTCCCAATCCTGTGGCCAGGCGGTAGACCGCCACGACGATGGCAAGGCCGGCCAGCAGGAGTAATACTTTGCGGGCGGGAGTCATGGTAAACTTCCACTTGTATTCCGCAATTTCCTTTAGCAATCCTTTATTTGCCGACATTATTTTTCCCCCCAATAACCTCTTTTTTTCCGCTGCCTACATGTGAACATCTTTGCCGCTCTCGGAGGCAATCTGTTCACGACGTTTGGTATAGTGGTACAGGACCGTCAATAAGGTACCCCAACCCACTGCGATAATCGGTGTCCACTTGAGGAAGTTGTGGGAGTACTCCGGCAACGGTCTGGTACCCAGATTGCGACGGAAGCCAAAGGTTTCAAAGGGCACGTCGGAAATATACAGCCAGGAGGTACCACCGGCTTCTTTCTCACCCATTACGTGTTTGATATAGTTCGGGTTGCTGTTGATCCGGCCCCAGGCCTCTTTGAGCAGTTCATCCCGCTCGCCGAACTTCAATGCTCCGGTAGGACAGGTATCCACACAGGCCGGAGTTAAACCATAGCCAAGGCGGTCATACTTGCCGTTGGGATCAAAGCAGAACTGGCACTTTGCCACCAGCGGAAACACTTTATCCCACTCGTATTTCGGAACATCAAAGGGACAAGCCAGCATGCAGTAGCGGCAGCCCACACAGAGGTGTGGATAGTAAACAACCGCACCGGTTTTGGCATCCCTTTGCAGTGCCTTGGCAAAACAAGCCGAGGCGCAGGCCGGATGGTCGCAGTGCATACACTGGCGCTTGGCAGATCTTATTGTGTAGTCATTGTCTTTCTCTTTCTTAACAACTTCAATCCGGACGGTGGTATAGGTATAGCCGTCCATCTCCGGCGGGCTGGTAAGGCCGTCTTTAAACACCGGGTTGCTGGACGGCAGGTCGTTCCACTGTTTGCAGGCCACCTGGCATGCCTTGCAACCCATACATCTGGTTATATCAACTAATACACCTTTTGCCACTTTTTACACCCCCATTAGCACTGCTCTTATTAATGTTTGCCGGCTTTCTTGATGTTGCACAAGAAGGCCTTGTACTCCGGAATATGGGTATTCGGGTCGCCTACACTGGGTGTCAGGTCGTTGGCAGTGGCACCGGTGGCAATACCTTGATAACCAAAGCACCAGGGCATACCAATTACTTCAATTTCCTTGCCATCCACTGTCATGGGCACACAGACACCGGACACAGCAACTTTGCAGGTGATGGAACCACGAATGGTTTCAATCACCACATCATCACCGGTTTTAACACCGATTTTCTGGGCCAGTTTCGGCGAGATGTTGGCAAACATATGAGCAGAAATTTCTGCTAAGGTCGGGCAGTTACGGGTGACAGCGCCACTCTGGTAATGCTCGATTACCCTGTGAGTGGTACCTACATAGGGATACTGGGTAGTGGCGGTTTCAGCCACTTTACTGAAATCGCCTTTATATTTGGAGGCCAAAGGCATGTTTTGCTGCTTGGACAGGATATTTTGGATCGGGCTTTCAATTGGTTCATAATGCTCCGGCAAAGGTCCGTCCACGACACCCTTAACAGCAAACAGTCTTGCACGACCCTCTTCCAACATGAAATATGGAGTGGTTTTGTCCGGAGGAACAGGGGTCGGTTTGGCATTGGGATCTTTGGGATCCTTGGGCGGTTCGGCCGCCTTAAAGTCCGGTACATCCGCAGTGACCCATTTGCCTGCCGCAGCATCCCACTTCACAAGGGATTTATTCGGATTCCAGGGGTTGCCGGCAGGGTCTGCGGAGCAGCGGTTATAAACAATACGGCGGTTGGCCGGCCAGGCAAAGGCAAACTGCGGGAATAAGCCCAAGCCGGACTTGTCTTTGAGCAGTTTCCGCTTGGCAGCAACGGTGCCTGCCTCTTTATCCATCGCCCAGTAACCGCTGTGAATCCAGCAGCCACAGGCTGTGGAACCATCGTCCTTAAGTTTGGCAAAGCCGGGCAGGACTTCTTTGGTGGCTACATCGTAACCGTTAATCTCAATGGCCACCTGTTCAATGTTGGGTTCATCTTCGCCCGGTATGTCATAGTTCCAGACCATGTTCAAAATGGGATCCGGGAACTTGCCACCGCTCTGGTATTCTTTCTTGACAGCCTTGAACATCCTGTCGGCAATCCAGAGGTCACTCTTGGCCTCGCCCGGCGGGTTAACAGCCTTGTAACGGAACTGCAGCCAGCGACCGCTGTTAATGACGGTACCTTCTTTTTCATAGGACATGGCGGCGGGCAGCATGAATACTTCGGTCTTGATCTTGGCAGGATCAGCTTCGGGACGGTGCCAGAAAGCGGCAGTTTCAGTCTCGAACAGGTCCACTGCGATCAACCAATCCAAATTTTCCATGGCCTTGCGTCCCTGGAAGGAGGAGGGTCCGCCAACGGCGGGGTTTTGACCCCAGGCAATCATACCCTTAATCTTACCCTGGGACATTTGTTCAAAAATACCCATGTGGCTGCGGTTCTTGCCGTCATGCTTGGGCACCCAGTCAAAACGAAAATCGTTTTCTTTGGTGGCCTTGTCACCGTACCAGGCCTTTAACATGCTGATGAGGAATTTGCCCCGGTTGGACCAGTAACTGGTCTTGGTACGTCCTTATCGAGATAATCCTGCAACTTGCTGTGCTTGCTGGCATAAATCATCGGGTTGTAACCGGGCAGCAGGTGGTTCAGCATGGCAAAGTCGGTGGAACCCTGCACGTTGGACTCACCGCGCTGGGCATTCAGACCACCGCCGGCAATACCAATGTTACCAAGCATCAACTGTAAAACAGAGAGTGCCCGGCAGTTCTGGGAACCATAGGTATGCTGGGTGATACCCATGGCATAGATTACGTTACCGGCTTTATCCGGTCTGCCGGTGGAGCCATATAAGTCGTAGACTTTTTTCAAATTTTCCTCGGAAGTACCGGTAATCCGGCTAACTGTCTTCAGGTCATAACGGCTTACGTGTTTCTTCAGGATTTGGAAAGCACAGTTAGGATCCTGTAATGTAGGATCCTTCTTAATTGCTTCTTCCCGGATGCCGTCCTTCACCGGGTCGCCGTCCATCTGGTACTGCCAGGTCTTGGTATCGTAGGTCTTCTTACCGTCTTTTTCGGCAAGGCCTGAAAAGACACCGTCTTCAAATTTATATTCGGGATTTACTAAGAAGCTTGCGTTGGTGTAATTAACTACATAATCTTTAAAGTAAAGATTGTTTTCAATTATATAGTTAATCATTCCGTTAATGAACGCCATGTCGGTACCGGGACGCAAACGTACGAAAAGATCTGCCAGCCCTGCGGATTTGGTAAGTCTGGGATCCACAACAATCAGCTTGGCTCCCTTGTCCTTGGCCTTCATAACCCACTTCATGGACTGCGGGTGGTTTTCGGCCGAGTTGGAACCAATCATCAGGAAAACATTGGTGTTGATAAAATCAATAAAGTGGTTGGTCATTACACCCCGTCCGAAAGAAGCAGCCAGACCGGCTACTGTGGAGGAGTGTCAGAGGCGGGCGTGGTGCTCGATATTCAGGAGCCCCCACGATCTAAACATTTTGTGAAGCAGGTAGTTTTCTTCATTATCCAGGGATGCGCTGCCAAAGGTGGCAATGGCGGTGGTTCTGTTGACCGTTACACCCTTGTCATCTGTCTCTTCAAATGAAGCATCCCTTGTCTTCTTAATACGCTTGGCAATCTCAGAAAGGGCCCAATCCCAGCTCTTTTCTTCCCATTTGGTACTGCCGGGGGCCCTGTAAAGAGGTTTGGTTACCCGCAGTTTATTAATAACGCGGTTCCCACCCTTTTCAATTGTGTTATAGGTATCGATAATGGCATTACCTTTGGAGCAGATGGATCCTTCATTGATCGGGTGATCGGGATCTCCTTCGCAGTAGACAATTTTGTTGTCGTTGTTGCTATACAGAATAATACCGCAGCCGCAGCCGCAGAAGGCACAGATGGTGAAGGTTTCCTTAACTTTTCTGATTTTGGAGGGTAATTTCTCTCCGGTAATTTTTTCGTGGGACTCGGAAGCCAGAGCGGGGCTCGCCACTAAGGTCAGTCCCGCTGTCCCCAGTCCAAGATTTTTTAAAAAATCGCGCCTGCTTATTTTTCTCATGTAACCTTTAACCCCCTCGGTTTAACCGGGATTCTTTAGTATGGGTTGACTATTTGTCTGATTCTTCTTTAGCCTGAGCTTTTTCTTTATCTTTTTCTTTTTTCTCTTCCTGCTCAAAGCTGGCCGATGTGGCCCTTCTGAATTCGCTTACAGTCTTGCCCATGGCTTTACCCACTTCAGGCAGCTTACCGGGTCCGAAGATAATCAGGACCACAATTAAGATAAGAATGAGGTGAGTTGGTTGAAAAAGTCCCTCGAAGAAGATGTTCACTCCCCTTTCCAATGGTTGTATTTTGGGCATAGACAAGGTAACAACCCCTGTCAGACGCCACCCCATATTAAATTATGCCTGTATCCATTATGCCAACAATCAAGGTGCTTGGCAACATGAATATAAATTACTGTCTGAAAATTTAATAAACTTGTAAGTTATTGGGTATCCAGTGAACAATCTCCTGTCAGGAAAGCCCTCTACTTAACAGACCCTCCTTTCCAAAATATGATTATACAAGTATAATAATAACATATTTTTCGAACAATTTAAAAATACTGGTTTATCTACGGACAGGTGCATGCGTTAAATTTTTAACATTTGTTAAGGTTGTTCTTCTATTATCTTAATCTTTATACTATTGTAGATTTTTTTACGAATAAAATTTTTAGTTAATTGTTTCTTTATTAAACTTACAAATAATATTTAGAAAGATGTGGTAATCATTGGACAACAAAAGCCCCTTCTCTGCAATAATCCTGGCAGGTGGCAGCAGCAGTCGTATGAAAACGAACAAAGCGATGCTTGAAATAAGCGGTAAGACCATCATACAGATTATTATTGACCGTCTGGTTTCTCATTTTAAAGAAATGCTAATTATCAGCAATCAACCCGAACAGTATTCTCATTTCGGCCTGCCCATTTATGGTGATATTTTTCTCAATCAGGGGCCCCTGGCAGGGATTCACAGCGGACTTACACACATCTCCTCCCGTGGGGCTTTTTTTGTGGCCTGTGACATGCCCTTCGTCAACCTCGGTTTGGCCAGGGAACTGACGGCCAACCTGGATGCTTATCAAGCTGTGGTGCCCCGGCTGGGCCACTATTTACAGCCTCTCCACGCCGCCTACCGAAAAGATTGCCTGCCTGCGGTGGAAGATGCTTTGCAAAGGGAACGGCCGAAAATCATGTCTTTCTATGAACGGGTTAACATAAGTTATTTTGATTTTGACAAACACCCGCAATACCATTGGGATAAAGTTTTTTTAATGTTAATACGCCGGAGGATTACGAACAGGCTCTAAAGATGAAGATGTAAAACTCTTGAAAAGTTCTGCAGCCGAATTGTGCAGGACTTTTTTGTTTTGAATCTAAAAACTTTTTCTTTTGTTTGTTCGTATTTTGCCTTTTAGTCCGCGGCAATACCAGATTTTTATTTCTCCCGCCCTTTCCTGCCGTTTTCCGGTTTGCGCGCGGGTTCCGGTGTAGCCTGCCGCATCACATCTTGGGGGCGGAGGATAGCCGGTCGGTATTCCTGACAGATACCGGCGGGCGGACCAGTACCGCCAACATTTCCTTGGCGTTGAAGGGGATTAACGGCCACATATAAGGAATACCCATGGATTTGGTGCGAACCAAATAAGCCAGCACCAGCAGGGTTGCAATGATCAAACCAGGCAGCCGGAAGGCAGCGGTAGTCAGTAAAAGGAACAACCGGACAATTCTGACAGCCCAGCTCATCTCATAACTGGGAATCATAAAGGATGCTACGGCGGCAATGGCGGTATACATAATCACCTCCGCATTGAACAGGCCTACCGTAATGGCTACGTCGCCGATTAAAATAGCCGCGATAATACCGGTGGAAGTGGCCAGCGGGGACGGGGTATGTATCGTGGCCAACCGGATCATGTCGATGGCCAGTTCGGCCAACAGGAACTGCACGATGAGAGGAACTCTCCCCGTTTCATTGGGACCGATAAACCTTAGGGCCGGCGGAAGCAGTTCCGGCTGTACCGCAAACAGGAACCACAGGGGCAGCAAGAACAGAGATATCAGGATACCAATATATCTGACCCACCGAATGTATACCCCAACCGGCGGACCCTGCCGGTATTCCTCCGCGGCCTGCAGGTGATCCCATAACGTACAGGGTGTAATGATGATGCTGGGGGAAGTGTCCACCATCACCAGAATTCGCCCTTCCAGCAGGTGCGAAACAGCCACATCCGGGCGCTCGGTAAAGCGGACCTTGGGAAACAGGTGCCCGTATTTGCCCGGTTCAATCAGCTCCTCAATGGCCTTTTCCGCCATGGGAATGCCGTCAATCTTTACCTTTTGCAGTTTTTCTTTGACTCTTTTCACCAGTTCCGGGTTGGCAATATCTTCAATGTAAGATATACAAACATCTGTTTTAGAACGGGTTCCTACCTGCATTATTTCGTTGCGCAGCCGGGGGTCCCTTAACCGTCGCCTGATCAGAAGCGTGTTTATCAACACGGTTTCCACGAACCCGTCCCTGGGTCCTCGCACAACTTTTTCCAAATCCGGCTCCTGGGGTGCACGGGAAGGATACACCCGCAAATCAATGATTAACGCCTGCTCCTCCCCTTCGATCAGCAACGCCAGAGGACCGCTCAATACCTGGTCAATGACCTTTTCCAGGTCATCAACCACCTCCGCCTGGATATGATTGATGTGCTCGTTGAACAGCTTCTTCAAGCTGTTGGGACTCACTTCACCCCTTTTTAGCTCATCCAAATTGCGTAAAATCAGTGCCATTACTTCATCTTTTACAAACCCGTTGACAAAGTAAATAGCAATTTCTTTACCGGCAACGTTAAAGCGCCTTAATACGATGTCAAAACTTTTGCCATAGCCCAGGGTACTGTTTAAGTAAGCAATGTTTCTCTCCAGGTTGGCAGATACCTTTGGAGCTTCTTTCTCTACTGTTGCTGTTCCCACCGAAAACCACTCCTTTCTATGATTGCCTGCAAAGCCTGGGTGGTTACAGGGGCCCCGTAATGATAATCATCCGCCCCGTTCATCTTGCCGATGTCTCCGATGCCCACCACCGGAACCTCTAGGTCGTTAATAATCTCCACCGTATCCCCCCGGAGTTCATGGCTCCTGGTTGTTTTGCCGTCCTTATTCACCGGTCTTTTCACAATGGCACCGGCATCGGTTACCGACAGGTCCACCCTGGCCCCGTCCATGCAGTTTGTATTTGACGCCACAGCCAGTACTCCCAGGATATTGATGTCCGGGCTGTTGTAAACCTCCAGCATGGCCCTTTCGCCCTTGCCCTGGCCTGCCGATCCTTTGTCATCAAACATCACGATGACTGGGTCATGGGCTGCGGCCTTGATTAACTCCACCAATTGCTGACCGTTCATGCGGGACGGGTTCGCCGCTGACATGGAGATGCACCTGGCTCCGATGTTTCTGGCGGCCACCTCCAGGGTCCGGCGGGCGATCTGGTCCCCGTCCGTTACAATAATAACGTTTCTTTTTTGGGTCATCTAACCACCTACCCCTTTGGTTTAAATGCCAGGGCCGCCAGGTAACCAAATACCACCGCCGCTGTAATGCCGCCGGCTGCAGCACTTAATGCTCCCTTGAAGACCCCTAAAATGCCGGCTCTGCGGGCTTCTTCGATGGCGCCCTGGGCCAGCAGGTGACCAAAACCGGTCAGGGGCACAGTGGCTCCGGCGCCGGCAAAGTCCACCAGGGGCTGGTAATAGCCCAGGGAACTGATCACGACCCCGGCGGTGACAAAACCAACCAGGATATGCCCGGGGGTGATTTTATGGCTGGTTAAATCCATAAGAAGCTGCCCGATTAAACAGATGGTCCCCCCTACCAGGAAGGCCTTCAACAGCATCCTTTCCCCTCCTTAGCCTGCTTCCATGGCAACAGCATGTCCAATGCCGGGAATGGACTCCCCTTGCTGGCAGCTGCAGGGAGACAGCAGCGCTCCTGTGCCGACGCCCAGAAACCTTTTGATCCTTCCCTGATTGATTTGATCCAGTATATGACCGCAGGTGACCACCGCCGAGCAGCCACAGCCACTGCCCCCGGCATGGGTGTCCTGGCTTTCATCAAAGATCAACACTCCGCAGTCGGTGTAACGGTCGGAAAGGGCCGGCGCCTGCTGCTCAGTTAGCTTAATCACCAACTGCCGGCCGTATTTTCCCAGGTCCCCGGTGGCAATCAGGTCATAATCCCCGGGGGATCTACCCGTATCCCTGAAATGCTGCAGTAGGGTGTCTGCGGCAGCAGGGGCCATGGCTGCCCCCATATCACTGGCGTCGCCTTCACCAAAGTCAACGACCCTGCCAACGGTGGCATGGGTGATTCTCGTCCCCTGGCCCTCCGATCCCAGTACAATGGCGCCGGAGCCGGTTACAGTCCATTGTGCCGACATGGCTCTTTGAACCCCCTGTTCGGTAGGGAACCGAAACTGCCTTTCAGCTGTGGCATAGTGACTGGAGGCTCCCACCAGAACATACCGGGCAAATCCCCCGTCAATCAACATGCTGCCCAGGGCCAGCCCTTCGTACATGGTGGAACACGCCCCGTAAAGACCGATAAAGGGAATGGCCAGGCTCCTGGCAGTAAAATTGGCGGCGATGATTTGATTGGTCAGGTCACCGGCCAGCATAAAATCAATATCACCGGTTTTAAGATTTGCTTTTTCCAGGGCCAGTTCCATGGTTTCCTGAAAGATCCTTTGTTCAGCCTTTTCCCAGGTCTTTTCGCCGTAGTATATGTCCTCCAGGACTTTATCAAAAGAGTCTTTCAGCGGACCCTTGCCTTCCTTGGGCCCCGCTATACAGGCGGCAGCGATAATAACCGGGGGGTTGGTAAAAGCAATGGTCTGCTGTCCGATTTTTTTCACTGCTTTGATGCCTGAAACCCCCTTTGTTAACGTGAAATGATATAGGCAACCAGTCCCGCCAACCAGGCAGAGACAATACCAAAGACCAGCACCGGACCGGCGATGGTAAATAACCGGCTCCCACCCCGAAGACCATTCCTTCACTGCGAAACTCCATGGCCGGCGCAACCATCGAGTTGGCGAATCCCGTGATAGGAACAATGGTACCCGCCCCGGCGTATTTGGCGATTTCATCATAAATGCCCAACCCCGTAAAAAAGCTGCCAGAAAAACCAGAACAGCAGAGGTGGCCAACCCGGCGTCCTGAGTTGCCAATCCCTGGACCTTAAAATAATTTGTTAAAAGCTGCCCGGCGGCACAGATGGCTCCACCCACCAGAAAGGCCATAATGCCGTTTTTCAACACCGTGGGTTTGGGCTTTACTTGTTGGACCAGTTTTTTATATTCCTTTTTCTGCCGCTCGAAAGGATCGGGGGATTTCATTTTTCAGTCATTCCACACCACCTTTTAATAGTTTTTAGGGGCACCTGTGCCGGTGTCCCTGGTTTTAAATTACAAACCTAACGGTATTATGTGTCTTATGCCGGGATTTATGCTTTAGGCCTGTGAATTCAACC
Organism: Desulforamulus profundi; assembly: GCF_002607855.1. The sequence continues at coordinate 111,762 of NZ_AWQQ01000091.1, forward strand.
AGAGTCTATTAACCAAACTAAAAGGCCCTTAAGAATCCCTAAGGGCTTCTCAAGGGTCTTTCAATGATGGGCTTAATAATCGTTGTTACATGAGCTTCTTCATAACCGTCGCCTGGCCGTCCAGCACAACCACACCGTCCTGCCGGGTTGAAATCACCGGTCACACCGGCACATCGTATTCGGAAATGGTTTGGATAGGGAAGCCTGGTCACCCACTTGAATGTCAGAGAACTTAATATCGGGGTGTTTTTTCCTTCATCAGATCCAGGATCTTTTCAGGCACTTTGGCGGTCATATCGGTGACAATGAATCCGGGGGCCACGGCATTGACATAGAAACAAATTTTGGTATTCTACTTTACCAGAACAGATTGGGCCATTATTCGACCGATAAGCCTTTTAATTATCGTTTTTGTCGAACTCTGAAAGTCTATGTATACTTCCGGAAACAAAAAATCCGGTCACTGTGACCGAATTCCTTGTTCAACTGCCGGTTTGCAGCATTAATTCTTTTAGTTTTCTCAGGGCCTGACGCTCCAGCCGGGACACTTGCACCTGGGAAAGTCCCAGGCGGAGGGCCACTTCAGACTGGGTTTTGTCTTCAAAAAATCGCCAGAGCAGGATTTGTCGGTCCCGTTCGGGAAGTTCAATCAGCAGCTGCTTGACTGCCAGTTTCTCCAGCCAGGGGGAGTCCCCGTCCTCGTCGCCGCTTAACTGGTCCAAAATATAAATGGGGTCCCCGTCATCCTGATGCAGTGTTTCGTAGATGGAGGTGGGCGTTTGGGCCGCTTCCAGGGCATTGACCACTTCTTCCCGGCTAAAGCTCAGTTCATCGGCGATTTCATTGATGGAAGGTTCCCGTCCCAACCTGGCTGTCAGCCGGTCCCGGGTCTGTTGAATTTTGTAGGCCGTTTCCTTCAGGGAGCGGCTTACTTTTACCGGGCTGTCATCCCTCAGAAAACGTCGTATTTCACCCACAATCATGGGCACCGCATAGGTGGAAAACTTTACGTCATAGGACAAGTCAAATTTGTCAATGGCCTTCATTAAACCGATACAGCCGATTTGAAACAGGTCCTCCAGCTCGTAACCCCGGTTGTTAAACCTCTGTACCAGGTTGAAGACCAGTTTTAAATTACAGTTTACCAATCTTTCCCGGGCATCCGTATCTCCGGCCTGGGCCTTTTTCAGCAAATCCCTCATTTCCTTATCCCCAAGCAGGGGGAAGCGGGGAAGGTTCATTTCTAAAAGCCTGGTTGAGCTCATGGGCAACCCCGCCTTTTCTTAATTTGCCCGTGCCTTGGCGCCACGCAGCCCGATTTGTTTAAACATGGTCACCGTGGTACCCTGCCCCGGAGACGAATCCACCTGCAGGCGGTCGCTGAAGGATTGCATAAAAACAAACCCCAGGCCCATTCGTTCAGGGTCGGTGGAATAGGCCGGCTGCATGGCCAGGTCGATATCGGCGATGCCGGTACCACAGTCTTCCACCCTGATTTCCAAACCCTCTTTGTAAATGGTGACGATGACACGCACCGTTTTATCCGGTTTATTGCGGTAGCCGTGAATGATGGCATTGCCCACCGCTTCGGAAACCGCCACTTTAATTTCTTCCAATTCCGGTAAGGTGCAGTCCAACTGTGAGGCGAAGGCTGCCACAGCTACCCGGGCAAAGGCCACATTTTCCGGAATGCTGGCAAACTCTATGGTACACCGGTTGATAATCTTCACCATGACCACTCCTTTTAAACGATCTTGCTGAGGGCTTTGTTTTCGTCCGGGCAATCTTCCATGATTTGCAGGAGACCTGAGAGCTCCAAGATTCTTTTTACCTGCGGCTGTGCCCCCACCAGAATGACTTTACCCCCGGAATGGACCAGGCGCTTGTAACGACCCAGGATGACGCCTAATCCGGAACTGTCAATAAAGGTAACCCGAGATAAGTTTAAGATTAAATATTTGGTTTTCTTTTCCGCCAGTTGACTATCTAAAGCTTTGCGCAATTTATCCGCCACGCCCAGGTCCAGTTCCCCTCCCAGGCGGACTAGCAAGGTATCCTGTTGATACTCCATGTCCACGTGCATCCCGCCAGTCTCTCCTTCCCCAAAATCTTGTTACCAGTGTCAAGTTTCTACTTTTGCGGGAGAAAATCCTGCTAAATTTTTCCAAAATGAATGTCGAAAAAGCAGCCGTATGGTTACGGCTGCTTTTTCGAATTAATCCAGGCTGTAAACTCTGTCCAGCATATCATTTAACAACTGCAGGGGCGAGGCTTTCTTGACATCCCGGGCAGCCACCAGATCCACCTTCAAGATTTCCTGACCGTCTTTGGTCAAGACGTAGTTACCGATGATCTGTCCCTTTTTAACCGGGGCGTCCAGCATGTCCGGCAGGTTGATTTTACCCTGTACGGTTTTCTCTTGTCCTTTGGGGACAACCAGGCCAACCGGGTCTTTGGTAATGACTTTTACTTTATCAATTTCCCCTTTGCCTACCTCAATTTCCCTGACCACCTGTCCCGCTTCGGCCAGGTTCACTGCTTTGTACCGGGCAAAGCCGTAGTTAAACAGCTTGATGGTTTCCTGGAAATGAGTACGCGGCATGGGGCAGCCCAGTACCACCGAGATAAGACGCAAACCATCCCGTTTGGCCGATGCAGCCAAACAATAACTGGCTTCGTTGGTCCAACCGGTTTTGCCGGCATCTGCTCCGGGATACCATTTCAAGAGCTTGTTGGTGTTCCACAGCTTGAATTCCCCGCCCCGCAGGTCATATTCATAAATGGCGGAGACTTCCCGAAATAAAGGATACCGCAAACATTCACGCAGGATTTGGGCCATATCATAAGCAGATGTATAGTGATTGTCCGCCGGCAAACCGGTGGGATTGGCAAAATGCGTATTTTTTAAGCCCAGTTCTTTAACCTTGTCATTCATCATCGCCACAAAGGCTTCTTCCGAACCGGCAACCTGCTCGGCCATGGCAACGCTGGCATCATTGGCGGAACCGGTAGCAATGGAAATCAGCATTTCTTTGGCTGTCATTTCTTCGCCGGGCTCCAGGAAAATTTGCGAACCGCCCATGCCAGCGGCATGCTCGCTGGCCACCACTTTATCGGTCATTTTAATTTTGCCCTGGGCCTCTGCCTCGCAGATCAGCAGCATGGTCATCAACTTGGTGACGCTGGCCATAGGCCGGGACTGGTGCATGTTTTTGTCAAATAAAATTTGCCCGGAACTGTAATCCATCAAAACAGCAGTTTCTGCAGTGGTTTCCAGTTGGGCCGAAGAGGACGACTTATCTCCTGCACCGGCTTTGGGAACCGGCTTTGGCCCCTGGTTCCTCTCGCTTTGCCGGGTTTCCGCCGGGTTTTGAGCTGCCGGCACTGCCAGAGCAGCAGATAAACAAAGGGTTAAGGATAAAAGCAGGCATACTAATGTAATTAGGATTGTTTTGGACTTCCGTTTCATTGATTTTCCCCCTCCAAGGTTCTCTTTTCATCTGCTCCCTATTATTGTTATCTTTTGGCGGTGTTATATGCTGTAAAAGGGGGAGGGAGTTTTTGGAAAAATTCCTGTTCTAACTAACAACTCTGGGGTGCAACTCCGGGGTCAGGCCCAATTTATTGACTTATTAAGCACATAAGTCAATAAATTGGGCCTGACCCCAGGGTTGACTTATTTATGGGCTAGGACTGGTCATGCTCACCTTTTTTATTGTTCAACCCTAAAAAAAAGACCCTGATAATAGATCAAGGTCTTCGATTCTAATGAATATCAATTTCTAAAAGGAGTCAGATCAAACATTTATACCCCTCCATAATTTTTATGAATAGTATTGGCAATATAAATCGTTTTTATTGATTAAACAAACAGGGGACAATTCAAATCGGGGACGGTTCTTGACTTGAATTCAATCTTGTAAATTCAAGTCAAGAACCGTCCCCGATTTGAATTGGTTTAGCCTTGGTATTTGAATACCTCTTCTTTTGTTACTTTCCCCAGTATAAGATTTCCCCGGGCCGGCAATTCCTTGCCGATGCTGTAAGCTTGCCGGATGATCTCCTCTGCCCGGGCAGCACTTTCTTTATTTTTAGCGTATATTTCAAACAACGGGCCACCGGTTTCAACTCTGTCTCCGATTTTTTTATTAAGCACCACGCCAACGGACAAATCAATGACCGAGTCTTTGGTGGCACGTCCGGCGCCCAGGGACATGGCTGCCAGGCCCACCTGTTCAGCCTGAATTCCTGTCACGTAGCCACCAGCGTCGGCAGTAACGGTAACAGCAACGGGAGCAAGGGGCAACCGGTCATACCGCTCGATAGCCTCGGGATTACCGCCCTGGGCCGTGATGAACTCCCTGAACTTTTCCAGGGCCAAGCCGCTGTCAAGCACCTGCTCCAGACGGCTGCGGGCAGCTGCCAGGTTCTTTTCAATACCGGCCAGCAGGATCATTTCAGTACCTAACGTAAGACATAGCTCGCGCAAGTCCCGGGGACCTTCACCCTTGAGTGTATCAATGGCCTCCCTGACTTCCAGCGCATTGCCGACGGCGTAACCCAGGGGCTGGTCCATGTCGGTGACCAGGGCGACGGTTTGCCGCCCCACCCGGGTTCCGATGTCCACCATGGTCCCGGCCAGGGTAAAGGCCTCCTCGGGGTATTTCATAAAGGCCCCACTGCCCACCTTCACATCCAGCACAATGGCATCCGCCCCGGCAGCAATTTTTTTGCTCATGACCGAAGCTGCAATGAAAGGAATGCTGTCCACCGTAGCGGTGACATCGCGCAGGGCATAAAGTTTTTTATCCGCCGGGGCCAGGTGCCCGGTTTGGGCTACCACCGCCAGCTTTACCCTGTTTACCTGTGCCAAAAAGCTCCTGTTGTCCATGGCCACCTGAAAGCCCGGGATAGACTCCAGCTTATCAATGGTGCCGCCGGTATGGCCCAGCCCCCGGCCGGACATTTTTGCCACCGGGACGCCTGCGGCTGCCACCAGCGGTCCCAGTACCAGTGTGGTTTTATCGCCCACCCCGCCTGTAGAATGTTTGTCCACTTTAATGCCCGGTATGGCAGACAAATCTGCCTGGTCCCCGGAACGGGCCATGGCCATGGTTAAATCCCCGGTTTCCCGGGGGGTTAAGCCCTGAAAAAAGGCCGCCATCAGGAAGGCAGCGGCCTGGTAATCCGGTATGTTTTCCCTGGTATAACCTCGATAAAGAAGTTTATTTCTTCTGTGCTCAGTTCTTGTCCCCGTCTTTTCTTAAGAATGATATCCACCATGCGCATAGAATAAATCCCTCTCTTCTACCTTCCTTTAAAGTAATACTTCGGCAGCAAAGCTTGACCCGACCTTAAAGGGCAGGCCGAAGAAATCCGCCAGGGTGGCCGCCACATCACTGAAAGACGCCCGGACACCCAGGTCAACGCCGCACTTCACCGGTTTGCCGTACACCAGCAGGGGAACATATTCCCGGCTGTGGTCGGTGCTGTCGGTGGTGGGATCGCAGCCGTGATCGGCTGTAAGAATTAATACCTCGTCCGGCAGCATGGCCTGCATAATTTGAGGCAGCCTTTGATCAAATTCCTCCAGCGCCCTGGCGTAACCCACCGGATCGTTGCGGTGCCCGTAAACCGAATCATATTCCACCAGGTTGGCAAAAATCAGGCCCTGCCGGGAGTTTTGCATTAATTTAATGGTTTGGTCCACACCGTCCATGTTGTCTTTGGCTTTAACAGACTCGGAAATGCCGACTCCGGCAAAAATGTCGTAAATTTTGCCCACACCCATGGTCTTAATGCCGGCCTCCTGGAGGACCGTAAGAATATTGGGAGTTGGCGGGGGCACCGCATAGTCATGCCGGTTGGCGGTCCGCTTGAAGGAACCGGGCTGTCCCACAAAGGGGCGGGCAATGACCCGGCCCACCCGGTGCTCACCGTCCAGCAGTTCCCGGGCAATTTGACAAATCCGGTACAATTCCTCCAGGGGAATAATTTCTTCATGGGCCGCCACCTGGAACACACTGTCTGCCGAGGTGTACACAATGGGAAAACCGGTGGCCATATGTTCCTTTCCCAATTCCTCAATGATTTGGGTGCCGGAAGCCACCACATTGCCCAGCGACTTGCGGTCAATTCTTTTTTCAAATTCCGCAATAATTTCCGGGGGAAATCCCTGGGGATAGGTGGGAAAGGGGTTTTCCAGGATAATGCCGGCCAGTTCCCAGTGCCCTGTGGTGGTGTCTTTGCCCTTGGATTTTTCAGCCATTTTGCCATAGGCTCCCAGGGGCTCGGCAGCCGGCGGGACTCCCTCAATGGGATGGATATTGCCCAGTCCTAACCGGCCCAGGTTGGGAAGCTTTAATTCCTTTACTGTCTTGGCTACGTTGGCCAGTGTGTTGCACCCTTGATCCCCGTAATCACAGGCGTCCGGTAATTCTCCGATTCCCACACTGTCTAAGACGATCAATGTTACTCTGTTCACTTTTCTTTGACTCAACAGGATCACCCCTTATGCAATGGTCTCTCAAGCTCTCGGGTGGGCGTTGGTGTAAACCTCTCTCAGCCGGATTTTCGTCAGGTGAGTATAAATCTGGGTGGTGGAAATATCCGCATGGCCCAACATTTCCTGCACCGCCCGTAGGTCTGCTCCGTTTTCCAACAGGTGAGTGGCAAAGGAGTGCCTTAACGTATGAGGTGTGATCGGTTTATCGATTTTCCCTTCCCGGGCATATTTTTTGATAATCTTCCAAAAACCCTGCCGGGTCAATCTTTTCCCCTGCACATTGACAAAGAGTGCCGGGTGTTCGGTTTTTCCTTTGGTTAGTTTGACCCTCGATCTGGACAGGTATTCCCGCACATAGCGCACCGCCACCGAACCAAAAGGGATGATGCGTTCCTTGGACCCCTTGCCGAAGCAGCGAATGTACCCCATATCCAGCTCTACATCCTGCAGGTTCAGGGATACCAATTCAGAAACCCGGATGCCGGTGGCATAAATTAGTTCCAGCATTGCTTTATCCCTGATCCCGACAGGATCCGCCAACTGCGGTTGGCTTAGCAGGGTTTCCACTTCAGTGGTTGAGAGCACCTGGGGAAGCCGCTGGGCCAGCTTAGGAGATTCCAGGCTGGTGGTATGATCTTCCGAAATCACCCCGTCGGCCAGCAAAAAACGATAGAAATGCTTGAGAGCTGCCAGATGCCGGGAGATGGTGGCAGGTGCCTTCCCCTCCTTTTGTATTTTATAAAGATGCGACAAAATCTGGTTCCGGTCTGTCTGTGACAGGGAAGTAATCCCTTGTTTTCGTAGGTGCATCAGATACTGGCTGAGGTCTATTCGGTAGGAGCTAAGGTATTTTGGGCCAGACCCCTCTCAACTGCCAGGTAATGGATGAATTCTTCCAACCAGCGTTCCATTCTCCTCCTCCTTAACATAAAAAGTAGTCCAAAATTTTAGGACTACTTCAACAAAATCCATAGATTTCCTTTTTTTATTTTTCTCCCTGCTTATATTTTAGTAATTGTTCTATTAATTTTTCCAAAATTCCGTGTTCCCTTTCATGGTCACAGGCCTCGACAACCGGTGCACTCACTTTCATGGGGTTGCCGCTGGGTATCTTCTCCTGTGTGGAAAACCCGGACGTCTTCAACAAACTGGCCAGTTGCACCAGCAAAATGGCCAGTATGGTCAGGACCAGGGCAAACCGTAATCCCTTTAGTACTTTATGTTTTATCCTGGTAACAAAGACGACCAGCACGTATTTCCCTCCTTTTATTACAGGGATAAAAATGACTCGCTGTCGGGCTATCTTCAAAACTATGCTAATACGCCGGTTTTTAGACCAAACAAAAATTAGGACTATCACAAAACTAGAAATGTACCCATATCCTGACAGTAAGGATACAATATTACCGGAGGTGTTCCCCAGTGAATCAAAACCTTTTACGTACCCTGGACGGTCAGAGTCCCTTTACTCTTTTTTTAATTTTAATTTTATTAATATTAGGTACCGAGCAGGAAGTAGAACGCTACCTCGAAAATGCAAAAACCTTTGTTTTGGAAACCAAGCGTTCCCTGGAAAGCATTCGGGGAGGTTTTGAAAACATGCAGGCCAATATGTTGTCCTTTCATACTCATCTGATGGAGTTACAACAAAAAAAATAGTATTCTGCCGGGCCCTCAATGCAGGGCCTTTTTTTTGGCATATTGTTTTCTTGAATCAGCATAGGATGAGTTGAGGGTGGTGGAAGTTGGGAGGTGAGCGGTTGCAAAAGGGGAATATTTTCTTGCTGATTTTATTATTGATGGGCTTTGCTGCTGACTCCACTTTGCTGGCCACTGCTGCCTGTATCTTGTTAATCTTGAAATTAAGCAAGCTGCACCGGTTTATTGGCATTTTAGAACGACGGGGTCTTGAGGTGGGGCTGATCTTTTTAATGTTATCTGTTCTGGTGCCGTTGGCCCATGACAATGTTATTTATATGGACTTGCTTAAAAATACCATTTCCCCCCAGGGCATCCTGGCATTTATTGGGGGAGCGCTGGCCACCCATATGAACGGTGAAGGTCTTAAACTGCTGAAGCTGGACCCCCAGTTGATTTTTGGCATGGTTATCGGTTCAATTATAGGGATTGTTTTTCTGGGCGGCATCCCCATCGGCCCTTTAATGGCGGCGGGTTTAACGGCGTTATTTTTGGAAGTCATTTACTGGTTTAAATAAAATAGGCTCCCGCCTGTGTGATTTGGCCGGAGCCTATTTTTTATTCCTTTAAAAGATACCTGTTTTTATAATGCCAGGCCAGCACAGCCTCGGCAAAGGCAACCATTTTTTGGTCATACCGCCCCCGACCTGGCCGTTGCGCCGGCTTGGCAGTTCTCCTTTATCGATTTGTGCATAATCGGGCATACCCAACTCAGCAGCCATTTCGTTGCGAAATTCTTCCAGGGCGGGTTTTACATAGGGAACTAATTCCACCGGCACCAATCCTGAAAAGGCTGTTGCTTTAATAAGATCATAGGGCAAATCTAGCGGGATCAACTCTTTTGACATGCTGTTTTCCCTCCTAGAAAGATTTGCTTTAAGGTAAGAAATTAGCTTTCCCTTTGTTTGATAGTATTATGCCCTTAAAAAACAGAAATTATGTAGGAACTTTTTACAATTGTTTGCATTAAATTCCTCTATTTAATCAAAATATTCACGGCTGCTTTGATTAAGTCCGGCGTGATAAAAGCTTCCACCAGGCCTGCCGCCGCAGCGATACAGCAAACAACCAGGATCAGGAGGTGGTACCCGATCAGGCCCGGCAGCACAGGATTTCTGGAATTAAGAAACCTTCTGATCAGCAGCCAGGAAAAGGACAAAGCCGCCACACCGGCCATAAAAACAGCCGGCATGAGCAGGATATTCTGCGGCAGCACCGAGGTTAAGGCAATGACCACTCCTTCACCGGCCCTTTCCTTGGTCAGAAAACCCACCGTAAATCCCAGGGAAAACCCTCTGGCAAACAACAGGGCCAGGATGGCCGGTGTTCCAATGACGGTGAGTCCCAGGAAATAAATAAGACCGATAAAGAAAAGGTTATTGGTAATGGTGCTTTTCACCACCTGGGAACGGTCCACCGCAACAGTGCCTACCTGGTTGACAAAGCTGTCCAGAACCACCGAAAGCTGTCCGGCCTGCCCGCTGTCGAGGTTGTGGGCTCCCCAGTTGCCAAAGCAAATGCCGGCTGTGAGAGTTACCAGGGCTAACAAATAAATGGGCCAGCTCTCACGCAGGGAGGATTTCCACATTTTTTTGAAACTATTTGCCAAGCCATCACCCCGCCATGTCCAAGAACTGTTGACAACTCCTGTACATATCTATGCGGGGAGATTGGTCAAATAGTACCCAAGGTTAAAGAAAGCCCCGTACCGCTTGGTCGGGTGCTAAGTATTAACAAAGTGCCTTGAACTTGCAGGGGTGGGTTCTGTTATCCTTAGCGAACGACTTGGCGGAGCACCGGAAACAGTCTTGTGCCCGGAGCGAGCCGTAGTGCTGTCGGTGCGGAGCATTGGAGAGAGCGGGGATAACAGAACCCACCCCGCCCCCCGGGTATGCATACTCTGTGATTATCGTTTGGTCAGGAGCCATTTATTTGCCAGCCAAGAAACCTTCTTCGATAATCGCCTTCATAATGTATTCCGCCGCCAGCAGGTCTTCCAGGGAGTTGGCGCTGGCCGCCACCACGCAAATGCCGGTATTGTACTGATGGGCCGCTTCGATGGCTCTCCGGGCGGCGGCCCTGGCCGGGGCGGCAGCTTTTTTTCTCAGGGTTCTGGCCACCGTGCCGGTGGTCACTGCCGGAGCGCCGGCGGTAAAGGCGGCATCATAGGCAACACCCCCGGTTCCGGTGGCAGCCACCACAACTTTGCCCGACAGGTCACAGATTTTGGATGTTTCAGCCCCCAGGTTGGGAATAATGGCGGTTACTTCTGCGCCACCCTGGCGCACCCCCGCCAGCAGCCTGGATGCATTTTCGGCCCTTTCCCGGTCGGTCCCCACCCGGGGTTCCGTCACCAGGACCACACTACTGCCCGCCGCCAGGGCGATTTCCGCTGCCCGCCTGCCAACGGCTTCAGGGTTCAGCTCCACCGGCGGGGAAGCGCCGTCCGGACTGGCTCCCAAAACGGCCAGTGCCCCGGCATCCAGGGCAGATTCCAGGGTGGTGGACATATCAATGACGTCCACCACCACTACCACCAACCCCTCCCGGGCAGCCCGGGCGGCCCCGCTGGCATTGGCCGTCAGGGTAACAAATTTCATCCTGCTAACTCCTTTCCAAAGATTGTGCATTGTACTAAGAAATCTAAAATTAAAACGGTGCCTGGTACCTAAGATATTAAGTTATTTGTGACATAGATGCCGGCGGCTCCGGCAGCCAGGAAAAATTCCCGGTCCTGCTCCACAGTCCGGCCCATGGTGGTGACTTTGATGTTGTATTCTTGCAGGGCCTCCAGGGACGGTTGGGCGTCAACAACGGCGATATCATGTTTCTGACTGATGCCGCTCTCTGCAGCCTGCTGCAGCAGCAGTTCCAGCTTCGCCGGCTCCAGCTTCGGTAGGGCCACCGTGGCTTTGGTTAAGGCGATCTTCCCCAGGGCGGTACGGGTATGGTGCTGATGCCCCGGTGCCTTTCCCGGACATCCGCAAAGCTGATGCGGGGGATGGCAACGGGTTTGCCGCCCAGAACAGTGACGGCATTGATAATCTCGCCCTGCTCCACCCCGGTAAAGCCGTAGCGGGAACCACTGCCCACAATGCCCGGTCCCATGGCCGCAATGATAACATCCGCTCCGGCCACGGCCTTACAGGCCAGCAAACCCGTATAGATGTTGATGGCCTCCAGATCGCCCCCAAAGGCATGGCCGCAGGTGACGGCTTGGTGAAGGAGGCCCTTTTCTTTGAGTTCAAAAACCATTCTGGACAGGGCCATGGGAAGGGCTGCACCGTCGGTCATTAGGTAGCTACCTTCAGCTTGCCGCCACCCAGTTTTTTAATGGCGGCTGCCACCGGGGCAAGCATGCTGTGGAGAGTGCCAATAATCACAGGGGTCCCCTCCAGGGAATCCGTTTGCTGCATGATCTCCGCATAGGGACTGTCCGGTTCCTCCACCGCCAGGACCTTTACCTGACAGGGGCTGTAACGCAGTTTCATAATATGTCCTTCTTCGGAAACATCTTTTTCCGGGCTGGACAGGTTTCCCATAACAAAATGAGCACCTCCGGTGCCCAACTTTTTATAAACGGCGGTGGTATTTAAAATCACCTTATCCCCCGGCTGCACGGTCCTGTGAGATCATCATAGTTAACAGCCCGCTGGGTCTCGCCCTGCATTTCTACCAGGCATTCCGTAATACCCTTTCTGTTGCCGGTGATTTCTTTTACGACCCCCAAACGAGTACGAATCAAAAAAAGACCTCCTTGATTTTAAGGTTGGTTATAACTCAATAGTATGGTCGTGGAATTTTATGTAAACTAAAACCAGTTCTACCTAATGCAATTATTTACATAATATCTTCTCTCTAAACTTTTGTTTAGTTGTCTAACTTTTATCCAACTTTTTCTCAATCTCACCCAGACGGTTCTTATTTCACGCAACTCCTCCTCTATTTTCCCGAAATGATTCTTAGAGGTACGGCCTGTTAATAGAACACAAGCCATACGACCCAACACTACCATAATCACCACAAGAACAATAAAATTGAAAAGCTGGGCTAGCAAGGTCGCGTTAAAACCTAAACTTTCCATGGCACTACTCCTTTATTGCCTGGGCCACCTTGATGATCTCAACCATGAGTTGCGCGTTTGCCACCAGGTTTTCTTCGGTAATAAATTCCTCCGTGGTATGGACCTTGGACATGCCAATACCCAGATTGGCGCAGGCGATGCCCTGGCCGTTGAAAATATTGGCGTCACTGCCACCGCCGGTTTGCCCCAGGAACGGCTTGACCCCGATGTTTTCCGCTGCCTGCATGGCAATGCGGACCGGCAGGGCCTCCGGCGCCAGATTGATCGGGTCGTATTCTTTTTCCACCTTAATCACCGCTGTGGCTCCGAATTTCTCCGCTGCTTTGTTTATTTCATCCACCATGTGATCGATTTGGTCCTTTGCTTTGGCAGGGTTAATGCTGCGGGCTTCACCTTTGATGGTGGTTTGTTCCGGCACAATATTGGTGGCCACCCCGCCGGCAATCACGCCGATATTGGAAGTGGTTTCTTCATCAATGCGGCCTACCTTCATGCCGGCAATGGCGTGGGATGCCACCACGATGGCGTTAATGCCCTGTTCCGGGGCAATTCCGGCATGGGCTGCTTTTCCTTTAATGGTGGCAGTCAAGCTGTACTGGGTAGGGGCTTGGATAATGATTTCCCCCGGGGGACCCCCGCTGTCAAGAACAAAACCAATCTTGGCCTGAATACAGTTGTAGTCCAAATTTTTGGCGCCCACCAGGCCGATTTCCTCTGCTACGGTAAAGACCACCTGAATGCCGCCGTGGGCGATATTCTTTTCCTTAACCACCCGCAGGCACTCCAGTATGGCCACGATGCCTGCTTTGTCATCCGAGCCTAAAACGGTGTCGCCGGCGGAGGTGATGACACCGTTTTCCCGCCTGGGTCTGACTCCTTTGCCCGGTTTTACGGTATCCATATGGGCGGAGAGCAGCATGGGTCCTTTTCCCCCGTTCCCTGGCAGGGTGGCAATGACATTGCCGGTTCCCCGGCCTACCTCTACATGATCACCGGCATTATCCTCAATCACTTCAAGACCCATGGCCGCCAGTCTCTCCTTGAGCAGGTCGGCCAGCTGCCGTTCTGCACCGGATTCACTGTCCACCTGGACCAGTTCCATAAATTCCTGAACTACCCTTTCTGCGTTAACCAAAGGGGTCACCTCCAGAATTTTCTACCTGCTGTCCACCAACTTAATACATGGTTAAAAGAAAGTCAAGCCGGAAGCATACATTTCATTCTATGCCACCGGCTTGACTGATTTTGGATTCTTTTTACTTTTTCATCTCCCTGACCAACTGCACACCCTTCTCCAGGGCCTGCTGGTTAACCGGAATCATGTTGTGACGCCTGGCAGGCAGCACCTTCTTTAAAGATTCCACCACAGACTCAATAGAGACAATGCCGGTTAATTCAATTAAAGCGCCAAGAATAACGTTGTTGGCAACTTTTGTATTGCCTAACTCTTCGGCAATCTGGTTGGCCGGAATTTCCATTACCTGAACGTCATCCCGTTTTACCTTCTGGTCAACCAGTGAGGAATTGATCAGAATGTATCCCCCGGGCACCACGGCCTTTTCAAACTTATCTAGGGAGGGGCGGTTCATCACAATCAGTGTGGTGGGTTCGGTGACCAGGGGCGAACTGATGGGATCGTCGGAAATCGTGACACCACAGTTGGCGGTACCGCCGCGCATTTCCGGACCATAGGAAGGAATCCAGGCCACCTGTTTATTTTCAATCATTCCTGCGTAGGCTAGCAATTGACCGGTGGAGAGAACCCCCTGGCCGCCAAAGCCTGCAATCAAAATTTCCTGCAGCATTTACTTCACCTCCGCCGGTTCTTTATATACACCGAGAGGATAGTACGGAAGCATGTTGTCCGCCAGCCACTTGAGAGACTCTTTGGGTGACAGGCCCCAGTTGGTAGGACAGGTGGAAAGAACTTCCACCAGGGCAAAGCCCAGCCCGGCCTGTTGAACTTCAAAGGCCTTCCGGATGGCCTTCTTGGCCTGCATGATATGCTTGGGATCATGTACCGAAACACGGGCAATATAAGCCGCCCCGTCCAGGGTGGACAGCATTTCAGAAACCTTCACCGGCAGGCCGGCAGCATCCTTTTCCCTTCCTTCGGGTGGTGGTTGTCTTCTGGCCCGGCAGGGTAGTGGGTGCCATTTGACCGCCGGTCATGCCATAAACGGCGTTATTAACAAATATAGTAGTAATTTTCTCGCCACGGGCAGCGGCGTGAACAATTTCGGCGGTTCCGATGGAGGCCAGGTCGCCGTCCCCCTGGTAGGTGAACACCATCCGGTCAGGCAGTGTGCGCTTGATCCCGGTAGCCACGGCGGGAGCACGACCATGGGCAGCCTGGAACATGTCGATGTTAAAATAATCATAGGCAAACACAGAACAGCCAACGGGGCAAACACCCACGGTGTTATCCCGGATTCCCATCTCGTCAATCACTTCGGCCACCAGGCGGTGGATAATGCCGTGGGTGCAGCCGGGGCAATAGTGGAACTGCTTATCCGTCAGGGTTTCCGGACGCTTAAACATAACCTTATCTATTATTCAGCACCCCCTGCCATGATTTTCTTAACCTCTGCCAAAACATCCTTGGCCAGGGGCACCATACCGCCGCTGCGGCCATAGAAGCAGACAGGCTTTTTGCCGTTGACAGCCAGCCTTACATCTTCAACCATTTGGCCCATGTTCATCTCAACACATAAAAACTTTTCAGTGTGCTCCGCAGCTCTGGCGTAAACCTCGGACGGGAAAGGCCACAGGGTAATGGGCCGAATCAAACCGGCCTTAATGCCTTCCGCCCGGGCTTTATCCACCACGGACTTGGCGATACGGGCCGCGGTGCCAAATCCCGTTAAGACAATTTCCGCATCGTCCAGCTGGTATTCCTCCCAGCGGGTTTCCTCGGCGGCAATCACTTCATACTTGGCATACAGTTTTTTATTCAGTTCTTCACAGACCTCAGGCACAATGTATAAGGAATTGATAATATTGGGTTTTCCTCTGCCCTTTAAACCGCCGGCAGCCCAGGGCTTGGCAGGAATCTCAGGCACTGTGACCTCATCGGCCAGTTCCACCGGTTCCATCATTTGCCCGAGGATACCGTCCCCAACCAGCATCACCGGTGTCCTGTACTTATCGCTTACGTCAAAGGCCACCTGCATCAAATCGATAATTTCCTGTACGGACGCAGGGGCCAGTACAACCAGCTTATAATCGCCGTGGCCACCGCCTTTGACAGCCTGGAAATAGTCGGACTGGGCCGGGGCAATGTTGCCAAGGCCGGGACCCCCCCGCATAACGTTCACAATCACACAGGGCAGCTCAGCCCCAACCAGGTAGGAAATCCCTTCCTGCATGAGACTTAACCCGGGGCTGGAGGATGAAGTCAGTACTCTGAAACCGGCACCGGCAGCTCCGTATGCCATGTTAATGGAAGAGGTTTCACTTTCCGCCTGTAAAAAAACGCCTCCTACCTCAGGCATACGTTTTGCCAGGTAGTGAGGTAACTCACTCTGGGGGGTAATGGGATAACCAAAGAAATGACGGCAGCCGGCCCGAATGGCTCCCTCGCCGATGGCCTCGTTCCCTTTCATCAGCACCTTGCTCAAGCCTGTTTCTCCTCTTTTACGACTTCAATTACCACGTCCGGACACATGCGGGCACACATGGCACAGCCCTTGCATTTATCCATCTCTACCACCGTTGCCGGGTGAAAACCCATGGCATTAAAGTGTTCTGCCCGGACAATGATCTTTTCTGGGCAAACCGTGATGCATAGTTCGCAGCCTTTGCAGCGCTCTTCCCGGAATGATACTGTGGCCAAGTTCTATTCCCTCCTTGATTCGTTAATTGATCTATGGTAAAAATTAGCTGGCGTTGCGCCAATGATTCGACAATTTTTACTGGGGTCTGACCCCGTTAGCCTTCGCCGAAAGCTTCCTCCCAGGGGGTTTTCATATAAAACTCCAAGCAGAATGGGAACCCCCGGTAACTTTGCTTCAACTTCCTTTCCAGCGGCCCGGGGGATGCCAGAAAGGCCACCGGCAGGCCAAGTCTTGCGGCCATCTCCGAGACTTTACCGTAACCTTCCACCATCACCTGAGCGTCGGTGTGATGGCTCAGATTGGTATTGCTGACAAGGCCCGTCACTGATAATATCCAGGTCCACCAGGGAGACCTTCTCTCCCCGTTGGTGCAGCATGCGGGCAAAGTTAATGAAAATCTCCGTTTTGCCGCTGCCAAGATTGGCGGTAAAAATTGTAACTGGTTTTATGTTAATTTGCATTGAACAAAACCTCCGCTGTTTACTAAATATTTCGTCTAATCTCACAAAAAACCTTCCCCGGCGGGCGTAAAAAATGACCGGTTGAGGCACTTTGGTTAATTCCGCCCCAACTGGTCCAGGTAATTCAGCATTTTGTTTTTCTCAATGACCTTGGTAAGACTGTATTTCTCGGTAAACAGGTGAAAAACAATTAAAAAACCAGGTAACCGATTTTAACCGCCTCCGGCAAAACCAGCACCGAAGTGATCCCGATGGTTGCTCCCAGGGCGTTGGAGCCGGTGTCCCCCATCATGGCCCCGGCCCGCAGGTCCGTAGGTAAATAGGCCAACAGGCCCCTGCGGTTATGACAGCCCAAATCAAATCGCCGGCGGGCCAACCCCCAAGGAATAACAGCATGACCCCCAGCAAAAATCCTTTGCCGGCCCTGCCCGGACGGAGGTCCAGCAAATTAATGGCGTTTACCGACAGGGCGATGACCAGGGTGTTGATGATGACTTGCTGCCAGCCATGGCTGATGGCGACGGCCACCGCCAGGGACATCAAGCCTCCCGCCGCCAGTTTCAGTCCCCCGGTGGTTAATTCTCCTCGCAGCATTTTTTTGATGTGCCCCTTCAGCCGCTGTCCGCCCGGGAACCAAAGACATCATCGGCCATGCCGAGCAAGGTCATAGAACCAAGGACAAAGAGATAAATGAACCCTGTTGTGCGATAATGTTCCGGTTGGATGAATAAAAGCAGGCCGGTGGGCAAAAGGGCGCTGAGAAAAAATAAAAAACCCGCCCCTACAGGGATGCTGTCGCCCCGAAAGTTAGGCCTGACGAATCCTGCCTCGCTAATTAACTTTAACACGCTGGGCAGGAGAAACTTTGCCACTCCATAGGCCACAAGTGCGGCCGGAAACATGGTCCAGTAAGCATTTTGGAACATAGGAACACCTCGAAAATCGGACGTCGGTCGTCAGTCGTCGGACGCCGGAAATATCAGCCATCAGCCATCAGCCATCAGCCATCAGCCATCAGCCAATTTTAGGACAGATGAAAAAGTAAGTCAAGAGGATATCTTGTTATTCCCGTTCACGGCATGAAGTTGGCTAACTTAACATATATTTTATGTAAACCTTATTCGCGTAGGCTAGTTTTCCATATATGTAAAACTACGCATACCTATTATTGCCAAAATTTAGGGATATTTTACTTTTTAAATCTGTAAGGTGCCAGGCCCTTCATTGATCCTCTGAAGTGAAGTGGCCTGGCACCTTATTGATCGGTTTTTTATTATCAACCGTTTATTACTGGTTCCGTACCCGCGTAAAGCCGTATTTCATAAAGCAGCCTGCGAGGACTCTGGCTACGTGGACAAATTGTTTGCCCCTGTGCAGGAAGCCTTTCAGGTCCCTGCCGGTCTCGGCGTGAGACATTTGAGTGGGAACCTCCAGCACCCGAAAACCTGCCCGGGCCACTTTAATGGTAAGGGCTACCTCTACACCGTAACCGGAAGCAAAGGGAACCACCTTTTCCAGAACCCTGCGGGTCATCACCCTTTGGCCGGATAAAGGGGCATTGCTTTCCAAACCGGCGAAACGACGGATACCCGCCCGGGCCAGATTTTTTACCAGGCCAAAGCCGCCTTTCTTTTTGGCCCGGGGAAACTGCGCAATGGTCATGTCGGCGGTGTTATGCAGAACCGGCAAAATGAGCGCCCTGGCCTCCAGGGAGCTGCTGCCCAGGTCACCGTCCAAAAGGGCCACGATATCACCGGTGGCCTTGGCCACTCCGGTATTGAGGGCCCCGCCCTTTCCCATATTATTCGGCAGTGAAATAACCGTGGCCCCTGCCTGCCTGGCCAGTTCCGCAGTTTCATCCGAAGATGCGTCATCCACTACAATAATTTCCGATACTTCGGGAATCGCCAGGACTCCTTTCACGGTATCGATAATGCGTGCCGCTTCATTATGTGCGGGAATTACCACTGACACTTTGGCCAGGTTTGACATTACCCACACCTCCAGTGGCGGTATCAATGGGTGGCAGCAACTGTTTGGCAGTGGGTTTTACCCCGTAATGCCCGGGTTTTCCGGCAATGGCAAGCACCAACGCCAGTTGACCGGGAGGTGTTTCCACATTATCCACCGTGCTGACCCGTTTCTTTTGATAGTCCTTCATATAGGAATACGTTACGTCTGTCTCTTCAACCCCAAAAACCGGCAGTTTCTGTTGCAAGAAATAATCAATCATAGGATAATCCAGAATTTCCGTCTTGACCAATGATCGGTCCTGACTGCCGCCAATGAATATTACCCCGTCAACCGGCACACCATAATCACCGGATAACTTAAGCAGTTCTGCCTGGGCCAATGTATTCAACAACGCTTGCTTCTCACCGGTTAAAATGCCTCTGGCGGTTTCCGCGGCCAGCTGCTTAACAAGGGCATTGTCATCCGCTTCCTTGAGGTTTAACTCACTGACCAGCCTGTCCTTGCGCCCGGTCAAATCAAACCCGTCAAGGACGGTGGTAACGGACTGGACGGTGGCCCCGGCCATGGTTAACGTATTGACCAGGTCATCCCGGAACCCGTAACTGTTGGTCTCCACAATGGCCAACCGTTTGCCGGTCAGCTTTCCGGCAACCAGCGGCGGTAAAACCTGCTTTTCAAACTGTTTCTGAATGTTATTGTCAATTTCCAGGTTGTTGGCCCTGGCTTGTACAGCTTCATTTTTTTGGCGCAATTCTTCCAATTGAATTTCCAGCCTGTCGGCCAACTGCTGCTGCCTTTTTACAATAACCTCATTTCCCAGTACTGCACTACCAACTAAAATGCCTATGCCCAGGGCGATAAAAACAGCCACCAAAGAGGCAATATGGTAGCGATAATCAATTATCACTCAGAACTTCCTCCTAAACACCAAAGATTAATCTTACGTTCAAAACCAGCAACCTGAACAATTCCCTGGTGGGTGGCGCCATGGCAATCACCACTGCAAGCGGCACCAGGCCGGCAAGCAATATCTGACCCACATATTTCATTTTGACACGGTTTTTATAAAGCTGACTGACACCTTTGGCATCCACCAGGATGTCTCCAACCTTCAGGCGGACCAGGAATGTACTGGCCATCCCCTTGCGGCCCTTTTCCAAAAAGTCCAACATATTGGAGTGGGTACCTACTGCTACGATCAGCTCGGTACCCTTTTCATAGGCTAACATCATGGCAATGTCTTCACTTGTGCCGGGGGCCGGAAAGACCTTCGCGTTTAAACCAAGGGCCTTGATTCTTTCCATGCCCGGCGCCCTGCCGTCGGGATAGGCGTGAACCACCAGTTCCGCACCACTGCAAAGGGCTTTGTCGGTGGTGCTGTCCATATCACCGATAATCAGATCCGGGGTATAACCAAATTCCAACAAGGCGTCGGCTCCCCCGTCCACCCCGATAAGTATGGGTTGAACCTCATCAATATAAGATTTAATGGCATTCAGGTCCTTTTTATAATTATGACCTCTTACCACAATTAGGGTATGCCTGCCCTTAAAAGAAGTGTTTACCTCCGGTATGTTCAGTCCCCCACAAACAAAATCCACTTCGTTGCGGGCGTAGTCCAGTGTATTGTGAATAAACCGGGATAACACCCGGTCCATACGGCTGCGGGATTGCTCCATGTGTTCTTTAACCTGTTTCAAGGTCAAGGGGGTTCCTGTTGCCAGGGTCTCGCCATTTCGTAAAACAACGTTGTCCCGTATTTCCAGTTCATCCCCCTCAATTACTTTCTCCATAATGTCTTTACCGACATTATCAAGGATGGGAATACCAGCCTTCAACAGAGTAATGGGGCCCTGGTTGGGATAATCGTCGCTTAGTGAAGGCGCAGCGTTTATAACAGCCTTTACCTTCGCGGCAATCAGCGAATCAGCGGCAACTTTATCAAGCTCATGATGACAGATTACAGCAATCTCATTGGTGTGTATTCTTTTGGCTAAATCTTTCGTTCTTTTATCAACTCGGGCGATTGCTTTACAATTCACTACACAAATCACCACCTTACCAACTTTCATTCTAATGTTATAAATACGTTAAGTCAAGTATACCCATAGGAGTTTCATGCTATTATTTTCCCTAAAAGGTAGAAATTTCAAAAACCTTTGCCAATCCCACAGATAAATTTTTCTTAACATTGATTGACATTTGTCTGTATTATGTTATGCTTTTTTCTATATTCATTTTTAAATGGGTGACAGAGGTGATGCTTTGTGTCCTGTGAAAACTGCAAGTTTCAGAGAAAAATTATCCTAAACAAACAGGTTTACCCGTCCTGTATTTTAGCCATACCGGAAGTGACAAAAAAATGTACCTACGTCAGTGGATTTGAACTGGTAAATAAGTACGGTAGGGAAAAGATAGAGAGTCTGTTAAATAAGTCCATTCCCGATTGCCAGGATTTTGTCCTTCGAGAACCTGAATGCTAAAGTAAAAAACACGTCCTTTAGGCGCATTTCCATAGGGACATTTTATGAACCATGGATATTGTGTGAGGCAGACAGCAGATTAAGCTGTCTGCCTTTGCCGTTGTTCGGCTATCTTTTCGGCTTCTTCAGCGAAAGCACCGACAACGCCAATGTCACGGTAGTGAATTATGATTTCCTGCTCTGCAGTTCTGGAGTACCTTTCCGCTCGTTCGCCGATCTCGATCTTCTCGATAAATACGTTCAGCAGTTCACCGCTTAGCTCGTTTATCTCGGTATACCGTTTCGCCTTATCGATAAACCTGGTGACATTGGAGATGGAGTCCTGTAGTTCTTCGATCCGCTCCGCAATCTGAGGGATTCGCTCCTTCAGGCTTTTTTGTTCTGCGTTGTAATCTCCGGACAGCATCCTGAACTGCTCGTTGGTCACCTTGCCAAGCACATTATCCTCATATAACCGTTTAAACAAAGTACTGAGCTCTGTGTCCCTTCGGCGCATCAATTCCAGTTCTCTCTGGAGCCGCTCAATCTCACGTCGAGTTTCGGCATTGTTTTTCCGGTTAATGTACTGGATGAATAGCGCCTCCCGCTGCCTTGCGAAGTGAGTAACTCTCAGCAAATCATCCAGGACGATTGCCGCCAGATGGACTTCCCGAAGGTAATGTGCACTGCACTTTTCCTTACCGCGTTTTCTGTAGGTAGAGCACATGAAGTTGTTTTTTACGGCAGCCATTGTATGCGCCCGATGGAGTACCATCTTTTCACCACAGTCGATGCACCGAACCAGACCAGAGAACATATCCTGTTCAGCCATGTTCGCCCTGCGCCTTCTGCGCTTACGGATATCCTGCACGATGTCCCATGTTTCCTTTGTAATTAACGGTTCATGCGTGTTTTCAAACCTCAGATGCTCTGACTTGGGACGGTCAATCCGCTTCTTATTTTTATAGGACAGCGTTGTATACTGCAGGCTGATGGTGTGACCGATATAAACCTCATCTTCCAGAATTTTGGCTACCATGGTGTTGTTCCAGGTGTATGGTCTTGTTACATCTACATTGGTCAGAAGGACGCCGGTCTTGCTGTAGTAATAATAACCGGGAGAGAATACCTGCTCTTTGTTAAGCTGTTTTGCAATCTGAGTAGGGCCTTTCCCTCCGACACAGAGACTGAATATCCTCTGAACAACTGGTGTAGCATCCTCATCGGGAACAATCTTGCTTTTGGGATTGTTCTCATCCTTCTTGTAACCATAGGGTGCCCTGGTTGCCACACGCTCGCCCCGTTCCGCCTTGGATTTCACGACTGCGCGGATTTTCCTGCTGGTGTCTTTGGCGTAGAAATCATTGAACAGATTAACGAACGGGGTAAAATCGTTATCACCATAGAGGCTGTCCACGTTGTTGTTGACGGCGATGAAGCGGACTCCGTAGCTGGGGAATATCATCTCAGTATACTGCCCAACCAGTAAATAATCTCTGCCGAGACGGGACATATCCTTAACGATAATCGTAGCCACTTCGTCGTTTTCCACCATCTTCATCAGCTCTTTCCACGCAGGGCGGTTGAAGTTTGTGCCGCTGTAGCCATCATCAGAAAGGAAGAGAATGTTCTCAAAGCCGTTGTCGGCGGCGTATTTCTCTAGCATCAGCCTTTGATTCTGGATGCTGTTGGATTCGCCCTCACGCTCGTCCTCCTGGCTCAGCCTGCCATAGAGTATTGTGTATTTTTGGTTTGCCCGTTTCATAAATACCTCCTTTTCGTCTGGCAAACCGATACGGAATGTTGGGACTGCGGATTGCTCCGCAATCCCAAGCATACCGAAGAGTTTGCCAGAAGTCTACTGAATTTTCAGAAAGATTTTCGCTCTTTTTCCAGCTCCTTATCGATCAGGGAGAGGAGCTTATCTGTGGGTAATGAGGCGGCGGCTTTGGGGAACACAGAGCTTACGGCGAACTTTTTCCCGCCCACAATCATGTGGCGTTCGAGACATATACTGTCGGACTGCTCCTTTAATTCCGTATCCCCAAACAGCGGAATAGGTTTACCATCAAGCGTTCTGTCCTTGATTCCCACCGTTTCGTAGCTACCCCAGACGCCGGTTTCGATGTAGTGTTGGGATTCTATTTTGGTTTTCCTGCCCCATAGCCGGTGCTTCCGTATGCCCATCTCTTTAAACAGTTCCTCGATTTTTGGTCTGCTCGGATGCCCATTCGGGAGCAAAAAAATGTACTCAGGAAAAACATAAGCGGTGATACATTCCTGTTGTGGTTTCATGATTTCATTCTTCCTTTCTGTTTTCATGCTGAAAATTATAGATCTCTTCGAAGGTCGGCAGGCTTTCGAGCTTCCTTACTTCATCTGAACAAATATGGCGCAGCTGCGCATCGTATCGTCCGACACCTTCATTTGTGAGGCAAGCAGGTGGCTGAAAATCGAAAGCTCAACGGCAATTTTGTACTGTCCTGTGCCGAAGGTTTTTCCGATTTGCTCCACCCTTTGCTGTACTTTTGTGGCAAATATGTCATCAAAGAATTTAGGATTTTGCTCCGCGTTTAGGTATCCGGAGTAGAATTCGATGGCCTTTTCTACGAAGGTATTGCGTGAATCGGCATGCGCTTTGCGGCGGTTTTCATCGCAGAGAGAAAGATGTTTCTGCGTTAAAGCCAGCCCTGTTTTTACTCTTTGATCCATATATGGTTTTCTCCTTTCCGTTTGTAATTTTGATAAGGTACCACTAAATGTACACCTACGACTCCATGCCAAATGCCGTAATGAGGCGGATTATTCTAATAGAGCCTTTTCTTACAACCACCTTTTAAGGTACCAAGAGGCGATTAACGACCACCTAAGAGGTACGGTCCCCGACCCGCATTGCGGGGCGGTGTTTCCGGCGCGGGGAACCTCTTACAGCACCTCGCCTTTAACCTGCATGGTTTTCGACCCCATGGTTCACCCCCAATTCGGCGTTTTTATGCCACTGCAGAGTATCGGTTCTGTCCATCAGCCATATTCTCGCGACACACGCTCTGACCGAGAAAGTGAGCCATGATGGATTGCTTTTTCGCTGATATGATACTGGCGGCATATAAAGTGAGCCAACATGGTTACTTTTCTGTTCAGGTATTCTCGGGAAGGGTGCAAGGGTGCAAAGTATATAATACATTGCACCCTTACATCCTTGAATCAGATTTCCGCCAGTACCAACGGTTTCCGACCTTATACGAATCCACTCCGACATTTTTCTTTGCAATGTTGACTGTCCGTTCGGAGATACCCAGCTCTGCTGCACGGCGAAGCACATCGTCCGCTGGAACAGGCTTGGCAAGCATCCTTCTGAGTTCATCCTCCATCTGCGCTGTCTTGGTTTGCACCGAACCTACGCCGGAGAGAACATCGTCCACCGATACATCGCAATAACCAATCCACTGAAAGCCGTTCTCAGCATCCAGAGAGAAAGCGATGGATTTACCCTCCGGCGCCAGACTGCTTTTATCATGAGCAACGACACGAACAGCGGGATCGCTTTTCAGTCTGCCGACCAGAAGCACACTCCTTGCCGCCGCTCGAAAGTCGATGGAGCCAAGTCCACGGTAGGATGATTTCAATCCCTGCGCCTTGTTCATGTGTCCGATGAGTATAATGGCACAGCCTGTCCGGTCAGCCATGGCGCACAGACGCTTGAACACAGGACGCACTTCATTGGCTCGGTGCATATCCACGTTATCGCCGAGATACGCCTGCAGCGGATCAAGGACAATCAGCTTTGCGCCCGTTTCCCGCACAGCCTGCTCCAGCCGTTCATCGCATAATGTCAGCTCCTTGTCAGTTTCATCAATGACCAGTACATGGGAACAGTCAGCGCCGGATGCCTCCAGCCTCGGCTTAATGGTATCCGCCAGACCATCCTCCGCCGACTGGTAGATGACTCTGTAAAGAACAGATTGGCTACAGAATTAGCTAAGGAATGCAAAAGCATGGATGATGTCCATAACATGCTGAGGGATCTTTTTAAGGACACCATTCAAAAAATTCTCGAGGCGGAAATGGATGCCCACCTGGGCTATGAAAAACATGACCCTGCCGGGGATCTTTCTGGCAACAGTAGGAACGGATACAGTAAAAGACTGTTCAGACCCAAATGGGCAGAACAGAAATTAAGATTCCCCGTGATCGTAACGGCGAGTTTGAACCACAAATCATCAAGAAATACGAAACTACGGCCAATGAACTGGAAGAACAAATTATTGCCATGTATGCTAAGGGCATGTCCACCAGGGATATAGAGGACCATATGCGGGATATTTATGGCATTGAAGTCTCTGCAGCTATGGTCAGCAAAGTGACTGATAAAATCCTACCTATGATTGCAGAATGGCAATCCAGACCGTTGGATCGGGTTTACCCCGTAGTCTTCCTTGATGCTATTCACTTCAAAGTGCGTAAGGATAACCGCATTGTCAATAAAGCAGCCTATAGTGTACTGGCCATTAATATGAACGGCCAAAAAGAAATACTAGGCATCTGGATTGGCGAGCATGAAAGTGCCAGTTTCTGGCTTGGCGTATGTAATGACCTCAAAAATAGGGGGTTGAAGACATTTTAATAGCCTGTAAAGACGGTCTTTCCGGCTTTAGCGAGGCCATTAACGCTGTTTTCCCCAGGACAAGGATACAATTATGTGTTATTCACCAAATTCGTAACTCTATGAAATATGTAACCTACAAGGAGCAGAAGGCGGTAATGGCCGACCTTAAGAAGGTTTACCAGGCATTAACCCTTGAAGAAGCCGAATTTGCCTTTGAGGAATTTAAGGAGAAATGGGGTAAGAAACACCCCATCATCATCAAGTCTTGGGAAAACAACTGGCTGGAACTAACGGCATATTTTGAATACCCTTATGAGATCAGGAAAATGATCTACACCACCAACATCATTGAAGGATACCACCGGCAGTTAAGAAAGGTGACAAAAACCAAAACTGCTACCCAACGGATGATGCTTTGAAAAAGATTATTTACCTGGCAACAGAATCAATCTCAAAGAAGTGGACTATGCCAATCCGGGAATGGAGGAATTGTATCTCCCAACTTGCAATTTACTTTGGGGATAGAATTCAGCYAGGGATTGCCTAAAAAACAATGGGTTAGGTAACGGGTTTATCGCTTATCGAAAGTTTTACATTATTTAAAGTTGAGTGCAATTACCCACGAAAATGCAGGAAAACCGCAAGCTCAACTTTAAATAATCAAATTCACTGCAACGACTTCAGGAATTCAAGCATTGCCGATTTTTCGCTGTCATCGAAATACTCTGTATCGCCTGTCAAATCAGACGATGCCTTGCCGATTTGCATTCCGGACAACTTCGGGATTGTTTTTCGCATACCTCTCGGTTGTCACTACAGATGCGTGTCCAAGAAAATCCCGGATGTAATAGATATTTGCACCGCCTTGAATCAAGTGGCTGGCTTTGGTACTCCGCAGCAAATGGGGAGAGATGGACACATGAAACATATCCGGATGAATCTGCTTCCCCATCTCCACATATTTTTTGAGGATGTAGGAAACACCCACGGTTGTCAGCTTTTCGTGGCTTCGGTTTTCAAACAAATATTGTTCCGTTTTGCTGATTCGATTTTCCTTGATATACCCCTGTAATATATCAGATGTCTTTTGTGTGATAGGAACGACTCTCGTCTTGTTACCTTTTCCAAACAGTTTTACGGTCGGAGTTTTCCCAAAGGAAATATCTCCAGCTTTAAGCTCAACCAATTCACCAGCGCGTGCTGCGGTATCGTAAAGAAGCAGTAAAAGARTAAGATTCCTGCGGCCATGCTTGGTTTGGATATCCGGCATAGAGAACAGCACTTCCATTTCTCCAGCAGATAAATATTTAGGGGGGCAGTCGGGGTCTTCTTCTCYGGTATGGACAGGATATCACAGCAAAGAGCGGTATAAACAACCGATTCAGACCGAATGTACTGAAACAGTGATTTGAGTGCGGATAAACGCTGGTTTCTGGTTGCTGCTGAATTATTCCTGCTGGCTTCCAACCAGAGCAAGTAATCATCCACAACTTGCTTGTCTATTCTGTCCAATGACAGTTTCTCATATGGAATCCCCCTCTCACTTTTGCAGAACTGATATAACAGCATCAGCGAACAGCTGTAAGAGGAGATCGTATTGGGGCTCAATCCTCTTTGGAGTGGGAGGTACTTCATAAAGTACGAATAGATATAGTCAGCAAAGTCAGGTTTTGACTGCTTAGACATCAAACGTCACCTCCGGTACACAGGCATCCAAAAAAGGTGCGCCAGCAGTCGTGATGTTTGAATAGTCAAATTCCGGAAGGTGAATATACCTCTCAGTATCTTTAATGTTGGTATGACCTGCGTATGCCGCTATGATCGGCATAGTAGTGTACAGGTCCAGCCCAAGCTCCCCGGTCATTCTCGCATATGAGTGAACAATAAATGTGTGCCGAATAAAATCCAAACGTCTGGATTTTCTTCGTTATCAAAACTTAAATAAAATCAAACCTTTTTTGGATAGCATTTAATTATTGGTGGATTCACTAAAAAAAGGTTTGGATATTTTACTAAAGTTATATACTCCTTATATCAARTATATAAGGAGGACGCATATATGAATGTGCAAAATTTACGGGAGAACTATCCCAGACTCATTTCCTACATGACAGAGAACGGTTATTCAGAATCGYATGTAGTCAGATTCAGGAGAGAGATTAAACGAATCCTTCTTTTGTCGGATTCAAAAGGTTGGAAATCCTATACGGATGTTTATCTGGCTTATACCAAAACATCCCATTCCCCATCCTATCTCCGTAACAAGCGGACAATTATCGGAGCGATTGAAAACTTTGACATCTTTGGGCAATGTCCGGACGGCAGACGCAGGCATGGAATCTTAAGAAGGACCGGATACAATTCTTTGCCCGAGGAATTCAAATCTGTCATTGACTGTTATTGCAAGACTGAAAGAACAAGGGGCAAAAAGGAATCGACCATCTATACAGAGTCACATAACGCCACCTCGTTCTTATTATCGCTACGACACAAAGGCATGGATACTCTGGAGAAGATTACGGAAAAGGCAGTAATTGACGTGTTTGCATCTCCCGACGGTAAAGTATCACGAAGCTGCTCTTATAAGAAAAATATTGCAGCTGTATTCAAGGCATGTGCTCCTTTCTTCCCCGAAGGTACCTGCACAAGGGTTTTGTCCTTCCTGCCAGCGCTCCGGGAAAAGAGGATGAACATTCAGTACCTTACATCTGAGGAAGTTAGCCGGATCAAGGCTGCATTGACAGCGGAAGAATCGTCCCTTTCCCTTCGGGACAAAGCAATTGGGCTACTCACCCTGTACACAGGTCTGCGGTGCTGCGACATCGCCGCCCTGACTATGGATTCTATAGACTGGACAAATGACCGACTTCACATCAGACAGCAAAAAACGGATGTTCCCTTGGAATTGCCCCTCACTGCGGTTGTAGGCAATGCCATCTATGACTATCTAACCAAGGAGCGCCCTCAGGTTGACCATCTGGAAATCTTCATTTCCCAATGTCACCCATATGCCGGACTGAAAAGCAGAAGCCTGTCCAATGTCGCCAATAAGATCATGAAAGCCGYAAATGTGAGGGGCGCAAATGGTGACAGGAAAGGCTTTCATATTTTCCGGCACCATCTTGCAACGACACTTCTGGGAAACGGAATCCCACAGCCAGTGATCAGCAGGGCACTGGGGCATTCTTCCCCTGCCTCGCTGGACACTTACTTGAGCGCAGATTTTTCACACCTTAAGGAATGTTCGCTCAGCATAGAACAGTTCCCCTTGCGGAAGGGGGTGTCGGTATGAAGCAATTCCAATCCTTTTTAGCCCCGCTCATTGAGGCTATATTTCTTATACTTCCTTGTGGCTTCTACTTGCTCCGGCAAATAGGCCGAAAATGTTGTGTACATAATGTAACCTCCTTTAAATTGAATTCAAAGGAGATAATACATTATGAAAAGTTATTTGCCTGTTTTTGAACTATATACGTTTGTTTTGGAGTGAACTTTAGATAATGTAAAACTTTCGATAAGCGATATTATGAAAAGCTTTATATAATATCGCTTTAGTTCTCCCGGAGATAGTCATAAAAGGAAGAAAGCTGGGAATAATATCCTCAGCTATCTCCGGCAGAACCCTGCGGGGCGCTCGGGTTGCTCCMMAGYATTGCCCTATCCTCCCGRCAGGTAAGAGCCACTWWAAGCCTACCCAAMATCATAAMGGAATAATCCAATGTCGAGTAGAAGTGCGTCTCTCTAACTTTAGAAGCAGGTTTGTTTTCACCGTTTCTCCCCGTTTCCTCTGGGAGTGCCACAATATTTGCTCCATGGCTAAATTGAACACACAACCCTCACAGAACCGTGCTTGCGCTATTCACGCACACGGCTCCTCACTTGGAGATTTGCACTTATGCCTAAGCACTACTAAGCCGATAATATACTGAAATAAATTTTCGGTTTGGGTAGCGGCTTAACTTTGAGCAGCAATAGGAACTTTTCCCAGGTATAGCTG
>NZ_AWQQ01000092.1 GCF_002607855.1 Desulforamulus profundi
GGCAGGGATAAGTGCTGAAAGCATCTAAGCACGAAGCCCCCTTCAAGATGAGGTTTCCCACTACGCAAGTAGGTAAGATCCCATGMAGACTACATGTAGATAGGCCGGGGGTGTAAGCGCAGCAATGTGTTCAGCCGACCGGTACTAATAGATCGAGGTCTTGACCTAATTTGAGATGTGAGAAGTGAGAGGTAGGAAGTGAGAGCTAAACACCATCATTTCTCCTTAAGATACGACCTTACTTAAGAGCTGTTCAGTTTTCAGGGAATGCAAMGTTTGCTAAAGGGAAAAGCCTAAAAAGCTGAAGGCCGATGGCCGACGGCTGACGGCTAGACCCCAAAGAATTACCCAAAAGCATAAGATTTTCTGGTGGCGATACCGGAGGGGGTACACCTGTTCCCATCCCGAACACAGCAGTTAAGCCTCCAGGGCCGATGGTACTCGGGGCGCAAGCCCCTGGGAGAGTAGGTCGTCGCCAGAGTAATTTTAAACACCCGCAGTTATTGACTGCGGGTGTTTTGCATGTTTGGGAAAGCCGTTGATATTTGCTAAACAGCAACAACGAGTGATTCGCATGTTCTTGGAAATATCCAAAAAAGATATTTAAATACAAAATCACAACTAGTGATTCCTAATGAAGATTGGGATGAATTATAGCTGTCTCGTAAGAGACCGTAGTTTAATTTTTAACCGAAGTTTGGCGTAAAAATTTTCCAGTACCAGGCGTAGCAAGGGCTGAAGCCATACGCCAATAATATTTTTGGGACTACAATGTATTTTCTAAGGATTTTTTATCTGTTTTAATGCCTTTGGTTTTAATAATCTTTCGCAGTTAAAGAGTTTTGCCCATTCTTTTTGTTCCTCCGTCATTTCTGTTACGGTAAGTGAATAACCAGGGGTGCCTTTGATACCTACCTGATTTAACTGGCAGCTTTGTACTTGTTCCAAAACGTCTATAGGGGATATTGAATGACCGGCCTTTTTAAGTATGGCTCCATTGTATTTACCAGTAGGTAGGCCAAAATGCAAATGCTGACATGCACCTTGACTCGCTCAGGACGGGTTAAATGAATTGGCCTTAAGGCGAGTTGAGACTTCATTTCCCGAAAGACCTCTTCAATTTTATTTTTTGCTCTGTATCTCTGAATGACTTCAGCTTGGGGAATTGTTTC
>NZ_AWQQ01000093.1 GCF_002607855.1 Desulforamulus profundi
ATCGGGGGACTGACAACAACATTCCCAAGTCATCCAGTATACGACCGATAATTTCACCGTAGTAGACCATTTAACAACAGGTATTGCCTTTTTCTGTAACGTCTGCCCGTAGTGGTTGATACCGTTGGTAACAAATGCGAGTCCCTGTCGAATCACCCGTTCGGTTTCAGACTGGCGTAAACTCATCACCATACCTACATCTCTCAATGCCCCCGCGGTTTCAGAGGGACCCATAAAGGAAACGGTTAAAAAAGGACGGTCAAAGCGGCTTTGAATCCTTTTTTGTATCATAACCTCACTGGTTGGCAAATGGTTGATATTAATGTTTACGCTTTGTAAAACAACTGATTTCATGTGTTCAGGCGGGAGATAGTCTGCTACAATATCCAATTCCAGTAACAACTCTTTAACCGTTTGAATCTCTTTTTGATTTTGAAAGTCGCCAAAAAGATTAGCGGCAAACAATGTCTTGTTTTGTAAAGAGAAGTCAGCTTTTAGTGCTTTCATTGTACCACCCCCGTAGAATTAGTCCAACAAAAAGGTGCTGATCAAAAATCTTCAGCACCTTTGCTTAATCTGTTTTTATTCCGTTTTTTAGATTATACCACCCGCCATTTAGTCCATCAACCAGTTCTCTAGCGAATCTTGTTGATTATTTAAAGAAAAATGGTTAGCCCAAGGGATAAGCTTCTGCCTTTCTACAGGAAAACACCTGAATTTCCCTGTACCCTGTCTTTCTGGCCAGTTCAAGAGCTTTGGGGAAATCCGCCCCTACATCTCCTGGGCAGTGGGCATCTGAGCTGATCACAATGGGAACACCCTGTTTACAGCAGGCCTCCAGAAGCAGCGGGTGCGGGTAGATTTCTCCTACCGGTTTTCTTAACCCGGCGGTGCTGATCTCGATACAGGTGCCGTTTTCGGCCAGGATCTTTGTCACCCGGTTGTATTGTTCAACAAGAAAATCCATGTTGGTTGGCACATATTTAAAGATCTTTGCCAGATCAAGGTGACCGGCGATATCAAACAGCCTGCTCCGGGCCAGGCGTTCAATGTGATCAAAATAGGCTCGCCAAACATCTTCAACGTTTCGCCGGTCCCATTCCTGCTTCATTTCCGACAGGTCGATTCCCCACTCATCTATCCAATGCACCGAACCTATGACATAGTCAAAGGGATAGCGGTTTAGGAATTCTTCAATTTCCTGTTCCTTCCCCGGAAAGTAGTCCATCTCAATGCCAAACTTAACCTTGATCCCTTCTTCCCGGGCCTTCATAATCATCGAAAGGTAATCTTCCATTCTTTGGGTCTGCCTAGGCTCTACCCAACCATTCCAGAAGATCGACCTGGTCTCAACAAACCTGTAGGCATGCTCCGAAACCCCCCACTCTTCGATGCCTGCCGCCCCGGCCTGCCGGGCAAACTCACGCAGCCAGTCTACGGTGTAAGGTCCCTGCTCCACATGAATATGATAATCTGTTAACATGCTTTCACCAACTTTTGCGCTCTTATAAAGCCAATCATATAAGCACTTGAGAAAAAAATCAATAAAATCGGTCTGTATACATGTCCGTTATTGAATGTAGCTTTTGTCCAAACTTTTTATGTTTTCTACTTGATAATCTGGTAAAATAAAAATATCCTTACTGTGATTTAAGATTGGAGGAAATAATCGATGTCCCACCTCACCAAAGAAGGCCTGGCAGATCTGCTGGCAAAGGTTAAAGAAGACATACAAAAAGAAAATCAAATTCCGCCTGCATGCTTATCAAAGGAAGAACAGGAACTGCTTAAAATGTATATTCCTATGCAGTTAGGAGAAGAAAGCGCCAAGAAAATGACGGAACTGGTGAATGAAATACGGGAAGGAAAACGCCCTCCACTTACAGATGAGGAAAGACTTGAGCTAAATCAAAAGAACATGGAGGAAAGCTTAATCAATTTCCTAACCAAATTATCTACGGCCGGCGATGATGAAGTAGAAACGATCCGTGAAATGTGCGAATGCATCCGGGCCAGTCGCTGCGGCTTCTAAAGTTACGTTCATAAAAATTGGCATTTGACTTTTCCCAAAAGATTTACTATAATAAACAAGTTGCCGCGGGATAGAGCAGTTGGTAGCTCGTCGGGCTCATAACCCGAAGGTCGGAGGTTC
>NZ_AWQQ01000094.1 GCF_002607855.1 Desulforamulus profundi
TGTAACCACATCGGCCATTCTCAATTCATATTTCGGAGCTCAATCACTTCAGCTTTCGCTTTCGGCCCGCTATTTTGCCGTTCTACGCTTAAAGCTTTCAGTTACCTGAAAACCTCCAAGAACTGGCTACAGGGCTGCTGGTTAGGCTTTACCCTGGTGGGGCTTACACCCACTAGACTTAGCGACCTTACCCGGCCGCACTACACAAAATTTTGTACACTCCCGGATTTCATCACCTTTTGGCTCTATCTGCTCAACAGCAGGAGGAGTTGTGTCCCTCGCTGGTGATTCGCTACCTCCCATAGACCCGATTTTGTGACCATTCTTGTACATATCCTCGGCTACTATGCCGATGCTCGGCTTACCGCTGTATTCAATCCATCCGAACCCTGGTACCCATACATGGAGCTTACCATCGATATATTTCTTAGTGTCTGGGGCTGGGTCGCTATTGGACGCCAGAGCATCGCCAGCGCCCATGATACCAACCTGCTTGTTGATATCGCCCTTACCGTGAACAGTTACGCCGCCACCCATCTGGCCGACCTTATTGCCGGTGAGATCATCGCCGGGGTTGCCGACCATTGTTCCCAGAGCACCGCCCCCCTCATCTTTAATCCATCCAAAACCAAGGATGTAAATTTGCTTCTCGTCGTTTACGACACGAACATCTCCCATGTGCGGTTCTTCCGGTGGCTGCGGTGATTCCTGGGCTTTGGTTTTCTGCGTTGATGCAGGTTCAGGCGTTTCTTTTTCTGCCGATATATCGTTTTTCGCTGGTTCATTTTCTGCGACAGCCTCCAATTCAGGGGCATGAGTATCCACAGAGAGAAAAATTGTTGCTGTTTCTTCCAACCTTGCCCCAATTTCGCCGATTACGGCAGGTTTTATCGGTTCGGCGGGTAAATCCTCGACCTCGGCACTCCGAGGCCACACAGCGGCACACAACGCGACACAAGCGGTAATGGCTATTCCGGTGATAATTTGCTTCTTCATTTGAACTACCTCCTTTCAGCAACACAACATACCACAGCCTTGAGGAGATAGCTATACTTATTTGCGATATTTCTACACGAAAATGCAAATGCTTTTATTTTCATGTATTTATATTGAGTTTGGTGAAAAAATATTGTATAATTTTAATCATTGATATTCCACTATTGCTGATGAGGTGAAAAACATGGCTGTTAGCTACAAAAAGCTATGGAAATTATTAATCGACAAAGATATGAAAAAGAAAGATCTCCAAGCTGCGGCAGATATAAGTCCTGGCGCTATTTCTAAGCTTGGTCGAAACGAAAATGTAACTACTGCAGTGCTGATGAAAATTTGTAATGCGTTAAAATGCGATATTGGCGATATCATGGAAATAATTCCAGACGAACCGAAAGGCGGTGATGGTGATGAGTAAAAAGAAACCGCCCGAGGAGAAAAATATTCGCTCCTCAGCCGCCGAATACCTAACATACATCGCTGCGACAGGTGATAATCCTCAAAGCGTTGAAATGCGTTATGAAGACGAGAATATATGGCTCACACAGAAGATGCTTGCAACACTTTATGACGTGGAGATACCGACAATCAACGAGCATATTGCGAAAATATACTCTGATCATGAACTTGAGCCGGAAGCAACTATTAGGAATTTCCGAATAGTTCAAACCGAAGGTTCGCGCCAAGTTACTCGTGAGGTTAAACATTATAATCTGCAGATGATTATCGCTATTGGATTTAAAATCAATTCGGACCGCGCCGTGCAGTTCCGGAAATGGGTTAATAAAATTGCGAAGGACTACACGATTCAAGGCTGGGTCATGGACGACGAGCGTCTGAAAAATGGCGGTTCAGTATTGACCGAAAAGTATTATGATAAGCTGCTTGAAAAAATCCGTGAGATACGACTTTCTGAGCGCAGGTTTTATCAAAAAGTCACGGATATTTACGCTACCGCTCTCGATTATGATAAAGACGCAAAGACAACCCGTGAATTTTTCGCCAAGGTTCAGAACAAGATGCATTTTGCCGTTCACGGACAGACGGCAGCTGAAGTAATTTATAACCGAGCCGATTCAAAGAAAGAACACATGGGATTAACTACATGGGAAGACGCACCGGACGGAAAAATACAGCGTTACGATGTTTCTGTTGCAAAAAACTATCTGTCACGGGACGAGTTATCTTCTTTGGAACGTATCGTGTCCGCATATCTCGACTTAGCCGAGGACAGAGCGCGCCGTCACATTCCGATGACTATGGAGGATTGGGCAAAGCGACTTGATATATTCCTGCAGGCAGATGACCGCGAGGTTTTGACAGACGCTGGCAGGATATCTGCCCAAATTGCTAAGGAACACGCCGAGAGTGAATTTGAGAAATACAGAATTATACAGGACAAGCTGTTCGAGTCAGATTTTGATAAGCAGCTTAAGCTCCTTGAACAGCAGATAGCTAAAACAGAGGATGAAGACTAAAGTTTAGGTATTAGGAGGGGGTTAATCTTATGGCGGCAATAAACGATCTCATACGTCAAATTCCTGATGCTGCGCTTCGCGAAAGATTGGAGCAGGAGTTTGCTCGTATGAGTAAAAATAAAAAATTCGGTCTTGTTTTTGAGGAGCATATTCCTGAATGTACTCCCCTCTATGGAGTTCCCATCCGAATCGGTAGTACAGTTGCAAAAAGACAGGGAGAATAGATGATACATATTTCGGATTGAAAATGATAAAGTGACCTGTATGCAGAAAGCGAATATCGAAATATTCGAACTTAAACTTGATGACCTGGTAGCTGTGGCACAATTCAGCGAAGCCATATTCCCTACCCTTTCTCCTATTGCAAAAGTAAAAAACTCTTCAGAAGATACACCTTGGCATACCCTCATAGAAGCCGACAACTATCATGCTCTAAGGTCGGGCGGCAGTGGAAGTTCAAGATTTCCGAAATAGACGAGTGGATTCGGTCGGGAGCGGCCGCTGAAAAGGATGAACTAAACAATCCTAATCAGGGCTGAAAATCTCTAAACAACATTTTGCTAAAAGGAGCGTTGTGGGAATGCGAAAGGCGTATGATACTATTCTTCAATCTGAGGTATCTGCGGATTTGGCGGCCAAAAGTGGCGGCTTTGAACCGTATCGGTATGAATGCGCTTGCTGCGGTGAAGAAGTTTATGTCGCCGCCGCGTACAGCACCAGTATGGTGCCGCATTTCAGGCATCGCAGCGGCAACAATGATGTCGAGTGTGAAAACTATCTGGGACAATACGGAGCGCTAAGCATAGAATCGCGCTCACGAAAGAGCAATCGTGAAAGAGTCGAGTTCTATTTTGAAAAGAGCAACAAGACATTTAGTCTCGGGCTTCGTTTCAGCGGCGACGAGATTAATGCCTATGAGCAACATAATGTTGTTTTCGAGCTAAGGTCGTCCGCTGCAGAGCAAGCGTTCTTCACTTTGCCGATTAACAATACGAATTTTGCGCCCGATGCCCCGACGCTGATTCCTATTAACAAATTCTCTTTCAGCTATTTCTTGTCCAATACCCTTAATGGGACGAAACGCAAGTACGATTTTTTCAAATCCGGCAACACACCAATATTTTTCAAGTTGCAAGGAAACGATAGCGATTATAAAGCAAAGCTGGTACGTGGCGCGGTTTTGTATACAAATGTTCCGTACTTCGTCGTTTTTCAGAATCAATATTCAGTACCGCAAGAAGTCCGCTTCTCTGATGAAATACATGTAGATGAAACATTTCGTTTTGAAACAATGGGCAGAAAATTCTTAGGGAAAGTTCTGACAATCAAAAACAAGACCGCTCAAATAGATGCCTTGGTGTTGTCTTGGGGCTATCAATTGGAAGCCTCCGAAACGCTGACCCTATTGTGGCCCGCCTGCGGCTCTGGTTGATGACGTTTCGGTAATAGATTCAGGCTATGCATTTTTATACTCGAGTTTTGAGTTGCAAGCCCACGGCAATATTAATGTTCATTCGGAAGACATTTATAGGGTTACCAATGGAGTTTCAAAAGTGTCGGTTAAGCCGAAAACAAAAGTGTTCAAGAAGAACGCTGAGATTATCATAGACAAGGGTGAACAACATCCCTATGGTTTTGATGAGATTCCCTCAACGGAAAGTTCCGCAAGCACATATACCGTGCCGGATGATAGTACATACTTTTTGTTCAACCGCTCTGGTGTTAAACGTTTGAGCAAAGGTCAGTCCGTTTCACTTACTCCGCAAGGCGAGATTAGACGCTACTACTATGGCTACCCTACAGACCGCATTTATCCTCGTCAACAAGAAGAGTTGACTGGTGAATTATTGCTCGACGATATACTTTCTCATTACAGACGCACAGAGGCCTTCGATAAAAGCGTCTTCAGTTCGTGTGCGCTTAGCAAAACTGCTTCTCAGTACATCGAGAAGTGTGAAGCATCGGGCTTAATAAATACGGTGGCTAAACAATTCATCGAGGAGGGGCGGTTATGAATTATCTTCCTCAGCTGACCGAAAATGAAGTGCGTTACATATGCTCAGTAATACCGCTTCAGGATTCGATTTATTATTTTCAAAGGAATCCAAAAGAGTTCGCAAAAATCATGCCCGGATTTCGAGCAACGAGTATGAAAAATCAGGCGCAAGTAAGTGCATTGCTCTTTAGATGCCGCAACCAGTACTTCATTTCGTCTTTCATCGAAAGACATATTAGTAACTGGCTCTCTCAGATTCAAGAACACATCGCCAAAATGATGGAGGATGGTGACAGCAAGGAGTTAGCCCTCTTACACACATTGCCGTTCTGTTTCTTTGTGGACAATGTCGGTCTATTCTTCAAGCTCATTAACGAAGAATACTCGGAAGAGTATATTGCGTTATTGAGTGCGGCGGTAACGGCAACAAAGGAAGCGTCTGTCCAACAGGATAAATTACAGGAGGAATTGAAAGCCAAAGAATCTGAAATCAGGAGGCTACAAGCCGAACTCGATTCAGCAAAATCAGATTTGGAAAGAACAGGAACAAAGCTAAACGAGCGCAATACGGAATTTAAGGTGCTTAAGCGTAGTCTCGCCGACCTTGAGAAGCTGAAATCCACCGTACAAAATGATAAGGAAATGATTGTGGCACTTGAAGCCAAGATTCAAGTGCGAGAAGAAACCATAAATGGTCTCAGAAACGAATTGGCTGAAGCAAAGAACAGCAGTCAGCAACTTGAGGCGCAGATTAGGGCTGAGTTAGAAAAGCAGCATGCTGCCAAGACATCCGAGCAACAAGCTGCTCTGAAACCTAAATGCCCCAGCGACATTGAAGAGTTTAAAGACTACTTGGGATATAACCTTGAAAACATAGGCGTATCTACCGATTCTGAATACTGCGCTCTTTTGAAAGAACACCTGAGCAAAATTCTATTTCAAGGAATACCTATAGTTGTCAATCGGGGTGTGGGTACAACTCTAATGAAGTGCATTGCGAACGCCCTAATCGGGCAATCAAATGTGAAAACGCTTGCTTTCAGCAAAGACCTTTCAATAGACGATGTCGACAGTTTCCTGTCATCTGCCGGACGAGTTGTTTGCTTGGACAACTTCATCGGGAACTGTAACGAAACCGAACTGCTGTCGCTGTTTGATGACCATAGGGATAAAGTCATCTTCTTGACGGTCGCCTATGACAGAACAATACATTACGTTTCCGGAGAGTTCTTGCGGTACTGCCAGTATCTTAACCTCAACCGAATTGCGGCATTGTCTGCCAATGCAGAATTAACAGAAGACCCGTCAACGGTAGAGGAGGTAGAGTTTGAATTCCAAGGGATATCCCAGGATAATCGATATTCTTCTCTATTGAGAGAAATGCTGGGCGAGTTTGGCTTCCTCCAAAGTTTGATTGAGCAAAAATGTACCGCTATATCTGATGAGCAGGATTTATGCCGTATGTTGGCATTTGATGTTTTACCATACTGTGTGGACGTGTTGCAGATTGCGCCCTATAATACCTCCGAGCGATTAATCAAATACGCTGGAGATGCCGGAAGGTGTTCATACAAAAACCTATTCAAAGGGTGGTTTGCACGATGAATGAGTTGTTGACCGCTATGTCTACAGATATGGGTATTGACCGATATCGCGGCGAATCAGAAGACTCCTTTGTATACAGGCTCTGCTTTTCGGCATTGGGACAGTGGTGTCTCCGCACGGCTCAGAATCTGTCGGACGGAATTATCGGAACGACGAAGCACAACCAGACAATCGTGCTTAACGAATTGATGTCGCGGTATTCCGAGTTGTTCCCAACCGTTGCCGACAGATTCGTTGACACCAGTAATCCGCAGTTGAGCTTCCCTGTTCACATCCGCAGAGTTTACGAGGAGACTGGTTATCTTCTGACCGACGATAACAATCGAAATCGGTTAGCCAATTACGGTCGGAGCATCCCTATTGGGAATACAGCATTGTTCTTCGGTATTCCCAACACAACATACGCCGCGAATGGACTTGGCGCATTTACAAGCCCCACAGCATACAAGGTCTCTGCGAGAGAGTTTTTGATAAGAGATGACTTAACGTGGGAGGAGTATTTTCAATCTCAATTTGACATCATTGATTTCTATGACAGAGACATTAACCTTGATGAGCTTGAGTTTTTTAATCCTCTGTCAAATAATGTCCCTTCGCAGTCTTGGGGGAGGAGAATGGAGACAGATTGCTCTGTGGCGCGGAAAAGCGAGTTGGGTCCGTTCTATAGGGTTATGCGAGTAGCAGATGCTCCTCTGCAATTCGCTGACGAACCCGAAGAACCACAGAACGACAGCTTTACCTCATACGAATTCAGGCGGCTGTATTTTGCTCTTAAGGCACACTACAATAACCCGCTTAAGGCCACTATTTCTAAGCAAGATGCGGAGTATTCAAAAATAAGAGTAGGCGGGCATTTACCCAACCGAGAATACTATTACCTGTTGCTCTTGTCTTGGCCAGTGAATAACGCTTTTGACAAGGTGAGTTTTCTGATTAGGAACGACTTCATACCTGAAGTAACCTCCGCGCT
>NZ_AWQQ01000095.1 GCF_002607855.1 Desulforamulus profundi
ACGGTCCAGCCACTGGAGGTTTTCTTCTCCAGATATACTGTAGTGGTGATTTTACTAACATTGGTGTAAGTTTGGGTGGTACCAGATGCACCTATACTACTTCCATTCAGTGTGTACAGGCTGGAACAGTCAAATAGGTATTTGTAAGCCATCGGCGTTACTTTCACCTATATTACTCTTTTCCTCTTGTGCCATAACGGGTTGCCCTATAGTTAGGAACATCAACCCTACTAGTAGAATTGCAAGCGACTTGATTCTTTTGAACATTAAAGCTACCCCCTTAAATTATTTTTCAATACCTAGATACGGAAGGTAGCTTTTTTGGTTTCAAAAAATTTGTTATTTCCCAAAAAAGATACTCCCTGCTGAGGAGGTTTGAAAGAATTTTTTATTTAATAGATATCCTGTGGATCTATTGGCAATTTCCAACTAAATGTAGTATTCCTTCATAAAAACCAGGTCTTTTTCAACAGTAAGGGTAACTTTTTATAGTTTTTTCTCACTCACTTCGGGTGGTAACAGCTTCCTACACTACCCCATGACGGAGGAGAAACAGTACCTTCTTACCGTCATTGGCGATAGTTTGAAACATGGTTATTTACCGAAATTGGCAATGAACTGGTTACCGCCATTCAGCGTGGTTTGCTACAATATGACCTAAGATAATTATATCCAAACTGATAAGTTTCTAATATAAAAGCACTAGACAAAACTATAATCTATATGATATTATTCTTGTATCTAATTGCACTGCATATAAATCTACAGTACAAACTGAGCAGGCGATGAACTTATAAGTAAGTTCATGGGGCTGGGCCTAACTAGGCAGCGGGTAAATATAACTCGTGGGACAGTAATATGTTCCACGGGTTTTTTTGTACCTATTTTTGGACATATCTGAAGAGTGCAATGCCATAGAGCTATCTTTAATATATAAGAGAAAGTTGAGGTAACTTTTATGACAGATCAAAAAATCACTGAGTTGAAGGGGCTGACAACCTCAGAGGCAAAAAAACTTCAGGAGCAGTTTGGAAAGAATGAGCTAGTACCTGAAAAGAAAGAAAATATATTTCATAAGATTTTTCATGTCATCACCGAACCAATGTTCTTGTTGCTGATAATAGCAGCAGGGGTTTACTTTGTTCTTGGAGAACCTAAGGACGGAGCAATTATGTTAGTGTTTGTAGTTGGAATAATAAGCATCGAGGCAATACAAGAATGGAAAACGGATAAAACACTAAAGGCATTAAAAGATTTATCGGCACCACACGTTAAGGTTCTACGTGATGGAGAAGAAAAAACTATAAATAGTTCTGACTTGGTTCCTGGGGATATCATGTATATTGCCGAGGGTGTTAAGATACCAGCAGATGGAACGGTTGTAAGAGCAAGTACTTTATGTGTTGATGAATCGTCTCTTACAGGAGAGTCCCTTGGTGTCTGGAAATTAACTAGTGAGAACTATATTAATGAGAATAATGATTATTGGCGACGTGACTATTGCTATGCTGGAACTCTTGTTACTCAAGGAACTGGAACAATTTTGGTTGATAAAATTGGACTATCAACTGAATATGGAAAGATTGGTAAGGAAATTGCGCTTGCCCCTGTGGGAGATACACCACTTCAGAAACAGACAGGTAGACTTGTAAAGCTGTGTGGTACGATTGCAGCGGTTCTGTTTGTTTTGGTAGGGGTTGTAACGTTCTTCAATATCCCTGATCACGCTATTAAAAGCAGAATAATTGAAAGCATCTTAT
The DNA here is from genome assembly GCF_002607855.1 of Desulforamulus profundi. The sequence continues at coordinate 1,761 of NZ_AWQQ01000095.1, forward strand.
CAGGTATAACTCTTGCAATGGCAATGATACCAGAGGAGTTTCCCGTTATTTTGACAGTTTTTTTATCAATGGGAGCATGGAGACTGGCTAAAAAACAATCTCTTGTAAGGAGACTTCCATCGGTTGAGACTTTGGGTGCAGTTTCTGTGCTCTGTGTCGATAAAACAGGTACTATAACACTTAATAAGATGGCTGTTAGAGAAACCTATAGCAAATCGGGAGATGAAATATATATATCCAAGATAATGGGTATGGGATGTAAATCGGATGCATACGATCCAATGGAAAAAGCTATGATAGCCCGCTGTGAAGAATTGGGTATATCAAAGGATATTCTTTTTGGTGGACAATTGTTAAAAGAGTATGCCTTCACAGATGAAACTAAAATGATGGGGAATGTGTGGAGAAACGGCAATGATATTGTAGTTGCTGCAAAAGGTTCTCCAGAAAGAATTCTAACATTATGCAACCTTTCCTCTGAAGAAAGACAAATTGCAGAAGCTAAAATCTACGAAATGTCAAAACAAGGCCTTCGCGTTATAGCGGTTGGCCAGATGAGCATTAAAGTTGAAAATGAAATTCCAGATACTCTCACAGACTGTAGACTGGAGCTTTTGGGAATGGTAGGTCTTGCAGATCCACCAAGAGAGTCAGTAAAAGAAGATATTAATACCTGTACAAAAGCTGGAGTTCGAGTTGTTATGATTACTGGGGACAACGGAATTACAGCGAGTTCTATAGCAAAACAAATCAACATGCCTAATAGCGATCACATAATAACGGGTGATGAACTCAGTGAAATGAGTGATGACGAACTGAGAGAAAAAGTGAAAGATGTTAGTATATTTTCACGTGTTCTTCCTGAACACAAGATGCGGATTGTCAAAGCATTTAAAGAAAATGGTGAAGTTGTAGCTATGACCGGAGATGGTGTCAACGATGCACCAGCACTAAAATATGCTGATATTGGAATAGCAATGGGTAAACGTGGTTCCGAAGTTTCAAGGGAAGCAGCTGATTTGATACTTCTGGACGATAATTTTTCAACCATTGTGGATACCATCAAGGACGGCAGGCGAATATATGACAACATTAAAAAGGCGGTTGGTTATGTATTTACTATTCATATTCCAATAGCATTTGCTTCATTACTAGCACCTTTAATGGGAATAAGTCCCACAAGCCTTTTGCTACTTCCATTGCATGTAGTTTTACTTGAACTTGTAATTGATCCGACGTGTTCAATTGTTTTAGAGCGACAGCCAGCAGAACGCGATATTATGCAAAGACCGCCACGAAATCCAAAAGAAAAGCTCTTAACGGCTAAAATGCTATCTAAGAGTGTCATGCAAGGATTAGTGATCTTCGGGGCATCTTTTGCAACATACTACAATTTTATAAATATGTATCCAGAAAATGCGCCACTGGCGAGAACTATGGGATTAAGCATTATATTCCTATCCAATGTACTGCTTGTTCAAGTAAACAGTTCAAATACAGATTTTGCAATAAAAACTTTTATCAGACAGATAAAGGATAGAGTAATGTGGGCAGTTATTATTGGCACGTTAGCAGGTCTGTTAGTTATGCTCTACACGCCTCTTAGTGGATTTTTGAAATTGACATCTTTATCATCAAGGCAACTGCTACTTTCGGCAGGAATTTCATGTATAGCAGTATTGTGGTATGAGTTGGTTAAAGTGGCTAAACTCGTGATTCTGAGCAAGAATAAATAATGAATAAGTAGGAACATAAAACAATATAGAAGAAAGGGGCGTAAATTTATGAGTTTCTTTTCAAAGTCTTCAAAGAAAAGTCATTACAAAAATGGTAATCATGGTAGCACCCACTATCAGAAAAAAGGTATTCTAGGTGGTATCTTTGATATGTTAGCATCTGGAAGTCATTCGGGTGGCCAATATAATGACTATAGAAATCAAAACAATGATTCAAGACAGAGTCAAGCTATTCCAAACCAAGGTTCATTACAATGTAGCAAGTGTAGTAGAAATATTCCAGCGGGTTCAAAGTTCTGTCTGAATTGCGGTGAGCAGGTCAACGTGGAATTGTATTGCCAAAATTGTGGTGGAAAAATGCCACCCAATGCTAAATTCTGTAACAATTGCGGAAATAAATTGAATGGTTGAGCTGATACAATGCTTTAGAAACTTAAAGTATCGTGGGAAAAAATATGGGGAATATACAATTGAAGAGGTAGCTGGTGAAGGAAGATATGGCATGTGTTTTCATGCTAAAAATGACCTTCAAAAAAACGTTGTTCTTAAAAGATTCAAACCTAGCATCTTTGCACGTAATTCAACTAATAATGAACATGAAGCAGTGATTCTTTCAAAGCTCAGGGATTCTAGAATTCCTGAGCTTCTTGGGGTTATAAATGAGAAATCATTCTATGCGTTTGTATTAGAGTTGAAACCGGGGACGACATTGAAAGATATGATATTCATACATAATCATAAATTTTCAGATGAGGAAATATACGCTATTGGTATCAAATTGATTCAAATTATTATGTATTTGCATGAGAATGGTATTGTTCATAGGGATATACGGATTCCCAATGTCCTCATCGATCAAGAAGATGTATACCTCATTGATTTCGGATTAGCTCGCTTTGAGGATGGCAACGCTTATAGGTATGATATGGATTACTCATATTTGGGAGACTTGCTTCTCTACCTGATCTATTCCTCTTTTCAAAAGAAAGATAAGAACAGACAACCGTGGTATGAGGAATTGCCATTAAAAAGGATCAAAAGCAATTTTTAATGAGATTATTGGGCCTTGATGTTATATATTCAAGTCTGACCGAGATTGAGGCGGATTTTATCAATGCTTTTGATATTACAAGGGGTTATTATAGCCAGAAGCAAACTCAAGCTTGATTTAATGATAAAAGGATGGATAAGGTTGAAAATTTTAATTGTTGAAGATGAAATAAATATAGCGGAATTTATTAAACTGGAACTCGAACACGAAGGGTATGAAACAGACATTGCATATGATGGTAGGGAAGCACTGAATAAAGTAAAAAAATGCCTATTTGATATTATTTTACTTGATGTTATGATTCCATATATTAATGGAGTCGATATCTGCAAAAAAGTGAGAGAGTTTTCAAATATACCAATTATTATGCTTACTGCAAAGAGTGACCTTACTGATAAAGTGTTAGGATTAGACAGTGGTGCAAATGACTATATTACAAAACCTTTCCGAATTGAAGAACTTTTTGCTCGAATTCGTGTGGTGACAAGAAATCAAACTCAAAACTTAAATAAATTATCCGTTGGAAAGCTTACTATATGTACAAATAGCTATCAAGTATTTCTAGAGGAGAAAGAAATAAGCTTGACTAAAAAAGAGTATGATTTGCTTTATCAGCTAATTCTAAACAAAAACATCGTAATGAGTCGTGAAAAGCTTTTACAAAATGTATGGGATGAGAATTATTACGGTGATAGCAATGTTGTTGATGTCACAATTAAACACTTAAGGACTAAAATATTCGATGATAAGGGCATAATTATCAATACCATCCGTGGTATAGGCTATGTCATAAAGGATGTGAAAGATTGAATTTAGTGAAGAATTTCTCAATAACTAAACGTATGACATTTGTTTTTGCATTTATTTTCTCAATAACATTATTTTGCTTAAGTGCATGTGTTTTGTATAGTGTTGAGTTATATCAATTCTTTTCTGCGCATAATGATATTGAAACTACAAAAAAATACATACTCACTGATAATATTAAACTATCAGATATAGAAAATGGTGAAGCGCTTTATTCTAGAAAGGATATTTTAGTTGAAATTAGGAACAAAGATGGCATATTGTTTAAGACCACTGCATTTGTTGACGGTATAGAACACTCAGTGATTCCATATGATCGGATTGCAGTAAAAGAACTTGAGGATGAAGATTTTTTAATTGAAAAGACCAAATGTATCATTCAGGATATCACATATGACGCCGTAATAATTAAAGATTTACATGATGAAAAAGTCTTTCTAAAAATTTTATTCAGTATTTTAGCTTTGGTAGATCTCGTTGGGATAATGATTGCGTTGATATCAGGGTACATTTTTGCCAAGAAGGCTTTGAAACCTATTGATATTATTATAAAAACCTCAAGAAATATTTCTTATAAAGGATTGTCAGAAAGAATCCCTTTGCCAGAAAGTCGAGATGAACTTTATGAACTTTCATTAGTGCTGAATAATATGGCAGATAAACTTGAATGCATATTTAATAAACAAGCTCAATTTGTATCAGATGCTTCTCATGAGCTAAAGACACCATTAGCTGCAATTATAGGACATGCAAGTCTAATTTCAAGATGGGGAAAAGATGATCGAGAGGTATTAGAAAAGTCAATATTAGCTATAACAACAGAAGCTGAATATATGGAAAATTTAATTACGAAGCTGTTATATTTAGCAAAATTGGACAATGAAAAAGCAGTGATGATTGAGCCGTTTAATTTGTCGGAATTAATAGCTACAATTTACAAGGATGTTTCTATGTGTAATGAAAATTTCGAAATTATATGTACATGTGAACCTAATGTACAAATCAATACTGACAAGGCGATGACAAAGCAGCTGATTCTCATATTACTGGATAATGCATTGAAATTCACAGATTCAAATGGCACGATAGCGATTAACTGCATTAGTAACGATGATAAAGTTGTTTTAGATATTATTGATTCAGGTTGTGGAATGTGTGAGAATGAGCTTGCATTTATATTTGATCGTTTTTACACAAATGACAAAGCAAGAAATAGGACTTCTAGTGGCAATGGTCTTGGATTATCAATTGCTAAAGAAATTTGTGAACTGTTAAGTTTAGAAATCAGCGTTTCCTCAATACTTAATGAAGGTAGTAAATTTCAATTAATTTTCCCCAAATTTTAATCTGTTTTTCATTTAAAAAAATTACACTTAGATCATTAAATTGATGGAGGGTGATTTTATGAAAACAGAATTTGATCAAAAGAACATTGTTAAATTTATAGTTCTTGTATGTACGGGTGTACTATTAATGACAATTGCTTGGAATTATGGACCATGGATTATTGAGAATGCAAAGCAACCAGAAAAGATTAGAGATTATCTACTTTCTTTTGGAAACTTTGGTTTTCTAATCTATGTTTTGATCCAAGCATTGCATGTACTTGTGGTAGTAATACCAGGGGATTTGTTTAATATTTGTGGAGGGTACATTTACGGAACACCAATTGGATTTGTTCTATCAATTGTAGGCATTATGTTAGGCTCAATAACAGCATTTTACTTATCAAGATTTTTGGGATACGATTTTATCGCTAAATTTGTAGAAAAGGAGAAAATTGATAAAATCAGTAAAATGATAAATTCAACGCAGGGGATGATAGGAACATTCATAATTTGCTTAATTCCTTTTATTCCAAAAGATCTAATGATGTATATAGCTGGATTAACACCAATAAAACCGTCTAGATTATTTATTATTTATGGAATTTCCAGAATTCCGGGTACTATTATATGGGTAAGTGTTGGTGCAAATATGTATTCGAAAGACACATTTGGAATTGCAATAACATTAGTTGGATTAATTGTTTTTGCGTCATTGACATACATCCTTCGGAAAATATATAAACGTAAAAGCGAAGAGTTTTTCTGGAGTATTATTTGATTGTGATGTAGTTCGTGCAGCTTGACTTTTGAGTCATTGGTTATTTGATTATAGATTATAAATAAGAATAAATGGAGATATTTGATGACAATTGAGATAATTAAAGCCATCCTATTAGGTATTGTTGAAGGAATAACAGAGTGGTTACCAATTAGCAGTACGGGTCACATGATATTGGTTGAAGAATTTATACAGTTAAATATGTCTGAAGCGTTCAAAGAGATGTTTTTCGTTGTAATTCAACTGGGTGCTATACTGGCTGTTGCACTTCTCTATTTTAATAAACTAAATCCATTTAGTTCAACAAAAACTGAACAAGAGAAAATCAATACATTTAATATATGGTATAAAGTTTTGATTGGCATTATCCCTGCAGGCGTTATAGGTGTAGTGTTTGGAGATTGGCTAAATGATAACTTGTACAATTATCAAACGGTAACTATTACATTAATTTTGTACGGTGTATTATTTATAGTAATTGAAAATCGAAATAGGAACAAAGTTAGCAAAATAGAGGATTTTGATACTTTAAGTTTTAAGACAGCATTCTTAATTGGGTGTTTTCAAGTCCTTTCTCTTGTCCCAGGAACATCTAGATCAGGTGCGACAATTCTTGGGGGGATAATTTTAGGTACATCTAGAAGCATTGCTGCAGAATTTTCGTTTTTTCTATCAATTCCAGTTATGTTTGGTGCAAGTTTATTGAAGATTGTTAAGTTTGGTTTTAACTTTTCAACCACTGAGTTCATAGTCTTAGTGACTGGTATGCTAACAGCATTTTTAGTGTCAATTATTGCAATTCAAATCTTACTAAAATATATAAAAATCATGATTTTAAAGTCTTTGGATGGTATAGAATTGTGTTAGGAGCAATCGTACTATTATATTTTGGTTTCAAGTAAATTTGTGTTGAATTTGAGGGGAAGTGTGAAAATGCACTTGTATCGAGATAAAATATTTCCAATGATGATGAAGAAAAATATTGGGAAGAAATCAATTTTAGAACTTCGGAAAAAGATATTATCTGATGCTAAAGGAGAGATATTGGAAATTGGTATTGGTGAGGGAACAAATCTTACATTATACCCCGAGCATGTAGATCAGATAACTGCAGTAGACAACTACATTAGAAAAATTGACAGCTCGAATATCAATGTAAATTTAATATTTGCAAGTGCAGATTTTCTACCGTTTGATGATAACTCGTTTGATACTGTTGTATCAACATTTGTACTTTGTAGCGTAGAAAATTTAAGAAAGGTTCTTGCAGAGATTTACCGTGTATTGAAACCTGGTGGGCAATTTGTTTTTTTAGAACATGGAAAAGCTAAAGATAAATTGACGAGTATGATTCAAAATATGTTCAACCCGTTCTACAACATATTTGCTTATGGCTGTAATATTAATAGACAGTATAAATATGAAATGGTTCAGTGTGGTTTTCAACTGTTAAAATTTGAATGCGAGAAGGCTGATATATATCCACGAGTGTTGACTGGTTATGTATATACAGGTAAAGTAAATAAACCGGAGAAAATGGAGAAATTTGATGAATAGATTTATACTTTCAATATCTATGCATAAAAGCAAAAAATGTTTTTGTGAGAAATATGGTCACGATTGGTTTGATAATTTCAGAAAATTATCCTTCAGGTATTTTGATGATATTGTTCCAAATATCCCGAACATAGGGGAAAGTGTTTTTTCAATGAATTATAAGTTTGCACCTATTTATATTGCATGGTATAAAGCGTTGGAACAGCTCAAACTTGAGCCAAGTGAAATAGACAAAGAAATTTGGTTGCTAAATGAAAATTTTATGAAAATATTTCCCCAATTTCTATTAAAAATGAGTGGGAAAATATATGTAGATAGCTTTCGAAGTAAAGCAGCTAGACATATTGAACGGCAGAAACAAGGGAAGTTGCATCTATATGATTGGAAAATTAGTTTTAGAAACATAAATGATAACTGTTTTGAAATAGATATCATTGAATGCGCATTTAAAAAGCTGTCCAAAGACTTTAACGTTCCACAGTTGTTACCTGGGATTTGCCGAATGGATTATTTAATGGCAAATCTTATGGGTAATGGATTTACAAGAAGTAAAACGCTTGGTGATGGGGATGACTGTTGTAACTGCAGCTACTCAAAGATTGGTTATTGTGAATGGTCACCAGAAAAGGGGTTCGTAGAAAGAAAGTAAAGTGTATGAAAAATGTCTGATTGCAACTTCACTAAGCTCATTTATATAATTCGTTAAAAACTAGAGTATGACCTTTTATCTTAGGCATCTCTGAGAATTTCAATACAATTAATAATTGTGCCGAATAAATCTTTTAAGTTAGGTACAATTGTTTAAAGGTTTTATTGTGCACAATTTTTACTGACTGTAAAAGTTGTAGCAACACGATGGTATGCCGAACAAATTTGATGCTCTTTTGATCCTAAAAGAGTGGCGTCAGGTTTTCAAAAAATCGGATCTTAGTAATCCGTTTTCGAGAAAAACAACCCTCCGCCAAGGCACCAGTGGGTCTTCACGACATCAGTTTTGTCTACTCAAGCATACAGAGACGGTTTGTCTGCTTGAAAGGCCATAAAGTCTTGCAAATAAAGGGTTAGGACAGTATCTTACCAATCGTGAGTGGTGAGACCCTTGAGGATATAAAAAAGATGACATAAGGAATAAGACTCAGAAATTTCAATGCTTTATGATGAATTATCGAGGGTTAATTGAAGAGTTAATAAAACCGTGGCTGCTTGTCACGGTTTTATGTTCGTCCGGCATGTTTACTGAGCCGATGGGTTGAAAGAAACCCTGTCACCTAACCAGCGGGAAGACAACCCGTAAGCAAGGGCGTCACTGGCCAACGGTGGGGTCTGAAGGAAGCTGAAGGGGGAATCTGGAACATAGCGCAAGCGAACCGAGGTTGGCTCGTCAGGTGGGTAACCTTGCATAAAGTGGGAAAGCCCGAAAGCTGGATAACCTGAGGAGTTAAGACGGATGCGTTCAGATTCAGGCAGGTAAACTTAACCGGAGAAGCCCGGCATCATCCTTAGAGAGGGTAGGCCCAAACAAGTGGAAACACAAGTGCGGGACGAAGTGATGTGGGGTGGCAGATGACTCCGTAGTAGTGACAAACTCTCGGCCAATGAAAGCTGGTAACAGACCGGAGGGCAAAACGGGAGGACACTGCACCTAGTTGCAGTGGGGTACAGCAAGCCAAAAGCGGCTGTACTTGCGAAGGGAGAAAGATAAATCAAAGAATGCAACCAAAGTAGACAAAGGATGGGAAGAGAAGACAACTTTGGCTGGAAAGCCAAAGGGAACGGCTGAACCGGGGGTGACGAACCTGCTGGGCAGTACGTCCGCTCAGCCGGAGTAGAGTGACTGGAGAGGTAAGATTGCCAGAGAGCTAGAGACGCCTGAAAAGCACATGAAGGAACCGGCGCGAAATCCTGGACTACAGAGGAAGCATAGCGAAATGGGGTGAAGTGATTGAAGAAATGGTATAGCCTAATAGACAAAGTATACCGGATGGACAACCTGGAAAAAGCATACAAAGCCGTTAAAGCCAACAATGGCGCCCCCGGAGTAGACGGGGAGACCGTGGAAGCCTTCGGCCAAAACCTGCAAGAAAGGTTAAGCCAACTTCAACACGAACTCAAAACCGGCATTTACGAACCCCAACCGGTGCTGCGGGTAGAAATACCCAAAGCGGACGGCAGTAAACGCCCGCTGGGTATACCCACAGTAAGGGACCGGATAGTCCAACAAGCCCTCCTAAACATCCTACAACCAATCTTTGAACCCGACTTTCACCCGTCAAGCTATGGATACAGACCTGGGCGCTCCTGTCACCAGGCAGTAGCCAAGGCAGAGATGTTCATAAACAAATATGGACTGAATCATGTTGTAGACATGGACCTATCCAAATGCTTTGACCGGCTGGACCATGAACTAATCCTGGAAGGAGTCAACCGTAAAATCAGTGACGGAAGCATCCTGAAACTGATAAAGAAATTTCTGACTGTTGGAGTAATGAAAGACGGAGCATGGGAAGAAACAGACTTGGGGAGCCCGCAAGGCGGAGTTATCTCTCCCCTATTGACAAATATCTACCTGGACAGATTCGACCAGGAGATGAAGAAACGTGGCATAAGAATCGTCCGCTACGCGGACGATATACTGCTCTTTGCCCGGACCTACCAAGAAGCAAAGAAATATCAGCAGATAGCTACAGAGTTCCTGGAAAAGGAATTAAAACTAGTAGTCAACAGGGAAAAGACCCACCTAACTGACAACAAAAAGGGTGTAACCTACCTTGGCTTCGTAATCTACTCCAAGCACGTGACAATTAGCCCCAAGAAACTGAAAAGTTTCAAGGAAAAGATACGGGAGATGACTCCCAGAAATCACGGAATGAACGTAGAGGAAATGGTCAAACTCCTAAATCCCGTATTGCGGGGATGGGCAAACTACTTCCGGATAGCCAACTGTAAGGGAATATTCAAAGACTGATGGGATGGATAAGGCGCCGGCTGCGAATGAAGAAAATGAAGGAATGGAAAACCTGGAAGGGACTGCACAAGATGCTAAGAAGACGCGGTTACAAGGGTAAATTTGAGAAAATTTCCATGACCACATGGAAAAACTCAGCCAGTCCTTTAATAAGCATGGCGTTGCCCAATAGCTGGTTTGATGAACTAGGGTTAATAAACCTGGAAAAATACAATGTCGGCATTTTGCATCACTATAGGTAATAGTGACTGAGATTTATCAGGAGCCGTATACGAGGCCCGTACGTACGGTTCTGTGAGAAGGATAAAAGCCGAAGCAAATTACTTCGGCTTTACCTTACTCGGTTATTTGTAAGGGTTTATTTGTGAGGTTTAGTTTTCATATTGCGAATAGAACGTGTGTTTGGTATGATATATTTATGGAAGGAGATGGTAGTATGGAAAGAAAGATAAACGTTCAAGGAAATGAAATCAACATATTAAATTCCAATAGTGTGGAAGATTATATTTGCATTACTGATATGGCTCGCTATAAAAATCCAGAACGGACAGGGTTTGTTATTCAAAACTGGATGCGTAACCGTAATACTATCGAATTCCTGGGTATTTGGGAACAACTCAATAACCCAAATTTTAAACACCTCGAATTCGATGCCTTTAGAATGGCTGCCGGACTCAACAGTTTCATATTAACCCCAAAACAGTGGATTGAACAAACCAATGCTATCGGCATAATTTCAAAGCAAGGTCGTTATGGAGGAACTTACGCACATCAGGATATTGCTTTCGAATTTGCATCATGGATTTCGGTTGAATTTAAGTTGTACCTGATAAAAGAATTCCAGCGTCTAAAAGCTGAAGAACAAAGACAATTGGGTTGGGACATCAAACGAAATCTTGCCAAAATAAATTATCGTATACATACCGATGCAATCAAAGAGAATTTAATTCCACCTGAATTAACTCCTCGTCAGATTACCAATGTATATGCCAGTGAAGCAGATGTATTAAATGTCGCCCTTTTTGGCATGACCGCAAAACAATGGCGTGACAGCAATTCTGATTTAAAAGGAAATATCCGGGATTACGCAAATGTTTCACAGTTGGTTTGCCTCTCAAATTTGGAGAATTTAAATGCCGTTTTTATCAGTGAAGGAATGCCCCAGGCCGAAAGGTTGGTAAAGTTAAATTCCATTGCTATAAATCAAATGAAAATCCTTATTGAAGATCACAGAATATTGGCTTTGGAGGAAAAAACGGGTCAGAAAGAGGAATAATTAACTTGCTTTGAGAAGTATGTCAACTATCCGGAAAAACCAGACACCTACAACATAGTTCAAACCTGTCCCCTGGTCCTTGAACAGCGGAATAGCTGAGTTTGTGTAAAAATAGGTTTGGTGGTGTTATTTTGTAAAATCAGACTACTCATAACAATCATTATATACCACAATTTTATCTTAAAAACTGGAGCAAAGACGGTAATAGTATCTTTGTTTACAGTTTACTTGTACCTGATTCCAGAATCCCTTATTGGAATCATAGAAAAATAAAATCTACCGCTGTTTGGAATGATTTTTATACGCGAAATGAGGGAGAAAAGGAAATCGACGATTTTGAAAAATGGTTTGACCGAGAATTTGAAGCACCTGTAAAAATGGTTCTTGATAATCTATTAAAAGGTCATAGCTTGGATGAAGCTGAATCAAAAAAGCTCGCCCGCTTTATTGGCGCTCAATATATGAGGACACCCGCACGTCTTAATAATTTAATGGCACGGTGGCGCACAGAAATGCCTGTATTATTTGAAGATGTCTTGCAAAAAGCATCAAAAAAACTAGAAGTAAATCCTCAGATTATTAACAGTCAACCACAAGTATCTGAAGAAGCTAAATTTTTACCAATCAAAGTAACGGTTGTTAAAGATATGAACAAGGTAAAAGTTGATTCGTTAATAGGTAAAGGAATGTATCTATTTGCATTAAAGCATCTACTTACGAAAATGGTAAGTGTTCTGGAAAAACATAAATGGTACGTTATTCATGCCGCAAATGGAGTATCATTTCCAACCTCCGATGACCCAGTAATATGCTTGAATTTCAATAGTGAGCATAATTATGACTTCAAGGGTGGATGGGGCAAGAAAAACGGCAATATTATTATGCCAATTTCGCCCACTCGCTTACTGATAACTCAAATTGGCAGTAATATGCCTTTAGCACGATTAGACCATTCAGAGCATTGGAGTAAGTTTTTTCGTAAAATTATTATTGAACATGTGCATCGTTATGTATATGCAATAGAACCGCAAAAGGGAATGCTTGCTATCAATCCCAGGAGGATTGATGCAGCTCTGTTTGAAAAAGAGAAGAGCATAATGGCTGGTTGGCATGAAGAACAAATGGAAGCGGAGGCTCAACTAATATAGATTGCTAAACTGAGAAATAGAGTGATAATTGAAAATTTTAAGTGGCAAATTCAGCACCCAAAAGATACAGTAATGAGTAAAGGAGAATCAGGATGCTTAAACAGGAAGGTACAGTTCAAAGATCTGATTTGAATCTGCGAATTGAATATATTGGGCTTGAAACAGAGATTTATCAAACAGACACATACAAGTTTGCAATTTATTGTGCCAATTATAAAGGTGATTTTGAAGAATTGTCAAAGCATTTTAACTATTCGATAAGACAAGTTGGAACAAATGTAGTTTTAACCAATCGCCGGCCAACGGATTTTCTATATAGAATAGATAGCATTCCTTTATCGGACGTAGTAAACGGCTTTAGAGCAACCTGCGTGACTGAAGGCGATTTGGACAACTTTATCCGAAGCAAATTCTATGACATAGATATTTCAAGGATTACGATTCCTAAAAAAGGAATTGATTTTGAAATCCTGATTGAGGTCTCCAAGGAGACCGAAGAGTCCCAAATGGAAAAAATGAGGGGATTTCTCTTGGACGTAGACTTGGGCACTGACAAAATAATAGTTAAATATAAAAACGATAATAACAATAAACAACTGGAAGAGGATTTTCCAAAGATAAATGCAGAGAGCCAGGGAATTAAACAATATGAAAACAGCTTTAAAGTCATGCATTTGAGCCTGCATAAGGAACTTCCGTTTACGATTGCAGAAGCTGACTTTTGGTTTGAGCGTGCAGAAGATATATATACAGGAAAAGCAACAAGAAATGACTTGCCTTTTTATCGAGGAGACTCTTTAAAGTGCTTTCTCGACTTTTCTGTATTTGATAATATCGATCTACGTAATGTCTTATTGCTGTACGATACTGTTTATATAGCTCTTCCCATCGAAGAACGCTTGGCTAGGTTTTTGGAACAGCAAAGCATTACTCCCGCAGAATTGATTGACCTTGTAGATATGGGTAAAGTCGTTTTACTTTTGCCTAACCTGGAAACCAGATATGACAAAAAACTTCTTTTGGAAGTATATAAACGAAATCCTGCTGCTATTGTGGGCAGGCGCGGTATCAATACATTATTGGCATCTTACCTGGCAGAAACAAAATATCAATATGAAAGGCGTTTGCCGGGTATATACAAAATCGCATCGGATATTTACATGAAAGGTGTAGAACAGAGAGAGTCTGGCGTACAAAATATAGCACGTTTAATAGCTTGGCCGATTACGGCAGCTGCAGATAGTTTTCGATATCTAAATCAAAGCAGCCCGATGGCGGTGAGCAACTTTGGCATTAACAATGTGATTTATGATAACATAATTAAAAATGATGATCAGGATAAAATATCGTTCGAATTTACTGTAAATTCATTAAGCACACACATTGCTGCAGCACTCAAAGCCACATATTTTCCATTTCAGCAGCACGGTGAAGATGGATCGAAATATTCTGACGCAGGAGTCTCAAATATCCTGGGAGACTTTTTAAAACTTTATTGGTATGACGCGGATAATATACAGAATCACTAGCGTTGCATAAAACTTTCGCATAAATTAAAAGGTAATAATTGGAAGATATAATTGTATAATTTTGTAATTATTTGGGTGTATACACCAATTAACCCATTTTACTTTATGCTAAAGGAACAACCACTTAAGAGGTAGTCCTTTAATCCACATTTTTACAAATGATGTAATTCCTAGGCTATTATCGGGTCGTAAGTTAAATCATCCAGGTGGTCTGCTTCACCTTGTAGTACCTGTTCTACTGTAAAGTTGTAGATTTTTTATGGTCTATCCACCGTCGTCCTCTTGAACTGCGACCTGACTTGAGGTGGAGTTTTCGTACAAACTCGCTGAATTCTACGTAAAGACATGTGTGAAGCAACATTTTAATTTTTAGTAATGGGCCTTCATAACCTGTTTTTATTTTAAGCAACATCATCAAGCAGTAGGTAATCAGTGCTATCAATAATTGGTTTTCCACAGCCTGTTGGCTTAAACCATAAAAATGTTTTACACAGAAATGTTGTTTGATCCACTTAAAGAATAATTCTATCTGCCAGCGGTAGCGATATATGTCGCTTAGTTCTTCGGCACTTAACTCAAAGTCGTTGGTAATGATAATTACAGGCTTACCTTCGGTATCCTCTGTTTCTATTAGTCGCAAGGGATGTTGCATTTTGGTTGTGCCGTCTTTGCCTAGGATTACCTTGTGGTCTTTTTTGATTAGGCTATCCGGGTTTGTTGGAAATTCCTCTAATGTTTCAACTATTGCGTTACTTTTTAAACGGCTAACAAATCTGGTGCCGTTATTACAATAACTGTCGAATTTTTTGTAATCCAGGTAGCCACGGTCAAAGACGTTAAGGGCATCTTTTGCTACAACCAAGGCATCCATTTGTGTTTTGTCAGCAGGTTTGGCCGGTTTAATTATGGCTTTGTCAGGTAGAACCCCTTGTTCAAACAGCTGGATACGGAGGTGTAGTTTAACTCCACTTTTAGTTTTTCTGAACTCTGCCCAGCGGTATCGGGATAGACAAAGGCTTATAGTTGAGGAGTCTATCAGATAAATACGACCTAGTTCCTGCCTTATTGATTTAAAACCGATTTCAATACCAAACTGATAGACTATATCAGAAAACAGAGACTGAACTAATTCAGGCGATAAATCTCTTAACTTACGGGACAACTGTGACGCACTGATTGAATTTATACCTACTGCCGCACTGAAATTATCATCGTTCAAACTGTTACTGATATGGCGCAGACCTTCAAGTTGCTCTAACTGAGCATACGCAACCAATTGGATTAGTTTAACAACGGTTAGCTTTTTCGCGTAAGCATCTACTTCCGATTCTTTGACATTGCTTAAAAATTTTTCGTTATAAATTGCTTGAAACAGTTGATTATATGTGGATTTATTGGTATCCTTGTCCATGCGATGTCTCCTTATTTTTGAGATTATGGACAGGACTACCTGTTATACCTCAATTATAAGGAGATTTTAATCATTTTTACAGGATATTGCTGGAAAAACAATGATTTATTGGTTTTTTTCTAGAATTTTAGATATTGACATTTTGGAAATTTATTTATGCAACGCTAGTGAAAAAGCTTTTTAAATATAGACATAGTAGCCCCCTAAGAGGTTTGGTAAATTTTATGTAATATTTCTACACATTGCGATTAGATTCCTCTCATTAATACAAGTGCAGATAATGTCGCAATAAGGCGATAGATTTTTAAAACCAAAACCACCTTCTTTTTATCTAGTAATTAAAGGAGGTGATTTATGTTTTAGCTAGCTAGAATTCAATATATAAAAAATATTTAAAAATTGGATGGTTTACTATGTTTAAAAAAAGTAAAAAAATCATAAGTATTATCTTAACTATCTGTTTTATTTTTTCTATGTGCATACAATCCACCTATGCTGCATCCCCTCAAAGTGAACCTGAAACCTTGACAATGGATGGAAAAACCATAACCGTACAGACTCTAGTTGACAATGATACTATCAGAAAAGTGATTGCTGTTGAAGATAACAAAAAATCCTATACATCAACATATAACAAGAAAACAACAGACTTAAAAGTAGAGGAAACTGATTTAGCAACACAAACTACTAAGGTTATTGCAAATACAAATGTTACAAAAGCTTTAAAAGATGCTAAAAATCAAAACATTATAATTGATTCTCAAGGTAACATAACAGCTACAGCTACAGTTATTGCTAGAAATACAGGACAATTTTGGCCCACAAGTTATACGTATTGGTCAGATAAAAATGGCTTATAATTAACAGTAAACGTGCTGGTAAATATGCAACAGAAACTTCTAGCAATAGTTCCGATTTACTTAGTTTTAAATCATCTGTTGACTCGCAGTGTAACTACGAAGTAGCAGCAGCCTCTGCTACAGGAGCTGCAATTTGTGCTGCAGCTGTTGCAGCGGTTACTGCACCTACCGGGCTGGTGCATTTGTAGCAGCCATAACTGCCCTAGGTGGAGTCGGAGCAGCTGGATATAGTTTATATTCGGCTTGGCAACAAAAAAATAATTGTGACTTTTATTATTCAAGAGTGAGATAAATATAACATGAAAATATACTTTTTATTGGCTCCGGTATTTATAACAATCTGTATATGTTATACCATGTATCACTATTCCATGTTTAATCCTGATAAAAAATACCGGCATTAATATTGTGTATATTAACTATTCTTTTTAACTTAGCTTTTTTCGGAGTTGTAATTTATACTTTATTTAGAAATAGCTGAAGTAAAGATTATTGTTTATTTCTCTAAAAAACTAAGAATAATTCTACCAATGATACGTCGTTTGTTATAGAGAATTATTTAAAGCCCTAGGTGTTATACCTAGGGCCTAACTTTGCTGAATGTCTTGGCCATTTTTACAGGATTGCTCAAATACAGTAACCTGCTCTGAGAAGGTGGCTCCGAAGTTATAAACAAGTTTCCTATATTAATACCATCTACTTTAAGGGTGTTGTAAGTTATTAACAGCTTCGCTGTTGTCATTGGCATCGTTGTTTATGAATTACCCATTTCTAATGGCAATAATAGATTTTCTCTTGCTCACTGCTCAACCCAGATGACAGTTAAATAGGCTCATCTTCCATGCTCTTGCGTACAATATCAGCATCAATGGTGGGACTGTCAGCTTCTATGGCTGCAATGATTGCATAGCGGCAAATGTTGTTGATGCGCCGGGGAACCCCCTTTGAGAACTGATAAATAAACTGGATAGCCTCTTCTGTGAATACCTGCCGATCCAGCCCGGCTACACGCAGATGGTGGAAAATGTAGGGACTGATCTCCTCTTCACCAAGGGTAGGTAGTTTGTATTGTACTGTGATACGCTGGCGGATACATTCAAGAATCTGCAAGCGTAGGGTTTCTGTAAGTTGAGGTTGCCCAATCAGAAGTACAGTTAAGGGAGAATAGGAGTCCGCCTGGTAGTTTAACACAAAACGCAATTCGCCCAGCATCTGAACTGAGAGTTCATGGGCCTCATCTATTGCCACTATGTGTTTTACACCTTTCTGGCTCCATTCCAACATTGATTGGCTTACCAGGCGCTTGTTTTCTGACATTCCCCGTCGGGGTTGGACATTGATTTGGTAAAGTAAGTTTTTGTAGAATTCTCCTGGTGTCAGCTCTGAATGGGCAATGTAGATAAATCGGTACCTAGATGCATCTAGGTTATGCATGGTGGCCCGTAGAGCTGTGGATTTACCTGAGCCCACATGCCCTGTAACGACAGCCAAACTGCCAGTTTCAATAGCATGGCGCAGACGAGCCAAAAGTTCTTGGTGCCCCCGGGAGATAAAGATTTCTGAAGCCGGCAAGTTTCTTGAGAAAGGCTCACGTTCAAAGGAGTAGTAAGGGCTATTCACCTAGCTTCACCCCCATAACCCTGGCAAAGGAAACTCCAGCTTTAGTTTTGGCCTGTGCTGCATGTTCAGCAGCAATAGCTTCCATTGCTTGGTTTAAGGCCTGATTAGAAACTTCCTGACGTTCCTGTACCCGTTTTTCGGTGAAGTTTTTCATGAGATAAGGCTTTGCTTCACAGCAAAATTCCCCCTCTGAGTAAATTAACATATGGTTCAAGTTGTAGGGGTTGTAGCGCACCTCCACGTTTTTGCCCATCAAGTTTTCCGCCACTTCATACTGGTTACCGTAGATTTTGATGGTGGCAAGGGAGGTAACTTGGCGGCCTTCTCTCCACAAGAAGGCTTCCCTTGCGGTTTCTGGTTCCACTTGCCGAGATAAAATTTTTCCTTCGGTAACGGCCTGCTCCATTGCTTGGGCTGGACTGATTTTTAAACTACCATGACGGCRGGTATGATATCGTTGTTCTACCCAAGCTATTAAGAACCGGTTAACCTCAGCTAGGTTTTGAACTTTCCCGGATTCCATTTGACTTCGTAGTAGGGGCTCAAATTTTTCAGCTACTGTTCTAAACCAACGTTCTATTCGTCCGCGCCCTTGGGGACGGTAGGGTTTGCTATGGTGGATTTGAAAGCCTAATTCCGCAGCTATTCTTTTCAGGTGTTTGGATTGGAAAATCCTGGCATTATCACAATAAAAACGTTCGGGTAAACCATGTGTCAGAATCGCTTTAAGAAGGGTATCCTCCAGGCAAGGTCGGTTTTCGTGATAATAGAATTCTGACTTGATAATTATTCGGGTATGGGCGTCCATAATGGCAACTAGTCTAAGCCGTCGCTTTTTGTTCTGCACTGGATCAAAGAGAAGTGGCCCATCCCATATATCACATATCCACAGTTGGTGGGCACCCTCCACAGTGAGTAGGTGATAACGCTTGAGGGGTTGGCGTTTCAAGGCTGGTCGATCTTTTCCTAGTCGTCGAAAGTGACGGTTAAGGGTACTGACGCTTATGCTTTCTGCACCGGGTATTTGGTTTGTTTTCAATACATCGATGATACTGTCGGCTGATAACTCGGGCTTTGTTAACCGCAACTGAATGGCTTCATTCAGGGCTTCTTGTGGGAATGCTTTTAAACTGTTCTTTTCGGGTCTTACCTGTGGCTTTAAAGCTTCCAGACCACCTTGCCGGTAGCAAGCAACATAACGTTCAAGGGTACGCTGCCCTACTGTTATGAGGTCTTGATTCTCTCCCACATGAAACATTGATGCCAGATCTCGAATTAATGCAGTTTTTACTCCCCTGGGCAATTCTCTGGTTACCACTGGAGCAATGATGTTAAATCTCCACAGGGCAGTCCGGGTTCGGTCATCTTCTGTCCAAATTTTCATGGCCATTCCTCCGTTTCCTTCATTTTTAGGAAGTATACATGTACTAACCCAATCATGAAGGAAATCACAGAAAATGGCGATAACCAGGGTTTGTTGGAAAAACGCCTTGCAAAAGCAATTATCATGGGGACCGGTCAACTATTTCCCTGCTGTATCTACAGCGACCAACGGCCCCGCCCCAGACGATTAAATCTCCGTTTCTTAGCACATTACATAAACCCATCAGCCTGAAAAGGCGTGGGAATAAAGTTAACTCTGCATATCGATACAGCCATGCTAGGAGTTCCTTAACCACTTCCGGAGCTAATACAGAAGAAAAGGGTAGTAATTCACAGGCCAGATATTGCAAAAGCTTGGGGATTATCCGGGGAGCTATGAAGAGAGCCTGATTCAGCACCCTTTTTATCCACCGACTGATAGATCGTGGGTCATAACCAAGTTCTTCAGCCATTTCCTTAATGGGCTTCCCGTTCAAGTTTTCAACTACTACTAGTTCGTGAGTATCTATTAACTCGGGTTGATAGGGTAAGATAAACTCCGGCCAGATGCTGATGGACTCTTTACAATCCGGGCAATACAACCGAAACATGGGCATAGACAACTTGTTTACATGATCTGGAGTTACAAATCTCCACCAGCCAGTGTGCCAGTGAGGTTTGTGGGCTGGGTCACGTAAACATTTTATCTCTTTTGGCAAAAATTCTTTTGGATTCTCTAAATAACTGTTGATATCTGGGCAATAAATTGTTATTCTCATTTTAAGTTGTGGCTTTCTAGTCACCACGTATTAGGCAGCATGGGGTGAGCCGCCAAAACTCTGTTCCCCATGCTGCGTCCATGATCACAAAAGCCGCCTCCTGCTTGGATTATGAAGCATGAGACGGCTTTTCAGCATTAGTTGTCGTTTTTCCTGCATATCTACATAATTTTTCATCCATGCCATTGGCACTTATTCCTTTGTTGCCATTCTGCGTGGGTGGTAACAAACTGATGTTAAACGATAACACTGTATCCAAGCTGCATGAGATGCGACTTAGTGTCATGGCACAGGCATTCCGTGAGCAGTTAAAAGACAGCTCCTTCCATGAATTATCGTTTGAAGAGCGGCTAGGTCTGCTTGTTGACGCGGAGTGGGCGGTACGTAAGAATARCCGGATGGCCCGGCTCATCAAAAAGGCCGATTATGCTATCAGTGGCGCGTGCGTCGAGGACATTGAGTACCACCCGGACCGAAAGCTTGACAAGGCACAGATAATCAGACTGGCTACCTGCAACTACATCCAGGAATATCACAATGTAGTCATTCTCGGGGCGACAGGAAGTGGCAAAACCTACCTCTCTAATGCCTTCGGAATGGCGGCCAGCCGTAACTTCTACACCGTGAAATATGTGAGATTACCAGATCTGCTGAGCGAGTTGGCAATCGCCCGCGGCGAAGGAACCTACCGCAAGGTTATCAAGCAGTACAAGCAAGTGAAATTATTGATTTTAGATGAGTGGCTGCTATTTCCTCTCAAAGAGAGTGAAGCGCGGGATCTGCTTGAAATCGTCGAGGCAAGGCATAAAAAAGCCTCCACCATTTTCTGCTCCCAATTTGATGTTGCCGGCTGGCATCTTAAAATCGGTGAGCCGACGCTTGCAGACGCTATCTGCGACAGAATAGTCCACGACTCTTACAGAATTATGATTGAAGGAGACTCCATGCGCAAGAGAAAGGTATTATGGAATAGATCTGTCTTTTGGGGAACTGGTGTCGGGGCAACCGGCACCAGGATTCCAAATTAAGATACTATCCTCTAGCTACCGTGATCAGTTGTAACGAAACCTATGCCCAATATCAGCGGAAGGTGCACAACGTCAAACGGTTAACGTGCACTCGCGCACCGAAATATTCAGCTTCGTCGGTTCTTCACTTTCGTTCAGCTTCATGGCACTCACCTGACTAATATATTAGCCTTTTCCTTTTGCGCTCAGCACCACAACTTTTGGTTGCAGCACCCAAAGGCGGTTTGAAATCTTCACCTGAATGCCGATTTCGAGGGGCCCACCCTCATCTCTTACAAAGCACGAAGCGATTGCTTGTTCCCCCCTTTCTAGGCAATCACTTCTTCAGGACACACTTTGACGCTTACTTTTTATGCAAAAGATTAAAAAAACGTGGCTGACGCCACGGTGATGAGAAAGGAATAAATATGGTTATATTATGAGATTTTTTAGTACTAAGGCTGGGTTTTCCGCTTTTTCTTTATACGAGGGCATTTTTTCAGTCAAAATCCGCTTTATTTTATCTTCATTTTGCATCATGTTTTCAAACATTGAGAGTAAACTGTAATCATTTTTGAAGCTTTGAAGCGGCAAAACGTAATCTCCAAGTCCCAAATCTGCTGCGATACCTTTTGACTTTACCGAATAACCCATAACAATCGCTGGGATGCAGGAAGAATAGGCGGCTATGGACGCATGTGTTCGTGCAAATACACCGAAACGGCACTTTGATATGATATATTTATACTCCGCTGCGCTAAATTTCTCGCTGATTAAACAGATCCTCTCTTTGTCGGCAGTCGGGTTATAAATATCCTGCAATAGCTTAAAATCATTATCTGCAGGCATCGTAACATGAGGAATCAACGCCACATTCATATCCGTATTTTTAATAATTGATTGAATCAGATTTTCAATATTCCTTAGAATAATTCCGCCAATGTTCTCTCTGCGAAGAATCAGCGGGCTTATATTCACCGCAACGGTATTGCCTGGAATAAAATGATCCGGAAGATTGCTCTCCTTTGCCTCCAATAGAAACGCGATGTCAGAACATGGGATGACATTATCGAGTCCCTTAGCTTTTAAAGCATTGAAAGTCCAAGATTCTCTGGCTGTAATCATGTGGTGGGTTCTTAAGGTGCCGATCATTTCATTGCTGATCATTGACGGTTCTATGGAACAGCTCCATAATATGCTTAAGGCTCCGCGCTCAAGGGCAGTTTCGTGTATGATCTTCCACTTCCGCCAATTATCATAACAATAGTTGTCGCCGCCGACAGACAGGCAAATTGTATCTTTGGTTATTTTATCAAGCGTGGATTTGTAGATCAGTCCGTCATATTTTCCTTTTTGCAAGGAATTCTTATCCAATTCAAGATAATCGGGATCACGTTCGCAGTATTCATCTGCCGGCATGTCGAACTCCAGATCCTGATCTTTGAAATGGGTTGACAGAATGATTTTACTGCCCGAATAGAGCTTATGAAGCAATTTGACCGTGCATTTTATAATTGCTTCCGCGCCGTGGTTGTATGCGCCGCCGTGTCCATACAGCAAAAACTGTTTCATTGCGTCAACCTCTTTCTTAACTCTATGAAATCCGTATCATTGGGCAGAATCTCGTCCCAGTCTGCAAGTTCATCCTCGCCTCATCGGTTCGGGATAAATCAATGAGCAGCGAAATCTGTAATTTCTTGAAATAAATATAATCGTCCGTATATTCCAGCTTGGCCGACAGGTTCAGCCCAAGTATCAAAAATGCCTCTATGTACTCGACAGGGATATCTGTTCCTTGCGCTATCTTATCCTCAATTTGTCTCAGCGCTTTTTCCTCTTCCTGCTGCAGGATTGAAAAAACGATATCACGAAAAAATATCAAAAATCCGGCATCCAATCCGGCTAGCAACGGCGACTTGGAAGTGCTTGAAACGATCTGCGCATCAGCGATTCCCATTTCCATCCGCCTATCCTTTATTTTTGCCAGCAGCAGGAACACCCCGCTGTCCTGCCAGCCGCCGATCTGAGTGGGATAAATGCCCATCGTTGCAAGCATTTCGGCGGCGAGTTCCATTCCCGTTCCGCTGCGAACCTCCTCCTGCGAGAGTATCCACTGCGCAACCTGACCGAACAGCATTTTTTTCTGCTCCTCCGCGCCACCCGTCCATTGGGCAAGTTTTTGCGTTTGCTGGCTTTGGAAAATATCTTGCAGCCGGTATAGTTTGTCTGTAACGCTCAACTGCGCATTTAGCAGGACCTTCATTGTGTCCTGGATTGCATTGAGATATACATGGAACAGAAAATTTAAGTTTTCATGACTGACCGCACCGCACTTTGAAAGTAAAAAATCACAAGCATTATCAAAAAGTATCGGATCGGAGGCTATGCGTTTGTCGTCGAACTGTTGAGAAACAGATTTCGGATACATATAGTATTTGTGCAGAGATTCAGCCAAAACTCCAACACGACTGGCATTGCGAAAAGCTTCCACAGCAAAAAGAGTGTCGCTTCCATAGATAATGCTTTTTTATTTTCAAAATTACACCTGCGAAGCACGGACAGAGAATACATTTTGCCCCATACTGTTCGCATAAACTGATGATACAGAGGGAAATGCTCATTGAATCCGTCGCCTTCCACAATGAGGTTTTGCTCGAGTTTTCTCGTTCCGAGAAATCGGTTTGTCGGTGCGTCGATAAAGTCATGTCCGCAGGCGGCAACTTCCAGGTTATGTTCCTCTATGAACACGAGTATTTTTTTAAAGAAGTCCGGGGCATATTCATCGTCAGCATCGAGATTACAGAACCACCCGCCATCATTTCCGTAATTATTCAGTAACAATGGTAAAAAACGTTTAATTAGAAAATGTATATCATTCCGTTCATTGGAAAACGGGATAATTCGCCTGTCGTAAAGAGCATATCTTTCAATTATCTCCATTGTTTTATCGTTGGAGCCATTATTACAGATCCAACAAATGAAATCGTCATGGGTTTGAGATAATATACTTTCAATTGACCTGTGCAGGACCTTTTCAGCATTATAAGCTTGAATATATACGAATACGCACTTTTCCATAACTATCTCCTTACATCTGTTCTGCGGGAGCAAATCTTTCAAAATTGTCGCAAAATCCATTGCAATAGTCACAGGCTGCAAAAAACTTACGATTGAAGAAGTTCTTTACTTGTTCTTTTTTTGTTCTTTTGACAACAGATCATCGAATAAGTCAATCCTATCAATATGAGCATTGACAAGATTTAAACTTTCACATCTTTTGCAAACTGCGCAAATATACATTTTTCCGTCTACGATAAGAAATCGCTGAAATTTTTCGGAAAATATGCACCGTTTATAAACACTTTTGTTTTCATCTTCTGTCCGATGCCTTTTGGATAAATCGGACATATCAATCCAACCGTTATAATAAGCGTCCTCACCATAGTATTTTCTGACTATATGTTTTATACCGAACGTATTTAAGGCGTCAGTAATTTGTTGCACACTTTTCGATAATGCCGGCCCGTAATTATCCACGATAATGCCGACTTTATTTGAACGGCTCAAACTTTTTAAGGTCCTCTCATCCGGCACGATAGTTCCGTTGGTTATTATATCTAATATCCCAATTCTTTCATTATAAGAAGAAGCTAAGAAATTTACCAATTCAGCCAGTTACGGATGTAATAGCGGTTCACCGCCGCTGAGTGTAAATTTCTCGACATAATCCACAACTTCAAAATATTTAATGACACTCTTTGCTAAATCATCGTAACCCCAATGAGGCGTGGGAGAATAATATGGCGAGTATGCACCACACAGTTTGCATCTTAAATTACATCTGTGTGTGATAGTTAATTCTGTTCGTTCGCATTTTATTATGTCATTCATAGGAAACCCCCTTAAATACCTTATAATTGCTCCGCAGGAGCATAGCGTTTAGAATCCTCACAAAAGCCGTTGCAATACTCGCAGGCGGAAAAAAATCTCCGATTGTAAAAATTTTGTATTTGTTTTCTCTTCTCCTCAATCGGCTCCGAATCGCTTGAAAAATCCACATATTCGCTTGGATTATCCGGTATAATTCCCAAACTCTCACAACGTTTATAGACGCCGCAAATGTATGCTTTCCCATCAAAAATAACAAAGCACCGAAACGGTCCCGGATAGGCGCAGCGTTTATAAATATTTTCTGTTTCGTCGGCGGTCCTGTTCTTTTTTGACAAGTCCAACAAATCAACCCATCCGCCAAAATGAGCATCTTCGCCGTAATATTTTCTGACACGGTGCTTGATGCCGGCCTCATTGAAATCCTCGACAATCTGAGGTACTTTTGCTGACAGCTCCGGCCCGTAATTGTCTACCAAAATGTCGATTTTGCCCGAACGGCTCAAACTGTTCAAAAGTCGCTTATCAGGCGCAACCGCGCCATTGGTTATAATCTCCAGCGTTCCTATTCTATCAATATATTTAATTATGAAATCCATGATATCCGGCAACTGTGGATGCAGCAGCGGCTCACCGCCGTTAATGGTGAATTTATCAACGTTATCGACAACCTCAAAATATCTCCTGACACTCTCTATTAAAGACTCAAGGGAATAGTGAGTCGGCACAGTGTAATAAGGCGCACTTACAGCGCACAGCTTGCATTTTAAATTGCACCTGAATGTGACCACCAAAGTAGTATTCGAGAGATGCAGTGTTTGTTCCATTTGGATATCCTCCTTGCGGTCTTTCATAATTGTTCTGCGGGCGTGTACCGCTCTGCATCCACACAGAATCCATTACAATACGAGCAGACAGATAGCCGTCTGCGATTTCTCAGGCTTATTAGCTGAGCCTTTATATCTGTTGCAGATAAAGTATCGTCCATTAAGTCAACATACTCGCTTGGATCATCGGATACAAAATCTAATAACTGTTTATTGATATAGCACATATGTGCCGTTCCGTTGATAATGAAAATGTGGTTTTTAAAAGTTGTGGTATACATACAGCGGGCAAATAGTTCCTCATTTTCTTTTTCGGTTCTTTGTTTGTCTGAAAAATCAGAGATATCAAGCCAACCGCCGTAATGCGCGTCTTCGCCGTAATATTTTCTGACGCGATGTTTGATACCATACTTTTTAAATGCATCAACAATCTGTGGGACCTTCGTAGACAGTTCCGGTCCGTAATCATCCACCATTATATCGACCTTATCAGAGAATCTAAGGCTCTGCAGCAGCCGCTCACCGGGAACAACCGTGCCGTTGGTAATAATTTCAAACAATTCGATTTGATTAATATAAGCCGCAAAGAAATCCACCATTTCAGGAAGCTGCGGATGTAAGAGAGGTTCACCGCCGCTGATTGTAAACAGCCTGACATGATCAATACTATTAAAAAAGCGCTCAACACCTCTTGTTATTTGCTCGTAGGGATAATGGCAGGGCGACGGATGAATCGGCGCATAAGTAGCGCACAATTTGCACTTCAATGTGCATTTTGATGTAATCAGTGCGGTTAGATTCATTTTATTTGATGTGTCTTCCATTTTTATAACCATCCCTTTCGCTTCGCTCAAGGCTCAAAACGCTATGAAAATTGTTGCCTGTGCGTTATCCTTTAATTGGTCGTGCAAGTAAACTACAGAGCACGGGGAGGTGAGTGCTGTTGTTTTTAATTCTCTTGAGCATTTTCAGATTTATTCTCCCGTCGTTTTCATATTTTCCATAACATCAGTAAATCGATCATTGAGCATATTCTTCCAAAATATATCTCTCATTTCGCTTTGCTTGGCGCAATTCAGCAAACAAGTGTTAAAGGGCACTAATTCCGCCAGCATATGTTTTTCATAATGCAAGTATGGTTTAATTCTGTCAAAGACCTTTTGGCCTCTTTCGGAATGAAGCATTAGCATAGATACGCCACAGTCCGTGTCGTCGCTGCTTTCCCGCAGTCTTATTCCCCAAAAGTCCCCGAGCGTAATATCAACAGGGCGCTTAACCCCCTTGAATTCGCACTGTCCGCAGCTTGGCCGCATATACAGGTTCAAGTCTTTTTTAATGTATCCAAACATGAACGGGTCTGTATCGCGTCCTCCGAGATACTCCTGCCCATCCTCGAAAATTATTTTTGTACAAAACCTATTCCAACCGAAAGTTTTGTTTTTAAACCAGACCAGTTTGATGCGTGAGCCGTATTCCGATTCCAGATCATCAAGATATT
The DNA here is from genome assembly GCF_002607855.1 of Desulforamulus profundi. The sequence continues at coordinate 29,188 of NZ_AWQQ01000095.1, forward strand.
TCAAATACACCATCGGCGAATTAACACCGCGGCAGATAAAGTCACACAGGATTAGGTTGTCATACGGTTTTTGCAGAAAGACTTTCAATCCGGCGCATTGACAAGGCGTACCGACAAATAAAACAGGATTGCCTTTTTTGAGCACCGCTTCGATCTGCCTATAAATATCTTTCGTTTCGCTCTGCACATATTTCGATTGACGCAATAGGGCAATATCCTCACTTCGGTCAATCATGGCGTGTTCAACCAAATGCCTGTCATTGTATCTTGCTCCGGCAACATAGCCATTTTGCTGCAGCACAGCTTTTGCAAGTTCCGTGAAAATCCCGCCGGAGGTGCTGTTGTATCGCGTTTCCTCGTCAATGGTCCAGGCGGCGTAAACCTGTGGGGCTTCTTGATTCTCCGGTATTGTTGGCGGATTAATAACAGGGCAGCAGGTTACGCAATTTCCGCAGTTATTGCATGCTGAAGAGTCAACAGATGGATATGGAAAGCCTTCTTCATCAGCTTTCATAGTGACACTTCCGCCAGGGCAGGCATTCACACATGCACCGCAGCCTGTACAGCGGCTTTTTTCAATGTATTCAACCGTCTGCGTAACGATCACTTCCAATCAACATTTTCTTTCATCACTTTCGCAGGATTTCCCGCCGCAACGCACCCTGGCGGCACATCACGAGTCACGACAGCACCGGCAGCTATTATCGCACCGTCTCCAATCGTAACGCCTTTTAAGATAATTGCACCCGCGCCGATCCAAACATGGTTTCCTATTAAAACAGGAGCGGTCGGGTTCATTTGGTTACCCTGCTCGTCGATAATTCTATGGTGGTCGCTGTCGTAGATGAGGACCCCGCGCGCAATGGCGGCGCCGTCTCCGATTGTGATACGGTTCGCACAGGCAATCACACAATCCGAATTGATATAGCCGTTTCCCAGCGTTAATACCCCGCCGGGAAAAACCTCAATGCTCGAACCATAAAATACCTTGAAATTACCGTTGACAATTAAACCGGATTCGGCATGCATCTTCAAATAGGTTTCGGCATTTGAGCCTGTCCTCAGATTATGTCCCATACTGAGATGGGCATTCAACTCTATTGAAGCGGTAGGGTGCAAATCAAAAATGACCCTTCCCGAAGTTGAAATGTGGTCTTTTTGCATGCCTTTGATTATTTTACATACTTCTCCATCCATTCTTTTTCAAACCCCTCAGTATAAATGCCATTATAAAACTCATTCCAGTGCTCGCGCAATTCCCGTCGCATAAACGCAAGCGGCTCGTCACAGGTCGTCAGCCCATACCTGTGAATTTTCTCTACCATGGAGATCATATACGACCATTCGCTGTAAAGAGCCAAATCTGCTAGCTGCGGCAGTATTCCGCTGATATACTCGGTCCGCTCCCGGAACGCCTCAAGGTATTCGCGGAGCTGAACAGGATTGAGCAGGTGGTGTTTGGTCGCCGCGCTTGAGTTGTTCCCCGGGTGCCGGTAGAAGGTATATTTCGGAACACCGTGTGCCGCGACTGTTTTCGCATTGGCAAAATAACGGTAGGTTGTCGAAATGTCGTCATAGCTACCCGTATTTGAGAAGCGGATTTTATCGAACAACTCACGCATGATCAGCTTTGTCGGCATAGCGGCATTGTAACGTATGCGGCGCAGATAAGCATCGGCCGATTGTACCGCGTCCATGATAAAAAGCTCGTCATAGGCGTAAATGTGATTGGGCGATACCGCGCCGTTTTCTTCTTTATTCGAGCCGCACACGGCAATATCCGCACCGTGTGTCTTTGCAAGTTCGTATAAGAACTCCAGAAAATCCGGCTCGGCGTAATCGTCATCGTCAATGAAGGCGATGTACTCACCTGTGGCGGCATCCAGCCCCGTATTACGTCCGCTTCCGATGTTACCGCGTTGGCGGTGGATCACATGGATTCGTGAATCTTGCGCGGCATATTCGTCGGCAATCGTACCGCTTGTATCGGTGGACCCATTGTCGACAATGATAAACTCAAAGTCGTTCAGTGTTTGATTCAGAATGCTCTCAACCGCTCTTCCGACGAGTTCCTGGCGGTTGTATGTAAGCATGATTACGCTGATTTTCGGCCGCTGCAAATCTCAAACCCTCTCTTTATACTGCGTAAAGTACGGTGTCAAATATTCCGTCGGCGCACTGTCTCAAAGTGAATTGATAGCTTGGATCAATTTCAGAGATCAGTTTCGGCGGTTCATAGATATCTTCCGGCTTGTGATATACGCAAACCGCAAGTTTGGGGTGCTTCTGTCTTATGACGTTTTCTGCGCCGATAAGAGCTTCTTTTTCCGCCCCCTCTATGTCCATCTTGATAAATGTGGGCAGCTCATCACTGGGTTTGCCCTCAAAAAAACTGTCAATCGATGTAACGGGCACCGAAACGGTGCGAACTCCCGTTACAAAGGTTGAACCGGCATTTCCGCCGTCGCTGAAGAATTTAAGCTCCGTGTCACAGATCCATAACCCCTTGCCAATCACATCAATATTTTCATATTTTTGGAGGTTGCGAATCGCTTTTTCGCGAGCTGATTCATCAGGCTCAAAAGAATAGATATGGCGATATCCTCCCGTGTTTTCGATTTTTGTCTGCTTGATAAATTCCTCCGCCGTGTCGCCGATGTAAGCACCGCCGTCAACAAAGACCTCGTTTGCTCCGAGGCTGATGATTCCCGGTTCGAAATAGATCGGCGCAGCCGAAGTTTGGGAAAGTTCGGCTGCGGTAAGATACATCCTTATTCTGTCTATCAAGAGCTTTTTTGAAGTATCGTCTAAAAAATGGTACGCCCATTCGTATCCCGCAAGGTGGTCGCGGACGAAATCCAATGGGTGTATAAAACTAATTTCTGATGATGTGGACTGGTAAATCCTTGTTTCGGGGAATCCCAGAGAGTTCAGCTTTCTTTTAATTTCATCCGCAAATATATAGGAACAGATAATTACATTCGCATCCGGATATTCTTCCTTCAGTTGATTCGGCGAGATAATTTCTAATCCGGTGTCACCATATATGCCCGTCTTATAGGTATCGCATACAGCTGCGATTTTAATATCAAAATCCTTGCATACCGATACAACAGAATTCCGCAGCCATAGAGGACAAGGGGATTTTTGGAAAAAATCTCTTTTCGGTCCGCAAGCGCTCTAAAAGGGTTTTCGGCAAAATAAGCCGCTTCGATTTTTTCAAATTCTTTTTTGAAGTTGTCCATACTCAGTCATTCCACACTTTCCACAATGCATTTCCCTGTCCCCAGAGATTTTCAAGCAAATATTTATCTCTCTGCGTGTCCATACACTGCCAGAATCCATAGTGCTTGTACACACCGAGCTTGCCCTCGGTGCTTAATCTTTTAAGAGGCTCTCTCTCCAATACCGTCATATCGTTATCGATATAGCTGAAAAGCTCCGGCTCCATTACCATGAAGCCTGCATTGACCCAGCCGCCGTCCTCCTGCCCTTTCTCCCTGAAGCCGATCACCGTTTCATCGCTGCTGTCTATATCAAGTACTCCGAAACGTCCGCCGGGCTGTATTGCCGAGAGCGTAACAGTCTTGCCCGACTTATTGTGTTTTTCTATAAGTGCAGGCAAATCTATATTGCTTACGCCGTCACCGTACGTCATCAAAAAAGGATCATTGCCGATGTACTTTTGAATACGCTTAATGCGCCCTCCTGTTTGTGTATTGAGCCCCGTATCAACAACGGTAACTCTCCATGGCTCCGCAACATTATTATGTATAGTCATATAGTTGTTGTCAGAAAAGTCGAATGTGATATCTGACCTGTGCAGATAGTAATTGGCAAAATATTCTTTGATAATATACCCTTTATATCCGCAGCAGATAATAAAATCATTAAATCCAAAACTGGAATAATATTTCATAATATGCCATAGTATCGGCGCATCTCCGATTTCAATCATCGGCTTTGGCTTTAAATGGCTTTCTTCACTGATTCTTGTACCCAGCCGCCGGCCAGAATAACAACTTTCATAATACTTCCACCTCATCTAATATCCTGCAGGAAACCGGCATCTTTTAGCCGACAGTTCATATATCGACAAAAACCGGCAATACTTTATTTGAAATAATTGTAATCACTAGCGTTGCATAAATAAATTTCCAAAATGTCAATATCTAAAATTCTAGAAAAAAACTAATAAATCATTGTTTTTCCAGCAACTCCGTATCCAGTTGTTTGAACAAGGGGTTCTACCTGACAAAGCCATAATTAAACCGGCCAAACCTGCTGACAAATTAATTTATGCGAAAGTTTTATGCAACGCTAGTGTCATGCAGCAGTCCTTTTTAACCAATACCTCAATATTTTCCTTGAACTTCTTTTTATAAAACTCCAGTTCCATCGTGGTCAACCTCTGCCTCCTCTTTCAAGCCTCCAGATTCAAAATATTCTTCATTTTCCAATATCTCGTAAAACCGCTCAGGCAAGCTGTACTATCCACATGGCCGGTGCACCAGCGTAAGAACTGGTATATTTCCCCTTTCCGATAACCGTGTTCAAAAGCACTAACAAAATATTGGACGGCGCTATAGTAGTCCCATAACTTATAATAACAATAAGCAACCGCAGAGAGTACCTTGGCCTTCTGTTCAATTGCAAGGCCACTGTCTGACAACTGTTCCAGATAATGAGTTAAAGCCAAATGGTATTCTTTATGTCGTAGAATAAATCCCCTATATAGCCGGTAATATCAACTACAAAATGACGCTTTGCTTCAATCAATGCCGTCAGTGAATCCGGACCAGCCAACAAAAGCACCCGTTCCAGTATTTCAAGATAAGGTGGTATGTCTTCACTTGCCAGGATAACAGACCTACCCAGATAAAGGTCAGCTATTTTTTGTAAGGATGCTGGCACGTGTTGATATATACTGTTTATAAGGCTTTCTTTACCGCTTAATATTGCTGTTGAAAACGCCAGTGTAGCAAAGAGGCGGCGGGTGTCCCCGCCATTATCATTAAGGTAGCAATCTAGGGCAACCTGGGAAGTCCTTTCATATTGACCGTTGGCGGCCAGCATATACAACACCCAGTAATCTTGCTTCTGGAACTTTTTCAGCCGGAGGTTTGTGTAATAGGCAAGGACCAGTGGTAACCGGTGATTATCTGCTAATTGATAGACCAAAAAATCAATTTCTTTCTCCAGTTCGATGTTATAAATTCTGTTGAGTAAAGCAATAATGTCCCGGGGCTTTTCCTGCCGCAACAGAAATAACAAACGGTTTAAATAATCCGCATTTTATTTTTCGAACTTCAATGATTCCAGGTAATGCCGCACTGCCTGTGCATCGTCGTTGCGGTTTTCGGCAATAATGCCTATGTAATAATAAACGTAATGCATTAGGGACAGAACATAGTTTATTTCTATGTCATCATAAGCAGCCTGCAGTTCGATAGTTTTTTATAATAGCCTTAGGCTGAATCAAGCTATTTAAGTTTAATAAAAAATTAGCCATATAAAAAGCAAAAGACAGTTTTGAAAAATTTTTATATGGCAATTTCAATTTCGCTAAGGATTTAATTTCTATCCGCGCCCTAGCGCGGCAAAGAGTCTAATTGCCCTAGAGCAGCAAGTTTTTCTTTATAATATTTTTTAACATTATCAGCATCAAGTTTAGCAAACTGAATTGCTAAAAAGTACATGTCTTTAATAGAATTATCTTTATATATTTGCCTTAAAAAGTCAATGATTGACTGTTGGTTTTCATATTTAATTAATATCATCATTAATTTCTGAAATGCTACTTCATTATAGATATCCTGTTTTAAAAATTTTACGTAGTAATAAACAGCCTTATTAAGGTCTTTCTTTTCATAGTAATATATATCACCCAACTTTTGATATATATTTTGATAATCATTTATGTTTATATTTGAAACATACTTTAAACCATCCTCAAAATTTTTACTCAAGAATCCCTCTAATTGCTGAACAACCTCGTCAATGTCGCCTTTTTGTAAAAGGCACTCCGCCAACAATAGGTAACCATCAGGAAAATTCGGATGCTTATTTATACATTCATAACACATATCTATAAGCAGGTTAATATCATCTCTATTTAACTTCAAACTAGCTTTAATATAATTTATATAAGCAGATGCCTCTTTGCCCAATATAGTTATGCCATATTCCAGAGCTTTTCTTGAGTGATGCAACACCTTTTCATAGTCTTCCATCGCAAGATATTGAAGTGATAAATAGAAATGAGTATTTCCGTCGTTTGGTCTTTCTTCAAGGTCTCTTAGTAAAAGAGATAAGTTTCGTTCATTTTTATTTTTTTTATCATATACAATTTTATTGTAGCCTGTATGGAAAATCTCAATGATATCTGTACAATCTACAATAGTAAATTGGCCTTTTTTTCGCAAGTATTCATGAATCCTACCTTGATATCGTATCTCCGGTCTATTTCTAAAAATTCTAATAACTGCAAATTTGTCTTTTACTTCCCCTGAAGACAATAAAATATTGTAACCATTTATCATAAAGGCATCTGCCTTACCGTTTTCCTCGTCAATAGTTTTTCTTATATTTTTCAGACTTCGTTCACTGAAGTATTCATCGGCATCTAAGAAGATAATCCATTCCTTGCTTGCTTTGGAAATCGCAAAATTTCTGGCAGCTGCAAAATCATCTTGCCAGGTATAGTTATAGACTTTGTCTGTGTATTTCCTGGCAATTTCTATCGTATTGTCCGTTGACCCGGTATCTACAATGATTAATTCATCTAGGATTGGCAACATACTCTTAATACATCTTTCTAGGGTTTCAGCTTCATCTTTGACAATTAAACAACCTGATATCTTCTCTTTTTTCATTGAAATCACCTGTCTTTATAGTAAAAGGCGGGATATATATGAATCCCGCCTTTTACTGAATTTATTAGCGAAGCAGTTGTAATACACCCTGGGGTTGCTGGTTTGCCTGGGCCAGCATAGCTTGAGCAGCCTGGGTAAGGATGTTGTTTTTGGTGTACTCCATCATTTCCTTGGCCATATCTACATCGCGGATACGAGATTCTGCAGCAGACAGGTTTTCACTGGAGGTACCCAGGTTATTAATGGTGTGCTCTAAGCGGTTTTGGAAGGCGCCCAACTTCGCACGTTCACTTGAAACGTCACGAAGAGCTTGTTCAACCGCTGAGACAGAGGCTTCTGCTCCTTTTTGAGTAGCAATATTGACCGTATCAACTTTCAGTGCCTTGGCACTCATATCACTGACATCAACGCTAATAGTCTGAGTTGAGTTTGCACCAATTTGGAAAGCAAAGGACTTATCCGCGTCAGCAGCTACAGCCTTACGGGCAACAATGGCTACGCTGTCGCCTGCCGAAATAGAGTTGGCACTAAAGGTCAATGTAACACCGGTTGCGACAGTAAGTGAGGTGGCGGTGTTAGCAATGGTACTAGAAGTAATAGTATTTCCTGCCTCGTCAGTGATTGAGTAGTTAAAGGTGCCGGCTGTGGCTGTTTCACTACCAACCTTGAATAAATAAGTTTTATCAGCCGCAATAGTAGAATCACTGGATACGGTATATTCGTTGGTATTGGAAGCAAGAATTTCTGCGCTGAAAGACTTAGCTACAATATTGGCCTTGGAGCATCAAGCAACTTCTGGTTGTTAAACTCAGTAGTATTGGAGATTCTGTCAATTTCTTTAATTAACTGGCTTACTTCTTTTTGAAGTTCATTACGATCGGTATTGGTGTTGCTGTCAGAGGAAGCCTGAACAGCCAGTTCGCGCATACGCTGGAGAATGGAGTGGGTTTCATTCAGGGCACCTTCAGCGGTCTGGATCAGAGAGATACCGTCCTGAGCGTTGCGGGAGGCTTGATCTAAACCACGGATTTGGCCACGCATTTTTTCCGAGATGGCCAGACCGGCAGCATCGTCACCGGCACGGTTGATGCGCAGACCCGAAGACAGTTTTTCCAGAGACTTGGAAGCATTAATGTTGTTAGCGGACAGAGAACGATAGGTGTTCAGAGCCGCTATGTTGTGGTTAATTCTCATTTGTTTTCCTCCTTGAAATGTTTTGTTCACCGCAGTCCCTTGCGGTGATAGGTTTTAGGTTAAATCCCGTCGGCCGCCGGGATTCCTTTCCACTTTTATTATCGGTAATTCGGAGATAAAGTTTAGGGGACAACGATAAAATTTTATCAGTCGAGCATTGGAATCATTCTTTCTTTGCTGGCAAGACCTACTTAGTTGTTTTGTTTTTCTGCAACCACAGTCCAGCATCCGGCTGCACTTTGGGGGCCAGGTCCGGTGGTGCAGAGTTTTTTTAAGACGTTCCAGTATTTCATCCAGTGTAGCTAAGGCTCTTTCCAGACGGCTTATGTGAAAAGCGAGTTCTTCTTTTTTTGTTTCCATATCTCAATGCCTTCTTTTAAGGCAATGCGTACAAAGTCAGGGGCAAGGTTGGAGAAGTCAACTAAATCAACGTGCGGGGATTGGCATTTCCTCTAATTGTTCCTTTAAACCTGACAGAATGTGGGCGGGAATTTTTTTTTCGGTATAATACCCAATATCATAATCTGACTTTGGGTGTGCTGTCTTGGTCGCTGTTTATATTATACCACAATACACTACCATCCAATGGAGCTGATTTATACCAATTCTGAAAACCATCAAGATTCAAAAGAAGAACCGTCCCTGTGAGTCTATAGTAACATTTTTTTCTGCTTTTTTCTCCCTGCAGCCAGCAGCGTTGTCCTAAACAAAAACCGCTCTTTATTGAAAGCGGTTTGTAACTTGCAATTTTAATGGCCGGACAATATTGCCCTCAGGCATAATCGTCCAGGTGCCGTCCCTTTGTTTTTTCCTGCGGCTCGTCGGTTTTTACCAGCAGGGCCAGGGCTTCCTCCGGGGTTAGGTCCCGGGTCTGGCCCTTGGTCCTGTCTTTCACCCTTACCCTGGTCACTTTGCCCTGTTTGATTATTGCAAATTCCAGGGCCTGGTTTAATAAATGGGCCAGGTGGTTCAGCTGTTCCACCGCCCGGTTGAGGTCACGGTGGAGCAGGTTCTGGGCCATGTCCCGGGCCTGCATCACCGCGGGGTCCGGCAGGGGCTTGCTCCTGGCCGCGGCGTCCCCCTGCCGGGCGATTGCATCCTGGGCCGCCAGGGACTGCAGCCCGCCGGCGCCGATTTTCATAAGCCAGCACCTCCTCGGGGAGTTGGCCTGCGGCAGCTACCGGCTTCCAGGCGCTGTCTCTACTTCAGGTACTGCAGCAGGCTGACGTTAAGTAGGTTGGATGCTGTCATTAAGGAAGCTTGGTGAACCAGTTGGTTTTGGGCCACTTCTACCGTTAATTTGGCTATGTCGGCTCCTTGGATATCTACTAGAATACCCTTAAGTTTTATTTCCTGGTCCTCCAGTTGTTCTTTCACCGCTTCCAGGTGGCGGGTGCGGGCACCTACCCCTACACGATGTTTAAGAATAGTATCGTGCGCGTCATCCAATTCAGACAGGGTTTTATTTAGCGAATCTACATCGCCATTGCGTAAATCTGCAGAGAGCCTTCGCAATACTTCAAAGGGCCCACCGGCAACTTTAACCATTTTTTGGCCGTTATTCATAGGGTCATCAATTAAATTGGCAGGGTTATAAGGGTTTGTTAGTTTTCCAAAAACCCCGCCGCCGGGTGCACTAGCGCTGCCTCCAAACAGAATGGTATGGCCTGTGTTAGCACCATCAGCAAAGATGCTAAAGGTTTCTTGTTTATGTTCAGCCCTTTGCTCGCCGCCGAAGATGGCAGTATGACCGGTATTGGTACCTGACGCCAAGACTTTAAATTCGGATACTCCTCCGACGGTAATTAACCGAATGTGATTGTTCCCGTCATCCCCAACAATTATTTTATTAGAACCAAATTGGTTATCACATTCTGTTTGAATAGCGGTTTTTATATCTTGAAAAGTCGTTAAGGTATATGAGGATAAATTAATGTCCTTCTTAACTCCGTTTAATTCTATGCTGAATATCTTATCCTCCGGCGCAAATGCTCCCCCGCCGCTGCTAAGGTCTGCCGTTCCATATAATGCATCCAGTGGTTCCGCAGTTAATTTGAGGTTCCCTTTACCGTCATCCTTAACATCTACCAGCCCCGGACCAATCTTGTTGTTTAATGCGGATTGAATTGCATCCTTTACCTGACTTAATGTATAGCTGCCACCCGTTAATCTTTGTGCAATGTCGGGATCTGATGTTAAATCAATTGTGGTTTTAATGCCGTTAATCTCTACCCCAAATACTTTCTCACTATCTGAATTGAAAATAACTCCCCTGGATAAATCTGCATGTCCAATGAGAGTATTATCCGCTGCACCGGCAGCTACCACTTCATAACTGTAACCAAAAATAATTTCCCTGCTTATTAGTTGAGTGTTTCCCCGGTAATAAACATCTCCAGTCTTAGGATCCCGGTAAAAGGGCGGCTGACCGTTCTTCGTCCCTGCAAAGAGGTACTTCCCTCCCAGCGAACTATTTGACAGATCTACCAGGGAATCCACTTGTCTGTCGATCTGGTTAGCAATGGCATTCATATCTTCTTGTGTTAAGGTACCGTTCGCTCCCTGCAGAGCCAAAATTTTGGCATCCTGTAATGTTTTACCGACAGTGTTTATGGCAGAATCACTTTGATTGAGATACCCTAAACCATCCTGAATATTTCGCAGGTATTGCTCATTACCAATGAGAGTAGCATTTACTGCCATTAACTGACTTATTTGACTGGGGTTATCCGAGGGTCTGTTGATGGTCTTACCCGTAGAGATATGTTCTTGCGATTTAGCAGACCTTTGCAAATTGTTCTGGATATAATTACGCAGGTTGTGCGCCATTAGCATGTTGGAAATCCGCAGCATGTAAACTCAGCCTCCTAAATCATCGTATACGGTTGATTAAATAATCCAGCATTTCATCCTGTAGGGCTATCATTCTGGCACAGGCTTGATAGCCGTATTGGAATTGAATTACTTTTGTAAGTTCCTCATCAACCGACACACCGGAAACCGATTGTCTGAGGGCTTCCACCTGCTGGCCGATGGCCTGCTGGTTTTCCAGCATTTTATCATGGTGGTCGACAGCGGCGCCTACCTGAGCCACAATCCCTTGGAAATATTTTTCGAAGGTTGTGTTGAGCACGGTGGTGCTTATAACTGTAATATCTGGGTCATCTTTTATGGCGTTTCCTCCGAAAAGAACATCATTGCCCTTTTTGGAGGCGATCTCAAATTTTCCGTCCCCTTTTTTCAAAGAGAAACTTAGACGGGCATCTTCGTTAAGGCCAACTCTAATCTCATCTTTACCAAATTTTTTATCCAATGCGTTTTGGATAGCAGCCTTTATTTCTTCAGGAGAATAAAGGGTAGATACCGTTAAGCCACTATCTAATCCAAGGTCGATATCTTTGCTGGTGCCATCCGGTAACGTAACGGTAAACTTCATCTGGTCATTGTTGGTAAAGGTGATTCCCTGGCGTAGACTTATCTGGCCGTCAAGAGTATTAATAGGCGTACTGCGCAACCGGGCAACTGCTAAGGCGTTTTCACCAATAATCTTTTCCGGATCGGCTTTTATTACTTCATTCAGTGTAATATCTGCCGCGCTTGTTCCTTGAAAAAATGCCGGTGGAGGATAAACATCTCCCGGCCTGGGTACTCCCGCCGCCCGGTTAATATTTTCGATAATGGAAGCGGCCAGGCGATCTAACTTGAGGGATACCGCCTCATTTTCCAGCCTGGCGGATTCTTGCCCAAGGATACTCCCTTTACCGGCTCCTTCGGGCGCTTTGCTGTAGTAATCAGCCAGGGCTGTGAGATTGATAACATCCATCCCATCCACCGACAGGTGGTTTTCGTTTCCTAATGCACCAGCACCTGTAACAAGGTTTACTTTGGAAGCGACAACTTTGTCGTAGCCGTCATTTTTCAGTAGGATAGCTGCGGACTCGATAAATCTTACTTCAATCATCCCGTTATCCTGGGTTGTCACATTAATGTGGCCGTATTTAGCCAGTTGATCCAGCAAATTGTCACGCTCGTCCAAAAGGTCGTTGGGTTGTGCCCCGTTTCGTATGACGTGAATAATGGTATTTGACAGGTCCGCTATCTTTGTGACCAATTGGTTAACTTGATCTACCTCATACTGAAGGGAACCGTTAATACTTTCATTAATGGTGGCCAGTTGGCTGTGCATCTGTCTGAAAATGGCAGCCAGCTCGTCACCGGATTCCTTGACTGCTTTTTTAACGCCAGGATCCTGGGGGTTGTTATTGAGATCTTGCCAGTCATTAAAAAAATTAAGCAGGGTTGCCTGCAATCCACGGCCATCGGGCTCCAGGAATACGGTTTCCATTCTCTTGGCCATATCCAGTTTCTTTTCCCAGTAGCCTTCATAGCTGCCGGAATGACGCGACTGGACATCCAGATAGTAGTCACGAATGCGTCGTACTTCCGTTACGTCAGAACCGGTGCCTAATTGACCGGGCAGCATTTTGGTTGAAAGGTCGGGTCTGGCCCAGGGGGTTGTAGGAGTTATAACGGCCTCCTGTCTGGAGTAACCGGGTGTACTGGCGTTGGCAATGTTGTGTCCGGTTACGTCTAAAGCTTTACGGTGCACCATGGTTCCCCGCTTAGCAATTTCTAATCCAAACCACGTTCCTGGCATATGAACGAACCACCTTTTATTCGCTATTAGCTAATCGATGTTTGCTTTTTACTTAAAGTTTATACAGTCTTATTCAGCAGTGAAGCGGATTGCTGGTTGGCAGCAGTCTTACCTGCGGGATTGTAAGTTGACTGAGCAGGTTTCATAACTTTTAAAAGAACGTCATTAAAGTTTAGAGCCTGCTTTGCAAGAATCTTGCTGAGTTGAACCATGTCATTGATTGTGTTGGTTGTTTCCCGCAGGGATTGAGCAGCTGTATGTAAATCCTTTGATAGCTGTTCAGGTGCGTAGGAAATGGTTTCACTTAAAGTAGCACCTTTGGGCAACTGGAGCTTTTGCTCCAAGGTATATTGTATTTCTTCCCTCTTCTTATCCAGAAATTTTGCCCCGGCTGAAACGTTTTCCAATTCTTTAACTGCCTCTTTAATGGCCTCGATATCGTTGTTCCGCAAGGCAAGATTATGCTTTTCCGTGGCCTTCAGCATTTCAGCCAGCTTGTCATTTAGCTCATTCAACACCTGCAGCAGGTTAAAAAATAAAGACTCCATCTGCACCATCCTTTAAACCTTTTTGTCCAGGAGCCTCTCTTGAAGAATGCCATCTGCAATTTTATCGGTATCCGGCTTGTAAGTACCGGCTTGGATGTCTTTTTTAATGCGGTTCACCAGGTCTTCCCGAACTTCCGGCAGGTTTTTCAGGGCAGCCTCAATTTCTTTTTTAAACCTGGCTTCGCCGGAAAGCTGCACGGAATCACCTGCGGGCCAGTCCGCCTTGTTTAACTTGCTTTTTTTATCCGCCTGGTTCCGGTCGTAGGCCTTGAGCACTTCTCCGGCGGGTTTAAATCCTGATATTTTCATCTCGATCACCTGCATTTTCTCTCTACTGGTTTATATATCGGCAGGCCAAGGCCTTTTCTTTATACTATTTTTTAAAATACTGCCTGAATTTCCCGGGCAATTTGCGGCAGGGGCACGATTTTTTTAGCTGCTCCCAGGTCCACTGCTGCTTTGGGCATGCCGTAGACCACACAGGTGCTTTCGTGTTCGGCGATGGTGGGGCCGCCCTGTTCTTTAACGGCCAGCATGCCCTGGGCGCCGTCCCGGCCCATGCCGGTGAGGAGCACGCCGAGGGTGCGGCAGCCGTAGACTTCGGCGGCGGATTTCATGACCCAGTCCACCGAGGGGCGGAAGCCGCCGGGCGGCAGGGGGGCTCCCTGGTTGCTCAGGGTAACGACGGCGCCGTTGCCCCGGGGCTTAAAATTCAAGTCATAGCCCGCAGGGGCCACCAGGACCTGGCCGGGTTTTATTTCGTCGCCTTCTGCGGCATGGCGCACCGCAATGACGCTTTTTTTGTCCAGGTGTTCTGCCATGGATTTAGAGAAACCCACCGGGATGTGCTGGACAATCACCACGCCGGCGGGCAAATCCGCAGGCAGATAGGGAATGATTTGCTGCAGGGCGGCGGGGCCGCCGGTGGAGCAGCCGATGACCACCAGGTCGATTTTGCCGCAAGCCTGTTTTCTTGGCGCGATAGCCGGCCTGCGGGGCGGTGCTGCGGGTTTGGCCGGTGCCAATGGCGGCGGCGCCGGTGGAAGGACAGTGGCTTTCACCACCCGGCGCAGGGAGACCCTGGCGGCTACCTTTATTTTGGCCTTCAGGTCCTCCACCATTTTCGGCAGTTCGGCGGAGGCGCCCGGTTTGGGCACAAAATCCACCGCTCCGGCGGACAGGGCATCCATGGTGGCCCTGGCACCCTCGTGGGTGTGGGCACTGAGCATCACTGCAGGTGTGGGACATTCCACCATCATGCGGCGCAGGGTAGCGATACCGTCCAGTTTGGGCATTTCCACGTCCAGGGTGACAACATCCGGTCTGAGGGCTTTGATTTGCTGCAGGGCTTCTAAACCATCCGCTGCGGTGCCAACAACTTTAATGTCCTTGTCTTCCTCCAGCAGACGGCTGATCAGCCGCCGCATGAGGGAGGAATCGTCTACGACAAGGACTTTAACCGGCAGCATAGGCTGCCTCCTCGGCACCCAGCTTTTTCACCAGTCCCCGCACATCGGCAATCAGAGCCACTTTGCCGTCGCCCAGGATGCAGGCGCCGGAGAGGCCCTGTACCTGACCGAGGTAATCGCCCAGGGACTTGATGACGATTTCCTGCTCACCCAGCAGTTTATCCACTACCACCGCGATTCTCTTGTCACCGGAACCCAGGATCACCACAAACATTTTGGTAGCTTCCACACAGTCCGGGCAGTTGAACAGCCGGCCGAGTCTTGCCAGGGGGAGGATTTTATCCCGCACCACAATGACTTCGTTGTTGCCAATGCGGCGTACATCTTTGTCGGTAATGCGAATTGTTTCGGACACGTTGGTTAAGGGGAAAGCATAGACCTGCTTGCCCAGGGTAACCATCAGGGCCCGGATGATGGCCAGGGTCAGGGGCAGGCGGATGGTGATGGTGGTACCGGCGCCGGGTTTGGTATCCAGTTCTACGGTGCCGTTGATTTGCTCGATGGCGGTGTTCACCACATCCATACCTACGCCGCGGCCGGATAAATCACTGACTTCATTATTTTTAGTGGAAAAGCCCGCTCTAAAAATCAGCTGCAGGGCCTCACGGTCACTCATGCGATCCACCGTTTCCCGATCGACAAACCCCATTTCCACGGCCTTGTTTCTGATTTTATTGGCATCGATGCCCCGGCCGTCGTCCTGCACGGTGATGACGATATGGCTTTCGGCATAGGAGGCCTTCAGCAGCAGGGTACCCGTGGCAGGCTTGCCGGCTGCCAGACGCTCTTCAGGGGTTTCCATACCATGGTCGATGGAGTTGCGAATCAGGTGGATGAGGGGGTCTCCGATCACCTCGATGACGTTACGGTCAAGCTCGGTTTCCTTACCTTCAACCACGAAGTCAATTTCCTTGTTTAACTTCTGGGCGGTATCCCGCACCATGCGGGGGAACCGGTTAAACAACTGGGCCACCGGCAGCATGCGGGCCTTCATGATTTGTTCCTGCAGGTCCCCGGTTACCTGGCCCAGGTGGTTGGAAATTTCGTTAATGGACTCCACCAGATCATCAGAACCAAAGCGGGATTCAAAAATCTCAGCAAAACGGTTCAGGCGGGTACGGTCAATGACCAATTCACCCACCAGGTTCATTAAATTGTCCAGCTTATTTACGTCCACCCTGACGGTTTTGACGGCTTTCTTATCGGAATATTCCTGTTTGAACGCATTATTTTCCTGGATGGCAGGCTGGGCCCCCGGGGCTTCTTTGGCCTTGGTCTGCCCGTTCATGTTTTCTGCGTTGCTCAGAATCAGCGGTTGAACTTCAGCCTCGGTTACTTCCGAAATGGTAATCATTAAATTCTTGATGCTGTCGGGGTCTTCTTTGGTGATCAACACCACCTGGAAGCCGACATCGTATTTGCCTTCCTGAATGTCCTCCGCAGAAGGCTCACTTTTGATGATATCGCCCACCTGCTGAAGGGTTTCAAAAACCAGGAAGGCCCGCACGTTTTTCATTTGGCAGTCCCGGTCGATATCCACGGCCACTTTAAAACACTGGTAGCCCCTTAATTCTGCTTCCCGAATCACATTTTCTTCTACATCACCTATTTCCAGCCACTGGCGGGAAGCCAGGGTACTCTCGGCGGGAGCCTTTGGGACCGGCGCCTCATTCATTGCCGAATTTTGTACCGGGACTTCGCCGGCTGCACCGCCGCCTTCAACAAAGTCTTTGATCTTGGCCACCACTGAAGAGGTATCCACGGCCGGTCCGTCCCCGGTGACTTCCTCCTTTAAGGCCTTCAGGGTATCCAGGGCCTCAAACAGCACATTAACCATGGCGGAGGTTACATGTATTTCGCTATGGCGGATCTTGTCAAAAAGGTTTTCCATTTCGTGGGTAAGGTTGGCCATGTTTTGGTAACCCATGATGCCGGAGGAACCCTTTATGGTATGGGCGGCACGGAAGATCTCCTGGATGATGTCGGGATTTTCCTCATCCCGTTCCAGGGCCAGCAAACCATCGTTAATCACTTGAATTTTTTCTTCCAGCTCGTCTATAAATACGCCAATTTCAAGATCTGAAAACATGTTCTGTCCCTCCTAGGCTTGGTTCCCAGCAATATTGGGCTGCAGCAGCTGATCCTTTTCTTCTTCCATAAGAATTTTGTTCTGATCCAAAAGGATAATTAGTCTTTCTTCCAAAATGGCGATGCCCCTCAGGTAAGCCGCATCGATACCGTTAACCATCGGCGGGGGAGGCTCAATGGCGCTGACGGGAATCCGCAGCACTTCCTGCACGGAATCCACAATCATGCCGATGGTTTGTCCGGACACCTCAACAATGATAATACGGCTGGCCTGAGTTCTTTCGTTTTGACCCAAGCCAAAAAGCACGCTGAGACCGATCACCGGGATGATGCGTCCCCGCAGGTCAATAACACCCTCCACAAAATGAGGGCTACGGGGTACTTTGGTGATACTTTCCATGCGGATAATTTCATAAACAGAGTTGATATCTATGCCGTAGACCTGCTCCATCAATTGAAAAACTACGATTTGTTCTTCCTGGCTGCTTTGCATGATGTTTGCCATGTCCGATCACTCCTTATTGAGTCGCTTGGTTTACAATAGGTTTATCAACGGCCTCCGGTTCCACTTCCTGGAACTTAGTTCTTAATACCACAATATCAACCCGCCTGTTCTGCTGGCGGTTTGTATCCGAATCATTTGGCCTTCTGGGCCGGTACTCCCCGTAGCCGGTGGCGGAAAGCCTGTCCGGGGGAATATCGCTGAACTCAATTAACCGGTGAACCACGCTGGCCGAACGGGCCAGGGACAGTTCCCAGTTGGAAGGGAACTTGCTGGTGCGGATAGGCAGATTGTCGGTGTGTCCTTCCACCCGGATGTAATTTGGGGTCTGCCGCAGGATCGCCCCAACTTTATCGACGATATCCCTGGAGGAGGGATTAAGTTCCGCAACCCCCAGAGGGAACAGCACCACATCCTGAAAGCTAACCACAACGCCCCTTTCCTCAATGGACACCGTCACTTTTCCGGATAATCCGTTTTGATCGACGTACTCCTGGATTTGCCGCTTAATCTTCTCCATGTTTTGTTGTTCCAGGTTTTCCATTACGGTATCCAGTTCTTTACTTTCGCTGGCACCGGGAACCATGGAGGGTCCGCCGCTTTCCATGATGCTCTGGCTGCCACCCATGGTTTTGGCCAGGGAGGAAGCGATGGCGTAATATTTGTTAGCATCAATCTTACTGAGGGTGTACATGACCACAAAGAAGATTAATAGCAGGGTAATTAAATCCGCGTAGGTAATCAACCACCGTTCGTGGTTTTCCTTTTGAGGTTCTTCGCGTTTTTTCATTACGCTTCACCTTCATCCGCTTGGGGCTTAATTTGCCCCGGTTTAATAAAGGCGTTGAGTCTTTCCCGAATGATGGTGGGGTTGTAACCGGCCTGCAGGGCAAGGATGCCCTCGATCATCATCTCACGCAGGAGCAGTTCCTTTTTGCTCAGGTTCTTTAATTTGGCACCAATGGGAAGCCAGAAGACGTTGGCAGAGGATACACCGTACAGGGTAGCGATAAAGGCCATAGCTATGGCCGGACCCAGGCTGTCCGGGTCGGATAGGTTGCCCAGCACGTGTACCAGGCCCATGACGGTGCCGATAATGCCCATGGTGGGGGCATAACCGCCCGCCGATTCAAAAATATGTACGCCCACCTGGTGTCTTTCATAGGAGGCATAAACTTCCGTTTCTAAAATACTGCGCACCATCTCCGGGTCAGTGCCGTCAACCACCAACTGCATGGCTTTCCGGAGAAAGGGGTCTTCAATGGTATCCAACTGACTGTCGAGATAAAGTAAGCCTTCCCGGCGGGCCTTCTCGGCCAGTTCCACAATCAGGTTGATGGTTTCGGTAAAATCCGGGAGTTTTTTGGTTATGGCTGTTTTGATTAAATTAGGTATGGAAAGAACTTCGCTGGTGGAAAAGGCGATTACCGTTGCCCCCACAGTGCCGCCAATTACAATGATGAAAGCAGTAGGAGCCACAAGGCACTGGCATGTCCGCCTTCTAAAAGAAAACCGGCAATCAAACAGGTGACTGCAAACAGAATCCCTGCTGGGGTCATTATTTCCAAAGGAAGTCACATCCTCAACGAAAAATAGAATTATTACCTAAATTACGACTTATTACCTATAAAATCCTGCAAATGAGCTTTATTTTAAGAAAAAGTAGTCTAAACTTAATAAATTCGTATTAATACCGTCACACACGCGACATCGGAGAAATTTTAACCCCCTTCTTTATATAATATGTGGTAGTATTTAGTGGTAGTATTATAGTGGATCATCCTGGATGGAAAGGGTTGGTAGTCATGAAGATTTCTCTTGTTCCCACTGCCGCAGATATCAGCAGGGATGTCCTTACTAATAAATCGGCAGTTATGTTCGACATCTTAAGGGCCAGTTCTACAGTTTCCACAGCTCTGGCCAACGGTTGTAAAGAAGTGATTCCGGTGGTGGAGGTGGACGACGCCTTTGCCCTGGCAAAAACCTTACCGGAAAACACCTTTTTATTGGGCGGTGAGAGGGGGGCCGTAAAGGTGCCGGGGTTTCACCTGGGCAATTCCCCCCTGGAATATAATGTAGGCACTGTCGGGAACAAAACGGTTATTTTAACCACCACCAACGGCACGCAGGCCACCCGGCGCGCTGCTGAGGGCAGCGGGCAGGTTTTTATCGGCAGTTTGCTGAATGTCTCTGCCGTAGCGAAGAAACTTATGGAAA
Organism: Desulforamulus profundi; assembly: GCF_002607855.1. Next base: position 48,738 of record NZ_AWQQ01000095.1, read on the forward strand.
TGGAACAGGATATCGTACTTGTCTGTGCCGGGACCAGGGGGAAATTTTCGCTGGAAGACACGCTGGCGGCAGGCATGGTTGCCAGGGAACTGGTGAGGCTCTGGCAATTGAAGGGTCAGATCTCCCCTGCCCTGACAGAGAACTTGCCGATTAACGGTGAGTTTTACCTGGACGAGACACCTATGGTTTCAGGCAATGGCCTGGTATTGGAGGATGCTGCGGTGGCGGCGCTGCGGCTGGCTGAATACTATGAAAACAACCCGTTACGGGCCCTTTATGACTCCCTGCACGGCCAAAAACTGGCTCAAATTGGTCTGGCCGCCGACCTGGCCTACTGCGCCCAGGTGGATCTTTTTGATGTAGTGCCTGTATATAGGGACGGAAAAATTGGAATAGACTAGACAGGTTTGAACTTATAACTGGTGGAGGTTGAATATATTACCTTATATGAAAGAGACCTTTCGCAGTATATATGGATTGAAAGTTTGGGGGAAATTAGATAATATAAAGAAGAAAAGTATTGGAGCATGTGTGGCAGGCTTCTTGGTTGCCGACCGGAAGCCTGTTTTTATTGATGAGGTGATAACCTTGAAAACCTGGTATGTTGAAGATGCCGGCGGTGGCTGCCAGGCCTTTGGGGAAGTGGTGGTGCTGGTTTGCGAGGAGACCGGAGAGGTTTACTCCGCCCGGGTCCCCGTGACCTGGACCAATAAATTGGGCTGGGAAGAACTGGTTTGTCATTTAATGACGGATTTGATGGATAAAGCCAAGGTAAGCAGGGATGACCAGTTTTTTGTCTGTTCAGGCAATATTTTTCACACCTATCACAAGTGGCTGTCCGACCAGGGTTATAACTGGCAAACCCATAAAATGGACGGCCTGGCCCATGATGCGGCGGAGAATGAATTTCATCGCATGGTGGTGGAGGCAGGTTTCCCGGCGAACATCAAACTGGCGGACAGGGATTACCGCAGTTTTTATACCGAAATCGAAAAATGGGTGTCCTGTAACCCGGGGAGGAAACAAAAATACTGGAAAGACCGGGAGGTTCGCAAAAAACCGGCCCAGCCCAGGTATGTGCTGAAAAGCACCATGGGAAGGGTGCGGAATTGTCATCAATGCAACCAAAAGATCCCGCCCTTCAGCCCCGCCGTGGAATTAAAATACCGTAAGGACGGTCGCAAGTTGAGGTATTTTTTTCACCCGGAATGCTGTCCGGTAAAACCCCTCAAATCCCAACTGGACCAGTTGGAGGTTGCCTGGAAGGGCGGTAAACTGACGGGTATTCTGGTGCCCTGCCAGGAACAGGTCCATTGTACCGTTTGCGGCAGGCCGGTGGAGCCCGGGGAAAAGACCTTTTATGCCTATGAGGAAGACCACCTGGTCTGCGGTCATCCGAGCTGTTTTGCCAAAACCCGCTCCGGCAGCGGCATCTGTTAAAAATGTTGGAAAGGGCACCGCTTACGGTGCCCTTTAGTGGTAGGTGGTGGACTGGGACTGGGTTCCTTCCAATATCAGCTGAAGTTTCGCCAGTTCTTCAACGTCCTGGTTAACGGATACCAGTTCCTTGACATGATTATACAGTTTTTCCAGTCCCGTATGTACATCCCGGATCAACAAGGCATAGGCCGGTACTCCCCTTCGGCTTCTTCGTATGCCAGGGAGGCTCCTTCCTCCAGCTCACTCCAATCCCCCAGGATGACGATATTTTCCTTCTGGTCAATCAAATTAATAAATTCCCACATTTCCGAGGTAAAAGCGACAATTAATCCTTCCCCCTGGTCCCAGTTGATTTCTAAAACCACCAGGTATTCTGCGGTATTGGTCACCACCAGGTCCCAGGAAAACCAGTAGTCAATCTCTTCTCCCGAGTGGAAACGTTCAAATAAGTCGCCCATATCCTCTTTTAATGACGGGATGATAATAACCACCGCTATTTCAGATTCCCCCAGAAACTCGGGAAACACCACCTGCTTCACCAAAATTGATCTCCCCTTCGGCCCATGGAAAGTATCTAAAAACAATATCCCCGGTTCTTCGCCGGGGTAGTCATGCAAGCCTTTAAAAGGAATTATAACACAAAAACGAGTTCGTAATAAGGTTTTTCATAGAAGGCTAAAAGGGTTTTTTGCACAAAATTGTATCTTGTTGTCAAAGATTGTCGGCTATGCTACAATTGTATACATGATACGATTCTGTCTCCTTAAAAATATACCAATGTTTAAGCCTGCCACTCTCTAGAGGCAGGCTTCTTTCAAAAAATTCTGCAGCTTCTTTACTACCGGAACATCGGCTGCCGTGAAATCGTAGTGGTTCATCTCGGCGGGGGTAACCCAGCGGAAGTCCTGGCAGTCCCTGGCGGCGGGTTTTTGTCCAAGGTACCGGCAGGTGTAACATAACAGCAGGATATGCCTTTCTCCGTAAAGCTGGGAGACAACCTCAAAAATATCCTTTACTTCGATTTCCATGTCCAGCTCTTCTTTTATTTCCCTTTGCAAGCCCACCCTGGGATCTTCGCCGAAATTCAGTTTCCCCCCGGGAAACTCCCATTTCAATCCATGGTCCACATTCTTTTTGCGCTGGGCAATCAGTATTTTATCCTCTTTATGAATAATGGCGGCGGTTACGATAATGGTATGCATAGACTCTCCTTTGATGGGCGGCAGTGTTTTTTGGGTTGTCTCTATTTTACCACGTCGTGTTTTATTATAGGCTCTTTTCTTAAAATTGTTGCTATTGAGTATAAGGTCAACATGTTTTATTATAAAGGCAGAAATCTATGGGAGTTCTACCAGACCGTGAATGAACGAGCATCCACTGCCCTGGCCAGTTCTTTCAGGGCCTCGGGATGAGAGAAATAAGCCAGGTGACCCTTCACCGGGTTATATTTTTCCAGTTCACATTCTATAGTTACATCCGGCCCGCAGGTACTGTAACCTACCAGGTGAGGGCATGCGACGTCAATGCGTACCGCCAGGTTGGTCCAGAGGGCTGGGCCGGGGGGTTTGGAGAGCTGGGTCCGTTTGTTCAGCCATTTGCGAAACCAGAAGATAGGACTGCCCAGGGTAATGAAATGGCTTATTTTAGCGGCCAGTTCCGGTCTCTGCTGCTGGGCACAAAAGGAGATCATGGACCCGAGGCTGTAAGCCACCAGGGTAATAGGGGCCGGCGTTTCTTCGATGGCCCGGTAAAAGCGGTTGTTTACCTGCTGGTAGACCTGATCGTTCAATAAGTAAGAAAAGATGTCGCCAAAATTGTCTGCCACCAGGTTAATAAACCCATCCACCGGTCCCCTTCCCAGGGTCTCTCTGATATCCCCGCCGCGAACCGCATGCTCCCAGAGATCTCTTTTCATTTCCTGCCTGACCTCCCTCTGGAAGAAGGGGGTGATTTTTTCCACCCGTCCCCGGGCTCAGGCACCAGGTCGTAGTAGTAGATGCCGCCAAATTGAATATTTGCAGGGTTGCTGCCCTGCTCAACCAGGCAGGGCAGCAGCCTTTCCGCCCAGACCTTCCAATACTGCCGGTTCGAGTCATGGCCCATACCGTGGATAAAAAGAATAAAACCCATGGCCTGCACCTTCTTTCCGTGCTTACCCATAGGTTATGTTATTTAGGTACGGTTGGTGTATCCGCCGGATTATGAACTATAAGCTTCCAGTATAGGGATTAGGTCTTCCCATTGTTGCAAAATACGATCCGGTTCGCGCCTGAGGAGTTCGTCTCTCTCAGACATCCCCCAGGTTACACCGATGGAAGTAACACCGGCCCTCTTCGCAGCCAAAATGTCAAAGGGGCTGTCTCCCATGTACGCGGCGGTTTCCACAGGCGCCTGCATAAGTTCCAGGGCCTTCAGCACCGGGTCGGGCTGGGGTTTGTGGCGGGTCACGTCTTCCACTGCCACAGTGACTTCCATATAGCGGTCGATGCCCAAAAAACCAATGCTGCGCAGGGCCACCTGGCGGGTTTTTGAGGTGACAATGCCCAGCCGGAATCCTCTGGATTTTAACGTCTCCAGCATTTCCAATGTGCCGGGAAAGGGTTTTGTCAACTCGTCATGCTCCAGGGCATAGTGGTGCTGGTAGAGTTTGAAAAACTCCGGGTGCCTTGCTTCTCCGGCAAAGGTCTTGGCGATATCCACCAGGGGCAGGCCGATATGCTTCATGACTTGTGCATCTCCCCAGGGAATATTCATTTCTTCAAAGACCTTCTCGTAGGTTCTTCGGATAAGCGGCAGCGAGTCGATCAGGGTTCCGTCCAGATCGAACAAAACAGTATTAATGGCCATAGAAATCCCTGGTTTCTGAAAGCTAAACATATCTGATTTATACAGGATAATCCAGATTTATTTAGGTTTCTCTCCCGCCTACTAACGAGAGGCAGTATCACAGGATTCAACTGCTAGGCCATAAGCTCTCGCTTATGTTCCGGGTGGATCACCCCGCAGGTTCCCCGCCGCTGCCTAAAGCAAACGTACTGCCCGGAGAAGGTGTTGCCTCCGCCTGGGTTCTGACTTGTGACAACGGCCTTTCACAACGTGTACCGTGCCACCCGCAAAATCTAAAGGCTCAAGGTTTTAACCCCTAGCACATTTTCCCGGTGAACCTGCCATGAAACCAGGCTTCTCACCTTCCTTTTCGTTAGTTTGTTAATCTTAGCCAATACAACCTTTTTAACTGCTGACCATTGTTTCCAATTAGCCATTTGCTTGAATTCAGATTTCTTTTTGATCAGTTTATCAAGCAATACTTTGGGTATCTTCTCATGTGTGAAGCCCAGACTACGTCTTGCTATAACATAACCTGCTGATTCGTGATTAGATATGCCGTACACGTGCTGGTACTTTAGAATGCCCGTGACCGATGTAAAGGCCGGTTTTACCTTTATTACCGGCACACCCTCACGGGCAGCACACCGGTCAATATATGCCAGAAACTTTGACCAGACAAAACCATGGCTCATACGGTTAAACTTAGCCGTTACGGACTTGTCGTTTTTAAATTTCAAATCCTCTACTGCCAGGGCGTAGCCTGTTTCTTTTGCCAGAGCTACTACCTTCTTGGCCGTTTCACCGATAAGGTTGTTCCTTCGGTTGCCTCTAGCATAAGTCCATTCTCCCTGTCTTAACCACTGACTGCCCCGGTACTGCCCCAGGCAGTCTGTCAGGGCCATCCCTAAGCCGTCAGGGTTGGTGTCCACTCCTACGGCACCGTGGGCATGATAGGGAACCGGGATCTCTTCTTCGATGGTAACATAGATATAGTACCTGCTGTCCTTACGGATTATTTCTACTTGGTAGGCGGCACCTGTTTTAAGGTAATCCAAAACCATCTGCCGGTAGTTGCGGCCATTGATTTTACCTGTCTTTTTTGAGGGTTTATGGGCCAGGTAAACCGGAACGGTGATACGCTTATATCGGCCTGTGCCGGTTGGCTCGGCGGCTATATCCAGCTAGATTTGTCCGTTCATCTCGTACAGGCGTGTGTTCAGGTTGCCGCCCTTGGTCTTGTCTCCCCGGGACAGGTAACGGTTGCTTCTGGCTTCCTGCCACTCTTCCCGGGTGATATTGCCCTTACATCTTTCCTGAAACAGTCTCTTTCCACCGAAAACAACTGCCGGAAAGGTCTTGGCTGCCAAATGGTTTTGCCAATATGACAGCTTTCTTTGTTCTTTTTTCAGCCGTTTTTGCAGGTTGGCTTTTTTCTTGGACGATTTGGCTTTAGCTATTCGCTTTTGGGTAAACTCTACTTTGGCCCGGGCATTGGCGCAGTGTAACTTTACCAATTCATGTTGCTTTTGATGGTGTTTTGAGCTTCAAACACCGCATCATTAGCCTGCCGAGAGTTGATGTTAAACTTGACCTGTACGCTTTTGCGGATGTCCTGGATTTCTTTGCCTTCCAGCAATCTTTTAAAGCTCCCCCTGACTGCTGCACAGTAACGGGCCATGAGATTATCAAGGTAGGCTTGTTGGGTTTCGGTGAGTTCAAGGATTACTCCCATCGCCGTCGTTTTCACCGGCAGCCACCTCGCTTTTAATGACCTGCACCAGCTTTTCTGCCACTCTGCCGCCGCGTTTCGGCTGAAAAACTGGTTACTATGGCTATCATGTCTTCTACCAGTTCTTCTTGCGGTGATTTATCTTCGTCTGATTCCATAATATCAATTTCAATGCCGCATAGCCGATAGTATTGTTCCAGGTACTTATAGCCAAAACGGGCCAATCGGTCTTTATATTCGATAACAATAACGTCTATTTCACCCTTTGTGGCGGTTTTGGCCAGCTTGGCAAGTTCCCGCCTGTTCTCGTTTAAACCGGAAGCAATTTCACTATAAACAGCTTTAACCTGATAACCTTTTTCTACCGCATAAGTTATTAACCGCTCTTTTTGCCGCTGTAAATTTCCGGCTTCGGCTTGTTTTGCAGTGGATACACGGGCATAAACAGCGCATTGCTTTGTTCCTCTTTCAGTTATCTCTTCACCAATCAAAGCCATTATCTGCGATTCTTTATAACGCCTATGACCGCCGGGTGTGCGCAGTGGTTTTAATTTCCCTTCTCTTTCCCAGCGGCGCAACGTGTGAGGCCATACGTTTAATAGCTTTGCTACCTGATGAGATGTTAGCATCTTTTCCATTGACACCACCTCTTACCATTATTTTAATTAGAACTCTTGTTCGATGTCAATGGATTATTGTTTTTTATTTACTTTTGTTTAATTAATCTGTAACTGTTGCTTACCTCCTGTTGTCACAAACATTTTGCCACCATAAGGAATGTTATCAAAAATGAACTTACCGTTAATTATAAGTCAACACGGTACAAAATTCTCAATCAAACCTTAAAATATTGTAAATTTGACATTAAGTAACATTATATCGCAAGGAGATTGTTACCCACAGGTAGAACTTGTTAATAGAATTGTTACCGGAAGAAACGTACGGAGGCAGGACATGGCTGCGACAGAAGATATGCTGAACAAGTATAAAGCCCTGGTAAAGGTGAATGAAAAACTTACCCAGCTGCACTGGATTTTGGCCCAGGTGGCCGGTGAGAATGACCTTCATACCATGCATAATTTAATTTTAAACGGCTTTATGCAAATTGCCGAGGTTGCCGGCTGCCATTTTATTCTTTTGGACGAAAACGGCTACCCCGGTGAAATTATCAAACGCAATCCCGGGAACAGCCCCTTCGGCTCATGCAGCGCCTATAAAAAATCCTCACACAGGTAAATCACATCAAAAATGAGGATTTAACGCTACCCCATGCGGTTTTCTGTGAAGACTGCCAGGAGCACTGCGGCCTGGGGATTTTACAGATATTAACCCTTTATGGCAAGCACGGCAACCCCCTGGCGGTGATCCTTGCCCAGCATCACAACAGGCCCAGCCCCTGTGAGGAAGCCAACATGATCTTAGAGCTGTTTACCATTCAGGTGAGCCTGACCCTGGAAAATGCCATGTTAAATAAAAAGTTTCAGAATTTATCCATCACCGACGCCCTGACCAACCTTTATAACCACCGTTATTTTGCCGAAAAAATGCAGAAGGAGATTTCCCTCTGCTGCTATATGAAAAAAGAAATGTGCCTTATTATGCTGGATGTGGATTTTTTTAAAAGCTACAACGACAACTTTGGCCACCCCGCCGGCGACATGGTTTTAAAAACCATGAGTAAAATTTTCTCGCAGGTTGTGCGGCCCAAGGACATTGCGGCCCGCTATGGCGGTGAGGAATTTGCTTTCATCCTGCCGGAAACCACCCTGCGGGACGGCATCGAGCTGGCGGAAAAAATTCGGCAGTCCATCGAAAATACCGTCTTTCCCCACCGGCCTGTGACCGCTTCCCTGGGCATTGCCAATTACCCGGCCCATACCACAAATGCGAAGGAATTGTTGGAACTGGCAGATAAAGCCCTGTACCATGCAAAATCGGCAGGCCGTAACAGGGTTAGCGTAGCTCCATCAGTACAAAACAATTAGGTTGCAGGTAAAAGAAGGTGGTTATGAACCCCGGGCGGGATCACAGCCACCTTCTTACTCGTTATGCGTTTTGTTTTTTCTCTTCTTCCACCAGGTGACAGGCCACCCAGTGGCCGGGCTTAATGCGCTTAAACACCGGCTCGTGGTGCTTGCAAATGTCCTGGCAGCAGAAGCAGCGGGTATGAAACCGGCAGCCTGGGGCGGGTTCACCGGACTGGGAACGTCTCCGGTGAGGATGATCCGTTCCTTTTTTGCCCTGGGATCGGGAATGGGAACCGCGGACAGCAGGGCCTGGGTATAAGGATGCAGCGGGTTGCTGTACAGTTCGTCATCCCGGGCCAGCTCCACCATTTTGCCCAGGTACATGACACCGATGCGGTCACTGACGTGCTTGACAACATTTAAACCGTGGGCAATAAACAGGTAGGTCAGCCCAAATTCCTGCTGCAAATCCTTTAACAAGTTTAACACCTGGGACTGGATGGATACGTCCAAGGCGGAAACAGGTTCGTCACAAACAATCAGTTTGGGGTTAAGCGCCAGCGCCCTGGCAATGCCCACCCGCTGGCGCTGGCCGCCGCTGAACTCGTGAGGGTATCGCCGGGCATGGTAAGACGCCAGACCCACACAGGACAGCAGGTGTTCAACTTTTTTCTGCACCTCCGGTCCTGAGGCCAATTTGTACAGCTTAATGGGTTCGGCGATGATGTCTCCCACCGACATGCGGGGGTTCAGGGAGGCATAGGGGTCCTGGAAGATGATTTGCATGTCCTTGCGCAAGGCACGCACCTCCCCGGAAGTCGCTTCAAAAACGTCGGTGCCTTCAAATTCCACCCGCCCTGCTGTGGGTTCCAGCAGGCGCAGGATAAGGCGCCCGGTGGTCGATTTGCCGCAGCCGCTCTCCCCTACCAGTCCCAGGGTTTCCCCCTGCCGGATGTCAAAGGTCAAGCCGTCAACAGCCTTGACCTGTCCTACCTCTTTGCCAAACATCCCCTTTTTAATAGAGAAATATTTGGTCAGGTTTGTTACATGAACCAGCGCAGACACTATCGCACACCCCCTTCATGCAGCCGGCAGCTGACCCTGCGGCCCGGCGAAATTTCTTTGAGGGAGGGCCGTTCCACGTGGCAGCGGGGCTGGACCTCCGGACACCGGGGGGCAAAGGCGCAGCCTGCGGGCAGGTCGGTTAAGGCCGGCACCATGCCCTCGATCATGTACAGCCTTTCCTGGTTGTCGTTGATATGGGGGATGGATTTCAGCAATCCCCTGGTATATGGGTGAAGCGGGTTGTCAAACAGTTCCAGCACCGGCGCTTCTTCTACCAGTTTGCCGCAGTACATGACCACCGCCCGGTCCGCCATTTCAGCCACCACTGCCAGGTCGTGGGTAATCATGATAATGGCGGTACCCAACTGTTCTCTCAGTTCTAACATGAGGTCCAGGATCTGGGCCTGGATGGTGACATCAAGAGCGGTGGTGGGTTCATCTGCGATCAAAAGTTCCGGGCGGCAGCAAAGGGCCATGGCGATCATGACCCGCTGGCGCATGCCACCACTCATCTGGTGGGGAAAATCGTGCACCCTTCTCTCCGGCGAAGGAATTCCGGTTAGCCGCAGCATCTCGATGCTTTTCTCCAGAGCATCCTTTTTCGTTAAACCCTGGTGAACCACGAGGGACTCGGCAATCTGGTGCCCCACCCGGAACACCGGGTTCAGGGAAGTCATGGGTTCCTGAAAGATCATGGAAATCCGGTTGCCCCGGATGTTTCTCATTTCTTTTTCCGTCTTCTTTAACAGATCTTCCCCGTTAAATAAGATCTCTCCCCCACGATACGTCCGGGAGGATTGGGTATTAATCGCATGATGGAGGTAGCGGTAATACTTTTGCCGCTGCCGGATTCCCCCACCACCGCCAGGGTTTCCCCGCGGTTAAGGTGGAAGCTCACTCCGTCCACCGCCGGTACCACTCCGTCCTCCAGGAAAAAGTGGGTTTTCAGGTCCTTTACTTGTAATAACGTCTGTGTCATCCGACCCACCTCCTATCGTCGCAACCGGGGCCACAACGTTGGGCAGGATATGCTTAAAAATAATTTGCAAATCATTGTTGCCAATGGCACGGGCCGCCTGAACATATTCGTTTTCTTTAACGGATAATACCGGGACTCAAGGTCTGAGAAAGAATTAAGAGTACGAGAGGAGATGCCAAGTTGATGTTCCGGAAAAAGAATTTCTTCATGCTGCTGGTATCCTTACTGGCTGTGGCGCTGGTCGGCTGCGTCGGCGGAGACAACAAGGAAAAAGCTGCTGAAACTGCCAAGCAAAAGATTTTTGTGTTTGACCAGGGTTCCGACCCCAGGGGTTTAGATCCTGCTTATGTGGATGACGGCGAATCTGCCAACCCCATTGTAAACATTTATGACGGACTTGTTCGCTATAAGCCCGGTAATACCGAAATTGAGCCCGCACTGGCCACCGAGTGGTCCTCTTCCCCGGACGGCAAAGAATGGACCTTTAAACTCCGTCAGGGTGTTAAGTTCCATGACGGTACTCCCTTTAACGCTGATGCAGTCGTGTTTAGCGTATCCCGTCAATTACCTCCTCAGCGCACCGATGCAATGCCCTATGCTTCCTTTACCTTCGGCCCCGTGCAAAAGGTAGAGAAGGTGGATGATTACACCGTTAAGTTTATCTTGAGCGAGCCCTACGCTCCCTTCCTGGCCAACCTGGCCATGGCGCTGGCTGCTCCCATCGTGAGTCCCGCCGCTGTTGAAAAATATGGCGACAAGTTTATTGAAAATCCCGTAGGCACCGGCCCCTTCAAGTTTGTTGAATGGAAAAAGGGCCAGCAAATTGTGTTGGAAGCCAACAAAGAGTACTGGGACGGCGCTCCCAAACTTGACAAACTGGTGTACAAGATTGTTAAAGAGAACTCCGTTCGGGCCAGCGAGTTAAGAACCGGCGGCATCCAGGCCATGAACGGCGTTGACCCCAACGATGTTAAAATGTTGGAAGAAGCCGGCGTTACTGTGATCAAGAACCCCGGTGTCTTCCCTCCTCAAGCAAATTATCCACTTGGGACTTAGTAACTTTTTCTGCGAAAACCTTAATTTTCCTTCACAAAATTATAGTAATATTTTGTATACATATTCGACATTTATTGTTTATTTATAATTATTTTAGTATAATTATATAGTTAACTTGGAAAAATGAATTTTATCTCCCTGCCTGGGTAAACTAAAGGTAACCTTAGCATAGGAGGTGAAACGAAATGCCTAACATTAAATGCACTGTTACCGAGTGCGCATATAACTCCAACGTTATGTGTGATGCGCCCATGATTCAAGTGAATCATTCCGGCGCAGAGCAGTCCGGCACCTCTGAAGAAACACAATGTGAGACTTTCAAGCCCAAAGCATAAATAACCGGAAAAGACAGGCAACACCAGCTAGCTTTTCTTATAGTATGCAAAAATACCGGTAAAATTTTAACCGGTATTTTTATTTTTGGTACATTTTTACAATTAATTAAATAGTATATAGCAAACTCTTGTTAGGAGGTCTGATAACTTTATGAGTGAGCAAGTCGAAGCTAAATCCTGCATGGTGCCTCCCACCACACCCCCTAAAATGCCAATCATGTTGGCTCCCACTTTTATGCAGCGGCTGTGCCAACTGCTGCATAAAAGAATTACCGTGTCCCTGAACTGTCCCGGAGTCACTCCTGTTACAGGTATGTTGCATGCTGTAGGGCAGGATTACATTGAACTGCATACCGGTACCACTGCCACCACCCAGGCCACCATCATCCCCCTGTGGAACGTGTGTGCCGTACAAGTTGCCGGCGCCATGGATCAAATTTGCCCACCGCCCCAGGCCCCTCCCGGTCAAGCCGTAAGCCCTGTGGCAGGACTTGGCCCCGGGATGTATGGACCGGGGATGTACGGACCCGGGATGATGCCCGGTTGCCCGCCCGGAATGCCCGGTGAGTGCCCGCCTTCTGGATGGCCCACTTCCCCTGGAATGGGTATGGGCCCGATGACCGGCGGTCCCATGATGCCCCCCGGCATGATGATGGATGTTAAAGACGTTAAAGAAGAAGAGAAAAAATAATATGGCCAAAATAAGCCGTCGCTGACGGCTTATTTTTGGGCCAGAGGGGCACTTTTTATAGGGTCCTTAACTGTCCACCCATTTAGCTTGCCCCGGGTTGTTCGGGACCATGCAAACGGGTATCTTTTTAAGGCCAAACGTCCGTGACGCCGGTGCTATAGTTTCTCAAACTCCTCGGGGCCAACGCCGCACACCGGGCAAACTGCCGGCGGTTCTTCCCCTTCATGGATGTAGCCGCAGACCTTGCAGAGCCACCGGGTGACTTCCTTTGGGGCAGCTTCCTTGGGGGGATTGTTTTTGATTTTATGATATAGGGCATAGGTCATCGGCTCTGCGGAACCGCTTGTACGGGCCATCGACCCTCCGGCAGCTCCTGCACGGGCACAGGTGACTTCCCCGAGAAACAGTGTATGGGTTCCCAGGTCCATACTGCCCGTCACCTTGCATTCCAAAGCGGCCAGGCAATTCTTTAACAGAGGTACCCCCAGGTTCCCATGTCATATTCCATACCGGCAAACTTGTCTGCATCCCTGCCCGACCGGAAACCGAAATTCCTTACCAACCCCAGCCCGTTGGTATCCAGAATGCTGACCGAAAAAACCTGGCTGTCTTGAATATATTCATGGGTCAAATTATTTTTATTGATTCCGACAGCGATCTTTACCGGCTCCGAGGTAATTTGAAACACCGTATTGGCACATTGGCCGTTTATTTTTTTGCCCTTGCGCGAAGCAACAATATACAACCCGTATGTGATGTGCCGTAGAGCCTTTTTGACTTCGTCCTGGCATGGATTGGCTGCGGCTTCTTCCACTTTCTCAAAGAACGAAGCATCCACTCCACAGACAGGACAGGTCTCCGGCGGTTCCGGTCCCTCATGAATATAATCGCAAACCGTGCAACGCCATTTGGCCATTATTATCCCTCCCGGTACTATTTATTCCATCTTATCATTGTTCCTAGACAAGTTTATAGCAGAGGTACTAAAAAAGAATTACAAAAGTATTCACTGCCTATGGCACACAAAAAAGCCTCCCTGGCAGCGGGGAGGCTTGATCTACCTAAAAAGAAAGTCTTTTCTTTCTCCACTTTAAAAACATCACGATAGGCAAAGCAATGACCGCCACCAGGATGGCAGTGGAAATGATATTGGCCAGCGGGTCGGCAGCCCAGTAATCCCCCAGGCAGGTGTATAGATGCCCTGCTGATTTTCTCCGGTCTCCGTTTCCTGGGTCCCCTGGCCGCCTGCTTCGGTTTGGGCCACGGCCGGTTGGCTGTGACCAAAGCTGTTCATCAAGAACATCCACATCCAGAAGTTACCGGAAAACGGGAAAAAGGACGGCCGAAAACCGGAAAGGTTGGATTTCCCTATGGTTGCCGCCGCATCGGCGCCGGAAGTCATTTTACTGGAAGGCAGGTTGGTATAGGGAATTTTGTCTCCGGTGCCTGCGTCGGTAGCACTTTTGGTAGTGCCGCCTGTTGTGCTTTGGGTAGAGTCCGCTCCCCCGCTATCCTTGCTGGAACCGGCAGGCGCCGAATCGGTTGTGGTGGTTTTGGGCTTGGAAAAACCGCCGGATTTAAAGCCGCCGCTCTTTTTCGCTATGGCCGGAGAGGTCACCGTCAGAAACAAGCAAATGATTACCATGATTGAAAGCAATCTTTTCACTGTCATCACCTCTCGTACATCATACCATGACTTTTGTACACTGCCAATAACATGGTATAATTATGTGATGTGGTACCTGGTACCTAAGTTATTAAGTTATTAAGTTATTAAGTTATTAAGTTATTAAGTTATTTTGTATGGGTAGAAAAACAAATTTCACCCTAAAAGTTATCACAGTTTACAAAAAGCATAAAAACCTAAACAACAAGAAATGAGGTTTGGTCTATGATTTCGGATCTTAAAAATGTGACCATCTATACAGACGGCGCCTGCTCCGGCAACCCGGGTCCCGGCGGCTACGGTGTGGTCATGCTGTACAAAGACCACCGCAAGGAAATGTCAGCGGGCTTTCGGGACACCACCAACAACCGCATGGAGATACTGGCCGCCATCGTGGGATTGGAAAGCCTGCAGGAAAGATGCAACGTTACCATTTACACCGACTCCCAGTATTTAATCAACGCCATTGAAAAGGGCTGGGCCAAAAAGTGGCGGGCCAACGGCTGGATGCGCAACAAAAAAGAGCCCGCCTTGAATGCAGACCTCTGGGAGAGGTTGTTAAAACTGTGCGAGCGTCATAACGTTAAGTTTGTTTGGGTGAGGGGGCATTCCGGCAACCCGGAAAATGAACGCTGTGACCGGCTGGCGGTGGAAGCATCCAAACAGCCGGATCTGCCTCCGGATATCCGGTGAGGCCGGTGGGCTAAATTTTTAAAAGTCTGGAGAAAAGATGTAAATCCAGCATAAACTATAGCAAACTTGATTCAATCCAACGAGAATGGAGGTATCTTTCTGAACACCAATATAAAGAACCGGGATGAAATTGAAGAACAATTTAAGTGGAACCTTGGTACCATGTATAAAAATGCCGACGAAGTAAAACAGGATCTGGAAAAAATAAAAGAACTGTTGGAACAATTTAAAGGTTACCAGGGCAGACTCACCGACAAGGAAACCATCCTGGAAGCGCTGCAGCTGCAGGACCGGTCCGACCAACTGATGGAAAAGAGCTATACCTATGCCCATATGAAACTGGATGAAGACATCGCCAACACCCAGGCCCTGGCCCTTTTCGACCAGGTCAAAAGCCTTTATGTGGTCTACAGCGAAGCCACCAGCTTCTTTGTGCCGGACCTCATGAAACTGGACGATGAATTCCTGCAGAGTCTGGCGGGGGATGAAAGGTTCAAAGATTACCGGCATTTTATTCGGGAAATCGGACGCAACAAAGAACATATTCTCTCGGACACCGAGGAAAAAATTCTCTCCTCCTTTGGGGAAATTGCCGGCGCCCCGAAAAGCATTTTCCAAACCCTGAACAACGCCGACCTGAAATTCGGCCAGGTTATCAACGAAAACAACGAACCGGTTGAGTTGACCCACGGGCGGTACCAGCGTCTTATCCAAAGCGGCAGCCGGGAAGTCAGAAAGGCGGCCTATAACGAGCTGTACCGCGTTTATAAATCCTTTAAGAACACCATTGCCCAGACCTACATTAATTCGGTGAAAAAGGACTGCCTCTATGCCCGGCTCCGCAAATACAACAGCGCCCTGGAGTCCAGCACCTTTGCCGACAACGTGGATGTCTCGGTGTATCATAATTTGATCGCAACCATCCGGCACAACATTTCGCTGCTGCACCGGTACATTGATTTCCGCAAACAGGTGATGCAACTGCCGGAGCTGCACATGTACGATTTATACGTGCCGCTGGTAACCGAGTTAAACAAAAATTACTCCTACCAGGAAGCCGTTGATTTGGTCTTACAAGGCCTGCGCAAGCTGGGCGACCGGTATGTCGTCGACCTGAAGCACGGCCTGGAAAACGGCTGGGTGGATGTTTATGAAAACAAAGGAAAGACCGCAGGGGCCTACTCCACCGGCGCCTACGGTTATCATCCCTATATCCTCCTGAACTTTAACGGCACCATGAATGATGTGTTTACCCTGGCTCATGAAGCAGGGCATGCCATGCATACCTTTTACTCCCACAAAAACCAACCCTACCGGAATGCCAGCTATACCATTTTTGTGGCGGAAGTGGCTTCAACCCTGAATGAAAATTTACTCATACACCACCTGCTGGCACAGACCAACGATGCCAAGGAAAAACTTTATCTCCTTAACTACAACCTGGAGCAGGTGCGCACTACGTTGTTCCGGCAAACCATGTTTGCGGAATTTGAAAAGATCACCCACGAAAAGGCGGAACAGGGAGTCAGCCTGACACCGGAAGCCCTCTCGGAGATTTATTACGAATTAAATAAATTCTACTACCAGGGTGTCCGATTGGATGATGAAATCTCAATGGAGTGGGCCAGAATCCCCCACTTCTACAACGCCTTTTATGTTTATAAATATACCACCGGATTTAGCGCCGCAGTGGCCCTGGCCAACGGCATCCTGCAGGGCGGTCCGGAAGAACTGGCCAAATATCTGGAATTCCTGGGCAGCGGCGGCAAGGACTATCCCCTTGAGCTGCTGAAAAAGGCCGGGGTGGATATGGAAAAGCCGCAGCCGGTGGAAGCATGTTTGCATTCCTTTGATGAAAACCTGAAATTAGCCGCTCAGTTAATCTAGGGTTTTGGGGACACCGATTGCTCAAACCCTCTACTGCGGGTCCCAGAACAACATGCGCCCGCAGTGGTTGCAAAGGACGATGTCATCCTGGTACTTGAGCTGTTTTATCTTCTCAAAGGGGATCCCCAGGTGGCAGCCGGAGCAGGTGTCCCTGGTAATCCTTCCGACGGGATTCCGATACCTTGTTTTCAACTGCCGGTACTTGTTCAAAGGATCTTCCCCAATTTCCTGCAGTAGCACTTCGATTTCACGGGCCAAACCTTGGGCCCGTGTTTTTGTTTCTTCCTTGTCTTGTAAATAGACGTTGTGCAGTTCCTTGAATTCTTCTGCCATGCTGTCCAGCCGTTGTTTCTTGTCCTCCCACTCCTGCTTGATGTCTTCTTTTACCTGCATTAGTTCCAGTTCCCGGTCCTCCAGCAGGTTTAACTCCTCCTGCAGCTTTTGGAGTTTTTGCTGGTAATTCTTAATCTCCTTGGTCTGCAGAGAACCGTCATAAATTTTTGTGCTGATCATGCTGCAGCTGTCCCTCAGTTCCTGTGCCCGCCGCTCCAGCGTGCCGGTTTGTTCCCTGGCCCTTTGGTAGCGGTCCTTTAATTCCCTGAGGTTGTTCTGTGCCGCCTCAATTTGCTTCTTGCTCTCTTTGAGTTGCTGAACCGGCCCGGGGTCAGCCCCTTTGTCGATTTTTTCCTGCTGTTCCTCTAGCATTTGCAGCCGCCATAGTTTACGGAGATCGGACATGCGATCACTCCTTAAAGAAAATGATAAAAGGGACAGGGGCGAGCGCGCCCACTATCCCTAAAGAAACATAAAAGGATCGGATTGACGTTTGGTAACCACAACTGTAATGTCCAAATTCTTTTGCCGACAGGCCTCTGCCAGTTTATTTTGCAGTGCCGGCAGCACCAAATGTTCGGTGGCAAAGTGGCCGGCGTCAATAAAATTCAGACCGGCGGCCAGCATATCCTGGGCAGTATGATATTTGATATCTCCGGTGATGAACACCTCTGCCCCCCTGGCGGCGGCAACGGGCCACAGCTCTCCCCCGGAACCGCCACAAACGGCCACCCTGCGGACATCTCTCCACATGCCGCCGCCTACTTTCACGGTGGCCAGCCCCAGGGCTTCCTTGACATGGATAATGAAATCGGCAAAACTTTTCTGCTCTTTCAGACTGCCGATTCTGCCAAGGCCAAAGGAACCTCCCTGGTTTTCCAAAGGATAAAGGTCGTAGGCCACCTCTTCATAGGGATGGGCCTCCAGCATGGCCTTTAAGACACCCTTCACCTGGGCGCCGGCAACAATGGTCTCCAACCGGACTTCTTCCACCTGCTCCAGTTGACCCTGCCGGCCGATGTAGGGGTTGGTCCCCTCCAGAGGGCGGAAGGTGCCGGTGCCCTTTACCTGAAAAGTGCAGTCACTGTAATTACCGATCCAACCGGCGCCGGCCAGAGAAATGGCCTGCCGTACGGCTGCCACATGCTCTGCCGGTACAAAAACTACCAGCTTAAGGTATTTCTCCCCTTTGGACGGGTGCATAACCTGTAAGTCCTGCAGTCCAAGGCGTTCTGCCAGCAATGTATTGACGCCCCCGGCTGCGCTGTCCAAATTGGTGTGGGCCGCGTAAACCCCGATGTTGTTTTTAATGAGTTCGGCTATCAGGGCTCCCCGGGGTTCGTCCAGCCGGATATTTTTGACCCCTTTCATAAGCAGCGGGTGATGGCAGATGACTAAATCGACATCCTTCTCCCGGGCTTCCCGCAGGATAACGTCATCCACATCCAGTGCCAGCAGCACTTTTTTTACCTCAGCCCGGGGGTTCCCGATCTGCCAGCCGCTGTTATCCCATTCCTCCGCCAGCCAGCGGGGAGCCAGTTCCTCTATGATATTTACCACATCCTGTGCAGTTGCCACGATCCTCAACCCCCTCATTCTAAGTTCCATTTTACCACATATCTATTTTTCCAGAGACTGCTCCAGCTTGTCCAGTTGCGATATTTTTTCCTGAACCCTGCCGGCCTTCTCCAGAGCCGCCTGTTGACTGCTCTTATGCAAACCATCCAGAACCCGGCAGTATTTTTCTTTCAGTCTGTGTATATGTTCCCCCAGTAAAGGATGTTTTTTTTCCAATAACCTGGGGCCTATTTCCAGGATCAACGGGTCTTTGATGTCCTCTTGCCCTCTCTCGGCCACCAGAGCCAGGTAAAGCCTGCCGTCCTCCAGCAGCAGGGTTTCATCAACAATGGTCCAGCCATGCTCCAGCAGGAAGAGCCGTAAATCCTTTTCATCGGCCATGGGCTGCAGAATCAGCCTGCGGGCCTTTGCCGCCACTTCCGGGGAGGTCTGTAAGATATCCCGGATGGTACCGCCACCCATGCCGGCAATGACGATGGTATCCGCTTCACCCGGCGCAAGCACCTGCAAACCGTTTCCCAGGCGAAGGTCAATCTTACCCGCCGCCTGGTATTGCATAACGTTGGAGCGGGCCGCCTCCAGGGGGCCCCGGCGAATATCGGCAGCAATGGCTCTGGGTGAAATGCCCTTTAAAATCAGGTAGACAGGCAGGTAGCCATGATCTGTACCGATATCCGCCACAATACTGCCGCAGGGTACGTAGTCTGCCAATACCTTTAACCGGTTGCTGATCGTAAACATTTATTCAAACCTTACCTTTCCAAATGAATTATTTCGCTGGCTAATCCATAAACTCCTCTAATTTCTAAGTCTTTCCTTAAAGCATAGCCATTTTTCATTATAATATTAATTTCGACAATTTTCTCTGGGGTCTGACACCTGGGGTAAAAAAATGTCCCGGGTTTTGTACAAACCCGGGAACTATCAATACAGGCGCGGTTTAACATACATCACTTTTAAATTTTCCAATGTGTTCTTGCAGGTCCTGGGCCAGTTGATCCAGGACACCGGCGGAGGAGGCCACCTGCTGGACCGCTGCCGATTGCTGTTGTACGGCGGCAGCGATTTCCGAGCTGCTGTCGGTGGCCTGGGAACAGGCTGCGGCCACGGCCCGGGACTGTTCCACCAGGGAATCCAGCAGCGATTTAATATGATGAAACTTTTCCCCGGTCTCATCTATCAAGTTGTGCCCGGTCTTAACTTCATTTAACCCTTCACTCATGCTGTAAATCACATTCTGGGATTGCTCGGTAATTTCCTCTATAATCTTTTTCACGTCTTTGGCCGCCTGGTTGGACCTGTCCGCCAATTTGCGGACCTCCTGGGCCACCACGGAAAAGCCCCGGCCGTGTTCCCCGGCCCTGGCCGCTTCAATGGCTGCGTTGAGGGCCAGCAGGTTGGTCTGCTCTGCAATATCGCCAATCAGCTGTACAAACTTGTTGATGTCCTCGATCTTATGCCCCAAACCGCCGGTGTCCTCTGCCAGGTTTTCTACCATGGCATGTAAGATACGCATCTGCCGGACCGTCTGCAGTACAACTTGCTGGCCCTCTCCGGCAGCTTGGGAAGCTTCATGGGAGTAATTGGCGGCATGCTGGGCGATTCCTCCCAACTCTTTGAGCGAAGAAGCTAATTTTTCCACCTGGTGGTTGGCTTCATGCACCGACACGCTGGTTTCTTCCGAGGACATATAATGGATAAAGAAAACTAGACAAAAAAACAGCTTTATTTAAGGTGGATCGTTGCCGTGAGAAAATCATATTCTGGGGAGTTCAAAGCCAAGGTTGTACTGGAAATTCTCAAGGAAGAGAAAACCATATCCCAGATTGCTTCAGAGTATGGGATTCATCCAAATCAATTGCTTAAATGGAAAAAAGAGGCAATAAGATCTCTGGCAGAAGTTCTTGAAGATGGTCGTAGAAAGAGTGACAAGGAGAAAGAGACATTAAAGAACAAGATTCAAGAACTATACGCAGAGATTGGCGAGTTGACAACTAAGCTCAACTGGCTTAAAAAAAATCTGGCTTTAAGTTGGACGAGGGCTGAAAGAATTGAACTTGTGGATTTTGAGAACCGYGAGCTACCATTAACAGTTCRGGCAGAAATGCTTTCGCTAAACCGTTCGAGCCTTTACTACAAGCCAGTACCACCATCGCCGATGGAAATTGCTATCAAGCATGAAATCGACCGCATTTACACGGAGGACCCCTACATGGGTTCCCGTCCGATTACAGCGATTCTGAACCGCGAAGGCTTTAGCATCAGCAGACCCACGGTACAGAAGTATATGCGGGAAATGGGAATATCAGCAATCAGGCCAGGGCCGAACCTCAGCCGCCGGAACCACGAGCATAAAGTCTACCCCTATTTACTCCGCGGCGTTAAGGCATCCTTTCCCAACCACATTTGGGGTACCGATATCACTTATATACGCCTCAGGAAGGGCTGGCTTTACCTGGTGGCTTTCCTAGATTGGTTTTCAAGGTACGTAGTAGCCTGGGAACTGGACTGCACTCTTGAAGTCGATTTTGTGCTGGAAGCCCTCCACAGGGCATTACGAATTGGCAAACCCGAGATCGCAAACAGTGACCAAGGAAGCCAGTTTACCAGTCAACGATAYACCACTGTATTACTGGGCAACGAGATCAAAATCAGCATGGACGGGCGAGGTCGAGCTATGGACAACATTTTTACCGAGAGACTCTGGCGTACAGTCAAGTACCAGGAGGTCTACATAAACGACTATACAAGCCCCCGTGAAGCCCGTCTCGGTCTCGCAAAGTTCTTTGAAAAATACAACAACTACAGGCCACATCAAGCATTGAAAAACTTGACTCCGGCCGAAGTTTACTTCGGCAATTATACCTTGAAAGACTTTCAGTAATAATTTGTGTCTATCATTCTGGGGATTATGCTGKATATYGTCCACTCTGGTGTCCACCTCCTCCGACCAGTATAACCTAAGCTGCTCTGCAGGCCCAAAGCTTCCTACCGACCTTAAATTCCCTGGCGGCCGCAAGCCCATGACTGGAACGGGTGCGTGAAATATCGGTACATTAGTGGTGGAAGGAAAAGTTATCAACATTTATGGTCAACTTTCTTTTGCAGTAGTATTGCATGGGAAAAATTTACTTAATTACCAGTTAATAAATGGTTTTAATGGTAATATTTTTCTTATAAAATACACAAAGGAGGGAGAAAAACCACCTTAAACAAGTTCAAAAAAATGTCTTGACATCTTTAGCCACCATAGGTTTTTAATTTTTTGCGGGGAAGGAGAGATACAGGCTTTTTTCAAGGTGATAACGCTATATTTGACCATCATGATTTATCAGTATATAAAAAATGTTTACCTTTATCTATGCCGCTCATTAAAGATAAAATTTCTCTTTGAGGTGGCAACCCTTTACGGGTTTGAAGTTAAGGATTACCGGGATGTAATAGTGAGAAAAACTAAAAAAATTGGTGTTACTAAAGCAGAAAAAAGTCAGAAAAGCAAATCAATAATTTTACTTGAAAACATGCAAGAAACTGTTTACAATCAGTTTGAGTAAAAGTGTATACAATTTGTTTTGCATTCTGCTCGTTATTTATCCCACAAGTAACAAAAGATTGCCAGCAAAATACAGGCAATACCATCATACCGATGAGGGAAGCTTTGTAATTGAAAGAAGAATATTTCTGTTTCTTTTGGTTCTGAAGTACAAAACCTATATTATAAAGAAGAAATGTCTATAGGAATTTTTCGGACTTGTTTGTGATGTTGTATTAAACTTTTTTAGTCATTAATTAAAGTTTATTGTGTTAAAAACTACATTAAAAATTACTAAAAGGAAGTGTGAAAAGATGACAAATGCGCAAGACCTCCCTACCCAAGTAAATCCGGATGAAATTATCCCGATCCCTGTGACCGTGGGCATCTCTGCCCGCCATGTGCACCTCACCCGCGAGGATGTTGACACCTTATTTGGCGCCGGCTATGAATTGAAACCTTTTAAGGACCTGTCCCAGCCCGGTCAATTTGCCGCTGAAGAGACTGTAACAGTGGTAGGTCCCAAAGGTGTTATCGAAAAAGTACGTGTTCTGGGACCCGAGCGTAAGCAAAGCCAGGTGGAACTGTCCATTTCCGATTGTTTCAAGTTAGGCATTAAGGCTCCCCTGCGGGACTCCGGTGATTTATCCGGTTCTGCTTCGGTTACTTTAGTGGGACCTGTAGGTTCCGTTACCTTAAAAGAAGGGGCTATCATTGCCGCCCGTCACATTCATATGCATACTTCTGATGCTGAGAAATACGGCCTGGAGGACGGGGACAGGATTTATGTAAGGGCCAAGGGACCCAGAGGCATTATCTTTGGCGACGTGCTGGTTCGTGTAGGCGATAGTCATAAACTGGAAATGCACGTAGATACCGATGAAGGAAACGCAGTGGGTTTAAGAAACGGCGATACCGTGTACGCCTATAAGATTCACGGACACATCTCCGAACTGGTAAGATAAACGGCGCAAATGTATTGACATAAAAGGGGGAAAACCTTTGTTAATCCTAGTTGTTAACTGCGGCAGCTCATCGATCAAATACAAACTGATGGACATGCAGCAAGAAACCGTACTTCTTTCGGGTTTATCGGAAAGAATTGGTATTGTCGGTTCCAGAATTAAGCAGGAGTCCCATCGGGGTGAAGAACTGGTCCTGGAACAGGACTTACCCAATCATAAGGTAGCCTTGGAATCCATTCTGAAATGTGTTACCGACGCCAAATACGGCGCCATCAGTGACACTTCTGAGATCAAAGCGGTGGGCCACCGGGTTGTACACGGCGGAGAAAAGTTTAACAAGTCCGTGGTTATTGATGAAGAGTTGATCAAGGTGTTGGAAGAGATGTCTGAGCTGGCGCCTCTGCACAACCCGCCGAACATTGTGGGTATTAAAACCTGTCAGGAATTGATGCCCCATGCAGCCCAGGTGGCAGTGTTTGATACCGCCTTTCATTCAACCATGCCCAAACATGCCTATACCTACGCCATCCCTTACGAGTACTACGAGAAGTATAAAATCCGCAGGTACGGGTTCCACGGCATTTCTCACAAGTTCGTATCCCGACGGGCCGCTGAAATTTTAGGCAAATCCGTTGAGGAATTAAAGATTATCGTTTGTCACCTGGGCAACGGTTCCAGTATTTCTGCCGTGGGCAACGGTGTTTCCATTGATACCACCATGGGCTTTACGCCCCTGCCGGGCCTGCCCATGGGAACCCGCACCGGGGATATCGACCCGGCCATTGTCCCCTTCTTAATGGAGAAGGAAAACCTGAGTGTGGGTGAAGTTAACGATGTTTTAAACAAGAAGAGCGGTATACTGGGCGTATCTGGCCTCAGCAGCGATTTCAGAGATTTAGAACAAGCCGCCGAACAAGGCAATAAAAGAGCCGAACTGGCCTTAAGCATGTTTGCCTATAGCATCATCAAATACATCGGTGCTTATACCGCTGCCCTGGGCGGTCTTGATGCAGTGGTCTTCACCGGCGGCATCGGCGAAAACTCCAAGGATATGAGAGATAGGGTATTAAAGGGCTTAGCCTATACCGGCCTGCAAATTGACGAGGAGAAAAACAACAGCCGCGGCAAGGAAGTCATCCTCAGCAAACCCGGCGCTCCCTTTGCAGCCATGGTGGTTCCCACCAATGAGGAATTAATGATTGCCAGAGAGACCAGGGAACTGCTTAAATAAAAGTAAAAACCACAGATTATTTTGATTTGTGGTTTTTTACTCTTTAGGAAATACATTGTAAGACAAATATAAGATTTCGTTATTCATAATGTAAGGTTTATACCATATAATTACCTCAAGGAGGAAAAATAAACTGTCACCGGAGGTGAAGCATATGTTTACCAAACACTGGATGCTGCGGGAAGTAGCCCACTGCAAAGAAGGTTGTTCCAGATAGTCCCGGACATGACGGTAAACTGTCCCCAGGTTAAGGATTAAAAAGGTCCACCCTTTGTACGGGGTGGACCTTTTAGCACTTACCAGATTTTATTTACGGGGAGCACTTTGATAGCGATAATCTTTTCTTTATCCATCTGCAGTGTAATGACGTTTTCGCCGGCTTGATCCCAGAGAATAATGTCATTGTATTTGTATTCGGTGGTCAACTCTTTCTCGTTCCGGCCGTAACAGAAAGAAATTCACCATCCCCCTGACAACTTTATCCAACCCAAATAAATAGCCCCGCTAACAGAAGCGAGGCTTTCCAGGAACCACGACCGGGGTTTTAGTGTCACTACATTTTTTCAAAAAAAGTGGTGACACTAAAGGTGCCGGTTCGATTTGTGGCAATTGTTTGTCAATTTATTTGAAGATTGACATACGAACAAACAGAGGAATATAATGGACTTAGTTAAATAAGCAGGACCTTCAGGGATAGGTGTAATTCCTTACCGGCGGTATGGCCTGGGCCGAGCCCGCGAGCCCCCTAGGGGCAGATCCGGTGAAAAGCCGGAGCCGACAGTGAAAGTCTGGATGGGAGAAGGTAAGATCAACCCGGCAAAAAAATGTCTTTTTTGTTGGGTCTTTATCCTTTTGCCTTTTACCCTGGGGTTTTCCAGGGTTTTACTTTTTTTCGTTCGGGAGATGAAGTCAGTGGATCAGGACAGACATTACATGCAGATGGCCCTTGAGCTGGCGGCCAAAGCCAGGGGACGTACCAGTCCCAACCCCATGGTGGGGGCCGTTCTGGTGAAGGACGGTGAAGTGGTAGGGAAGGGGTTTCATGCCAAAGCAGGCGGCGCCCACGCCGAAGTGGTGGCGCTGGCGGATGCCGGGGAAAAGGCCAGGGGCGCCACCGCCTATGTAACGCTGGAACCTGCTGCCATCACGGCAGGACCGGTCCCTGCACCGAGGCGCTGCTAAAAGCCGGGGTAAAAAAAGTGGTGGCGGCCATGACCGACCCCAATCCCCTGGTGGCCGGCAAGGGATTGACTATCTTACGGGAAGCAGGCGTGGAAGTTACATCCGGCGTCCTGGAAGAGGAAGCCGTTCAGTTGAATGAAGTCTTTATTAAGTATATCACCAGCAGGCGGCCCTTTGTGGTGCTGAAGGCCGCCACCAGCCTGGACGGCAAAATTGCCACCGCCAGCGGGGAATCCAAATGGATTACCGGCGAAGCAGCCAGGGAATTCGGGCACCGCTTACGGGACAGTTACGATGCCATCCTGGTGGGCGTCAACACCGTTCTGGCAGATGACCCTTCCCTTACCGCCCGGCTGCCCGAGGGCCGGGGAAAGGATCCCATTCGGATTATTGTCGACAGCAGCGCCCGCACCCCGACCGCGTCGAAGGTGCTGACCCAGCTGTCCGCCGCCCATACAATTATCGCCACCACCGGGGCGGCTCCGGCGGAACGCCGGGCCGGTTTAATGGCTGCCGGAGCGGAAGTGCTGGTGGTTCCCGGGGAAGGCCCCCGGGTCGATCTTGTTAAATTGATGGAAATGCTGGGTGAGAAACAAATCACCAGCGTGTTGATCGAGGGGGGCGGCCAGGTCAACGGCGCAGCCCTGACCGCCGGCATCGTGGATAAGGTGGCCTGGTTCATGGCACCCAAAATCATCGGCGGGGACGGGGCGCCGGGACCGGTCAGGGGAGAAGGCATCGCCTCTCTGCAGGATGCAATCAAATTATATGATTTGTCCATCGAGAAGTTGGGAGAAGACATTTTCGTCACAGGATATACCTCAGAAAGGGGTGGCAGAATATCTTTACCGGAATAGTTGAGGAAATCGGCACCATCAGGGGCATATCCAAGGGCCCGGATTCGGCCAAACTGCACATCCTTGGTTCCAGGGTCCTGGAAGATGTGAGGATTGGCGACAGCATTGCGGTAAACGGCGTTTGCCTGACCGTTACCACCTTTGGGGAAGGGGCCTTCACAGCGTATGTCATGGCAGAAACCCTGGCTAAGACCAATTTAAGGGACCTCAGACCGGGCAGCAAAGTTAATTTGGAGCGGGCTCTGCGGCTGGGTGACCGGTTGGGCGGCCACCTGGTATCCGGCCACGTGGACGGGGTGGGAACCATCGCCGCATTGGAGAAGTATGATATTGCCACGGTGGTCACCGTTCAGGCGCCCCCCCAGGTTATGAAATACATCATTAAAAAGGGCTCGGTGGCCATCGACGGCACCAGCCTGACGGTAGTGGACTTTGATCAGGATAAGTTTCAGGTTTCTCTCATTCCCCACACCGCCCATGCCACCGTGCTGGGAAGCAAAAAAATCGGGGAAACCGTGAATCTGGAGGCCGATATTCTGGGCAAGTACATCGAGCGCCTGCTGCAGGGCAGGGAGGAGCAGCCGAACAAAAACAGCAAGCTGAACCTGGAATTCTTATCCGCCAACGGATTTTTATAAGGAGGAACGGGACATGACATTCAAGTTTAACTCCATAGAAGAGGCCATTGAAGATATTCGAGCCGGCAAAATCATCGTTGTGGTGGACGATGAGGACAGGGAGAACGAGGGCGACCTGGTGATGGCCGCGGAAAAGGCCACCACAGAAGCCATCAACTTCATGGCCATCCATGGCCGTGGATTAATCTGCATGCCGATTTACGGCGAGCGGCTGGATGAATTAAACTTGCCTGCCATGGTGACCAACAACACCGACCCCCATGGCACTGCCTTTACCGTGTCAGTGGACGCTAAGGAGTGCACCACCGGTATTTCGGCTGTGGAAAGGGCCTTTACTATCCAGAAAATATTGGACCCCCGGACCAAACCCGAAGATTTGCGCCGCCCGGGACATATCTTCCCCCTGCGGGCCAAAGAGGGCGGGGTGCTGGTAAGATCCGGCCATACCGAGGCTGCAGTGGATCTGGCCAGGCTGGCCGGTTTGAAATCCGCCGGTGTTATCTGTGAAATCATGAAGGACGACGGCACCATGGCCAGGGTGCCCGAGCTGATCGAGTTTTGCAAGGCCCACAACCTGAAATTAGTCACCATTGCAGATCTTATTAAATACCGCCGTCATCATGAAAAATTTGTAAAAAGAGTTGAAACGGCCAAAATGCCCACCAAATACGGTGAATTTACCGCTGTGGGTTATGAAAGTTTGATTGACGGCAAAGGACATATCGCCCTGGTGAAAGGGGACCTTTCCAGCGTTGAGGCTCCACTGGTGCGGGTACACTCCGAGTGCCTGACCGGCGATGTCTTTGGTTCCTGCCGCTGTGACTGCGGGGACCAGTTGGCCCGGGCCATGCAGACCATTGAGAAGGAAGGCGTGGGTGTGCTCCTGTACATGAGGCAGGAGGGCCGGGGCATTGGTCTGATGAATAAGATTAAAGCCTATAAGCTGCAGGATATGGGGGCCGATACCGTGGAAGCCAACCTGGCTCTGGGTTTCCCGGCGGACCTCAGGGACTACGGCATCGGCGCCCAGATTTTGGCCGACCTGGGCCTCAGCAAAATCCGGCTGCTGACCAATAACCCCCGCAAGATTGCGGGGCTAGAAGGGTACGGTCTGGAAGTGGTGGACCGGGTGCCCATTGAAATCCCTGCCGGCACAACCAACGAAAAGTACCTGAGCACCAAGAAATGCAAACTAGGACACCTGCTGACCATGGATGAAGGGGCCAAAAAACCGGTAAACGAGTAATGAAATTTAATACTTACAGGGGGGCAAATTTATGCATAGAGTCTTTGAAGGTCATTTGCTGGGACAAGGATTAAAATTTGGCATCGTGGTAGGACGTTTTAATGAATTCATCACCAACAAATTATTGAGCGGTGCCCTGGATGCATTGAAACGCCACGGGGTAGAGGAGCAGGACGTTGACATTGCCTGGGTTCCCGGCGCCTTTGAAATTCCGCTGGTGGCCAAAAAAATGGCCGGTCTTGGCCGTTATAACGGGGTGATCTGCCTGGGAGCCATCATCCGGGGCGCCACACCGCACTTTGACTATGTAGCAGCCGAGGTTTCCAAAGGGGTCGCCAAGGTGGGATTGGACGCTAATTTACCCGTCATCTTTGGCATTCTTACCGTGGACACCATTGAACAGGCCATTGAGCGGGCCGGTACCAAAGCCGGCAATAAGGGTTGGGAAGCCGCCAACACCGCCATTGAAATGGCCAATCTAATGAAAGCTTTTTAAATAAAACAGTAAAGCACCCGGGAGTAAAATCTTCGGGTGCTTTACTATGGTGCCGTCGAGGGGCAGACCCTGCGTAAAAAACAAAAACGGCCAGAGGCCGTTTAAAGGACTTGTTTATTAAGAAGGAGTGTAACTAGATTGCCCGCTGAACTTTTCCACTCCGGAGGCAACGGGTGCAAACCATAATCCGCTTGGGGGAACCGTCTACGATGGCTTTTACCCTTTGTAAGTTGGGGTTCCAGGTCCGCTTGGTCCGGATGTGGGAGTGGCTTAACTTAATGCCAACGGTAACGCCTTTGTCACAAATCGCGCACTTGGCCATTGTTACACCTCCTTTAATGACACAATACCGATGTCATAAATCACTTTGCAATAATCTCACTAGGTTAGTATACCACAAATAAAACTAAAATCAAACGAAAATTTATGAATTCTTGCTACCCATGGAAATTGAGCCCATGCTATAATGGAACATATGTTTTGAAACTGGTGATTGTCCATGATCGACTTGAGCAAACCGGTACAGTTCCTTAAAGGAGTAGGTCCCCAGAGGGCCAAACAGCTAGAACGATTGGGCATCTTTTCGATTTGGGACCTGCTCTATCATTTTCCCAGGGAATACCAGGACAGAAGCATGATACGCCCGGTCCATACCTTTGCCCACGGGGAGATTGCCACCGTGAAGGGAACGGTGATCGCCAGCCAGGAAACAAAGCCCCGGCGGGGTTTAACCATTACCAAACTGGCCCTTCAAGAAGGCGGCGGCACCTTTTATGCCGTGTGGTTCAACCAGCCCTATATTCGAAGACAGTACCCACCCGGCAAAAAGCTTCTCATCACCGGCAAAGTGGAGAGGGGTTTCGGGGTGTTGCAGGTACAGGTCACCGATCATGAATGTTTAGAGGGAGATGAAGGGCTGCACAGCGGCAGAATTGTGCCCATTTACCCCTTAGCCGAAAGCATCAGCCAGCGTTTCCTGCGAACCGCCCTGAAAGCAACTCTGGATCAGGTGGGCCCCCGGGTGCAGGAATTTTTGCCCGACAGCCTGTTGGACCGCCATAACCTGCCCTGCCTGCCGGAGGCTCTGCAGGAGATTCACTTTCCCCAAAGTCAGTCTTCCTGTGAAAGGGCCAGGAAAAGATTTATTCTGGAAGAACTGTTCCTGTTCCAATTGGGATTGGGTTTGCAAAGGAGCCGCAACACCCGCAAAGCCAAGAACCATACATATGTGGAGGAAACCTTGAGCGGGTTGCTTTTAAATAATCTTCCGTTCCGGTTAACCGCTGCCCAGCAAAGGGTCTGGCAGGAGATCGAATCGGATCTGCTGGGTCCCTACCCCATGAACCGCCTGCTGCAGGGGGATGTGGGAGCGGGTAAAACCGTGGTGGCGGCTCTGGCCCTGTGCAAGGCCGCCGGTTCCGGCCTGCAGAGCGCCCTGATGGCGCCCACCGAACTGCTGGCTGAACAGCACGCCAGAAGCATTATGGATCTTCTGGCACCCCTGGGCATTCAGGTGGCGCTGCTGACGGGCAGCACCCGGCGGGGCAGGAAACAGGTGTTGGAAGCAGTGGCCGGCGGAGAGATGCAGGTCGTCATCGGCACCCATGCCTTATTCAGGGGGAAGTTGAATTTAAGAACCTTGCCCTGGTGGTTGTGGATGAACAGCACCGTTTTGGTGTTCGCCAGCGGGCAGCCCTGCAGGACAAAGGCGTTACGCCGGATGTGCTGGTGATGACCGCCACGCCCATTCCCCGGACCCTGGCTCTAACCCTGTATGGCGATCTGGATGTGTCCGTGATTGATACCATGCCGCCGGGCAGGCAAAGCATCAAAACCCACCTGCTCAGCCTGGCCCAGGCGGGCAAGGCCGTGGGACTGATCAAACAGCAGGCGGACCAGGGCCGCCAGGCCTATGTGGTGTGCCCCCTGGTGGAGGAATCCGAGAAAATAGATACCCAGGCGGCCATTGATTTGTATGAAAGGCTCAAAAAAGCGCTGCCGGGCTATACCGTCGGGCTGCTGCATGGCAGGATGAAGTCTGCGGACAAGGAAACCGTCATGGACGGGTTTCGCCGGGGTGACATCGATGTATTGATTTCCACTACCGTCATCGAGGTGGGGGTGGATGTGCCCAACGCCACGGTGATGGTCATCTGGGACGCCCAGAGATTTGGCCTGGCCCAACTGCACCAGCTGCGGGGCAGGGTGGGCCGGGGAAGCCACCAGTCCTACTGCATCATGGTCGGAGATCCCGCCACCAAAGAGGCGAAAGAGCGACTGGCCGCCATGTGCCGCACCCAGGACGGTTTTGCGCTGGCGGAGGAAGACCTGAAACTCCGGGGTCCCGGTGAATTTTTCGGCACCCGGCAGTCCGGGCTGCCCGATTTCAAAATGGCCAATCTGGTGCGGGACAGCCGGGAAATTGAACAAGCCAGGAAAGAAGCCGAACTGCTGCTGAAGGATGATCCCGATTTGCGGCAGTCGCAAAACAAGCAGCTTTTTGAGCAGTTCGCCCGGCGTTTTCCCGATTTCGTCAAATACAGTGATATAAGTTAAGGCGTGGCAGCGAAGCCACGCCTTTCTGTTAGAATTTGCTTGGTATGTCAGATAGTCCTGAACAAACAATATGTTCGAGGAGTGATGACAAATGCCAAACAACAAAAATGAAAAGGATCCCCTGTTAAGACAAAGGGCCAATGACGGCCTCCGGTTTGAGGTGGGGCAGGAAATCGGTTTTGTGGACGAGGGCAATAAGGTCGGCTTGACCCAGCCCACCACCGGTGCAGATACACTGACGAAAACCGATCACGGCAATGAGGTCCAATTTAACCCGGGAGTTTAAGTATCAATGTAAATAGAGACTGTATTCTTCCGCGCTGATCGACGGGTGCAGGGCCAAAGAAATACCTCCGGCAATGATTTTGGCCGTATTCTGAATCAACGCGTCGATTTCCTTAGGCGTGACCATCAGCTGCCCGGAGGTATAGGGCTGCAAGACGGCGTTGACAATGGCTGAAAAGCATCGGAATTCATGTTTTGATAAATCGCCTGTAATTGAGGATTGTTTTTGGTTTGCTCCAACAGGCGGTCTAAAGTTTCACCGGCGATAATGGCGGCCGGCACAACGGTGGGAACCCCGATGGCGATGACAGGCACACCCATGGACTCTTTGTTGATACCGGCCCGCTTGTTTCCTACCCCTGAACCGGGTGCGATACCGGTATCCGCCAGTTGGATGGTGGTGCCGATGCGTTCCACCGACCGGGAAGCCAGGGCGTCCACCGCAACGACCAATTCGGGTTGGATCTTGTCCACCACTCCCTTGATGATCTCAGCGGTCTCAATTCCTGTCAAACCAAGGACACCCGGGGACAGGGCGCTGACCGAACGCATACCGCCCCGGATCTCCTGAGGCGCGTAATTATACATATGCCGGGTTACCAGGGTCATGCCAACCACCTTGGGTCCCAGGGCATCCGGCGTGGCGTTCCAGTTGCCCAGCCGACCACCAGCACATTGGCGTGTTCCGGCAGATTAAACAGGGCGGCCAACTGCTTGCCGAGAACCTCCGCCACATCCTGGTGGGCCTGCCGGTTGTTCTCCCGGATCACCGGGGCTTCAATGGTCACATAGGTTCCCTGGGGTTTGCCCATAATTTCTTCCGCATATTTTTCCACGATGCGCACAATGGTTACCGTAGCGTTATCATAGGTTTCTTTGTCCATGATACACCCCGGAATTTCCTGGCCCGTTTGCCCCCGTACAATTTCACGGGCCTCCACCGCCAGGTCGACGCTTATATGGTTGTTCTTGAAAAACTTAAGATCCACTGAACAAACCTCCCCTTTTATTGGTAAATGAGGTGGAAAAGACATCGACTATATCCTGTTCTTTCCAGGGGCAATTTATACAAAACCTGTGTCAAATGTAAAAAATCGATTTTCACGTGGTATGCTATAATAAGGAAAGTTAAGGCAACAGAGACCAATTAAGGAAAGGAATCTCAGGGATTGCGCATCATAGCCGGGTCCGCCAGGGGAAGAAATTTAAAAAGCCCCAGGGGGATGTCCACCAGACCTACTGCTGACAGGGTCCGGGAGGCCCTCTTCAATATTCTGTCATCCCTGGTAGCGGGCAGCCGTTTTTTAGATTTGTTCAGCGGCACCGGCGCTGTGGGAATCGAAGCCCTCAGCC
Source organism: Desulforamulus profundi (assembly GCF_002607855.1). The sequence goes on from NZ_AWQQ01000095.1 coordinate 81,327, forward strand.
GTGGCGCGGAGAAAGCCGTGCTGGTGGAGAAGGACCGCAATACCGCCAGGATCATTCACGACAACCTGAGACTGTGTGGGTTGTTGGATCAGGCGGAAATCCTCGCCCTGGATGTTGTAAAGGCGCTCCAGGTGCTGGGCAAAAAAAGGAATCCTTTGATCTAATCTTTATTGACCCTCCCTATAAAAAAGGGTTTGAGGAACCCACCATGGAAAAGGTATTGGAACAGGAACTCCTTACTAGGTGCGGCACACTGGTGGTGGAAAGCGATCGGGCAGACCTGCCGCCGGACCAGGTGGGAAGTTTGAAGGCCTACCGGCGGGAGCGGTATGGAGATACAGCGCTGACATTTTACAGGTTCGACACCTGAGGGGGAAAAACAATGCGAATTGGTATTTATCCCGGTAGTTTCGATCCCGTGACCAACGGGCACCTGGATATTATCGAACGATCTGCCGGATTCTTTGATCGACTGATTGTAGCAGTGGCCAGGAACCCACAAAAAATCAAACCCCTTTTTACGGTGGACGAGCGGGTTCAAATACTGGAATCTGTGTTAGAGAAATATCCCAATATTATCGTGGACTCCTATGACGGTTTGACGGTTAATTATGCCCTAAAACAAGGGGCTAATGCCATTGTTCGGGGACTGAGGGCCATCACCGATTTTGAGAGTGAATTTGTATTTGCCCTCACCAACAAGAAATTGGCGCCGCAGTTGGAAACGGTCTACCTGATGACCCGGGCGGAATACTCATTCATCAGTTCATCCACGGTGAAGGAAGTGGCATCCTATGACGGCTGCCTGAGCGCGATGGTACCGGATCTGGTGGCTGTAAAGTTAAAAGAAAAGTTTGGCTATGGTAAATAACCAAGGAGGGATAAAAAAAGTGGAGCTCTTTAATATCCTGAATGAGCTGGAGGAACTCATTGAGGAGAGCCCCAAGGTGCCGATGACCAAGCGGATCATGGTAGATGAGAACAGGGTTCTGGACTACCTGGACCGCATTCGCACCTCCCTTCCCGAAGAAGTTCGCCAGGCAAAATGGCTGGTGAAGGAAAGGGATAAGGTACTCTCTGAATCCAAAAAAGAAGCCCAACGGATGTTGGAGGATGTGGCCCGTGAAATTGAGCAAAGGGCCGAAGATCACGAAATTGTAAAGAAAGCAGAGAAAATAGCCCAGGAGACCATTAAAAAGTCGGAAGAGGTGTCTGCCCAAATTCGCCAGGGTGCCCGGGAATACGCCGATGAAATTCTACAGTCCCTGGAAGAAAAACTGGGCAAAATGTTACATGAGATTCAACAGGGTAGAAATGAACTGAGAAAGTAATCAGTCGGTTGATCAACCGGAGAATTTCTCCGGTTTTTCTGTTTTCCAAAAGATGCCAAAAGGGGTCGGACCCCGAAACCAAAAGGGATGGTGAGTTGACTCACCATCCTTTTGGTTTACACAAGGCTGTTTAAAATGCCTTTCCAGTCACAATAACGTTCCGCATTTTCAACGGCTTTGCTGATACTTTCTTTATTATTGGCGGTAATCCGGCCGGAGAGTTCGCTCAGTTTCTCAATGGCAGTGTACGTATCGTAATGGACCATCAGTACCGGCACACCCTTTTCTATGGCCCGGCTGATAACCTTTACATCGGGGTAAAGACCGCCCGTCAGGATGATGGCAGAGGTGCTGGTTTCCAGGGCTGCCAGGGCCATGTCCGCCCGGTCGCCGCCGATAATGAAGATTTTGTTGTTGGAGCGCCGCATATAACCAAGGGCGCTTTCGATGGTCATGGCACCCACCATAATGTCTTCCACCAGCAGATCCAGGTTTTGCTCCCCGGTCAACAGTTCCCCGCCCAGCAGCTCGTAAACCTGGGCAACCGAAGGGGCAGACAACTCTCTTACTTTGGGAACGATCCCCAGGGTGCGGAAACCAAGGTTGTCTAACAGGGGCTTGTAGACCCCTTCAATTTTGGCTTGTATGGGCCTGGGCACGTGGGTGAAGATATTGCCCAGTACCGGTACGCCCTTGTATTGAATGTATTGGTTAAAAAATATGGCTTGATCCAGGCTGTAGTCATTTTTTGCATTGATTAAATAGAGCGCGCTGGCGTTAAGTTCCAGCGCCAGGGAAGGTGCATCCAGGCCAATGGTACCCATAATATACGGAAAAATTGCACTGTCAATGATCACCAGATCAGTATTACGGGAAACTTCTTGATAGGCTTTCTTGATGGTCTCCAGCATTTCGGCAGAACGGTTGCCCCGGGACAGGTAAAAGGGACTGGCCATGGTTGGCACGATGACTTCAAGGGATGCTTCCATGGTTAATAATTCTTTCATCAATATTGCATCTTCATCCGCTTTGCCGGCCGCGGCGGAGGTTCCCACCGGCTTAAAATAAGCCACTTTACGTCCTTCCTGTTTGAATTTTAAGGCCAATCCTACTGCCATGGCTGTTTTACCACTGCCTGCGGAACCCATAATGTACAGGTTTTTCACTGGTAACACCTCACCTATTTAAAGTATTTAAAGGAATGCCTTACAGCTTGATGGTAATTTTAATATCCAGGGCCGAGTATCCGTCGGGATAGGCGAATACCGGGTTGATATCCAATTCACTGATTTCTTCAAAGTCTAAAATTAACTTGGCCGCCCTGGCCACCATATCAATGATGCTCATCATATCGGCGGGTTTATCCCCGCGGTAGCCCCGCAGCAGGGTAGAAGCCTTGGTCTCCTCAATCATGGCGGCAATTTCGGTGTGGGTAATTCCTTTGGCCAGGCGGAAGGAAACGTCCTTCAAGAGGTTTACATAAATGCCGCCCAGACCAAAGGCGATCAAAGGCCCAAACTGCATGTCCCGTGTCATACCGACAATCAGTTCGATACCCTTTGGCATCATCTTGCTGACTTCAATGCCGTAGGGTACGACATCGGGCAAATAGCGCTGCACATTTTCCATAATCTCGATGAACCCGTTGCGGACCTCTTCAGCGCTGTTCAAACCAATCTTGACCCCGCCCACATCGGTTTTGTGCATGATTTTCGGGGAGGCCACTTTCAGCACCACCGGGTACCCCGTGGATTCAGCCAGGGCAACCGCTTCATCCGGTGAAATGGCAAGCCTCACCGGGGCGGTGGAAATGCCGTAGGCTTCGGCCACGGCGGCAGCTTCGCTGCCCAGCAGAACGCTGCGGCGGTCACGGATCACGTCATAGAAGATGGCTTTGACTTTATTGGGGTTGATATCGTCAAAAAGGATTTCTTCTCCCCCCACAGGAGTGTCCGCCCGGCGCACGTAATTTACCATGCCGGCAATGGACTGAATGGCCGATTCCGGGAAGGTAAAGACAGGAATTTTTGCCTGATTCAGAATCTTAACCCCTTCGGCTAAGGCAACCCCGCCCATATAGGCTGTTAAAAGCGGTTTATCAGGATATTTCTCATGCAGTTCGATAATCTTTAGAGCAATACTTACAGGGTCGGTGACGGCGGTGGGGCAGACCAGAACAACCACACTGTCCACGTGGGGGTCCTTTATGACCGCTTCCAGGGCAAAGGCGTAACGGTCCGCCCCGGCATCGCCGATCACGTCAACGGGATTATAAATATTGGCTACCGCAGGAAGATTGGCCCGCAGGGCATCCAGTGTATCCTTTTCAAAGCGCGCCATGGTCAAGCCGGCATTTTCAATGGCATCCGAGGCCACAATGCCGGGTCCCCCGGCATTGGTGACAATGGCCACCCGGTCCCCCTTGGGCAGGGGCTGGTAGGAAAAGCAGGTGGCAAGGTCAAACAATTCCGTCATGGTATGGGCCCGCAGAATGCCTGCATGGGTAAAGGCCGTTTCATAGGCCAGGTCGCTGCCCGCCAGGGCGCCGGTATGGGAGGAGGCGGCCTGGGCGCCGGCTTGACTGGTACCGGATTTTAGAACAATGACCGGTTTTTTCTTGGTGGCCTGGCTGGCCACATCCAGAAAATACCTGCCGTTATGTACATCTTCAATATAGCAGAGAATTACTTTGGTGAGCGGGTCGTCGGCCATGGCGGCGATAAAATCCGCCTCGTTCAGGTCTGCTTTGTTTCCCAGGCTGATGACCCGGCTGAAGCCAAGGCCGATGGACCGGGACCAGTCCATGATGGAAACCAGCATAGCCCCGCTTTGAGAAATAAAGGCGATGTCTCCTTGAGGGGGAATCCGGCGGCAAAGGAGGTGTTTAAGGGAATATGGGTGTCCATGATTCCTACACAGTTGGGACCCACCATGTGAATGCCGTATTTCTTGCAGATAAAGAGCAGCTTTTTCTCTAATTCCAGCCCCTCCGGACCCACTTCTTTAAAACCCGCCGTAATTACCACGGCATACTTGGTCCCCGTCTTGCCGCACTCATCCATCACATCCGGGCAGAATTTAGCCGGCACACAGACGACGGCCAAATCGATCTTGTCCGGTGCCTGGCTGACACTGCTGTAACAGGTTAGTCCTTCAATTACTGTTTCCTTTGGATTAATGGGAAAAATCTTACCGGCAAACCCGCTTTCAATAACGTTTTTAACAATTACATTGCCAATTTTTCCCGGCTTGTTAGACGCCCCGATAATGGCTACGGACCTTACGTTAAACAAGGGTGTTAAGTCTGCCATTAACCTCACCTTCCCAACACATAAATCCAACTAAGCATCTTTGCAAACAGAACATGCACTATGTCAACTAAGATCTAGGAGACTGTTGAAAAACTCCAAACAATAATAACCAAAAATAGATATTTTTAGCATAACAGGAAGGAAAATAGAGATATTTGTAGAAATAAATACCTATCATCAGATAGGGAGTGCTAATTTAATATGTTAAAGCAAAAAGGACGTCAATTATCTATAACCGACATTGATGTATTAGAGCAATGGAGTAACAGACCCCTTGTTTCTGAAAACAGCATCTATTATGCCCTTGCTGAAGCTGATGACATATTTTCCGACGAACTTTTTCTTCTGCATACTCCCATAAGGGGCGTCCTGCTRCCTCTCCGGCCATGCTAACCAAAGTTTTATTACTCCAGTTTTATGAAAATGTGTCAGACCGGCAGGCAGAAGAGCGAGCTTTATACGATCTGCGTTGGAAAGTTGCACTTCATTTACCTATAGGAGAGTCCGGCTTTGACCATMGCACGCTGTCTAACTTTCGTGACCGTCTTCTTCAGAATAAAAAAGAGCAGGAAGTTTTTCAAAAAATACTGGAGAAAGCTGCCGAAAGAAAACTAATCCCTCAAAATTCGGTTAGACAGATAATTGATTCAACCTGCACCCTGGGCGCAGGTGCAGTTCAAGATACTTATACCTTAATTAGAAAATCTATTTACAAACTCATTCAAGAACTCCAAAAACATATCAATATCGTTGAAATTGTAAAAGARCCATTGAAGCTTAACTATCAAGATGACAGCAAGCCTAAGATTGACTGGAACAACCCAGAAGAACGCAACCAATTATTAAATGACCTGATAAGTGATGCAGAAAAGCTGCTTTCTGCCATTGGAAGTCAGAAACTTAGCCCAAAGGAACAACAATTAAAAGAAATTCTTTCTAAGATCGTTGAGCAGGATATCCAACGGCAGGATGATGGTACAGTTATTATTAAACAAGGAGTTGCTAAAGACCGAATAATCTCAACCAGTGATCCGGAGATGCGCCATGGGCGCAAATCCAGTTCCCGTCTTTTTGACGGATACAAAACACATACGGTAATGGAAGAAGAAAGTGAATTTATTACTGCCGTAGAAGTAACCCCTGGTAACCAGCATGATTCCGAAGCTGCGACCAAGTTAATAGATGCACAACCTAAAGAACAGCAACCGGAAACTATTATGGGTGATACTGCCTATGGTACCGGACAAGTACGGGCTGCAATGGAAGATAAACAAATTAAAGTAATTGCCCCTGCTCCAGCCGAACCACAAAGACCCGGTTGTTTTCCTAAATCTGCTTTTAATATTGACCTGGAAAGTGAGACATGTCAGTGCCCCGCAGGAAAAATTGCTAAAGAAAAACGATACAGTAGAGCAGGTAAACTTAAAGCCTTTGCATTTAGTGAAAAACAATGCGGTAATTGCCCTTTTAAAACTGAATGTACAAAGAGTAAGCAGAACAGACGAATTGTAACTGTACACCCTTACGAAAAACAACTACAAGCTGCCTGGGCTTTTCAAAAGACTGAAGAATTTAAAGAGGCCTATTCCGGTCGCTATAAAATAGAACGCAAACAATCAGAAATGGTGAGATATGGTTTGCGAAAAGCCAGATACATTGGCCAAGTCAAAGTTAAACTTCAAGCATRTCTGATAGCAACATTAGTCAACTTCAAGCGATTGTGCAAACTAACAATGGAACAAATTGCCAAAGAGCCATTACCTGCGATTATARGATAAGTGCGCCCAATTGCATGACAAATACTGGAAAATGGGAGGTAATATACTCAAAAAATATTAGTTTTCGTCTTAAAATCTAAAAAAAGTGGGTCACTACTGTTAATTAATGTAAATTTTATTTTTTGAAAGAAGTAAAATTAGGGTTTTAAAGGGGTTTTTTCAACACCCTCCTAGCGTGCTTGATATTAATTTGATCCCGCTGGAAATGGTGATTGTAATTATTGAAAGTTTTATTCGGGTAAGTTGTCGCCAGGTACTTTTCTAAATCCCCACTGACATCTTCAGGTAATTTCAACAGGTACTGGTGCCATTCAGTGGTTTTTACTTTTACGTCACAGACGTGAGTGTCCACGGGAAAGGAGCCTACCACCGGGTCTTCAGAAAACTCGTCCACGACCGGTGACTGAGCGATTTCAAAACGATAGATGCCGGGTTTAGATCATCAGATGATAGTTCAATCCCAATTGCACGGTCGTTATCGCCGATTTCGAAGGTCCGTGGCTCCTCCCAGGGGCGCCAGACCGACCATACTCTGAGCGTTTTTCCGATAATACGAAAGCTTTCTTCCCAAAAGACATTGCACGTTGAGAAACTACAGCCCCTCATGTCTTCGGGTAATACCTGGAGGTTGGTGACTTCCCATTTCTTAACAACTTCCGCCGGGCAAAACTCAGTGAGCAACGTGTTTCCTTCAAAAATGCGGATTAAGAAGCGAAGGGTAGGAGACGGTGATGCAGCCACGGCATCATGCCACCGAGACAGGGTAAACTTGTGGTACTTGGTTTTAGAAAGATCAAATACCACGGTGTATAGCTCCTTGCGGGTAACGTCCCGAAGAGTTATTTCTCCCCGGTAAGCTGAACTGATCTCATTGGTAAACTGGATAACTAAAGTCGTATCCGGGTTGTTTTCCCAATCCAACAAATTAATCTTACGTACGGAGGTCTCCCACTGGACCGTTCCCCTTTGATCTAGCCCAACCCAGCCCCACCGAACCTGTCGGGCATCTTTTACGAAGCCGTAGGACTCGGAAGGGCCACAATGTAACTCCCCTGCAATGTTCAAAGCACTGGCCAGTAGCTCGCCTGTGGTTTGCCTATAGCCCCGATCTGTATCTTTTTCATTCAGGGCCCGGCTGCTAGCAGCTGAAAGGCTTAATCCGTACTGCTTGGGCATTGTCCAAAGAAACTTGATATTCGGGCTACCTGTCATACCTACAGGCCAGAGGTTATTCCCGAGTAACCGGAAGTTTATGGGGGGGAAGGCGATGAATTGAAGAATTGCATCATACCCAATAGGACCCTTGATTTTTAACTTGATGCGACCAACCTTTTTGTGGAGGAGGTTCGGAGAGCCTAAAGGAAGTAAAAAGTAGTGCTCTTTTATTGAGAGTTGCTCCTGGTAGTCGGAAACCTGGAACAAATGGGATAGCCCTGTTTCCCCATTGTAATCAACCGATACGGACCACTTGTCCCACCAGTTTCTGGCGGGCTGACCGTCGACGGGGTGGGGAAAACGGATATAGGGTAGTTCATTGGAGTAGATTTGACAGTCGAACATTTCGTTTTGGGCAAAGACTTCCCCCCCCACCAGCCGGGGCTTCACCAGTTTGTTTAAAACGGGCATAGTCAGGGTTTCCCCTTTGGGTCCCCGTAAGGTAAGTTGAGGAGATCTACTGAATTGGACAAGCATGCCCCGGTAGTCCCTCCAGGGGGTACCCAGGGGGGAAACTCCTCAATTACTTTAACTTCCCCGGTTTGTACGGTCCAGCCGTGCTGTAAAACCAGCCAGGTCTCCTCGCCGCTTATACCTTCGGTCCGGATGAGCCTGCCGTTATCCGGGTGAAAGGCCCGGAAAGGCTTATTTTTGGGGATAGGTAACACCCAGGTTCGTAACTCCGTGTTGTCTGCAAGAAAAGTTATTCGATACTCCTCTGCCGGAAAAAGGGGGAGTTCTTGTTCCGGGATTTCCGACTTGCTACCAATATACCGGATGGGGTGCCTAACTCTTTTAAGAAACCCTTTGTCGGAGATGATTTTCCATTCCGCAGTCTGGACCCATCCTTTTAGGCTTTGGGCTGGTAAGTTAATTACAATGCCCAGCTCATAGGGTTGGTACTGCAGGGAGGGGCTGCGGAGATAATGCCCATCGCTTTCGCTGCCGACGGCAACCTCTTTTTGTGCCCAATCAATGTAATGATTTACAATGCGCGCTGGTAGACCGACGTGCTCCGGGGCAACCAATTGGCGGGAGCGGAATTCTTGGGCCATATCCATGCAGCGGTGGACAAAGTCGAAAGCATAATCTCCGCCCTTTGTTAAGAATCGCTGGACAGGTTTATCAACAAAGAAACGAGTGGTATCAGCTAAATCGTTCAGGATGTCGTCTCCGCTCACTTCTGTGCTGTGAATCGCCCGGGACAAAACATATTTAAAAAAATCAGGCAGACAATAAGTGGGGATGCCTCCGTGCCCGAGGATGGGGGTAAGGTAACGGTAACCCCCGGTATCAGAAAAGGTGGGAAGTTTGTTTTTTTCTAAAAATGCAATGAAGCGTTGGGCCCAAGTTAGATAAGTTCTTTGGGTGATATTTATATTTTCGTATACCTTGGGCCAGAATTCGCCCTTCTCGTAAAGCCAGATCCCTGCTTGTATCAGGTAAAGTGCCGCACAGGTAGGATAATTGGCCCATATTTTTGAGGTACCATCACTCTCACCGCATTTTGCAAGAATTTTTTTAAAAGCATTGGTAATCACGTGCCAGTCCACTGCTGTTATAGGGATCTTTCCTAACAGCTCACCTGGCTCCACCAGTTTATTTAACGTTTCCTCACATTGATGTAATGTTGTACAACCACCAAGCAGAGCAGTTTTCATTAGAACTTCACTCCATCGGTTGTAGGTTTATTTTGCAGAACTTCACCAAATTCTTTTTTCCAGGTTGGGAGTAAATTTTATTTGTTTATTAAACATGTTTTCCTTTTTCGGCAATATATTGACAAATCCTGCATTATAAATTAAAAAAAGCCCCTCTGTTTTCCAGCGAGTGGCTTTTTCATTTTCAGGTAAACTACTGATAATTGTTATGAGAATTTGATAACCTCCGTAATATTTATCCGTTTCAGTAAAGCTTAAAAATATACTTTCCTTTTTCCATGGGTTGGTCTATTAACACACCAAACTCACACAGCCTTCACCACACCGAGATAAGCCATCAGAGCCCGTCCCATTGCGAGCATTTGTTGCTGGCCTCCGGAAAGGGTGCCATGCGAAAAAAAGACCGTCATCAAATCGGGTTTTGCCTATTTCCGAGATGATTTTAATCGTTTATTATGGATACCGGCTGGTCAAAGTCAACTATATACCGGAATTATTTTTTGACAAGTTTAATTATCACGTATACAAATATTGTTTTTATGTATATAATAAAAATAAAGGGTGGTGAATATGGATCAAAAAATTATTGGCGTGAACCTTCGCCGGATTCGCGAGGCAAAGGGTTGGACTCAATCCCAGGTAGCCGAGCTTGCCGGGATTTCAAGGGTTGCTTACCGGAATATTGAAAACGGCAACTCAACCCCAAAAGTATCAACCTTACAAAATATTGCTTCCGGTGTTGGAGTAAAACTCCAGGACTTGTTCGTTCCGGTCCGCACCTTAAAGAAAGTCAGATTTCGAGCATCAAAAAAGATGACCAGCCGGGACAACATTTTAACCGAAGTAGCACGATGGCTTGATGATTTTAATTACCTGGAAATATTACTAAATGACCGCAAAGACTATCGATTCAAAGATCTTACCAGGAAGTTGTCTTCGATGCCTGGAGGAGATGACAGAGCTAAGTATGCAGCCGAACAGGCAAGAAAAAAATTGAAGCTCAAAGAAAAAGAGCCTATCCGCGATATCGCCGGTTTACTTGAATCAAGCGGAATAAAAGTGTACCCTCTAAGTCTTGTGTCAGACGGTTTCTTTGGCTTATCTGTTGCCGAGGAAGATGGAGGCCCTGCTGTTATCGTTAATGTTTGGGAACGAATTTCCGTTGAGCGATGGATTTTTAGCGCCGCTCACGAACTCGGGCATTTACTTCTTCACCTGGATGCCTTCAACGTAGAAGAAAGTGCTGAAGACGAAGACCAGGAAACTGAAGCAAATGTCTTTGCTTCCCATTTCTTGATGCCGGAAAAAGCTTTTGAATCGGAATGGAACGATACTTACGGCTTGTCCTTTGTCGACCGAGTTTTTAAAGTAAAGCGAATATTTCAGGTTACAAAACTGTCCTGTATCGCCTTTCTGAAAGTCTAGGGAATTCTATATGGAGAAAATTTCAGAGTGCTTATAAGCTGAGAACTGGTAAAACATTGAGTATTGCGGATGAACCGGAAGCTTTATCCCCGGATAAATTTCAACAATCGCCGGAAGTATTGCGTTCCCAGGAACCAGACTCCCTGTCCCCATCACACTTTATTGAAGATCGTTTATCTAGATTGGTTCGTAAAGCTATTGAAAAAGATGAAATCACCATGAGCCGTGGAGCAGAAATTCTTAGACTGGATCTTGAAGCCATGCGGGAAATAGTTTCTTCATGGGTGTAAACAAATGGGGACAAAAAAGAGGCATTTTCTAATACTGGATGCTAACATTCTCATCGATTTCTACAAATGTGACAGGACAATCATTAAATTGATTTATACTCATGTAGGTCAAATATATTTAGCTACGCCTGTTTTAAGTGAAATTAACGAAATCGATGAGGGTGCTTGTGTTGAACTTGGAATTATACTTGTGGAACCAGAACTAGAGCAGGTTATGTTGGCGGCAGAGAAAAAAGGTGCCCTATCTTTTCAAGATAATTTATGTTTAATTCTTGCCAAAGAACATGGCTAAACGTGTGTAACGAATGACAAACCATTAAGACAAAAGTGTGAAATTAAAAAGCCATTTGACGGACCTCCGCAGCCCCAGGTCATCCAGGGGCCAGACATCCGGCCTGCCCAGGGAAAAAATGAGAAACATCTCCGCGGTCCATTTCCCGATCCCCTTCACGCTGGTGAGACGGCTGACAACCTGGTTGTCTTCGAGCCTTTCAAGCTCCGGCAGGACGATCTCCCCCGAGACCACCTTTTGGGACAAATCCCTGATATAAATGATTTTTTGCCTGGACAGCCCGGCGCTTATCAGAGTTTCTTCGTCAAGGGACAGCACGGCTTCCGGTGTGGCCCCGCCGCAGGTTTGGACGGTCCTGTTCCAGATGCTTTTTGCCGCTTTGACGGAAAGCTGCTGCCCCACAATGGCCCTCAGCAGGGACGCGAAGTAGTCAGTCCGCAGGGGGAGGGAGTACTCGCCGATGAGGTCCGTTAAATACTGTATCCTTTGATCGGAAGAAGCAATCAGGAGAATTTCGGGGCTGTCTTTTTTTGAAAAACAAAGTGCCGGCCATTTTCCTTCTGTTATTAAAGAATTTTTTTCAGTTGCAATACATCTTTCTAACAGCAAAAAGAGAAAACTTGCTTTTCTTAAACAGTCGGTTTTTTAAAGGGTATTACCTTCCCTTTGGTTCTCCCGGGCAATATTTCAACAACCGGTACCATTCAGCCATTCCAGGGCGCCCGGGGTTTTCTCCCATGCCTCTTTGGCATCATAGACATAAATGACTGCTTCCTCAGGACTCCCCCAGCTGTAAGACTCGGGTTCCCTGAGGGGTAGGAACTTTTTTTCAGCAGGTATTCCGGCACATGGCAGTTTGAATGCAGAGCCTCTTTCAAGTATTGGTTTGCCTCACTGCCGGCCCCCCGTGTCCGGAAAAACCAGAGCGCCCTGCTGTATGCCATAAAACAGGTTCTTTCATCAGCGTTTTCAGCCAGCAGTTGTCCGGCTTCCCGGTCCAGTCCCTCAGCCAGCAAACAGTTTACCAGCTTATAGCGCACTCCCTGGTTGTCGTTGGGATTCAAGCTCAGCATTTCCCTGAAATGAACGATGGCCTCCGCCCGCTCCCCCACCTTCCAAAGGGTCTCCGCCAGGCCGTACAGGGCACGCATATACGGCCTGGTCTCAATATATCCCCAGAAATGGCCGGCATACTTTTTAAACGTATTGTCCCCCAGGGCCAACCGTCCCGCCCGGACACCCTTCTGATAAAACTCCAGCGCCTCCCGGGGAAAGTCACTTTCCATGGCCAGCAGGACATAAGCGTCCGCACAGTATGGGGACATGGACAGCGCCTTGCGGGCTATGTCCAGTCGCACGTCCCTGTCCAACATCTCCCAGGCCTCGTAGATCAGGTCCTGTGCCCGGGACAACTTTTCTTCCGAAAATGGTTTCACTTCGGTTCCATCCTGCCCGGTCCTTTTTCCCCTGCGCTTCATTACTGGCTTGTCCGGCAGGTCGATTAAAGGGAGTCCTCCGTCATCTCCGGCTTCGGCCGCAAAATATTGCATAAATTCCTCAGTACCAGGGGGCTTCTTAGGATGACCGGCGGGCAGGTTCTCCTTCCACAGGCCAAACTTGCCGTCAGGATATGAAGGCTTTATCAAGTACCGGTATACTTCCTGTCTAAACCTGTTGATTCCCGCAAGGGTATGATCGACGGTCCTCCCCATCAGGAAATAAAGATTTTCCTCGATATCCCTCAGGATTCTGATTCCGGAAGCAAAGCCGCTGGAGGGTTTAGCGGCTTTATTCCCAGCTTTTCCACTCCCCTGTACAACCCGGGGGAAGAAATGTTTTTGGGTATTAACAAAGAATCGGGCATCCCCCATAAATACTTATTCTCCCCGGCATCCTCCCTCCAGGCCAAATGCAAAAATTCCGCCAGAGGAGCCAGCGACCTGGTGGATGCGACCTGAAAGACAAAACTGCCGCTGAAGTGGTCCCGCAGCACGTAATATACCAGGCGCTCCCTGCCGGTTTTGGGGAGGTTTTTTATATTGACTTCCGCAGGCTTTTCCTGGTACTTAACAAACCCGTCTCCGGTCACATAAAGATGCCTGGATACCGACACCAGCAATTGGTGAAGCTGGTTGGAATGCTCCGTAATAATCTTATGTTGCAATGTAAGCCCCCCTAAAGTCACATATGGTTTTCTCCTTGCTATTTATCTTTACTTCGTGCCTGCCAAATCGAGCAGGGCAGACCCGACAGTGTTTTCCATATCAATCCAGCGGTATAGGCCTCTTTTTATACGTTCGATTTCTCCCTTTTTAAGGAGGTCATTAAGGTATATATTATGGATGCCGGCCTGGGTGATGTCCTGAGTGCGGGCATAGCCGTTATTATTCTTAACATAACCCGCGTGGAGCAGGAGGCCGACGATGGTATAAATACCGAAAATAAAAAGGCTACTGATAAAAAAGTTGCCTCTAAAATTAACATTTATCTACTTAAATATATATTTTTTAAGATCTCTATAAAAATTTTCTCTAGAACCAAAATATACCAGATAAATATGCTTGTCCGTTTCAACAACCTTGTAGCAGATCCGAAGTGACACACCTGAAAAGGTCCAGTCCCAACTAAAGTAACTAGATAGATCCCCGTGGAGAATTGAACCATCTTTGGGGTTTTTGACAATGATTCCTACTTGTTCATGGTAACTTGCCAGTAACGCCTTTTGTTTTTTCTCAAGACTCTTAAGGAGACGTTCCAGCTTCTTTGTTGAAGAAAACGTCCAATCCATTGAAAGAACCAGCCTCCGGTCCGTCACCCACCACGTCGTCGCTACTTCCCGCAATATCATTTTCGAACTCTTGCACCCGGCGAGCCATAAATTCATCGTATTTTTTAAGGCGATAATTTAATTCCTCTATTAATTCTTCCTCGGAATATCCCTCACGAAATACTTGATGAATAATATGCTTCCTGTCCTGATCACGAACGCTTTCTTTCTCCGTCTTATACGGCTTCAAAAAGACCCCGTCATCATAAAGTTGGGCCACAAAAGTAACCCCGTCCTCAAGCGCAAGAAGCTCAAAAAAAGATTTGGGTATAGTGATCTGGCGTTTGGATGTACTTTTTATTAGCCTGGTTTCTTTAGCCTCTTGCCCATTAAACTTAATGTTTTCAGTTATCATTTTCTACTTCACCCTTTTTGGCGCTCTAATTAGTGGCTCTATCGCCTATTTGGTACATTCTTTATGGCACTATGCCTTATTGTGCGCTTTATCAGTGGCTCCCAAGGCCTAAATGGTACGCTTATCAGTGGCTCTTTGCCCTATCACATTGTACACTCGCAATGGCTCTCCGGCCTTTTTGGATGCGCTCTTTCAATGGCTTTTAATATTTTTTTCTTTTGTTTATCCGGACAGGCTCTATCCGAGCAGGACCAGGCATCCTTACTCGGTAAGGACAATATATCACTTTTCCTTTTATTTGTCAAACCTAGCGTGAGTTTACGAAATAACGATTACAATAACCCCTCAGCCCAGTAACCACAAGACTTTCAGGGGATAGAAACGTATTACCCCCCGAGGGCATATTTTTTGATGTCTAAAATCTCTAAAACCCTTGTTATACTTTGCATCTGACCGACTAAAAGCGCCGGATTGCGAACAACTAAAACGGTCATCTCCTGGCCATAAACGGAAAGTTTGGTGCGATATACCTTGACGTTTTCAAGGCCATTTCCGCTAACCGGCTCAAATTCACGGGATGGAATTTCCAGTAATGCTTTTTGCTCTGAAAGTTTAAGTGAGCCCACGACATTAAAGGGTAAGTCACCGTCTTTAATAAG
>NZ_AWQQ01000096.1 GCF_002607855.1 Desulforamulus profundi
GCAGAAGGTCTATTTTTCCAATTCACTGGTCACAGAGCATTCCTCCCTTAGTCCTTTGTACTATATATTTGTACCCCTGCCAGGGCTACTTTTATACAATCTATCCAGAAATTCCGTCGTTTTAAGTCTTTTTTCCAGGTTATATTCAATATATGCCCGGAGCAGGGCGCTTAGTTCCTGCCGGAGAATCTCCGGCACTTTAAGTTGATGAAGCTTTGTTAATTTCCAGCGGTAAAGTGTCTTCAGCACTTCCAATGTTCCCCGGTTAAATACCGTGATTTTATTTTCTGCAGATGCGCATGCCTGGCAAAGCAGGCCACCCAGGTTGGCGCTGAAACGAATTTTTGTTTCTGTCAGGGGTTCCCCACAACCGGAGCAGGCATTCAGTTCCGGCTTAAAGCCGGCCAGGCCGATTAATCTGGCCTCAAAGGCCCGCATGGCCATTTCCGTTTCCCCCGCGGCAAGCAGGTGCAGGGTGCTGAGCAGCAGGGCGAAAATGCCCTGGTTGGGCTCTCCTTCTCCCACAAAACCATCCGTCAACTCCGCCACATAGGAGGCTGCGGTCAGCCGGTTCAATTCCAGCCTTACTTCCGGAAAGGCTTCCCGCAGCCTCGGCCTGGCTCACCCGAATCCAGTTCTCTACCCTGGTGCATCATAAAGGTGGAATAGCAAAAGGGCTGCACAGCCCCCCGCTTACGGCTGTTTGGTTTGGCGGCCCCGTGGGCCACCGCCTTTGCTTTCCCCTTTGGACAGAATATAAGGTGATAATTTTATCCGCTTCCCGCATATCCCTGGATTTTAAAACAATGGCGTCTAGTTTATAAAGTTTCATCGGGAGACCCTGTCACCTTTCTGAAGTTACTTAGAAAAATATCGTGAATTACGTTATTTTAATCCTATTATAACGTAAATTACGGTATTCTTCGGGACAAAATAATAGCAGATTATTTAGATAACCCCATCTGGTCAGAATCTTGTAAATGATTAAGGCCGCCGTGGTTTTGCGCACTTCTATGACGGTTCTGGAGATTTTAGCCGTTTCTTCTTTCCTTGCTTTGAATTTTCTTGAAATTCTTGTACAATGGTGGAGGGAGGAGATGCGCTTGCGTATTGTTGTTGCGATCACCGGGGCTACCGGTGTACTATACGGAATCACCCTTTTAAAGCAATTAAAAAAATGGATGTGAAAACCCACCTTATTCTGAGCCGGTGGGCCAGGCGCACCATTGAGCTGGAAACATCCTATACACCGGGAGAAGTGGCTGAACTGGCAGACGTTTTTTATGCTGAGGATGACCTGGCGGCTGCCATATCCAGCGGGTCCTTCCGGCACCAGGGGATGGTGATCGCCCCTTGCAGCATGAAAACGCTGGCGGGACTGGCCCATGGTTACGCTGAAAACCTGATCGTCCGGGCTGCCGATGTCACTCTGAAGGAAGGCCGGCCTTTGATTTTGGTGCCAAGGGAAACGCCCTTAAACGTCATTCATCTGGAAAACATGCTAAAACTGGCGCGAGCCGGGGCGGTGATTCTGCCTCCCATGCCTACGTTTTACCACCGGCCTGCATCCGTCCAGGACATCGTTGACCAGACGGTAGGACGTATTCTGGACCGCTTGGGACTGGAGAACGACCTTGTGAAAAGGTGGACTGAGTGATTACGCCGCTTGTTAAGTGCTCATGGGTACAAGACAGTTAAGTCGTTCGCTGTGGATAACGGAACGCTCTTGCCAATTCGGAGAGAGTAACCCTTATTTATTAACACTTTGAGCCACGCATTGCGTGGCTCAATTATGTTTACCTTATATTTTACTTGTCGTTAGGAAGCAGCACCCGTGTCAGCAGTGGCATTTTCCCCGGTAGTTTCTGTCTCACCGGCAGTGGTTGTATTGCCCTCGGTACTCTCCTCAGTTGTTGTATCTGTATTTGTATCCGTTGATGCATTCTCTTGCTGAGTTGTCTCAACGGTTTGTTCAATTAAAACGGCCTGGCCTTCTTCATTGGTCACCACTCTTACCGGGGAACCGGCTACCAGATCGGATGCTTCGGCCCTCTGACCGTTAACGAAGATGACGGCATCTTGAGCTAGAACCACTTCGCTGGCATTATCGCCTGTGCCAATTTTCAGCACCTGGTTGCCGTCCACCGTTTCAACTGCCTGAAGTGCATTGGCGTCCTGGTTTTGCTGCTGTTGTTCGGTGAGAACCCTGTCAATAAGAGCGGCAATCTGGGCCCGGGTAATGGAACTGTTGGGGTTCAGCATGCCGCCGGGGCCTTGACAATTCCTTCGTTATACAGGGCCATGACATAGCCGATATCTTCCGGGGATACTAAAAGACCGTCTTTAAAAGGTAGGCTGGAGGTGTCCACCGGCTCCAATCCCATGGCCTTGGCAACCCAGACCATAGACTGCACCCGGCTGGCCTGAACGCCGGAGTGGAAGCGGTTAAGGTTAATGATTCCCTTGGCTTTGGCCTTAGTTACAACTCCCTTGGCCCAGTCCGGAACATCACTGAGTTCATCCTCTGTGCCGGTTTCTC
>NZ_AWQQ01000097.1 GCF_002607855.1 Desulforamulus profundi
TTCCGTTGTACTGGTTTGCTCTCCCCAATTAGACGTATCCGGAGATATAAGTATCTGTTCGCCGCTACCAGGAACTACAAAATTATTTGTTTCAGCGGCAAACGCACCCATGCCCGGCAACAACATGTTAACCAGTAAGGCAAGCACGAGAACCAAACTCAGTTTTTGTTTAACCGATCTCATTATAAAACCTCCTCATTTTTGATGAAGCCTCTGGGGATTGAAGATTTTCAGAATAAATGGTTAAATGGAATTGTAATAGTGGTTCTGGATGGCATACTATGGGAACAAGGTTGTCAGGCTACACCCGGTTTGCCTCCAAATCACTATTACTTTTTTGAGAGGGATCTCGGGGTTGAAAAAGTAACAAAATTCTTCACCTCCTTGCCTGCCTTTTCCGGCAGGCGCATGCTTCAGACGGCGCGGCAAACACATCAGACTCCCTTTGTTCTTCAAGATCCTTCCAGCTTCGACTTCCTGATACTGAACATAACATATCAAAAAAAAAGCAACGGGTACTTTTTGTAGCTTTTTGTCGAACTAGTAACCAGCCAGGGAGTCACCGCCATAAGGCGGGTTATCTGTAATCCTGCCCCAAACAGACCGGAAGACAGCGGAAGATACTTGTTGGCCTTTTCGTGCAAACGCCGCCACTTTTGTCCTTCCTGCCACCAGAAACGGTGGTCGAGTTCGGTGAATGGCTGTACGGCGAAGTGCTGAAACAGGTACCGCACCGCCAGTGGGTTTTCAGCATTCCGAAAAGACTGAGAATCTACTTCATGTTCGACCGCAGGCTTTTGGCGAAGTTGAGCCAATGTGCCTGGACGGTGCTGTCCGGCTACTTGAAGCAAGGCGCCGCCTTTGACGACGCTGTCCCGGGAGCGGTGATCGCCGTACAGACTTTTGGGGATTTTCAGAACTTCAACCCCCACCTTCACATCATCGCTACCGACAGTTGCTTTTACGGGAATGGCGGATTTGCGGCCGGGCCAAGGCCGAACCCTTCGGACTTGGAAACCGCGTTTCGCCTGGAAGTCCTCAAGATGCTGAAAAACGAGGGGAAAATCACCGGCTTGATCATTAAGAACATGCTGAGCTGGCATCACAGCGGGTTTAACGTGTATTGCGGCGAAGCCATTTGGCCATCGGACCAAGAAGGGATTGAACGGTTGGCGCAATACATTATCCGGGCGCCTATTTCGCAAGAACGCATGACTTACATTCCCGCCGCCCAGACCAAGGACGGTGTGGCCAAAGTTGTTTACATAGCCAAGGACGGCAGAACATCCAGAACCTTTGCGGCGCTGGATTGGCTGGCTCAGCTTATCACCCATATCCCAAACAAAGGAGAACAGCTCGTCAGGTACTACGGTTATTACTCGAACAAGTCGCGGGGACTCCGGAAAAAATCGGCTACCGGCGATCAAATGCCGGCCCTTGTTGAATCCGGGATTTCGCGAACAGAGTTTCGCAAACTTAAGCGCGCTTGATCCAAAAGGTATACCACGCCGATCCCTTGCTGTGTCCCAAGTGCAATGGCTCAATGCGCATCGTCTCCTTTATCGAATCCCCGGAGACAATCAAGAAGATCTTGCTTCACCTTAATCTCTGGGAGTCACGGAATCACGACCCGCCTGACTTCAATGCGGTCAAACATATTCCGGAAGCGACACCGGAGTTGAGTTGTGATGGCTATTCCCAGATAGTTTATGCGGATGATAGCTATTCTCAGTTGACACCAGATTATGATGATTATTCTTGATATTTCGCCGAATATTGATGCTCAGAAAGGGCTGGCCATCTAACGGCATATCCATGTCCGAAACGCCGTTGATTTGGATGTTTATGGAATCCGCGCCGATTCTCTCTCTAAATACTGCAATTCTGTGCTGTTTTGCGCATACCCCATGTAAAATCATGTATTGGGAAGGGTAAAAGGGGGTAAAAGGGGGTCAGGCTTGACTTTTTGATTTATTAGGGGTAAAAGGGGGTCAGGCTTGACTTTTTGATTTATTATGTTTTATTTCTACTTGATGACAGCGTTAGACTATTCCGCTCCGGGCCAACAAGTCAATAAGTCAAGCCTGACCCCTTAACCCCTCCCAAATGCCGTATGAGGATGAATATTCCCAGTTGACACCTTATGAGGACTGTATTTA
The DNA here is from genome assembly GCF_002607855.1 of Desulforamulus profundi. Next base: position 2,160 of record NZ_AWQQ01000097.1, read on the forward strand.
GCTTAGGGGTCTTATCAAGATAGGTTCACGATTTGGACAGTATAGGGCTATGAGGATTGTTCACGTGTTGTTACATGGAATCTGTCATGGCTTGTTTGATTGTGCGCACATTTTGGCATGAGAGTCTGCCTGCCTGTCCTTTTTGGTGAAACAGCCGGGCTATCGTTTATAAAAATCCGGTAAATATGCATAAATCGGCTACAATTTTATGTTTGACGAGTAGTAATATACTGTGTTATTGCCGAGATGGAAAAAGCAAATTCCTATCCTACTTTAGCCTTTTCCATGCTTTATATATCCTTTGCAGAAACAGTGTTACCATTCACCCATTCACCCTAACACAAGTACATTTCTGCAACTATTTAACTATTAAAAAACCTAATTCTATTGATTTGCTGTTTTTTTGCAATCTTTTCTTTTTGTTCATCTACCCATTTTTTAAACCTCTCTTTAATATCTTCAAGACTATTTATCTCATCATTAGGCACATTAAAAATAAAATGTTCTCCATGTGTTCCCATATATTTATGAAGATGGCCTACTACGTAATATACATCCCAACTATCATCCTCTTTCTCACATGCTGTTCCCTCGTGTTCTAGTTTCCAACTATCATCCTCATCATCATTATTAATTATTTCCTTATATAAAGCAATATGAAAATGTCTCCAGTCCCTTTTAAATATACTATTAAAGTCAACTCCAAGTTTATTGATTTGACTATGCAGCATTAAAATATCTTCGTCTGTTAATTTAATTCTATATTGTATAGTATTGCTATTATCTATTGGTCCATATATTGTAAATCTACCCTCCACCCCTTCCGATGGTTCTTCTCCCAATATACGAGTAATGATCTCCATTATCTTTGAATCAATTGGGTTGCTCGTATCCAAGCAGCAATAGAAAAACTTTAGATACTTACTCATTCTTAGATTACCTCCTTACTTTATAATAACAACTATTAAATTATATACAAATAACTAGGATTGGTCAAAGCCATAGTAATCAATCGTAAAAAATGACATTGACGCAATCCTAACACAAGTACATTTCTGCAACTATTTAACTATTAAGAAAACTTATTCTAAACAATTAAATATTTTGCCAGCCAAAACCAGGCGGTTTGTCTTTACCCCAGTAAATATACCCATCGCCAGGTGCTAAATTATTATGATCATTCAAATTCGGCTTAATATGGTAATGTGGCCAGATATAGTAGCCATCATATTTTTTTAATAATTTTATGTCTAGCCGGAACACTTGGTAATCTTCACTTTTATGACCATGCTTTTTACTTTTTAGCGCAAATACTTGTTCTCCTCTTCCTGGCCCTTCTACAGTTAAGTCATTATATTTATTTGCTACATCTTTTACTACTTTAGTTAGTTTGTCTTTAATTATTGGCCAGACTTTGTTGTAGACTTTTACCGCTAACTTTTTAGCAACCCAGGCTAATGCTGCTGCGACAACTGCTGGCAGACCTTGTATCTCTACATCATTCCCAATTACGTCTTTATTAGAATCTAATATCTGATTCCCAATTGCCTCTTCCTTGTCATTATTAAATTGACTACTTGCACCAGCATTTGATTCCGTTGTACTGGTTTGCTCTCCCCAATTAGACGTATCCGGAGATATAAGTATCTGTTCGCCGCTACCAGGAACTACAAAATTATTTGTTTCAGCGGCAAACGCACCCATGCCCGGCAACAACATGTTAACCAGTAAGGCAAGCACGAGAACCAAACTCAGTTTTTGTTTAACCGATCTCATTATAAAACCTCCTCATTTTTGATTGAAGCCTCTGGGGATTGAAGATTTTCAGAATAAATGGTTAAATGGAATTGTAATAGTGGTTCTGGATGGCATACTATGGGAACAAGGTTGTCAGGCTACACCCGGTTTGCCTCCAAATCACTATTACTTTTTTTGAGAGGGATCTCGGGGTTGAAAAAGTAACAAAATTCTTCACCTCCTTGCCTGCCTTTTCCGGCAGGCGCATGCTTCAGACGGCGCGGCAAACACATCAGACTCCCTTTGTTCTTCAAGATCCTTCCAGCTTCGACTTCCTGATACTGAACATAACATATCAAAAAAAAACRCAACGGGTACTTTTTATAGCTTTTTGTCGAACTRGTGACCAGCCAGGGAGTCACCGCCATAAGGCGGGTTATTGAAA
>NZ_AWQQ01000098.1 GCF_002607855.1 Desulforamulus profundi
TCGATAATGATGACAGGAATGTTTAAATGCTCAAAAAGATAAAAGTGATCCGCTCTCGGCCTTTTAGACATACCGGATAGTTCGTTCATTTCTTTTTGAATGATCCTGGCCAGTCGGACACTGCCTTGATTGTTCTGATCATAATAAATAATGGCTCCCCCGTCCTGACCCAGTCCGGTATTTACATGGATACTGACAAAAACCTCCCCGCCCAAACTGCGGGCCATTTCAATCCTTTGGTCCAGATCCTGCCGCTCTGCTTCTTTTGTATAAACACCGTGCTTTGTAAAATCAACATCTTTATCCCGGGTAAATTTTACTTCATAGCCTGCAGCATGCCGGGCCACCCGTTTGGCAATGGCCAGGTTAATGTCCTTTTCCATAACCCCCGCCCGGCAGGCCCCGGGATCAGTGCCGCCGTGCCCGGGGTCAATAATGATTGTACGCTGTTCCAGGGGTTTTCGTTGGGGCTTGGCCGCTCTGTTCTGGGCCTCTGATTTTACCGCCATTCCCTTTAAATAAATCCCCAGAGGTAAAAGAATAAGTAAAAGACCAAGCAAGATCCAGTAATACCTGTGTTTTTTATAAGGTTCTTTTATGTACATTTTCGTTACCCTTTTCTTACTTTGAATTCTGCCTTTTCTAGTTTAGCTTTTTAGGAGACCGGTAATACATCCATGCACGAAAAAAGCACTGCCTGGGCAGTGCTTCCATTGATGATTGCCTGTGGATTACAGGAACCAAATCAGCAGTACGATAATCGCAATTATAAGCAGGAAAAGAAAAACGCAGCAGATAATAGGCAGCCAGTAGGTCGTGGAGCAGGATTCTGCATAAGGCATCGTATCAACCCCTTTTTTCTACCAATCTATGAAAAATCTAATTCAATTGTGATTCATAAAGATTTTCCTTGGTAAGCTAAATATAAACAACCCTGCCAAAAAGCGGCAGGTTTATACTTCACCTTGTGTTTTAACAGGGGAAAATTCCTTGATACTCCTGTTGGCCCACTTAATATCGCTGGCTACCGCAGACACGTACATAAAGGCATGTAAAAAGTCGGCACCGGTCATCCTGGTGTGCCACCGGTCGATAAAATAGCTTAATTCTTCCCAAAACTGCTCATTGAATTGTACCGGTACCAGGGGTTCTCCCTGCAAAACATATCGATGTAAATCATCGTTTAATTTCTCAAAGGAGTGGATGCCTCTCTCCAGCATGCCAAGAACCATGTAAAATTCATTGGATATAGGGGGATCTCCCCGCTCTTTTCGCCATTCCAACCGCTGCAGGGTGGCGCTGTATATTTCCTGGCTCTTATAAAACAATTTAACATTAAAGTCCAGGTATTTCTCCCATAAATCCTGTTTCTCGCCGGGAACATGTTTCAAATAGTGATTTTGTTCCTTGTGTAGTTCAAACAGGTCTCTTGTTGTTCTCAGAAGGTCTTTGATCTCTGTCCGCTTTACTTCATAGTCTTTCGCACTGATTGGCTCAAGTTTTATAAAGCCCTTGACCAACTCCACAAAAAACTTTGCCGATCCTTCATTAAATTTTCCCAGGTGGGATAAAAAACTGCTGCTGTAGCGTGGCTGAGGCAAAAAGCTGTTGATGAACAGGGCAGCGCCCAACCCGACAAAAATGACATAGGACCGGGTAAGGGCATGGCTTAAAAAATCTTGCTGCGGTGCGTCCAACACAAATATCCCGGCCACAACCCCCATGGATACACCCTGTTTAAGATTTAATTTGACATTGGTGGTAATAATGATGATGGTCGCCAGCCCGATAATCAGGGGGCCGGTGCCAAAGGCATAACCACAAACGACGGCGATGATCACCGAGATGACATGGGTTAGGACTTGTTCCACAGCGTTCCGAAAGGAACGATAAATGGAAGGTTGGACATTGATGACGGCGCTTACACCTGCAAATACTTTTGGATCCAATTTCAGCAGGGTGCAGATATACACTGCCAGAGCCACGGCTGCTCCCGTTTTAAGTATTCTTGCCCCCACAAAGGGAAAGATTCTGTTTATATTCATCCGGTGTTTAATGATTCTCCTTTATAACCCTCGTAATACAGTGGGCAAGGTTTATAAAACCCTTAAAGCAGAGAAATGATTCATTTACATTGGATAGTGATAAATAAGGAGTTTTGCCGGTATTCGTGAAAACCTGGCTGTCATCCCCGACAATCAAGTCAATGCCGCATTCTTTGATTAAATGTTGCAACGCCTCCGGCGTAGGATAATGTGTT
>NZ_AWQQ01000099.1 GCF_002607855.1 Desulforamulus profundi
GCTGATTTCATTGTAATCAATGTCAAGAACAAGCGAAACAGCCTTCTTTAGTGCTTCGTGCAAGGTCGTTACAGCCGCCCGAAGTATGCTTTTCTCTTCCGCATTGCTGTTGCCCACAAGTTTCGCGGAATGGTAGGATATGTCCAACATGAACATATCCGTCAAGAATTCATACCCCAGAAAGATATTGGTAGCTACAGTACCATCGTGACGGCACAAAGGGTGGTTATCGTGGTATGGTTGCGAGAAAGAAAATGTCCCGTTGGGGTTCGCATCTGCGACCTCTGCGCCACCGCACTTTTTGCAGACGTTGAAGCCGTTTTTACTTTTTCCCATATTAACAGTCAATACTTTTCTGTCAGGAAGATTAGCAAAACGGATATTGCTCCGCCCGTAATTATCCATCCTTGTGTCTTCGGGTACATAGGAATAATATGGAGCCTCAGCATAGGTGTATTGTTCATCCTCGTCTTCGAACTTTACTTCATCACCTTTGACAGGAGAAAATCCCCAAGGACGCAACATCTTATTCCGAACTATGGCTGCGCCGCAATACGGACAAACCATGCCGGGAGAATCCTCTTGCTTCAAGCCAAACCAGTTGCAATCGGAACAGATGTAGATATCTTTATAATAGTCATTGTTCTTGAAATAGAACTCGGCTTGGTTCGTTTCAAAACCCCTCGGTCGAGGATTGGCGTAAATGCCGCCGCTCTTAAATATTTTTTTGTCTATCGTAACAAAGCGACCGGGTGCGTATTCACTAAGAGCTACCGCAATATCTCGCTCTGGCGCATATTGAATATCCCGAGGAGCGTTTTTACCACGTTCAGATTCTTTCTCAACGAAAAACCGTACAACATTTTTGGGGAACGAGTATGAGGGAATAAAGCCTTCGCGGTAGAAAACATCAAACGCCGGCGTTTCTTTGTCGTTGTTAATATACTCATCACGCTTGCCTTCAGCTAAGACATTCTTGCAGATTTCGCGGAATTGCCTGATTGTCTCATCGGTTGGTAAATCCATAGCTTGCGCAAACGCTATGAAGTTCTCGCCGTATTGTTCGCAGAATGATATTATACCTATGTCAACAATGCCGTCGAATTGGGTTTTCATATCGGGAGTGGACATGAATCCATTCAAAGCCAGCATATTAAAATGGCGCTGCTTGATTTTGGGATTGTTGCGGTCTATCCACGGCTTACGCGGCGAGCCGGAAATCATCTCGTCAGGATGCAAAAAGTAATGGCTGTCGTGCGTTCCGCCGGAAGCGTATGTTACGATTGTGGATATGCCTGCATTTTTACGTCCGGCACGTCCCGCACGCTGTTGGTAGTTTTCTCTCATAGGCGGTATGTTGCGAAGTCCGACAGCAGTCAACGAACCGATATCAATACCAACTTCCATAGTAGTCGTGCAACTCAAAACATCAATGGAATCCTCGCCGTTTTCACCTGCGTTGATGTCTTGGAAGCGCATCTCATACTTTTCTGTGCGGCTCCAAGTATCGCTTCGGATTTCTTTATGGGACAATTGCGCTGTGTGCTCTTCGGTATCAATTGTGTGAATGGTTTCGATTTTGTTTAAGGCGTTCAGAACCGGTATCCGCCAAAAGTCAAAGCGGGACAAATCGGATTCGCCAATAGGTACTAAATCCGTTGAATCAAAACAAGCGCCGCAATAATCCCCAATTTTGAACGGAGATAGTTTCCCGCATTTTACGCAGCGATACCAAATGAAGTCTTTGCCGGCAAACTCAATCTTTACTGCAGCTAACTTAATGTAGTAGCGATTGTTTGCTGAGGAAGCGAAAAACAAGTCCCGCACCTTATTTGCGATTTTTGCTGTCGTTTGATTATCGAGGTTCAACAGTTCTTGGATTCGCTGAACAAGCCCTTTGTCTAATTCAGTTGAGAATTCAAAGCCCAAACCAAATATCTGATTTTTGCTCCTGCCGGGTAGACCTTTTCTGACATCGTCTTGAATTATTTCTCCAAGAGCTGCACTATCGTCCATAACATCCCAGAACAACAGCACAAGCAATTGGTAAAGAATACCCTTATCTATGGTTACTCCAACGTCCTCCAAATCAAATACGCAATCGTCGAGAACAGAAGATACAGGGGTTAAAAATCCAATGCCAATGTCCTTAAAAGAACGAGGGCTTTCTGTGAAGAAAGTTAGCAACTGCTCATAGTAGTCATCGGGTAATGTCTGATACTCTGAAGCTACTGCAGAATAGTCAATGGCTCTTCCTCGCCTCTCCACTCTGCTTTTTTTGTCCCTAAACAGTCGCTTGTCGTTTTCAAATTTCTCCTTGCTTTTCCCGCTGAAGAATGTAAGCTGTTTTGGATGCAAACATCCAAAAACGCCGGGTATAAGTCAGATAAAGAGTGTTCTTTCCCGTCAACTTGCAGAAGGAGCGACGCAAACATAACAGCCTGACGGAAAGCGTCTGCGTCAGATGATTTTGACAGGTCTAATGCAAGTTTTGCAGCGTTCTGGCGTGAGTCTGAGAACAGCAAGACTTTTTTCCCTTGATTGATTAAGTCTGACTTCGGAGGCTGAAGTTCAAACTGTGCCTTTGTCAGGTTATAAAATGGAATGTTACCTTTGGTAGATAAATCAACGGGTTTCTTCAAAGGCATAGGTTTTTTGCATTTGGGGCAAACGCCAAAGTTAAACGACCGAGACTTTGCGTCGAATTTATCACTATATACGACGGTGAGCAAATTATCATCGTCTTGGGGCGACGTATACAGTTTCCCCGTCAATGGGTCAAGCGCGCCAATCTTATCGTTCTTTCTTCTTTGATAGTTCTCGGGAACTACATAGAGAAGCATTTCATTGAGCGAATTAGCATCCCCGTTCAAGCCACGTTCAGGGAAGACATACCAATACGGCTGTCCTTCGTTCTTCTGAACATAGACTCGTAGATATAACGCCCCACATTTTATGTGGTTAACGAGTTCGTATATTCTGCCGCCGCACTCGCACTTGTCCTTCGGGATAGAGATAACCCTACCAAGAGGGAGTTTTTCGCTTTCGGAGTATTTTGCGCAGGAGCATTTCGGGTTGGAACACGCATACAGCCCTTGAAGTCCGCGCAAAAACATATGAAGCCGTACAGGGAACAGGATATTCCCATCCTTTGCGGCAAGGGAAACCAAAGCCAATAAAGCGTCGAGCGCTTTTTCGGCATTCGCACTGTTTCCGAATAGCGTATTCTTAATCTCGCTATATGATTTTGCTCCATCACGACATAGTTTGTTCAGCAAAACAAACGCTTCGTATTTAGGCAGATTGTCGTATAGCCATTCTTGAGCATGACTTTGGCTAATGTCATCCTGTAAGTTGCAACGGAAAACCGCATCCGCGAAACTCTTAATTCTGTTAGTAATACCTTCGCCTTGTACTTGGTCAGAGCCAATCGATGCTAATGCATCAATGTCTGTCTTAACCTCCAAGTCTTCGGGAACATCCTCTTTTGCGCCGAACAGAAACTCGCAAGAAGAGGACTCTTTCCCAGTAAGCCCAGAGTAAAATGCATTAATCGCTTCTTGTTCGTTTTGAGGCATACTTGCGGTGGTAAGGATAAACTGAACCCTGTCAATTGAAATCCCTAAGCGATAGAACAGACGCTCCAACAAGAGCGCAATTTCCCCGCCAGCGGAGCCACGATACATATGCGCCTCATCTAAAACGATGAGAAGTCTGTTGTCTTTGGAGTCGTTAAGCCAATGTTTTGTTTTATCCCATATGTTGGCTTCTCGTTGACGCATAAGCATATACTCCAACATAGAGTAGTTCGTAATCAGGATATCCGGCGGACACCCCTGCATCTCGAAGCGAGTTATGAGTTCGGCATCGTACGGAGATGGCACATGGATGTTTTTCTCCAAGTTCTCAATGAAAATCTGAAGTCCATTCTCTCCAAATCTGGCGGGGTATTTGTTTATGCTCTTAAGCCGTTAATGTTGTTGGCTTGCCGCCGTTGGGTTTCTTCGTCGGCGGTGTCGTCTATCAGATAGTTCTCACGGAACGTATTCGCTAATTCACGACTGTTTGCAGGTTTTGCGTCGCCGGAATAAGGCGTTCTTCCTGTGTACATTCCGAAATGGGGTATGCGCGTTGCTTGCGTATCCCTCGTAAATATTTCTCTGAACTTTTCGCTACCGATAATTTTCCTGAATCTGGCCAATTGGTC
>NZ_AWQQ01000100.1 GCF_002607855.1 Desulforamulus profundi
TATTTGCGGAGGCCGGTTATTCCACCAAAAATTAGCCAACTGAATGCCGGTGATGCCGTGAGGATTTCGTGGGCCCCCTGGGTGTTCCTTCTCATGTAGAAAGGTTGGTAAGTAGTTATGGTTGCGGGGGGTGTCGGGGTGGCTCCGGTTTTCCCCATCGCCAGGGATATGAAGGCCGCAGGCAACCACGTTGTTGGCATCATGGGCGCTCGTAACAAAGAACTGATTTTCTGGGAAGAGCGTATGAAGGACGCATGCCACGAACTGCTGGTGACCACCGATGACGGTTCCTATGTCCGCAAGGGCTTTGTAACTGACGTCCTGCGGGAATATATTGAAAGTGCGGGAAAACCCGATCTGGTCATGGCCATTGGCCCCCTGCCCATGATGCGGGCGGTTGCTAACCTGACCAAAGAATATGAAATCAAGACCATGGTCAGCTTGAACTCCATTATGGTGGACGGCACAGGCATGTGCGGCGCCTGCCGGGTAACGGTGGGAGGAGAAACCCGGTTCGTCTGTGTAGACGGCCCTGAATTCGATGGTCATTTAGTTGATTTTGAAGAACAGTTAATGCGTTCCCGCAAGTATAAATCCGAAGAACAGCACGCTCTGAACCGGGGCGGTTGTGGCTGTGGTGGAGGAGGTAAATGCCATGGCTAAACAAATTATTCCGAAAAAGCATCCTATGCCCCATCAGGACCCCCAGGTACGGGCAAAAAACTTTGATGAAGTGGCCCTGGGATACACCGAAGAATTAGCAGTGGCCGAAGCCGAGCGCTGCCTTAACTGTAAAAAGCCTTTCTGTAAGCAGGGCTGCCCTGTTAGTGTAGACATTCCGGAGTTTATCGCTCTGGTTAAAGAAAGAAAATTTGATGAAGCCGCCAAGGTTATCAAACGCACCAACGCTCTGCCCGCGGTTTGCGGACGGGTATGCCCCCAGGAACACCAGTGCGAAAAATTCTGTGTTGTGGGCAAGAAAAACGAGCCCGTCGGCATTGGCCGTCTGGAGCGTTTTGTGGGCGACTACATCGTAAATAAAGAAGAAGAGATTGAAAAGGCAGAACCCACCGGTTATAAAGTGGCCATTGTTGGTTCCGGTCCTGCCGGTCTGGCCTGTGCCGCCGACCTGGCACGCTGGGGCCACAGCGTAACCATCTTTGAAGCGCTGCACACACCCGGCGGTGTTCTCATGTATGGTATTCCCGAGTTCCGTTTGCCCAAGCGGATTGTGCAAAAGGAAATTGAAAACTTGAAAAAGATGGGCGTGGAAATTGAAACCAACGCCATCGTCGGGCAAATTGCTCCCTGGATGAACTGTTTGAAGAAGAAGGATATGACGCTGTCTTCCTGGGCACCGGTGCAGGAACACCCTACTTCATGAACCTGCCCGGCGAGAACTTCAACGGGGTTTATTCCGCCAACGAGTTCCTGACTCGCTCCAATTTAATGAAAGCTTACTGCTTCCCCGAGTGCGATACCCCGATTAAGGTCGGCAAGAAGGTGGCTGTCCTGGGCGGCGGCAACGTAGCCATGGACGCAGCCCGTACCGCCCTCCGCCTGGGCGCCGAAGAAGTTTATATCGTGTACCGTCGTTCCCGGGCCGAGCTGCCTGCCCGTCTGGAAGAAATCGAGCATGCCGAAGAAGAAGGCGTCAAGTTCCTCTTCCTGACCAACCCCACCCGCTACATCGGCAACGAAGAGGGCTGGCTGACGGGTCTGGAATGCATTAAGATGGAACTGGGCGAACCGGATGCCTCCGGCCGCCGGAAGCCGGTGGCCATACCGGGCTCCGAATTCGTGCTTCCCGTCGATGTTACCATCGTGGCCATCGGCCAGGGACCGAACCCGCTGATTACCAAAACCACACCGGATTTGGAAACCAACAAGCGGGGCAACATTGTTGCCGACGACTTTGGCAAAACATCCAAAGAAGGCGTTTATGCCGGCGGCGATGTGGTAACCGGGGCTGCCACCGTAATCAAGGCCATGGGTGCCGGACGGGTTGCCGCCCAGAGCATTCACGATTATTTAATGGCCAAGGGACCGAAGAAAAACTAACGAATATAAATGTAAGCTAAAAGGTGTATCGCCCCTTCACAGGGCGGTACACTTTTATTTATGGGCTATTTGTCTTAGAAAAATGCTTTTGGGTCCTGTTGTTAGACTTAAGGGTATTCCTTAAGGGCCCAGTTTTTAGTAAACTAGGTATTATGATGAAATACTTATGTTAAAAGGCTAGACCCGATAGTAATGCATATAAG
>NZ_AWQQ01000101.1 GCF_002607855.1 Desulforamulus profundi
CAAATTGCCAAAGAGCCATTACCTGCGATTATAGGATAAGTGCGCCCAATTGCATGACAAATACTGGAAAATGGGAGGTAATATACTCAAAAAATATTAGTTTTCGTCTTAAAATCTAAAAAAAGTGGGTCACTACTGTTAATTAATGTAAATTTTATTTTTTGAAAGAAGTAAAATTAGGGTTTTAAAGGGGTTTTTTCAACACCCTCCTAGACTAGCTGATGAAGGCATTTATATAGCTTCTGAGTCAACATTTTACAGAGTGCTGAAAGAAAATAACATGCAACACCATCGTGGAAGGGCTAAAAGACCATGTTCAAAACCCATTTCAACACATTGTGCCACCGGACCTAATCAAGTCTGGATGTGGGATATCACATGGCTTCCAGGGCCAGCTAAGGGAATCTATTTCTATCTATATCTGATTTTGGATCTATTCAGCCGCAAAATAGTTGCTTGGGATATATGGACCGAAGAATTATCTGAGAACGCCAGTATATTAGTACGGCGGGCAATAATATCTGAAAAACGCACGTTAGTTAACCAGCCATTAGTCTTGCATTCAGACAACGGCAGCCCTATGAAAGGGGCAACCCTACTGGAAACCCTCTATCAGTTGGGGATAACTCCATCAAGAAGCCGCCCTAGAGTAAGCAACGACAACCCATACGCTGAATCCATCTTCCGTACATGCAAATACCGCCCTAATTACCCTACCAAAGGATTTGCAACACTAACTGAGGCAAGGCAATGGTGCTAACATTTGTAACATGGTACAACCAGGAACACAGACACAGTGGCTTAATTTCCTGACCCCAAAACAAAGACATAACGGTCTCTCAACACAAATTCTGGAGCAGAGAAAACGGGTTTATGAAGAAGCTAAATCAAAGCACCCAGAGAGATGGGCTGGCTCAATCAGAGACTGGACATTAGATGATATCGTTTGGCTTAATCCCGAACGCACCGAACAATCAAAAACGAAGGAAAAGTGTACATCCTAAAATTAATAAAGCAGGCGGTCTCCAGAGGGAGGGGAACATTGCCCTAACTACCAGTAGCCGCCGCTTGCGGTCGTAGCGAAGCGAAGAGTCTTGACCCATGTGCTAGGGTTAATTTACCCGACCGTATACAGGTTTCTAGTTGGCGTATATCCGTCGGTCGGGTTACCCCATTATTAGCACATGGAGTCAAGACCGGCGGTGGGTTTAATACAAAAAAAATTGAACGTATTAGCGACAACTATCTTGACAAACACCGCCCTCGATGATATTGGTTGTATAAATCATTCTGCGCATTTCGTAGGGGTACTTAAAATAGGCTGTTAGCTCAAGCCAGTTTTTCTCCCAGGAACGAATTATGATGGGATGCTCTTTGCCCCAGTTTTCTTTGAATATTTCAAAGGCCAGTTCTGCTTCCTCAAGGGTTAACGCCTGGTATACTTGTTTGAGATCAGCCATCAACTCTTTTTGTTCTTTGTATGATACATACTTCAGGGAGTTGCGGATTTGGTGGATAATACAAAGCTGAATCTCGGTTTTGGGGAAAACAGTGTTGATAGCCTCGGAAAACCCGGAAAGCCCGTCTTTACAGGCGATCAGGATGTCTTCTACGCCTCTGTTTTTGAGTTCATTACATACGCCAAGCCAAAAGCTGGCACTTTCATTTTCCCCAATCCAGATACCCAGTATTTCTTTTTGGCCGGTCATATTAATGCCTAATACACTGTAGGCTGCCTTGTTTATTACCCGGCTATCCTTGCGTACCTTGAAGTGAATAGCATCTAAGAAAACAATAGGGTATACACGGTCAAGTGTCCGGGATTGCCATTCGACTACCATTGGTAATATTTTGTCTGTTATTTTACTGACCATGGTAGGTGATACATCAATACCGTAGATGTTCCTCATATGGTCCTCAATATCGCGGGTAGACATTCCCTTGGCGTACATAGCTATAATCTGGTCTTCAAGCTGGTTAGATGTCTTTTCATATTTGCCGATAATCCTGGGCTCAAATTCACCATTACGATCCCGTGGGACTTCAATCTCTGTTTTACCAAACTTGGTTTGGATAGTTTTCTTGTTATAGCCGTTACGACTGTTACCGGTATTATTGCCATCAATGCTGTGTTTTCTATACCGAGATGTTCTTCAATCTCAGCCTCGAATATCTGCTGGAGGGTGTCCTTGAATAGGTTCTTGAGCATCTCATGTACATCATCCACAGTGCGGCAATCCTTTGCCAGTTCCTTGATAGTTTTGTCCTGTAAGTCCTGCATAAATGGTCATCTCCTTTGTTGGTAGTATTAACCATTGTCGAGTAGAAGTGCGTCTCTCTAACTTTAGAAGCAGGTTTGTTTTCACCGTTTCTCCCCGTTTCCTCTGGGAGTGCCACAATATTTGCTCCATGGCTAAATTGAACACACAACCCTCACAGAACCGTGCTTGCGCTATTCACGCACACGGCTCCTCACTTGGAGATTTGCACTTATGCCTAAGCACTACTAAGCCGATAATATACTGAAATAAATTTTCGGTTTGGGTAG
>NZ_AWQQ01000102.1 GCF_002607855.1 Desulforamulus profundi
CGGCCATGACGGTGGCGGTGGTGGTGCCGTCCCCGATCTCTTCCTGCTGGGATTTGGCAATATTAATGACCATCCGGGCAGCCGGGTGGTTGGCTTCCATCATGGTAAGAATGGTTACCCCGTCGTTGGTGATGACCACCTCACCGAATTTATCCACCAGCATGGTATCCAAGCCCTTTGGCCCCAGGGTGCCTTCAACGGCAGAGGCAATGGCCCGGACCGCATTTGAGTTGGTCATCAGGGCAGCCAATTTTTCATTGATCTCGGCACCCTGACTGGCCTGTTGTTTGAGACTCACGGAAAAGTTCCTCCTTAAAATTAACCCTGACCCTTCAGCAAACGCTCCAGGGTGCGGGAAAGATTACGGGACATGCAATCAATCACAGTAACCACCCGGGCGTAATCCATCCGGGTGGGTCCCAATATACCAATGGTTCCCAGGATTTTATCCCCCACCTGGTAGGTGGCGGTAATCATGCTGCAGTTTTGTATCTCCTGCCGGCTATTTTCGCTGCCGATTTTTATGGTAATACCCTGGGAATCCCCTGGTGTTTCCAGTATATCCCGTAAAGTATCCTCCTGTTCCAAAAGGGACAGCAGCACTTTCACCTTATCTACATTGTGAAACTCCGGCTGATTCAAAATATTAAATACCCCTTCAAGGTAGATTTATCCTCCTTGCCGAGGCGATGCGGTCCTGCATTAATTCTATGGCTAAATCCAAAATATTCCGGTGCCTGGCCAGCTCGAAGTAAATCTCCTTGATCAGGGTAAGCCTGATGCTGCCCATGGTCTTGCCCTGGAGTTTGGCATTCAGCACGCCGGAAATCTGATCCAGGTCCTGCTGGGTGATGTTCTCCGGCACGGACATCATTTGGTGGTGCACAGCACCCGTATCCATCACCACAATGATGATGGCCTGGGCCGGCCCCATCAAGACCAGTTGAATATGTTTGTAGGAGCACTTGCCCAACTGGGGCGTCTGCACAAGGGCGGTGTAATTGGTAAGCTGCGCCAGCATTCTGCCGGTGCGGTTAAGAACCTCTGCCACTTCCCGGACCTTGTTTTCGTAGCCGCTGCGGATGGTCCCTTCTTCTTGCTCGGTTAGCTGCTCCAACTGCATCAGGCAATCCACATAGTAGCGGTAACCGAGGTTGGAAGGAATCCGGCCGGCGGAAGTATGGGGCTGCTCGATAAACCCCATTTCCTCCAAATCCGCCATTTCATTCCGGATGGTGGCCGGACTGACCCCCAGTTTGTATTTGCGGGAAATGGTCCGGGAACCAACCGGCTCCGCGGTGCTAATGTAATCTTTTATGATGGCCAACAGGATCTGCTGTTTACGTTCATCCATTTTCACGTCGGCACACCCCCTGCCTCACCCTTAAAGGGTGTTAGCACTCTAATTTGATGAGTGCTAATCTAATTTAAAATTTAGCAAATGGAAAAAACTTTGTCAAGGATACCAATTTGACCATCAGCCGTCGGCCATCAGCTTAATTTTTTATTTTTTCAAGAATTAGCGGCAACATAATGGGTTTATACAAATTCTGCGAATACCTGATTAGCCAGCGGTAAACCTTTTCCTGTTAATCTAAGATACCCATCCACCAGCTCTACTAAACCCTTCTTTTCTAACTCTCTGACCTGTCTCCCAAAGACTTCCGTCAGACCTATGCCAAATCTTTGGCGAAAATCAGCAAGGTTTACTCCCGGGATCAACCTTAAGCCTAAGAACACAGTCTCTTCCATCTGTTCCCCTTCGGAAAGTGATTGAATCTCTTCTGTAGGCCTTTGGCCCGCTTGAAGTAAAGAGACGTATTGATCAATATCCTCCACATTTCCCCATCTTGACTGGTTTAGGTGCGAGTGGGCGGCGGGGCCCAGTCCGAGGTACTCCTGGTTGTGCCAGTAAAGCAAGTTATGCCGGCACCGGTACCCCGGTCGGGCAAAGTTTGAAATTTCATAGTGTTCATAGCCTGCTGTGCCCAATATTTCTATAACGATGCGATACATCTCCAGCTCCAGTTCTTCCGGGCAGGCAGCCAATCTACCCTGGTCAACGGCCCGGGTCAAGGGAGTTCCCTCTTCCAACTGCAGGCTGTAACAAGAAACATGATCCGGTTGTAAATTCACTATCTCAGACACAGACTGCCGCCAGCGGGCGGCAGTCTGTGTGGGCAAACCAAACATTAAGTCAAGGTTGAGGTTCTCAAAACCTGCCGCCCGGGCAAAATGTACCGCTTGTCTGGCCTGGTCAAAGTCGTGGATGCGTCCGATGACACGGAGCAGTTCCCGGTGGGTGGATTGCACCCCCAGGCTCAGGCGGTTAAAGCCTGCTGCCCTTAGTTCCCGCAGGGACGCCAGGGTTACCGTTCCCGGGTTTGCTTCGGTGGTGATTTCAGCCCCCGTGACGATGGTAAAGACCCGAGACACCTGCTCCAAAATACCCGCCAACTGCCCGGACATAAGGCAAGTGGGCGTACCACCGCCCACAAAAATAGTAGCTATTTGTTTTTGTTCAGGGGCAAGGGTTGCCCTGTAATAATCAATTTCCTGTCCCAGGCCCCGCATGTACTGCTCAACCTGCCCCTGTTCGATGGGATAGGAAGCAAAATCACAGTACAGGCACTTTTGCAAACAAAAGGGTACGTGAATGTATAAACCTATTGGCATGGATCCACCAGCTTATTCTTAATTTCCTTAATCAGGCGTTCCTGGTTGACTGAATCCTCCAGCCACTCCTTGACCACCGGCCAAATCAGGACATTCCCCCGGGCGCCGGTAATGCTGCGGACGGTGTTGTCCACCACTTTTCGCTGGTCCCTGGTTAACGTCCCGCAGCCGACCTTTTCCAGCACCGGCTTCAGGTGCCTCAGATAACAGCTCATTGCGCTGACTCACACCTATTCTTCAATACTTAAAACTGCCATAAAAGCTTCCTGGGGAATCTCCACATTCCCCACCTGTTTCATGCGTCTTTTACCCTCTTTTTGTTTCTCCAGCAGCTTTCTCTTACGGCTGATATCACCGCCGTAACACTTGGCCAGAACGTCTTTGCGCATGGCCTTGACGGTTTCCCGGGCGATAATTTTGTTGCCGATGGCTGCCTGGACCGGAATCTCAAACATATGCCTGGGGATCAAGGAACGCAGCTTTTCCACCAGCGCTCTGCCCCGGGTATAGGCCCTTTCCCGGTGCACAATACAGGACAGGGCATCCAGGACCTCCCCATTGAGCATAATATCCATTTTGACCAGGTCGGATTCCTGGTAACCCAACATCTCATAGTCCAGGGAAGCGTAGCCCCTGGTTCTTGATTTCAACTGGTCAAAGAAGTCATAAATAATTTCCGATAAGGGAATTTCATAGGTCAGCATCACCCGGTTAACGCCCATGTACTCCATGTTATTGTAAATGCCCCGCTTGCCCTGGCACAGATCCATAACCGTGCCCACAAAGTCTTTGGGCACCATCACGGTGGCTTTCACATAGGGCTCTTCTATCATTTCAATGTTGTTGACCGGGGGTAAGTTGGCGGGGTTATCGATCTCCAGCACTTCACCCTTGGTGGTGGTCACACGGTAAACAACACTGGGGGCGGTGGTAATAAGATTGAGACCGTATTCACGTTCCAGGCGTTCCTGGATAATTTCCATGTGCAGCAGTCCTAAAAATCCGCAGCGGAAACCAAAGCCAGGGCCTCGGAAGTCTCAGGCTCGTAAATTAAGGAAGCGTCGTTTAATCTCAGCTTATCCAGAGCGTCCCTTAAATCCTCATATTCAACGGTATCCACCGGGTACAAGCCGCAGAACACCATCGGAGTCACCTTGCGGTAGCCCGGCAGCGGTTCCGGCGCCGGCTTTTGGGCGGAGGTAACGGTGTCACCCACCCGCACATCCTGAACGTTCTTCATACTGGCGGCCACAAAACCAACTTCGCCGGTACTGAGCTGGTCCACGAAAATCATATTGGGGTTAAAAACACCCACTTCGGTGACCTCGAATTCCTTTTGTGTCGCCATCATACGGATGCGCATCCCTGGCTTGAGGGTTCCCTGAACAATTCGAATATAGGCAATGACCCCTCGATAGGCGTCATAGTGGGAATCAAAAATCAGGGCCTGCAGGGGGGCATTGGGATCACCCTGCGGCGGGGGAATCTTGGTGACCACCTGTTCCAGGATCTCGTTGATACCAATGCCGGTTTTGGCCGAAGCCAGTACGGCCTCGGAAGTGTCCAAGCCGATTACGTCCTCGATTTCCTGCTTTACCCGCTCCGGTTCGGCACTGGGCAGGTCAATTTTATTAATGACCGGGATAATTTCCAGGTCATTTTCTAATGCTAAATAAACATTGGCCAGGGTTTGGGCTTCAATCCCCTGGGAGGCGTCCACAACCAGCAGGGCCCCTTCACAGGCTGCCAGGCTTCGTGAAACTTCATAGGTAAAATCTACGTGACCGGGAGTATCAATCAAATTCAGCTGGTACTCTTCCCCGTCGGAAGCCTTGTAAAAGAGGCGGACCGCCTGCAGCTTGATGGTAATGCCTCTTTCCCTTTCTAAATCCATTTTATCCAGCACCTGCTCAGTCATTTCCCTTTCACTGAGGCGCCGGTCTGTTCTAATATTCTATCAGCCAGGGTGGATTTACCGTGATCAATGTGTGCTATAATGCAAAAGTTTCGAATACGATTTTGGGGCGTTGCCATTCATACTCCCTCCTACTCCGAAAAACGACATACTCTTTCATTATAGCACCGGTTAAGCCTTGCTTCAACTTGTACAAGACGCTAGATCCGTTCTTTTACCCACTGGTGTACCGCCCTGACTTTCTCGGATTCCCACCAGGCATTCCACGGTTCCTGCATCACCTTTTTAACGTTGGCTACTTCCTCAATTAAACGGGGATCTGATTTTACCTCCTGCAGCTTTTGTTTTGCCACAAGCAGGTAGCTGTCAGCCCTGTTTTTAACGGCCGGGATATCCACTGCCAGGGTTTCTCCCAAAAGTTCAATTTGAACAACACCGGAATCCTTCTCGAACAGTTTGAATAAATAAACCGGCCGGTCCGGTAAAACAATATCATTGAA